>NZ_JCAXEI010000019.1:0-45698 GCF_059758925.1 Pedobacter sp. GQ55 | reverse complement strand
GTTTAAACAAACTAGATCTTCGGTATTAAAATGATTAAATCAAGTTCTATAAAACATAAATATTAACTTATAATTAACACCCTATTGTGTGTAATTATTTTACATCAGGGCCAATGTTCTAAAGCCGAAACAAAAAGAGGCAAAATAAGCACTTAAACGTATTATACACAAACGTTTGCGCAGTTTTAGGTGGGGATAAAAGATCTGATTTGCCGAATTACTTCCTTACCTTCCGATTCACTAAGCATTATTTATCAGATCTGGTGAATTATCAAATTGAACCAAAATCTAAACCACTAAATGAAAAAACACATTCTATTTTCCTTAGCATTGCTTGCAATGGTAAAATTTTCTTTAGCCCAGGAAGGTATTACAAAGCCCATTCCCTCTTCAAAACCTGGCAAATACCAATTAGAACAAATAAACCGTAAATACGGGATGTTTATTCATTTCGGCATCAACACTTTCCATGATGAGGAATGGACTGACGGAACATTACCGCCAACTTCATATAATCCATCTTCAATTGATGCAGAACAATGGGTTAAAACCGCTAAAGATGCCGGGATGAAATACGTAATACTTATTACTAAACATCATGACGGATTTTGCCTCTGGGATAGTAAATATACCACCTACGATGTAAATAGCGCTGCTAACAAAACTAACGTGATAGAAGCCGTAGCAAAAGCATGCAAAAAGTACGATATAGGTTTAGGATTATATTACTCTTTATGGGACAGGCATGAGAATGCGAAGACCGAGGACACAACTCAGGACAAAGCATATAATGATTTTATGGTGAATCAAATCAACGAGTTAATTGCTATAACTCAGAAAGCCAAAACTAAAGTTGTAGAGTTTTGGTTTGACGGAGGCTGGGTGAAGCAAAACAACAGATGGCCTGCTGCTGAGATTTATAAAGCAATAAAATCTAAAGAGCCACAATGCCAAATAGGAATTAACTGGTCTATAGGTGCACCTGGAAATGCTGATCAACATATGGTTTTACCTGCTCAACAAAAAGAAGGCTACCCTATCAGATACTTCCCAAGCGACTTTAGATTAGGTGACCCATACCTCCCTGCCACGCCTGATCCAAAAATATTCTCTCACAATAATGAGAATTATTATATGCCTTGGGAATCTACTATATGCATCAGTTCAAAATGGTTTTATAACACCAAAGACACTACATATAAGTCCATAGATAAACTGGTTGAGGATTATAAAATAACTACTGCCCAAAATAATATTTTAATTTTAAACACGCCTCCCAATAGAGAAGGAAAAATAAGGCAAAAAGATATTGAGCTATTAATGGAATTAAAAAAGCTAATTTCTAAGTAGACATTTCCCGGATAGGTTTTCCAGATCCTGCTTTCAGAATACAATCACGGCTTTTACCAAACCATTTTCAAAGGCAATAAGGTCTGAAAACCTATCTTTCACTTCTTCAAATTTCAGCTTGTGAGTGATGTAATTTAATGGCTTTATATGCCCATTCCTTATGCACGAAATCACATGCTCAAAATCAATTGGCAGTGCATTGCGGCTACTTAATAATGTTGCTTCCCTTTTATGAAATTCGGGGTGACTAAAACTTATTTCCTGCTTTTGTAAACCTATCAAAACAAAACGAGCACCATGCGCCATATACTGAAATGCATTATTTATGGCTTTCAAATTTCCGGTACAATCAATTACAACTGTGGGCATATCACCATTTGTTATCGTTTTTAATCGCTCAAAAACATTGTCAGACGTGGCATTTATAATATGCTTTATCCCCAACTTATCTCTGCAAAATTCCAAACGTTGCAGATTAGTATCCAAAGCAATTACCTCTGCACCGGCTATTCTGGCAAAATCCATGGTTCCTAAACCTATAGGACCGGCACCTACAACCAGAACAAATTCTCCGGGCTTAACGCTTGCTCGTCTGATACCGTGAGCGCCAATAGCGAGCGGCTCCACCAATACCAGTTCATCTTCACTCAAACCTTCACCTGCGACTAAGGCATAATCAGGGACAAGAATGTATTCACTCATTGCTCCGTCTATATGTACACCGCAGACCCTCATTGTTTCACAGCAATTTGTCTTCCCGTTGCGACAGGCAATACATTCACCACAATAAAAATATGGGCTTATTGTTACCTTATCTCCTATGTTAAATGAGCTTTTCGCTGAAGTTTCAGCAATTTCAGCAGCAATTTCGTGGCCCAATATTCTGGGATAATTAAAAAAGGGCTGAACTCCTTGATAAGCATGGTAATCTGTGCCACAAATTCCTACAGCCTTAATCTTCAACTTAGTATATCCTTCTATTAGATCTGGTGATATTTTATCTATATATTCAAACTCCCCCGGAGTATTACAAACTAACGCTTTCATCTGTTTAATGGTGTCGATATTAATTGTTCATGTTGCATGGCTTTCCAAAAATCTTCCGGAATTTTCTTATTTACCATCATTATATTTTCGCTTATCTTCTCAGGACGGGTTGTATTTAAGGCGATGCTACTTACTCCCGGTATATTAAAACCAAAATCAAAACACGCTTCGGCAGGTTTAACATCAAACTTGCTACATAAGGCAAAAAAATTGTTTCTCCATTGATAAAGTGCTTTACCTTCTACAGTGTGCTTATCTACTTTTTGATAATTGTAAAAATCACTTCCTATTAAGAATCCTCCATTAAATACGGCCGAATTAATAACTTCAATATTCTTCTCCCTTAAGTCGGCAATAAATCTGACTAAATCTTCTGGGTGTGACTTTACCGTTAAGCTATTCGCAATCATTACCCAATCCAATTCTACATCAGCAGCTACGCGCTCAATTACCTTCCAGTTTTTAGCACCAATACCAATTGAAGTTACTAATTTCTGCTTTTTTAATTCGGTAAGTGCCCTATAAGCTTCAAGAATATCCTGATACTTTTGCTCCTTCTCTTTTTCATCTTTTGCCGCAGCTAAATATTCATCAGGATCATGAACAGAAACCATCTTTGCAGAATAAATACCCAGCAAACTGTTCCCCTGATCAAAGCACTTTATAATACCCTCATAGCTGATTTGCTGAACCGCATCATTTTTCAAGTCAACCCAAACGTCTTTTTCAAAGGTAGGTTCTGGAGTTAGCAATTCGGTTTGATACCATCCCAGCTTATTGCATATCACAACATCATCCGGGTGAACATTTAAATCTGCCAAACTTTTACCTAAAACTTCCAACGCCAAACCGGCTCCGTATTTACCGGCCGTATCAAACAAGGCTTTTCCAAGAGAATGCTCAATACATTCCTTTATTATGTTTCGCTTAGTTTCATAACTCACAGACTGATACAAATTCCCTAAACTGCTTGTACCAAAAATTATTGGTGGCAGCTGTCCATCGTTTTTCTTCCTTTTTTCTTTTTTTACAGATAACATCAAATAATTTTGTAATTGATGGTATAAAGGAAGCATGTTTTAAAATATGAAATATGGTGTGCTTATCCATTTATTAAGCTATTTTAACATAATTACCATCAATATGCTTTTTTGAAGTATATTTTAGCTATAATAGTCAGAGATGAAACCTCAACACCTTAAAATTCCGAACAGTGCAGATCATTCTTTTAGCGTAAGAAAAGACATGATTCCAAACATCAATAACAGATGGCATTACCATACTGAAATAGAATTGATCTGCTTTCATAAGGGCACCGGTACCCAGTTTGTCGGTGACAATATTAAAAGATTTGCACCTGGAGATATTGTTTTGGTGGGAAGCGATTTACCACATTATTGGAAATATGACTCCCCTTATTTTGATGATGCCGGATCAAAAGAGCCATACTCGACTGTAATTCATTTTTACGACAACTTTATTGGCGAACGATTTCTACATCTTCCTGAAACCAAACCTATTAAAAACATTCTTGAAAAGGCCAAAAGAGGTATTCTAGTACAAGAGAAAGATGCCTTAGAAATAGCTGCATATATTGAGAAAATATATCAAAGCGATGGCATAGCTAAAATAATAACGCTTCTTGAATGTTTAATGGCAATTGCAAACCTTCCTCAAATTGCCTTACTTTCTTCGATAGGCTTTAAATACGATTATAGCGCATCTGAAAACGAGCGGATGAATAACATTTACAACTTTGCATTAAATAATTTCAAGAAAAAAATTCAGCTGGAAGAAATAGCAGCTGTTGCAGACTTGGTGTCAAATTCCTTTTGCCGTTATTTTAAAACCCGAACCGGAAAGACTTTCTCTAAATTCCTTGTAGAAATAAGAATCGGCTATTCCTGCAAGTTAATTCTTGAAAACAAAATGGATATTAAGCAAATATGTTTTGAATCGGGCTTTAACAATTTTGCTTCTTTTCACAAAAGTTTTAAAATGATCACAGGGAAGACCCCAAAACTTTATCGTCAAAGCCATATGTTAACTTAGCGGATAACTATCTGCCATGGAAGCTATTCAGTGTTGCCGTTTTCCATTTAATATACCCTAGCAATGCGCATTGATCAGCCACAATGGTTTCTATTTTCAAAGGAACATCATTTACTATTTTCCAACGGATACTATATTTATTATTATAACCTATATAGATTACCAGATCTTCAAACAGAGGTTCAACAGATTCTAATTCTACAAGGTGTATTTCCTTCAACTCGGTTGCCAAACGGCGTAATCTTTCATTCATAACTTTAGCAAGTGGTGCCGCAGGAATAGATTCTGGTTCTATAATTGGAAGTACTGTAACGGTCATAACAATAATTGAAATACTACAAATATTAGCAAATATAAGGATATTAACATTGATATCTACATTTAAGTGTTCTCTTGATGTAATTTTTAGAAATTATTGATGAAAATAATTAAATTAAGCGGATGAAAAGAGCCTATCTATGCATACTGGTAAGTGGTTTAACTCTTAATGCCATAGCCCAAAACAACCAAATAAGCACAACAACTGAGTTAAATAAATTACGTTTAATACAAGACCTGCCTAAGTATTGGGAGGACACTAAAGTAAAGCAGTTCTCTTCGTACGATACAACGGGGAACAACGATGATGGGTTTAGTGGTAAATATTCGTTTATACGCAAAAATGCTGACAGCTCATTAGTAATATTTGAAGCTAAAGGAAACGGGGTGATCAACAGGATCTGGACGCCAACACCGAATAATGATATGCTTGACTTTTATTTCGGAGGAGCAACAAAACCTAGCTTTTCGATTCGTTTTTCGGATCTTTTCTCAGGCAAAATATTTCCTTTTATTTCGCCACTAGCAGGTAATGAACTTGGCGGTTATTTTTGTTATTTTCCAATTTCATTCAAGAATGGTTGCAAAATCGTTTCGAGAGGTAAAAAAATGGAATTCTACCAAATTCAATATAGAAGCTATCCTAAGAATTACCAGGTTAGAAATTTCAGTTCTGAGCTTAATGAACAGGAAAAACTAGCACTAACTACGCTTGGTGATGATTGGCACAAAGTGACTAAGCTAAATAGCCAACCAATCCATACTGAAAGTATATTAACACCCTCCAAATCAGTAACCATTGCAGATATAAATGAAGGAGGAAGAATAACCGGAATAAAATTACATCATGCCGATTCTTTTAGAGGTCTAAATAAAAACGTTTTAATTAAGATGAGCTGGGACGATGAACAACCGGCAGTATTTATGCCTGTGGCAGACTTTTTTGGTTATGCCTTTGGCAAAGAATCTATGCAAAGTCTGTTACTAGGCTCTGCTGACAACATCAATTACGCTTACTTCCCTATGCCCTTTAGTAAAAAGGCAAAAATAGAAATTTTACAACTTGAGGGTACTCAGGGAACAACACCCATAAAAATTGAGGCAGATGTGTATGTTGAGGATACAAAATATGAACCTTCAAAAGAAGGTAAATTCTATGCCTTTTGGAATCCAGATAAAAATACGAAACCAGAAACACCTCATTTATTTTTAGAGGGTAAAGGCAAGGGGCATTATGTCGGAACAATTCTACAAGCTCAAGGTCTCAATCCAGGAATGACATTGTTCTTTGAGGGTGATGATGTAACTACGATCGACGGCGAGATGAGAATGCACGGAACAGGCTCCGAAGATTACTTTAACGGTGGGTGGTATGCTTTGCTTGACCGTTGGGACCGAAAAATGAGTTTACCTCTTCATGGCTCACTTGATTATTCTTTGCCATACGCACGAACCGGAGGATACAGGCTATTTATATCGGACAAAATGCCATTTGAAAAAGAAATAAAACACACCATTGAACATGGCCCCGAAAACAACAATAAACCTGGAGATTATACTTCTGTTGCATTCTATTATGCCGACAAATCAATCAATAGTAATCTTGTTTTACCAAACCAGGAGCTAACTAAGGTGTATATACCCGACACCCTTATGGTTTATCCTCAATTAATGCAGTATACGATTGGTGGCGCTGTAAAAATAGATGGGAACATTTTGCATTCCACAGGGGGCGGACAAGTAAAGATAGATCTTAGTGAGCTGCCTAAAGGTCATTACAAGTTGTATGCTGATATGGAAAAATCCGATGATGGTGCTGAAATCACCATATGGCAAAGGCAAAAACTAGTAAGTGAGCCTATTTCTTTTTATACTGAAAAGCGTAAATCTTACCCAAATTCGTATCTCTGCGATATTGAACTGGATGACTTCAAGAATGCCATAACCCTACATTTCAAGCGTGATGATAAAAAATCTATTGTCAACATGCATAGATTAATATTAATTCATCAAAAAAACTAACCGATAAACTTAAGAAATCCTTGATCTGCTGCAATTTTTATCAATGAAGCAACATTTTTGACTTCAAATTTTTGCAGCAGATTTCTTCTATGAGTTTCTATAGTTAACGGGCTCACAAAAAGATGCTTTGCCATTAATGCGGTTGTCTTTCCTTCAGCTATTAGCTGTAATACCTCTTTTTCTCTTTTAGTGAGTTGAGGTATTCCTTTCAGATCATTGGCAGATGGACGAGCAAGAATCTCTTTTACCGCCTTGCTAAAGGCCACTTCTCCATTAAGGGCTTCGTAGATACAGCTAGTTAATTCTTGCACCGAAACATTTTTAAGTAAATACCCGCTTGCTCCATTTTGTAGCATTTGCATTACTATACTTCGTTCGCTGTGATTACTCAAAGCCAAAACGCACGTATTTGGAGATACACTTTTTATTTCTTTACATATGTCCATCCCATTACCATCGGGAAGCATTATGTCAAGTAGTACTATATCAACTTCACTGCTCTTTAAAAATTCGATAAAATCACTTCCTGATGTAAAACAGCCAGTTACATTTATATCACTATTATTCGTAAGTATCATTTGCAAGCCCTGGACAACAATAGGATGATCATCAACAATGGCAAGGGTAATTTTTCGGTTCATTTCGTTTAAAAATAGATATCATTTCGGAACTCAATCTATAAGCAAAAAAAATACCAGAAAACCAGTAGAAGAAAAACCATGTTTAACGTGATTGCCTTCCTTGAAAACATAAAATATTTTTGCAATGGAAAATTTAAATCTAATACCTATGAACATTTTATCATTTAAAAAATCGACGCTTAAGATTGTGACTATGCTAGTAGCAGTAGTCATGTTCGCATCATGCGGAAAAGACAAGGACGGCCCTGACCAGTCAAACAGCTATCCAAAAGAAGTAACAATCGAGTATAGGGTAACAACAACTTCTGGATTAGCAAAAATGAATATTTCTTACACCAATGAAACCGGCGGTCACACCGTATTGTCAGATTCAGCTATTCCTTTTACAAAAAAGTTCAAAAGAACTGTTAATATGGGGGATGGAGCTAGTGTTGGAGTAACATCCTATGTTGGGGGTACAGTTAAGGTTGAAGTATTGATAGATGACAAAGTGGTTAAATCAGAGGTGTTTTCTGGTAATGAAATCATTTCGGGCAGTGTAACCTTTCCTTTTATTTAAGCTGAAGCTATTTCTAAATAAAACGCTCTGTATATCCATCGCATAAAATATCATGCGATGGATTTTTTATTTTATATGACTTGAATTCAATTCAATATTAACTACAGTACCCTCATCAATTATAGATTCTATATTCATTTTTCCTTTCAGTAGTGCGATCCTATTTCTAATATTCATTAGTCCCATGCTTTTTGTTTTCCCTGCAACTACCGGATCAAAACCATTACCGTCATCTTCTATAGTTATGTAAAAGGAATCATCATTCTGACTACACTGAACTATAATATTATTTGCTTTTGCATGGCGAATTGCATTGGATAGTAGCTCCTGTACTATTCGATATATGGTAAGTTGTGTTTTAGTAGAAATCTGCTCATTAACACTTAATGCCTGAAAGTTAATTTTAATATCATTAGTCATTACTGACTCGCACAAATCTTTCAGTGCTGTCTCCAAACCAAACTTCAATAGGGTTTCAGGCATCATATTTCGAGCTATATGCCTTAATTCTTTCACAGAGTTATCAAGCTGACCAATGATTCTATCTAATTCAACATTATTAATATTATCTCCCTGATGCTCTGCCCAACCTGAAAGATTAATTTTTACACCGGCAAGCATCCCTCCTAAACCATCGTGCAAATCTCTGGCTACTCTTGTTCGCTCTCTTTCCTCACCTTCCAGCATTGCGTTGGTTGATATTAGCTTTGCTCTATTTCTATAGTAGTACAAAATAAATATAGCAAGCGCGATCATAAATATAACCGCACTACCGAGTAGCCAATTAGCGAGCTTGTTGTTTTTTGCCGACAAAGCGGCTTTTTGATTTTCAGCCTCGAGTTGAGTAATCATCTTTTGATTTTCGGCATTTCTGAATTTGACTTCCAGGGTATTAATATTTTCCTTTAGTTTACTATCATTCAGACTGTCACTCATTTTGCTATAAGCAGTAGACCATTTATAAGCTTCTTCCATTAGTCCCATGCTCGCATTGGTTTTAGCCAACTGATCGTAAATAGCCTTTCTACTGTTTGCATCTGCGGCAAGCGGGCCTTCTTTTAATAATCCTAATAAAACTTCTTTAGCTTTTTTAAATTCCTTTAATCTAACAAATACCTCATACTTCCTAAAAACGAGCATCTGCCAAAGCATAGTCTGGTTATATTCTTTTGCTAGTGGGATACCTTTACCCAAGCTTATCAACGCCTTATCAAACTGGTCCGTTAAGGTTAAGTAAATTGCTTCATTATAATAATAATTCGGATAGTTAATGGATTTGGGATAAGTCCTTAACATTTTACCTGCCTTATCAAGCACATTTTTTGCTTCTGTTTTTTTTTTCTGATAGCAGTAATTGCTGGTCGCAGCTAAATAAGCGTGCAGTAAAATTGATGAATTTGGATATTCACCTTCCAATAAGTCAATTGCCTTATTGTTATAAATTTCAGCTTTATCAAACTGGCCATTATACATTAATAATGTACCCAATTGCGAATAATAATGTGCGGTTTTTTCAGCATCACCAGCTTTTTCTGACAAAGGTATTGCTTTGTTAATTGCGATATCAATTACAAAAGCATCACCTTTCTCTGTCTTCTTCATTATGGCATAATTGTACCATGCTGCAGACCTGAATTTGTAAACCTCTTTATCTTTAAAAGCAGCTAATTCCTTCTCGGCATTCATAAAAGCCTCAGCGGCTTTTGAAGGATTACGCGTAAAATAATACTGTCCTTCATAAAATGGATAAAGAGCCTTAACCAATGGGTATTTACTTGCCATTGCCTTCCCTCTTATCAAATATTCTTTACTCTTAACGGTATCTTTTGATCGCCAATAATCCGACAATAAATAACTGGTTCGCGCTTTAATACTATCGGATTGTTTGGATTCCAAAATAGCCTGCAAACTATCTGTATAAGATTTTTCATTGATTGGTAGTATCTGTTGAGCATTTGTCTTAAAAGAATTGCTCATTATTATACCAAAAACAAGTAAAATCCAATTCTTATTTGTTTTTTGCATTTCTACAAATATTTTAAATTTTAATAGGTACAAGATAAAAGTAAACTTAAAAATCTTTTGTTTCTTTCTTCATATATCTCCCAATCTGTCTTTCAACATCATGTTGGCTACTGCTCAAAGATTCAATAATCCTTTGCTGCTCAGCGCTTGTTTTATTTTGGCTTAACTTTTTACTGGCCTCAAACGAAGAAACTTCAATTTCAAAAGCCACAATTCCATTTAGCATTTTCAATTTATACTCTTCAGGTAGCTTATTCCATTGGGTCATATAATCAGCTTCAAAAGCATTTATTGATTTCTCCATAACCTCCAGCATCTGGGTGGTTCCACTCATAATAACTGCTTTACCATAGGCATGGACGGCTATGTAATTCCAGGTGGGCACATTTAACTCTTTATCATAAAGCTTTGGTGAGATGTAAGCATGTGGCTCAGAAAATATCACCAGCACTTCATTATTTAATAATTCTTTCCATTGCGGATTAGCTTTGGCAAAATGAGCTATCAGAATGGTCTTATCACCTCTTTTTTCTATCACAAAAGGCAAATGACTTGCATTAGGACGACCGTTATCCGAAGTTACAACAGCTGCAAAGCTATATTGAGTAATAAATTCAATAATCTCGTTTTCATCTGTCGCCAGATTTTGCTTAGATATATACATACGGTAGTGATCAATGATAAATAGTCTCAAATTTATACATTTTACTACACGGTCACATTATTTCGGCACATTTCATTATCTTGTACATTTTATCAACACACAAACCAAATGAACATGAAAATTAAACGTCTTAGTATCCTTGCCCTACTACTCTCTGTTTCATCCTCTTCTCTATTTGCACAAAACCTAACTTCGCATCCAAGCAATCTATTTGCAGCAGACGATGCTAAACTTATATCATCTGATTTTAGTTTCACAGAGGGTTGCTCTGTTGATAAAAACGGAAATGTATTTTTCACAGATCAACCTAATGATAAAATATGGAAGTACAGTACTGATGGGAAGCTTTCCATTTTTCTTGATAAAGCTGGTAGAGCCAATGGCACATACTTCGACAAAAAAGGAAACCTGATTACCTGTGCAGATGAAAAAGGACAATTATGGTCAATAAGCCCATCAGCAAAAGTAAAGGTTATAATGAATGACCTGGATGGTAAACAACTTAACGGGCCAAATGATATTTGGATTCATCCAAACGGGGATATGTATTTTACCGATCCATATTATCAACGTGATTACTGGAAAAGAACTTCACCGGATCTTAAAAGTGACGATGTCTATTACCTCGCAAAAGGGAGCAAAAAGCCAAAAATAGCGGCCGATGGCCTGGTAAAACCAAATGGAATTGTTGGCACACCAGACGGCAAATATCTATATGTATCCGACATTAATGCAGGAAAAACTTACAAATATAGTATCGAAAAAAACGGTGAACTAACCGGAAAACAACTGATCATCGATAAGGGGTCTGATGGCATGACACTCGATGAAAAAGGCAATGTTTACCTTACTTTAGGACAAGGTATTTTTATATACAATCCTGCAGGAGAGCTGATTGCTGAATTAAAGATAAAAGATGGGCCAAGTAATGTGTGTTTTGCAGGAAAGGACAGGAACATATTATTCATTACTGCTCGCAAAACCATATATACACTACCAATGAAAGTCAAAGGAGTAGAATAAGAAAGTTACAGAGGATGGATTATTCCATCCTCTGTAACTCAAAAACTCATAATTACTGAATTATTTTCTCCAAAACTCATTCTCAACATCAATATCCTCTGAGTAAACCACAACATTCTTGATTAAGCCGTTCTCAACGGTATAAACATCAATATTGTCTATATCCAAAACCTGACCGTTCGGGTGTTTGGCCTTCCAATGAACAAGACAAGCAATACTGTCCCCGTTTTCTGCAAGCACTTTTATTTCTGTTAAAGCCAATGTGTTAGAGGATAGCTCAAACATTTGACCGACCATTTGAAATACTTCACCAGCACTGCTTTTAAATCCTGAAACCACGTTATCTCCTGGTTGCGACCATTTTACTTCCGGATGCAATAATGTCCCTAATTTTTCTGTATTTCCTTTTTGTACCGCAGTTAAAAATTCTGTAACTACATTCATCGCTTGATTTTCCATGTTCTTTGATTTTAATTGTTAATTATTTTCTAATACAAAGAAAGTGCTCATACAGAGACTTACCCTTACCAATAAGCGACAAGGTATTGTCTTTTCACGACAAATATTTTTAATGAATAACTTAATCTATAACTTTACTAAATGGAAAACCATCAGCATCGTTTTATATTAAGTCTACTTGCTTATTATGCACAAAGAGATCTCGATGTAAAAAAATTATGCAGCTTGTCAGGCATCGATTTCGAAGCTATTAAGAAAAACAAGATAGTAAACTTTAGTCCAAAACAGTGGAATGACGTTTGGCTTAATGCTGTTCAGAATAGTAAAGACTCTTTATTTGGCCTTCATTTTGGAGAATCAATGCAACTAGCCGCACTTGGTGCCGTTGGCGAAATCATTAAAACAAGCACCACTATTGGGAATGCTTTAACCCAGGCATCAGCGTTAACGCATTTAATAACTGATCTGTTCAGTATGAAAGTGAATGTAAAGTCTGATGTATTCGATATCATTTTTTATCCGTATAAAAAGGTAGATCAAACAAACCTGGCCTACAAACAAACGGTAGATTTTTTCATGGCATTTACTATTCATGAATTGGATGGGTTGCTTTTAGAAAAAATAAAACCTCGAAAAGTAACATTCCCATACGAAATCACACACAATCAGGAATACGAGCGTGTTTTACGATGCAAACCCCATCGAGGCGACAGCTATTGTATTCAATTCGACACAAAATTCTGGGATGATATAATTATTACCGGGAATTACAGCATGCAAAAAACACTGTTACAGCATATCAGTCAACTATCCAATACACAACCGGATAAATTTGAAATGATGGTTTACAATTATATTTTGACAAAATCTTACTTAGGTATTTCCTCAATAAAAGATGTGGCAGCAAATTTTAATCTGAGCGTGCGTACCTTACAGCGAAAACTTGAAGAAGAAGGAACAAGCTTTCAGTATATAGCGGATCAGGCAAGGAAACAACTGGCCTTAAAATATCTTAAATCAGGGGAACATCAAATAAAAGAAATCTCATACATACTAGGTTACAATGAATTAAGTGCATTTACAAGAGCCTTTAAACGATGGACAGGATCTCCCCCCACATCCTACTAATTAACATTTTAAATTATAGGGTATAGTTAAAGGTCAAATCTTATCCTGAGTTTTTCTTCTTCAAGATCAATCAGCCCCTGCAATTTCCTAATCACATCTTCATCTGTATCCTGTTCTTTATTAAGCGCTATCAGAAATAGCCGCTGTTTAATTAGTAATTGAAGGTAAACATCTTGGTAATCTTTCTCTTGATGATCATATTCTGGATGTTCAAAAGCTAAATCGTTCTCTAATCTAGCCCTGATTTGTTGTAATCCCGGGCTGACCTTAACCCTTTCAGAATGATTAGCATCCAGATATTGCATACTATGTTCCGCAAGCATTTTTCTTATCCTTGAGTCCTCTTCTGATTCAGGAAGGTGGTTATCAGGATCTGACATATTAACCCATTTAATCACATAAGGTAGGCTTATCCCCTGTACAACAAGTGTTAAAAGAATCACCGTAAACGTGATGAATAAAATAAGATTTCGTTCAGGAAATGGGACTCCGTCACCTATATATGTCGGTATTGATAGTGCAGCAGCTAAGGAAACCACACCTCGCATGCCTGCCCAGCCTATAATAACCGGTCCTTTCCAACCCGGCCTGTTATCGGCTGTGGTGATGTAGCGGCTGATAAATACAGTAAATACAGAAGCTCCAAGTGTACTCAGTATCCTGGTAACAATAAGCACCAAAGTAATCAGCACGCCGTAACCAATAGCGGCACCTAAACTTACGTTTCCGAGCTGATTTACAATTACCGGCAATTCCAGGCCAATAAGCATAAATACAAGCCCATTTAACACAAAACCAAATGCAGACCACACATTAGCACCCCGCAATCTGCTACTGTGACTTAGGAACAAGTGACTCTTTGAGGATAGAAAAAGCCCACCACTTACTACTGCCAGCACCCCTGAAAAATGAAAGTGCTCAGCAGCAATATACATCACGTAAGGAGCAGTTAGCGTAAGTATGATGTCGATATTTGGATCAGTTGGCATCCATTTATGAACTGCAAAATACACTAGTCCTACTACAATTCCGATTAGAATTCCCATTAAAACCACAATAACAAAACTCAATGCCGCTTCATGAAAAACAAAGCTTCCGGTACTAATCGCGATAATGGCAAAACGAAATACAATTAAACTTGAAGCGTCATTTAGCAAACTTTCACCTTCCAGTATGGCAGTGATGCGCTTGGGAACTTTTATTGTCTTTAGTATTGAGGTTGCCGACACTGCATCGGGGGGTGAAACTATTCCTCCAAGCAATAAACCCAAAGCCAATGTAAACCCTGGTATGATCATTTGAGATACCAAGGCAACCACAAGCGAAGTAAGCAACACAATCAAAAAGGCAAAACTCGTAATCACCCTTCTCCATCGCCAGAAATCTTTCCATGAGGTATACCAGGCTGCCTCATATAATAATGGAGGAAGGAAAATGATAAATATAAGTTCAGGATTAATACTAATTACAGGCAGTCCGGGCAATAAACTTATTGCAAGGCCTCCAACTACAAGGACTATCGGATAGGCTATTTTTAGCTTCTGGGCCAGCATCACCAGAAAAAGTATTACTATAATTATGGCAATGTATGGAATAACAATCTCGATCATAAGTCAGGGCGTATTTCCTTCTAAAAATACATTATAAACCAATAAGCTACAACCTGTTATTCAGCTAATACGTTACATTAGAGGGTACCGCTTAAAGAAAGCCCCATACTATGCTGTTGATAGGATGGCATTACTGTATAATTAAAACTACCCTTTCCTGTAATCAACTTTTTCAGTTTAGGATATAGTAAGTACGACAATTTAGTTGAAAGAATACCAAATCCGGCACCTGCAACAACATCACTAGCCCAATGTTTATTGTTATAGGTTCTGAGTACACCGGTTGCAATTGCAACTGTATACCCGGCATAACCATACCAAGGTGAAACATCCGTATATTCCTGCTTTAGAAATTCAGCAGCAGCAAATGCATTGGCGGTATGACCCGAAGGAAATGAAGTATACCCTGAACCATTAGGTCTTAGCCTGTGTGTAGCTTTCTTTAATGCCGTTACACTTCCGCCCATAATTGCAGATGACAATACATATAAACCGGTAGCATCAAGCAAAGAATGCTTTCCTTTTATACCTAAAAGATTAAGTCCATAAACTGCCGCGGCCGGGGCAAACTGCATATAATCATCGGCATGTGCTGCAAACAAGGGATGATCTTCCTGCAACTCGTCCTTAGTACTATAATCAACCCGCCTGATCACATTCTCACCGGTTAATGATATCACACCATAACCAATAAATACTGATGGAATAATAAACGTAGTAACCTTAGGTTTATAAGTTGCAGGCATCATAGTCGTGTCTGATTTAAAACTACTCTTTTCCTGTAATGTATCCCTAGCTTGGGCAAAAATAACTCTAGGTATTGTAAGCAATACCGCTATAATTAATAATCTCATACACATCTCCTAATAATTTTTTGTCCCTCCAGAGAATTTCAAATTAAAGATGAGATACAATTTTGGAGAAATACTGTAGGTAAACATGGAATATTTTTTATCTTTAATACAACCACTTATAAATTAAACCATTATGAAAAGACACATCATCTTATTAGTACTTGCAATTAGTATTTCCTTTACTGCTGTTCAGGCCCAAATGAGCGCTCTTACTGGCGCATGGGAATTCAGCAATGGAACAGATCAGCACCAGCTTTTTTTTGAAGATGGCTATTTCATACATACGACACACCAGGCTGATAAGTTTATAATGTCTCGTGGAGGTAGTTATGAAGCAAGCAATGGAACTATTAAAGCAAAGGTGTATTTTAACAGTTCAGATTCGTCCAATGTGGGAGGCGAATTAAATGTTCCATTTGAAGTTTCTGCAGATAAGCTATCTATGGATGTGCCAGATGGTCGTGTTAATTTCAACCGTGTAGATGATGGCAAAGCACCACTTGCAGGTGTGTGGCGCATAACTGGAAGAATGCAGGAAGATGGTAAAGTTGCTGACATTCACCAAACTGGTTCCCGTCAAACCTATAAACTACTTACCGGCAAGAAATTTCAATGGGTTGCTATAGATCCTGAGAAAAAAGAATTCTCTGGCACTGGCGGTGGTTCGTATACTTTTAAAGATGGGAAATACACAGAAAAAATAGAATTTTTCTCCAGAGACAATAGTCGTGTTGGGGTTTCATTAGTATTTGACGGGAAATTACAGGATGGCAAGTGGCATCATAGTGGCTTGAGCAGTAAAGGAGCTAAAATCTATGAAGTATGGAGTAAGGTTGACGAATAAACCTCCTTTTACTTAACTGAAAGTAAGGTTACAACACCATCCATTGTTGCCAATAAAACAGATTTTTTACTGATAACATTTACTGTGTTTACCATAGAATTATCTACTTTATGAGCCCAGACTGTTTTCTTACCAAGAGGATCGAAAGCATATACCACTCCATTTCTTGTTCCAAAGAAAACTTGTTTATCTTTTGCAATTAGCATAGAGGGTGTGTGCTCATAGCCAAAACCCATATTTAAACGCCAAAGAACACCCGGATCTGTAGTTTGTGTTTTATAAGCCACCACCTCGTCGTTCATTGTTTTACCAAAAACAAGACTGCCATCTTCAGACATACCTATTGATTCTCTCACTGTAGCTTCCTTATTCCTCCAAAGAACATTACCATTATTAGCATTCAATGCTGTAAGTACCCTATCTGGCGCAGCAAAATAAACTACACCATCCTTTGCTACCGGAGTACACATTGCCGGAGAAAACATACGATTTGCACTTCCATTGTTCCATTTCCAAAGCAATAAACCATTGCTTTGATCTAAAGCGTACAAGTGACGCCCCCAAGAGCCAAAAAACACCTTGCCTTGATATATTAAAGGTTTACCTACTATGGCTCCTTCTACCCCATCAAAAGTCCAGATTTGTTTACCGCTTTTAACATCAATAGCGCTAAAACTATGATCACTTCCACCAATATAAACAACTTTACCATCAACAACAGGTGTACCTAAAACAGACGCTCCTGTTTTAATTTTCCAAATCTCTTTTCCACTATTCAGGTCCAAACCATAAATAGAACCATCACCAGAACCCAATATAACAACATTCCCTACAATAGCAGGAGAAGAATAAATAGCACCATCTGTTTTAAATCCCCATTTCTTACTACCATCTTTTATGGATAAGGCCTCAACTTCACCAATGCTATTTCCAAAAACCACCAGCTTCTTACTGGCGGCTGGAGTTAGTACTACATTTGCACTTGCATGGTAACTCCATCTCTTTTTAACCTGCGGATAAGTGGCATTTATCTCATAAGATGGCCTTACAATTTTACCACTGTTGTTGGCCACAAATTTACCCAAAGGAATACTTCGCCAGGTAGGTTCTATTGCAAATCCGGGCTTTTTAACAGCAAACAAAACAGAATCACTTCGCATTGTAACTACGTTGTATCCACCTACACTATCTTTAGCTCTCAAATTAGAGCGTCCCATGGTTGCGGGTACTCCTTCAAAATCCATTGCCTGATTTGCATGACCATGGCCACAGATTGCATATTGAATATTGTACTTTTTAATCCTGTCGGTTGCTTCATACCAGTTATCCAAACTATTATCAACAGGATAATGATTGATGAACACAATTGGCATATCTGCAGGTGTTTTCTTTAGAACTTTGTCAAGCCAAACTACGGCGTCTCTTGGAATGTGTCCGTCCGACATCCTTACATAAGGACCTGATGCACATGCAATAAATCGATAACCATTATGATCCAATGTAAATTTATCATTTCCAAATTCACGAATAAAGTCTACCCCACCCGACTCCGACCAACCTGTATCATGATTACCTGGAATAACATACCATGGCTTTTTAAGTCCGGTTAAAATCGCCTTTGCAAGCTTAATTTCCAACTTAGTTCCCATTTCAGTTACATCACCCGTAACGATAATAAAATCGAGATCATTCTGTTGATTAATATCATTTACCGTTCGTCTCAGGTCCTCCTCACCAGTTTCAGTCCCAACATGTGTATCTGTAACAAAGGCATATTTAAATGCCTGGGCATTCCCATTTAAAAAGGAGGCAACAAGTATTATAAAAGCAATAAGATATCTCATATCATGACCAGTTTTAAGGCAGCTCAATTTACATTTTTCTAATCACTTGACCTGATTTGTTACAAGAATGTCTCAATTAGAACGTCAATAATTCATAAATTGCCTGTCAGTTAACAAACGAGATCTAAGAATTATCTTATGCAAAAATTACTTACAATTGCCCTGCTGGCATTTTTTTCTTTACAGGTTAAAGCACAATCCAAATTAAACGTTGTATTGGCTGGTCTTAGTCACGACCACGTAAACCTTATAATGGACAGTTACAAAAAAGGTGAGGTAAACATCATTGGAATTGCAGAAGAAAATCCCGTTTTAGTAGAAAGATTTAAAACCCGTTTTAAGTTAGCTGATTCAGTATTTTTTACCGATTTAAAAGAGCTATTGAAACATCGTAAACCTGATGCAGTACTTGCCTACAACGCCATAGAAGATCATTTAATGGTTGTTGAGGCTGCTGCTCCACTTGGTATTTCTGTTATGGTAGAAAAACCTTTAGCCGTATCTGTAAAACATGCAGAGCGTATGGCCGCACTTGCTAAACAATACAAAATCCATTTGTTAACCAATTACGAAACCACATGGTATCCAAGCAATCAGGAAGCATACACCCGAATTAAACAAAACAGTGCTATTGGAGACATTAGAAAAATAGTTGCACATGACGGCCATGAAGGACCTAAAGAAATTGGTGTAAGCAAGGAGTTTTTAAATTGGCTTACAGATCCAAAAAAGAATGGTGGAGGTGCAATTATAGATTTTGGCTGCTATGGTGCAAATCTTATGACCTGGCTAATGAATGGAAAAGCGCCCATTTCAGTTACTGCATTAACACATCAGATAAAAAAGGATGTTTACCCGAATGTTGACGATGATGCAACAATACTACTGGAATATCCAACCGCAACAGGCATCATAGAAGCCTCATGGAATTGGCCATTTAGCATAAAAGACATGGAAGTATTTGGAAAAACAGGATACATACAAGCTGTAAATTCAAATACACTTCGTACAAAGGAAAACGGAAAAACAAACTATCAGCTAGAAGAAGCCAAATCATTAGCGCCTACGTATAGCAACCACCTCAACTACCTCGCTGCAGTGCTGAAAAATGAAATAAAATCCGAAAATGATCTATCATCACTAAACAACAACCTAATTGTGGTAAAAATATTGGAGGCTGCTAAACGTTCGGCCAAAGAAGGACATAAAGTACTTATTGATTAAACCAATTCACCAAAAACTATTTACCTACCAGCTTCATTGCCCCTTCACTATAGCGTTCTCCAGTATTCGGATAACGGAGCAACAGTTCATCAATAGCTTTTAAGTCGTTGGCAGATAACGTAAGGTCAACCGCCCCTGCATTTTCCTCAAGGTACTTTCTTTTCTTAGTACCTGGGATAGGAATTACATCATCGCCCTGGGCCAGTACCCATCCAAGCGCGAGTTGTGCAGCGGTACATCCTTTTTCCTGTGCCAGCTTTCCAAAATCATGCGCAAGCCCCTCATTGTTCTTTAGATTATCTCCACTATAACGCGGGAGTGTTTTACGGAAGTCAGTAGCATCCAGCTGCGCTACATTTAACGCGTTAGTTACCAAACCTCTTGCCAGTGGGGAATAAGGGATAAGTGAAATCCCAAGTTCACGTACAGTACTTAATATGTCACCCTCCACATCTCTGGTAAGCAGCGAATATTCACTTTGCAATGCCGTAATTGGATGTACTGAATGTGCCCTACGGATTGATGCAGGCGATGCCTCGCTCAATCCAAGATACCTTACTTTGCCCTCTTTTACCAGCTCTGCCATCGCACCTACCGTTTCTTCAACAGGAACATCAGGATCTATCCTGTGTGCATAATACAAGTCAATCGTATCTATTTTCAAGCGTTTTAAGCTATTTTCTACAGCAACCTTCATCCATTTAGGTGAACCATCAAAGTAAGTTCCTGAGGCAATACTTGGTCCTGCAATGTCATCTTTAAATCTGAATCCAAACTTAGTAGCAATAAAGACCTTATCTCTATTTGGCACTAAAACTTTAGAAATCAATTCTTCATTGTTTCCATTTCCATACATGTCAGCAGTGTCCCAGAAATTAATTCCAAGATCAAGCGCTTTATGCAGTGTTGCAATACTTTCAGTATCATCAACCGGACCATAAGCAAAGCTCATTCCCATACAGCCCAAGCCTATTGCCGATAGCTGCTCTTTTGTTTTACCCAAATTCCTGTATTTCATATCTTTTAGATTTTATGATCCAAAATTACCTCATTACCACCACCTGTAGTTTAAAGGATTCAAACAGATCATTATAAAATTCAAACAGCAACATTTCTAATCTCCTTTGGTGTACGCTGGGTTTGTTTTTTAAAAAAATTATTAAAGTAGGCCGGATACTCAAAGCCAAGCCCGTAAGCTACCTGGGACACATTCCAATCTGTATGCTGCAACAAAGCGATCGCTTCTTTTACAATTCTGGTTGAAATATGTTCGGTAGTTGTTTTGCCTGTAACCTCTTTAACAGCACGATTAAGGTGATTAACATGAACGGAAAGATTTTCAGCATAGTGATTGGCAGTTTTCAACTGAAGTGCCATTTCCGGTGTATCAATAGGGAATTGTCTTTCTAGCAATTCCAGAAACAAACCTGCTATCCGTGAGGATGCGTTGGTGTTTTTCTCAAAACTCTCTGCTGGCTGCAATTTCAAGGCTTCGTGGATAATGAGGTGCAGGTAATTGCGTAACAGATCATACTTATGAATATAATCTGAATCCATTTCAGAGATCATTTTCTTGAAAATAGCTGAGATTTCTTGTTGTTGCTCATCATTGACAAAAAATATTGGTGACCCTCCTATTTTAAATAACGGGGAATCCTGTAATGTTCCTATTTTTTCATTAGGGTGTATAAACGCCTCTGTAAACAAACAGAACCAGCCTTCCTGATCGTTAGATGCCGCTTCCCAGGAATATGGAATTACGGGATTTGAGAAAAGTAATGCAGGGCGATCAATTTCAATCCATTTATCGGCATAGTGCAATTTACCTTTACCTATTATGAGTGATACTTTATAAAAATCACGTCGTATGTAAGGCGCATTGTTGAGGCATGATCTACGTTCAAATACATTAAAATGCCCTGCGCCAGCATTGTGAAGTGAGAGTCCTAAAGGATTTGCCTGTGGTACCCGGCTATAAAACTCTTGTACAGATTCAATTTGTTCCATTCAACAAAAAATTATAAAATTCAAACGGATATAAAGTTGCAGTTTCTTACAATTTGCTCCGTCGCCTTCGTGTCATTAAATACCGCCTGCCATTTAATTTACTAAAAATGGTGCCTCAAGTGTATCTACATCCTTAAGTACAAGATCTGTTAATGATTTGATAAGCCTCTTTACATGACCTAAGGTTAACTGATTGATTATATTACCCTGTTCATCTATTTTATTTTTAATACCAGGAATTAAAAGCTGTGTATCTGCCGTCATTTTTGACTCAATAATTAAAAGTGTCCCCAATAATGAGGCATGCGCTTTTTCTCCAGATAATGACGCGGTGATTAGTGCGACGGGTTTTTTAGAAAATTCCATTGACGAAACCGTCCAGTCAATTGCATTTTTTAACGTTCCAGGTACTCCCATGGCATACTCAGGAGTACAGATCAATATTGCATCTGCTGCTTCAAGATGCTTTCTGAAATTAGCAACTTGAATTGGTGGTGTTTCTAGATCGAGATCAGGATTAAAATGAGGAATATCAGATAGTCCTTCAAAAATGCTTATTTCAAAAATATCAGAAGCTAATCGCCCAATTCCTTTTATCAGATTAAGATTAGAAGAGGTTTTTCTTGTGCTTCCGGAAATGGCTATTATTTTAATTTTATCTATCATTGTTCTTACTGTTTGTTAAGGATTCATTACAGCCCTCAAATTAACCCTATTTAAGTAATTTAACCTCATAAAGATCATTACGTCTATCCTTAAGTATTCTAACGGTACCGAAATGATGAATTTCATCAAGCAGGTGAAGGTCAACATCTACCACTAACATCATTTCTGTATTGGGTGTTGCTTCAGCTTTAACAGCATTGGTAGGAAAAGCAAAGTCAGAAGGTGTAAATACTGCCGATTGCGCAAACTGAATATCCATGTTGTTTACCTTAGGCAGGTTCCCTACACATCCGGCAATAGCTACATAGCATTCGTTTTCTATTGCTCTCGCTTGTGCACATCTTCTTACTCTGGTGTATCCATTTTGGGTATCAGTAAGAAATGGAACAAATAAAATCTGCATTCCCTGATCTGCATAGATGCGGCTCAGCTCAGGAAATTCCACATCATAACAAATCAAAATCCCAACTTTTCCGCAATCGGTATCAAATACCTGAATTTTATCACCCCCAACCATACCATAGTATTTCCGCTCATTCGGAGTAATATGAATCTTCCTGTATTCCTCTGTTTTACCGTTTCTGTGGCAAAGATAGGTGGCATTGTATAGCTTATTGTCTTCTAGTATTGGCATACTGCCCGAAATAATATTAACGTTGTATGAAACAGCATATTCCTGAATTTTAATAACAATCTCTTGGGTAAGTTCTGCCAGCTTGCGCATAGCTTCCATTTCTGGCAGGTGATTATAAGGCTGTAAAAGCGGAGTATTAAAAAACTCAGGGAACATGATAAAGTCAGATTTATAACCGCTCACAGCATCTACAAAAAATTCTACCTGCTCATAAAAAGCATCCATGGTAGGGAAAAGACGCATTTGCCATTGAACCAAACCTATACGAATGGTTTTTGCAGATCTTGCCGAAGCATCAACTCCCTGATAATAAATGTTATTCCACTCAATTAGCGTTGCAAATTCTTTAGATTCATGATCACCTGGAAGATAGTTTTTTAATACCTTTCTAACGTGAAAATCATTTGATAATTGAAAGGTAAGAGTTGGATCATATAGTTCCTTAGCTTTTACTTTATCGATGTACTGTCTGGGGCTTAATGTTTCAGCATGTTCATGATAGCCAGGTATGCGTCCGCCGGCAATGATGCTCTTTAAATTTAAGCTTTCGCAAAGCTCCTTTCTGGCTTCATAAAGCCTGCGGCCTAAACGCAGACCACGATATTCAGGCGAAACAAAAATCTCTATTCCATATAATGTATCACCATTTGGATCATGGGTAGAAAACGTATACCTACCGGTTATCATTTGATAGGTGTGCTTATCTCCGTACTCATCATAGTCTACTATAATAGATAATGAGCAGGCCACTACTTTCTCGTCTACTGCAATACACAACTGGCCCTCAGGAAATAATTTTAATAGTTTAGCGATGGTTTGCTTGCTCCAGATCTGTCCTCCTAGGGTATCATATGCCTGTTCCATAGATTCCTTAAGGTCGTTATAATCTTCAAGCGTCAATTTTCTAATTTCAATATTCATGAGTACGTGTTGTTATACTTGCGAGTGCACATAAATAGTGCCTGAAATTGTATTGTAAAACAGAATTACCCGCCCTGCAAAGCCACATTCCAAGAACTTCTTACTATATTTAGCAAGCTGCGATAGATTGAATTTGAACCAGCCTAATTACACAAAAACCATTCAACCAAAAGATAAAATGTTAAAAACTAAAACATTAAGACTGATGTTCACTTTTTACATGAGCTTTTTCACTACGGCTTTTGTATTAACTTTAGTCTCAGCGTACATGCTGTCTAAACTTGGTTCAGAAGCTTTCACTTTAATATTTTGGTTTAAAATGATTAGCTACGGTATAATTGTCTATTATATAAATAACTACAAGAACAAGGAATTTTATTACTATCAAAACCTGGGAATACCTAAGCTTACTTTATGGATAGGTACCTTAACCTTCGACTTCCTGTTATTTGTTGCACTTTTAATTTATGCTGTTAAATGATCCATAAACTTGAAGCCGACAGCATATTCCTTGAATTTGGTTCAAGAAGGATCTTATCTGATATTTATTTAAAGTGTGAAACCGGCAAAATAACTGGATTGCTTGGCAGAAATGGAAATGGTAAAACATGTTTAATGAACATTATCTATGGCAATTTAAATGCTAATAGTAAATCCATTCGCTTTGACGATTTAACGGTTCAGGCTGCCTATAAGAGGCCTGATTTACTATTGTATCTTCCTCAGTTTAATTTCATACCACAAACTTTAACTTTAAAAAGGGTATTCGCCGACTTTGATCTGGACTTTTTTGAATTCGAAAACCGTTTCCCAGATTTTAAACCAAGCTATAAAAGCACCTTAAAAAGTTTATCTGGCGGCAACCGAAGACTAGTTGAAGTATATATTGTACTAAAGGCAAAATCTAAATTCGCCATGCTGGATGAGCCTTTTTCACACCTGAGCCCGATAATGATTGAGGCTGTCATGGAACTAATGAACGAGGAAAAGAAAAATAAAGGATTATTGGTTACAGATCATATGTTCAGAAACATAATTGAGATCAGTGATAATCTTTACGTTTTAACAGGAGGAAAAACCCATCTGACAAAAGCCGTTGAGGAACTTGAATTTTTGGGATATGCAAAGGTTTAGCACTACTCGTTATTGATAGGCTATATCACGCTTAGAAATCAAATTTCACTCTTGCCCGGATTCCCCATTCAGAAACCATTGGATTATCAAGATAAGTGAAGCGTTTTACAAGATCAACCCTAAGTAATTTAAAGATATTTCCTACACCTACGCTACCCTCAATATAAGGATCTCTGCTTAATGAATTTGTGATAGGTACTCCATCCTGATTAAGCACAAACTGCATTGCACTATTATTAACCGCAGGGTTGTTTTCGTTGCGCAAACCACCATATAGTGCCTTGAATGACATCACCTCTCTTAACTTCAGCTTTTTTAGCAATGGCACCTTATTAAAAAAGAAACCATTAAAGTTTTGATCTATGTTTATACTTGCGTAATGATCACTAACAAACTCTAAAAAGTTCATTAGGTTGTACGATTGCAATTGATAAGCATAAGTTTGATTCGCTCTGTGAATAGATAACAGCGGAAAAGGTACTTTACCTAAAATATAAGCACCTTCGAGTGTTACATCAGTATATCCAAGTTGAGATAGGTAAAAACGTTTATCAACGCTTCCCATGAAATTATGATAGTTATATTCACCTCCTAAAACTCCCTTTATGCCTGCAGTATATCTGAAATTAAAAACAGGATACTTGTCCACAAGTGGGGTGCGGTACACCTTGCCCTGATAAAACTTTTCGTGTGGTGCGTACCTTAACTGAAGTGATATTTCTGATGTACTGATCGAGTTACTCTTAATTAAATTATTGTCTCTTGAACTTGCGAAATACAACGATCCAGCGGGTGTTTGATTCCATTTACGCAAACCAAGGCTATAAGAGAAGTGATTTTCAAACTCATGCACATAGTCTAATCTGTAAAAATCATTGTACAACATCATATCATTCTCTCCCCTTTTAAAGGATAATAAGAAATTATCTTCTTGTACAAATTGCAATTCCTGACCTGGTATTTTTGTATCTCTCTGGAAACTTGCCCTTAAATAGTTTTGGGGAAAAGCATAAATAGATTTATTATTTAACGAATAGGTTCCGCTTAAGAAATACTTCCATTTGGTATCATTAAAACCATAGGCCGCATATGTTTCAAAGTAATAACGTTTACTAAGCGCTGGAGTAGTTCTTCCCCCTAAACGCAAACGAAAACCTTCAACACTGTTAAAACTGTAAAAAGTATTTACAGGCCCCATTTCAAAAGGTCCAAAATCTTTATAACCAGCAAAGAAAAGCGTAACTATATCCATTGTTCTTTTGAAAGACGGAATGGTTTGCAGGGTATCTAAATTACTGTAGACTTTTAAATTTGTAGCACTAAGCGCCTCAGGACGGTTATCGGCCCAAAACTCGTCTGATCTCTTAGTCGCATCGACAACTACCTCAGGAACTGCCGATCCGTAATATGTAGTATCAGGAAGTGGCTTATTGATCTGATAATCTTTAAAATTCACAGTTCTTTCACCAGTAAACCCTGTTCCACCTTTTTTACTTAGGCCAAAATCAACAATCAGATTACTTTTACTCAAGTGATAACGCTTATCTGGATTTTGCTCAAAGTCGAGCTTAGCTTCTAAGGCCCTAACGAAATTCAAATTGATATTTTTATTTACAGTAAGGTAAGCGTTCTGAACAGCATAATTCCCGTCTAGCGTAATGTATAACTTACCTTCAAACAAGAGGTCAGTATTGTTTCTTGGCATAAATGAAAGCTCAACCAACTTTGGGTTATGATTTTGAATGGTATCAGTAATGAAAAACTTATAGAATGTAGGTGCCCCATCTGCAATTGGACTTAACAACTGGTTACTTACTACCGAAATATTGTTATCATAGATATCTATATCCTGATACATTCTATCGAAATAAGTGGTTAGCCCCTGGTTATCGATAAAACGTTCATCAAAGTTAACGCGCTTATCAGCTACTATAATGGTTTTAAGTTTTTCGGGACTTTTGCGGAAGTAATTGTTCGAAAGCTTCTCTTGTTGAAATACCGGAAGCATGGTTTTACCACCGATTTTAGTAGAGTCCTGCTCCTGGAACAAAAATTTATAATTACGGAATATCCTTTTGTTTTTAAACTTATCAGAAAGGTTACTCATAGAAAACATCATCCTTTCGTATTTCTTGTATTCAACGAAATCGTAATGATCCATACGGTTCTTAGGTTTATTAGCGATAACATTTCTAATAAGCGCAACAGCAGGGTTATCCTTATTCTTATATTTTGGTTTTTTTCCTGCCGTAATTACCACTTCATCCATTTGAGTAGTTTCACTCTGCAGCTGCACATCTATTGTTTGCGTTTTGCCTGGAATAATTGTTTTTACAACTGATTTGTAACCTACATAACTAAATTTAACCTGTGTATGGTCATCACTAATAGTAATACTGTATTGACCGTCAGCATCTGTCCTGCCACCCTTTTCTGTTCCTGTAATTAGAAATGAAACATATGGTAAAGTTTCTTTGGTTGTAGCATCCGTTACTGTACCGCTAACCACCGTTTGCTGAGCTTTTGAAGTAAAAGCAAATGCTATCAGTAAAATAACAGTTCCTATATATTTAAAATATTGATGTTTCATTATGTATTTCATTTACCTTGATCCCGCCAACGCAATGGTATTACCGGATATACTTATTCAGGATGTCGGCAAAGGTACATCTCAACTTTTGAATATTATACTAAAATAGTCAGGATAAAGTCTTCAACCAGATGTTATGACATCAAGATGAAAAAGCAAAAAAATAAAGTTTGTAAATAGTTGATTAATTGAGCTGAATAACAAAATCTGTTTGCCCAGGTTGTAGGGTTTTTAATGAAAACAAAAAACCATGATTGAGCAATATCTCTCTGACCAGGGTCAAACCAATACCCTGCCCGTCCTTCTTCGTGCTAAAAAACGGACTAAATAGCTGTTCGCTTAAGTCCTCTGATATTCCCCTGCCGTTATCAGTAATTACAAGCTTCTTTAATTTAGCGTCTAGACCAAACTTTACAACACCCTCTTGACCAATAGCTTCTATGGCATTCTTGACAAGATTAATCAGTACTTGTTCCATTTGCTGTGAGTCGGCCGAGATATAAAAGGGAGCATTTGGCAAATCAAACTCAAAGCTAACGCCGTTTTCTTTCGCATTGATAAGCATAAAATCTGAAACTGAATAAATTAAAGCAGTAAGATCAACCTGAAGTTTGTTTACAGGTGTCAGTTTTACCAAATCTGCAAAATTCCTCATGAACAGATTTAGATTCTGATTTCTGGCAACAGCAACGTACATCGCATTCTTTAAACTCGATTTATCTGCAGAGGTCCAAATATCATCGGTATCCAAAGCCATATTAATGATAGAATTCACAGGCCCAACTGTATTATTTACCTCATGGGCCATCATCCTGATCACTTTACCATAAGCATTTTTTTCTGCTTCAAAAATCTCAGCAGTTACTTCTTCAATCATCACAAACATTCGAGGAAAACCCCTATCTATAAAATGAGATTTCTGAATCTTATAGGTATTTAAACTGCCAATTCTCATCGTTTTAGACTCACCCGCCTTAAGTGGCTCAAACTGAGTTAAAAGTAATTCAGGGCTTGTGCCCAATATTTCTTCCGCTTTTGGGTTAATCTGCTTTATATGATTATCGTAATCAAGTATAACGATACCCGTGGGTGATGTGTGGATCAGTTTTTCTAGAAAAAAGTGCTGTGCTTCCTGTTTTGTCCTTTCTTCCCTTAATGCATCCATCATTTGATTGTATACATCTATAAGCTCATCTGTTTCTTTCTTTCCTGTTGGTAAAAACTTAACATTAAAATCACGATCATTGATCGCACTAATCCCTTCCCTAAGATAATTTAAAGGTTCCACAAGCTGCTTATAAAGCCCTATTGATATCACCACCGAAATAATAACCAAAACCTCAGAAACAATAAAAACTATCTTATTCTTCTCCAGAATAAGATAGCTAAGTCCTAAAAAGACAAGATGAAGAACAACAATAAAGAGGATATACTTAGTCTTTAACTTCATTCAGTTTAATCTTCGGCTTCATTAAATGGAATCTGATACTTCTCAAGTCTACGGTATAGTGAATTCCTTGTTATCCCAAGAGATGCAGCGGCTTTGGTAATCTTGTTTTGATGAAAGCTCATTGCTCTTTTAACCATTTCAATTTCCATCTGTTCAAGTGTAATACTGCCTACACCGGGCATTTGTACACTCGCCTTTTTTGAAGGAGACAGATCCAATTGCGCTTTAAAATCATCTATACCAAGTTCATTATTTTTGCTCACTAAAATAGTCCGCTCTACCAGATTTTTCAGTTGCCTTATATTGCCTGGTAACTCCAATTGCTGAAGCCACTTCATTGCGCTGACCGATATTGATAATAATGGTCTATTGTAGATTTCTTTAAGATTATTAATAAAGAAATCCACCAATAAAGGAATATCATCTGATCGTTCACGTAAAGGTGGTAAATTAATGGTGATCAGGTTGATGCGATACAACAAGTCTTCTCTGAAAGTGCCCGCACCGACCATTTCATTTAAATTTTTATTAGTTGCACACACCACCCTGACGTCCACTACTTTACTTCGGCTGCTACCCAGTACTTCGTATGTTCTGTCTTGCAACACTCTTAACAATTTAACCTGACTGCCGGCTTCCAGCTCTCCTATTTCATCTAAAAAAATAGTCCCTTTGTTAGACATTTCAAACCGACCTGTTCTGTCGAAACGTGCATCGGTAAACGCTCCACGAACATGACCGAACATTTCACTTTCAAACAATGAGGAGGATATCCCCCCAAGGTTAACCTTTACGAAAGGCTTATTCCGACGTGAACTATTCTCATGTATTGCCTCGGCGATCAGCTCCTTTCCTGTACCACTTTCTCCAAGTATAAGCACTGATGCATCAGTTGGTGCAATCTGCCCTATGGTTTCAAGTATAGTAAGCATCTGAGGATCTTCAGCAATAATTTGCTTAAAATTGTATTGCTTATCTAATTGTTTACGGCTGCTATTTTTTGTTTTAGCAGTATTTAACTCAAGTAATGTTTTAACTGATTGCAAAACATGCTCATTATTCCATGGCTTATTTATAAAATCATTAGCGCCAAGCTTCATACCCTGAACAGCTAGTTGGATACTTGCCCAACCTGTAATCAAAATCACGGGAACATTGGTATCAATTTCCCTAATCTTGCTAAGTAGTTCCATTCCCTCCTTTCCAGTGGTATCAATTGAAAAATTAAGATCAAGAAGAATCAGTTCCGGCATTTGCTCTTTGATGATATTTAAAGCCTCTATGGCAATATCTACCCCCTGAACCTTATTACCCACGTTTTCAAGTAATAAAGTTAAAGAAGTTCTCACAGCAATATCGTCATCTACAATCAGTATCATATACAAAGTTAATATAGTTATTATTCTTCATGCAAAGCAATAGCAGGATGTATGGCGGCAGCCTGTCTGCCCGGATATAGCGCACACAGGATTACGAGAAGATAAATGAATGCTATGGCCATTATTAAGGCAATCAGGTACACCTGTGTCGGCACATTAAAAACATTTAATAAAGGAAACTGGACGGCAAAGAACACGCCGACTGCCAGAGACAGCGTGGCCAGTAATACGGACTCTGCAACCAGCTGGTTGGCTACAGATGAGCCACTTGCCCCTATTGCACGTCTCAAACCTATTTCGCTACGTCGCTGGTTAATATTGTACCACAGTACGCCAAACAACCCCAATGCCACATTAATGATCAAAAATCCCGCAATGATACTGCAAATAATAACAGGAATAATGGTATCACCATTTTTCGATTCCCTCATTTCGCTGAGGTGTTTGATCTCGATATTAGAATTCGGAATTGTCCTGGCAAGCAATTTGGAAAGACGACTTTCAAAGGCAGCATCTGCATCTTTTGATACTTTAATTAGCATAATGCCCGCCCACTGAAACGTTCCCGAATCAATCACCTTATACATACCCTGACCTGAAGGCCAAAAGTCACCACCACTTTTTATATCAGCTACCACCCCAATGACTTTTGATTTATTGTTATCATCCTTAGCTCCAAGTAATTTACCGATAGCTGACTGTTCGCCAAACATTGCCTTCTTCAGCGTTAAATTGATCACGATAGGGTTGTTTTTTAAAATGCGGTCTTCTCTGTTAAACCAGCGACCTTCTACAATCTTGGCGGACAACACTTTAGCATAATCTTCATCTACCTGATAAAAATTGACAGGGTCATATTTTTTGCCGTTATATTCCGAACCAACCGTGGACATACTATTGGAATAAGGATAATTGTGACTGGAATAACTAAGTTCTTCTATTTGCGGCAAGCCAGTTAAAGATGATTTAACCTGGTTGTAAAAAGTAACCAGCGTATCATTATTTTTGGTTTTAAGCGGATTGTTATAGGATATCGACCATACTTTTTTATACTCAAAACCTGAAGGCTTAATATAATTGAGGTAGTAAAATACGAACATAGAGAATACCGCGAAAATTACCAAAAAGGAGATCAGTATTTCTGAGAGGAACAGGACATTGTGCTTCCTTTTGTTCCATATTAGTGTAAATAAGTGTTTAACCATGATAATGTCTTATTATTGATTTCAAATATTGAATTACCTTACCTTCAATGCGGAAACTACGTTGAGCCGCGACATTCGCCAGGCGGGGTATACACCTGAAAGTAAGCCGAATAGCAGACACACAAATAGCCCCAGCGCCAGTACGGATAAGTTGAGTGACAAGTTGAGGTCAGGCGTATAACCCGACTGATTGAAAATGTAAATCACCACATAAGAAAGGACTATTCCAATAAGGCCACCTAAAAGTGTCAAAATGATGTTTTCTACCAGAAACTGATAGATCAGCGTTCTGGAGGAGGCGCCAAATGCTTTCCTGACCCCAATTTCAGAAGACCGCTCCATGATCCTCGTTATATTTATGTTGACGAGATTGATGGTTGGCAATAACAGAAACAGCAGCAGAAAAGCGTTCACCATAACCAGCATTTTACCAAGGCCCACCGCGTCATCGCTGCCAAAGAACCGCCTTGACAAGTCTTCCCACGGCGTATCGGCATGTGCATATAATTTATCATATTCCTTATCTAGCGGAATCTTATCCACCATCTTCTGGTATTCGGCCCGGATTGAAGGCATATCCGCTTCAGATTTAGCGAGCAGGATCACGTTGAAGTTGCCCATTACGCCCTGGTCATCGTACCCGGTTTTTGACACGGTATATGGCAGATAAACTTCTGCCTGGAAATGACGATTAGTTCTGGGCACTCCGCGTACTACACCATTTACCCGATAGTTGACGTTATCCACTTCAATGTTTTTCCCTACCACATCTTGCTGATCACCAAAATAGGCCTTTCTAGTCCGGTCGGAAATAATGGCTACCCGTTCGGCATTGTCTATCTGCCGCTTAGTATAAGCTTTGCCAGACAGAAAATCAAAGCTTGCTACCTCCCAATACAAATCGTTAGTATACTTAACTTCCAGCAAGATCTTTTTATTGTTAACGTAAGCATTGGTATTGGTACCTGAAGTATAAAATGCAATCTTCTCAGGCTTTTTCAACGTAGACACATATTTTTTTACGAAGTTGTAAGACGCCGAATTACTATTGATCCATCCCTTCTTCGTGTTTTTAAGTGTTACACGCTGCACATAAAGTGAGCGTTCCCTGTTGTAATCCGGATAGGCCGGACTCATGACATTCTCCAGCAATGCGGTTGACGTCATCACTATCGTAAGGGTAAAACTAATCCCAAACAGACTTATGAAAGTAAAGAACTTCCTGCGGCGAAGTACCGCTATGGCTATTTTAAAGTAATTTTTGAGCATAATAATAGATACTAAATGAATTATTGAACTTGTGAACCGTCAAACAGCCTTACCAGACGATGGGTCTTGTGCGCCATATTTTCGTCATGCGTTACCATGATGATCGTTGTGCCTTCATTCTTGTTCAGATTGATTAGGATATCCATGATCTCATTGCCCATGGCACTGTCCAGATTTCCTGTAGGCTCATCGGCCAGAATGATCTGTGGACGGCCTACAATAGCCCTCGCTATGGCTACACGTTGGCGCTGACCACCGCTTAGCTGGTTTGGAAAGTGCTTAATCCGGTTGCTCAATCCTACTTTTTCCAATGCTTCAGTTGCCAGTTGCCTGCGTTCTTTTGCTGATGAGGTCCGGTATAAGAGCGGCAGCTCTACATTATCCAGCACCTGCAGGTCATTGATCAGGTGATAGCTCTGAAAGATAAAACCCAGTTTCTGGTTCCTGAATCTGGCCATTTGCTGATCGCTGAACCTCGAAGTATCCTGATCATCTATCTTAATGCTCCCTTTTGAAGGCTCGTCCAGTAGACCTATGATGTTGAGCAGGGTACTCTTACCGCAACCTGAAGGCCCCATAATAGACAGGAATTCACCTTTAGCAATATCCAAGGTAATGTTGTCAATAGCCAGTGTTTCAACCGTATCTGTCCGGTATACCTTTTCAATATTTTGTAAACGTATCATAATGTATAATTAGTAATTAAGATTTATTTATAAGTTATTTTTTCATTCTTTTCAAAATCATATAGCGATAAGTACCTCAACTGGTAATAGGCTCCCCAAAAATCTCTTAACGAAGCCACATAATCTCTTTTGGCTCTGTCACTTTCCTGAAAGGCTATGCTCAGATCTGTTATACTCAAATTGCCTAAAACATAGCGTTCACTTGCAATTTGATATTTTTCAGAGGCAATCCTATCGGCCTGTGCGGTTAACTCTAATTGCTCTTTCATCATGTTAAAAAGTGTTACCTGTGTTACTATTTGTTGCTTAAAGGTTTGCTTGTCCTGTTCTACCTCATAAATAGTAAATTGCTGATTCGCCTCTGCTGTTTTGGTTCTGGATTTAGATCTTCCCCAATCAAGAACCGGAATAGCCAATTGCAACTCAACAGATTGTTGACTTTTAGGTGATCGGTAAACATCTAGTATATGACTTCCCGCACTAGAGAAGCCCAGATTAGCTTTTAGGGTAGCTATAAGCCCATTTTCTCCTTTAGCCTTAGCTACATCCCGCTTTGCTTCAGCAATACGCCTTACAAAGGCTATGGCATCAGAGCGATTTTCAAATGCTTCTATTAAAACTCTTTCCGAAGATACCTCAACACCTTTCACTGCCTCTGGCATTGTCAGCACAATCCTATCATCACCTTCTATCCCAGCATAGCTTCTTAGATTCAGCGTTGCAATTTCCATATCTCTTTTAGCGGTTCCTACAGCTTTTTTAGCATTTACCTGCTCCAGTTGCAACTGCAGGATCTCATTTTTAGATATTTTTCCCAATTCAAATTTAGTGTTGGCTATTCTTAAGATGTTGCCCGTATTTGTATAATTAGTCTCTGCAATATGGAGATTTACCTGAGCAAGTAACAGATCAAAGAAATAACCGGTAACTGTTACGGAAATTTGTTCCTGGGATTCTATATAAGCTTGTTTACTCTCATTGTATTTTAAGGGTGCTATTCTTTTATCCCATTTAAGGCTGTTAAACTGTAATAAAGGTTGTATGTACCCAATACCATAAGGAGTACCGTTATACAACACATTGTCCCTATCAAAATCAGTAAAACGTTGCAACTGGGTGGTACCATAAATAGTACCACCTGTTGCGGCCAAACTCTGACTAAAATCGAGCGTTAGTGAAGAATTATCATTTCTTATTGGCTGAAAAGCTACTGTTCCATTTGGTTGAAGTACCTGAGAATATGTTTTATTGTATCCTGGTAAAATGCCACTTAAAGCTAACTGAGGCTGGTAATTAGACTTAAATGTCCGCCACTCCCAATATTTGGTTTCTTTAACTGTAATGGCTTGTTTTGCGGCTATTGAATTGGCTTTAGCTTTTTCAACTACCTCGCTTAAAGTTAGTTTCAAAGTGTCGGCGGTATTTTTTAATTCTATACTACTGCCCCAAACGTTAAAGCAATACATGATCATTAGGGTGGTGAAACTGATTTTCATACGCTTATGATCAATTAGTGATTGAAATTTCTTTTGAATACTCATACTTGCTCATATCGGATGTGATCACAGTCTCGCCTGCCTTTATACCACTAATGATCTCTATGTAATCAAAATTGCTAAGTCCCGTTTTTACATTTCTTCGTACTGCTTTGCCATTATTCAACACAAACACCTCTTGCTGATTTGAGCCTTTAAAGGCTGCTCCGTTATTCACCCGAATCACCTTATTTCTGGTTTCTGTAATCAGAAAAACATCAACTTTCATATTTGGTCTGAGCAGTTTATTGTTCTTTTCATCCAGCTGAACCTCAAATGAAACAATTGAGTTGTTTACTGCCGGAGAAACACTCACAACAGATCCTCTAAGTTGAACATCATTTACTCTGATAATGGTGGTCATATTATTGTGAAGCTGATCTGACATATTATCAGATATACTGCCTGCTACCTTATAACTGCTCAAATTTGCAATTCTTGCCAAAGATTCACCCTCTTTTATACTGGCTCCAATATTTTTATTAACCCATGTTACAACACCTTCACGTGTAGCAATCACATTTGCCAGATCAAGCTTACGCTTTAAGGCTTGCTGATCGTTTTTTTGGATAGCCAAAGCAATCTCAGCCTCCCTGATCTCTATTTTCATGGTTTGCTGCTTGTTTTTAATTTCATTTTCAAGCTGCTGCTTTTCCAGTTCTGCTACTTTTAAATTTAACTGGGCTTGTTCAATATCTTCTTTAGTCCCTCCGCCGGCTTTGTATAACCTCTGGGCACTTGCTACTGCATCTTTAAAATTTACAATGCGTAGTTGTTTAATGTTATTGTTGGAATTGATGTCGTAAAAGGTTTTCTCGAGATCAAGCTTTAGTTTTCTGATTTCGTTTTCTTTGGATTCAATTTGAAACTTTAGTTTATCAAAATCAGTTTCGGCAGATGATTTATCAAGAGTAAGAATAGATTGCCCGGCTTTTACCTTTGTACCTGCATCCATTAATACATTTCTTACAGCTGCATTTATTGGGCTGGTTAACACTTCTTCAAATTCTGGCAGTACTTCTCCTGTAGCATTTATTGTATTTTCTATATCTCCCGTTTCAGCCACCCCTGTGGTAAATTCGGCAATAGCTATCGAAGGTTTAATGTAAGCACGTAAAGTGAATATCCCCGCAATCATAACTGTCACTATTATGATTACAATTATCCTGGTTTTCCTCTTTCTTTTTACGGTAACTTCTTCTTCAATTGATTTGTCCATTGGTCGTTTGTTTCGACATAGCTTTACAACTCAAATACCAAACTTAAACAACTAATAAACAGGTAATTAAAAAAATAAAAATCCATAAAAATGCCCGATATCAAACTAAACGTTCGATATCGGGCATTTTTAAGTGATACTTGTTAAATCGTATTTAATGAGTTTAAATAATTCTCAACTATAGGAACATCTGCTTCAGCCCAGTCTTGATCTAAAAGCTCAGATGAATTTAGCCATCGGTATGATGCGTGCTCTCTTAATTCAATAGAACCTCCAATAACTTTACAAACAAAAGGGATCAGATTAATTGAAAATTCAACATAATGATGGATGTTCGCAGACATTTCAAAAAGAATTTTAATATCCAGGTTTAGCTCCTCTTTTATTTCCCTTACTAGACATTCCGAAGGTGTTTCTCCTTTTTCAATTTTTCCTCCTGGAAATTCAATCTTCAACGGCAATTTCATTGATGCACTGCGCTGAGTAACCAATACGCTATTGGCATCATCCACTATTATGGCGCAAGTAACATTAATCATGATTATTTTTTTACCATTTCATTAATTCCATCACCCTGGTAAACTCCTCTTGAAGAGGAGCTTTAAGGTGAATTTCTTCATTGGTTACCGGGTGCTTAAATATAAGTTCTGATGCATGCAACAACATTGTTGTCATTTCCCATTGCTCTTTAAACAGCTTATTTTGTTTATTGCATCCATGTTTACGGTCGCCAATTATAGGGTAGAAAATATGGGCAAAGTGTTTTCTAAGCTGATGCATTCTTCCTGTTGTTGGCGTAGCCTCTACTAAGGAATATCTTGAGGTGGTATGTTTACCAAAGGCAACATCCAACTCAGCCCTGTTTAAAGTTACGAAAGCTGTAAAAGCATCCTGAATGGTTCCATTTTCTTTTGCAAGAGGATAATCTATATCCTGGCTATCGGGTGCATACCCTCTAACAATCGCAAGATATTTCTTTTGAACCAAGCCATTTTGAAATTGCTGATGCATTGCTATTTCTACATCCTTTTCAAAAGCAAATAATAGCAAACCACCTGTTTTTCGATCCAAGCGATGAACCGGACTAACATGTCTGTTTACCTGATCTCTTAAAAGTTGTAATGCAAATTCTTTTGCATCATTAGCAATCGACGAACGATGTACAAGCAAGCCATGAGGTTTATTAATCGCAATTAAATGGTCATCCTGATAAACAATTTCTAGCATTTAAACTTTTTTTGGCGAAGATAACCTTTTAAACTTTCCTGTTCTATTTGGAAGTAACTTCTTCTACCTCTATTAGGTCCGGACCATTTTCAATAGGATAACCATCCACCTTTGTCCCTTTTAAGGTAACCTCCTTATCTACATAAGCATTTAAATCAACCTTACTACTTTTTAATGCATAGGTTTTAGCGTCCACTGTTAAAATGTGGGTACCATACTGGAATGTGGTCATCCCTAACTTTTCAATTTTACCGCTTAACTTAACTAAGCCCTTACTTCCAGCCTGTTTCGCTGTGTTACAGCTTACCGTGGCAAATCCAATAAACAATAGGAATAATATTTTTTTCATAACCTTAAGACGTTAAATTTTTCAATTATGCTACAAATAACAATAATTAAAGATAGTGAAATGTTGGGACCTAATGATTTACAGCCAGATTATTTATACATTTGAATCATATTAACATTAGTTACATATCTAAATAGGATTACCAAAAATCCAAACCTATAGCGGGAAGGCTATTTTATTGCCTTTTTTCTTACACTATAATCAATAATCATATTCCTAATAATATTTAGAAAGAATTATTCTTTTCACAATAGAATTTTAAAAATGACTAATCATATAAAAGTCGCCCTAATTGGCGCAACTGGTAAAGCTGGAAGCTACCTACTAAGCATACTATTAAATCAAGGTTATTCCGTTAAAGCATTAATCAGAAATCCATCATCTTACAATTACATACACCCCAAATTGGAAATTGTAGAGGGAGACATAAAAGAATTAGAGACAGCGAATGACCTTATTCAAGACTGTGGAGTTGTGATAAGCGCTCTAGGACAAGCAAAAGATGAACCTCCAATAGCAAGTGTAGCGGCACAAAATATCTTAAAGGCTATGAATAAGCAACAGATCAAAAGATATATATTCTTAACCGGATTGAATATAGATGTTCCAGGGGATAAGAAAAGTATGAAAACAATTCTGGCGTCCACATGGATGAAGGAAACATTTCCAGTATTTGTGGCCGACAAGGAGAAGGCTTTTGAAATAATAAAAACAAGTGGTTTAGATTGGACTATGGTGAGGTTGCCATGGATTGAGCAGACGGGTGAAGTAAGGAATCTGATTGTAAGTCTGGAAGACAATCCTGCCGAAAAGATTAGTACAACAGATCTGGCACATTTTCTAATAGATCAGATCTCAAAAACTGATTTTATTGGAAAAGCGCCATTTGTAGCAAGCCGATAAAATTTAAAATTATGAGGGTTAAGCTATTTTCCCTCATAATTTTAAAACAGATTCAGTTGTCCGCCATTTGGTGGTTTTGCATCGCCAAAAACTGTTTTACCACCGTATTTCCATGAGTCATTTCTCTCTTTTTCTATAAGCTCTTCAAAATTATCATTAGGAATAGAGTCCTTTTCAACTTTGAAAGATAGTTCACTCAGCTTTTGTATAGCGTGAAGCTTATCTGCTTGGTCGATCTTTGCTTTATAAACTGCTTTGCTTAGTACATTAATGGTTTCATCATAAACATTTAAGGGTACTGGGAATGGATGCCCATCCTTACCTCCATGCGCAAATGAGAAACGGGCCGGATCAGTAAATCGAGAAGATGTACCATAAATAACCTCACTTACTAATGCCAGTGATTGCAAGGTTCTAGGTCCCATTCCCTCAAGTAGCAGCAATTCTTCAAAATCGCGAGGGTTCTTTTCATGACTTAACCAAAGCATCGCACCCAAACGTTTAAGATCCACATCCTTGGCTCTAACGTCATGGTGGGCCGGCAAGACGAGCTTACGCACTTCTCCTATCATTCGTTCTGGATGCTCTGTTGTCATTGATAACAGAGCATTACGGGAAGGTAATGCTTCTTTGGCCACAAGATTTAAAATTTGTCCCTGGTTTTTCCCACAAATACCGGTATGAGGTTCATCCACAAAGGAATTTAGTGATGACGAATGCCAGTGATACCTGCGTGCAGTCGAACTTCCATCTCGCATTCCCTGTTGTACAACGGTCCACAATCCATCCTTGTTTACAATAAAGTTGTGCATATACAACTGAAACCCATCTTGTAAGGCTGTATTATCAACCTTGGCACTTAGCTTACTGCTACGCACTAAGTCATTGCCATTTAATCCGGTACGTTCTCCAAATTTAAGTAGCTCATCAGGAGTTTGTGTGGATTTTTTGCCCTTGCCTCCACAAATATATATGCCCAATTCTTTATAATGAGGATTAACTGAGGCCTTTAAAGCGCCCATAACGGAAGTGGTAATTCCAGAGGAATGCCAATCCATACCCATCACTGCACCTAAGCTTTGGAACCAAAAGGGGTCACTTAACCTCCGCAATACTTCAGCTGTACCATACTCGATAACTATTGCCTCTGTAATTGCCAATCCCAAACGCGACATACGTTCTGCCAGCCATTTAGGAACATATCCATAATGCAAAGGTAAATCAGCCGTCCCAGATCTTTTCATTACTAACAAAATTAGCAAAATATTACTAATAATTCAATTTAACATTTCTTAACATCTGCCTATTACAATCCACCTTATATTTGTGGTATAAATATTTGGTTAGTATTTATAGTTTAGGTTTAGTTGATAAATAAAAAAGCACCGATGGATTTCGGTGCTTTTTTATTTAATCAAATCCTTAAATTTGCAGGGTTATCCCCGCCCTCACCATTTATCAATGAGCACCAATAAATTAATAAATATACCACCCCTCCCTGCCGTACTATTGTCTATAATTAGCGTTCAGGCTGGGGCCGCAATCGCCAAAGGATTATTTCCTGTACTTGGGGCAACCGGTACTGCATCTGTGAGAATTGGTTTATCTGCAATTATTTTGGTGGGAGCCTACAGACCAAACCTGAAACGTTTCACAGCAGTACAATGGAAAGCTGTTATCCCTTATGGTATATCACTGGGTTTAATGAATGCTATTTTCTATATGGCCATAGAAAGGATCCCGCTGGGTCTGGGCGTTACGCTCGAATTTATTGGGCCTCTTTTATTAGCTGTAAGTGGATCCAAGCGTGTATTAGATTTCTTTTGGGTGTTTTTGGCTGCAATAGGTATAGCGTTTATTGCTCCCTGGAATGAAAAAGGCATTGATTTAATTGGTGCATCACTAGCATTGCTTGCAGGAGGTTTTTGGGCAGGCTACATTCTTCTTGGAGGGCGAATAGCTAAAATTATGGACGGAGAACAAGCAGTGGCCGTAGGCATGATATTCGCCGCTATTGTAGTGGTTCCTTTTGGCTTTGGAAGCGGAGGTTTAGCCAATTTCACACCGATTATGATTTTAAGCGGTGGCGCGCTGGCATTGTTATCAAGTGCTATTCCATTTACTCTGGAAATTGGTGCCCTTAAGAAATTACCAGCACGTACTTTTAGTATTTTGATGAGCCTTGAGCCAGCGGCTGCAGCATTATTCGGGCTAGTGTTTTTAAAAGAACACCTCACCCTACATCAATGGTTGGCAGTAACTTTTGTAATCATTGCAAGCCTTGGCGCCACCCTAACTAAGGGTAAGAAGAACCTTTAGCTTGCCATTGGAATCCTACTCTTCGAAACCACCATTACAATAAGAGATCGCTGCTGTTCGTCGCGGAAATTGATTAAAAAATTCTTATTTCCGTTATTTTTGATCAAACTTGTTAACCTTGGAAACATAATCGCTAATGATTCTACCTGTTTTATATCATCGCTATCTACAATAAGAAACTGAGAAGAAGCATCATTCTTAATATGTTCTATATTTTGGTGAAAAGGGTGTAATGAATCCATAATATGATTAAGTTGAATTGATTAATAAACTGCTATTTAATATATAACGAGATTAATTGCTATTCCGCTACAATTAGTTCGAATTATATTAGTTTAGTTTAGACAATTACACTTTCAAGTTATTACATTACTTTAAAAACTTATCTATCGCCAGATAAGTCATAGGATGATAGTTAGGCCTTGCTTTTTTGTAAATCTGTTTGGCTTTTTTTAGGCCTTCAGGCGTTTTCATCATTTCTTTATACAAAGGAATGATGTGCCACATTCTTCCATTCTCTATTAAATAATCTTCTATTCTTTTATTGGCGACAGTGTACTGGTGGCGAATGGCCAATGTATACCATGCCAACTGAATATCAGTATTATTAGAACCGGTAAAGTTAAACTGACGATCTAAATCAGCCATTCGCTTTGCAGTCATTTCTGGTGACAACAGATTGATAAAGAATCTCTTCTCATTACTTGTAACGATTTCTTTAGTCAAAACTGAAGTATCTGTCAATTCATTTTTATTCCACGCTGATGTTATATGATCAATTTTAGCGAACTTTCCATCTTTACTCCACAGGCCTTTAGAATAAGCGATATTTGATGGTATACCTGGCCCATAAACCCAATCATTTACCTTAATTTTCTTCTCAAGACCAGGGCTAGGTTTAATTAGATTCTGATTCAGATACGCTAGAAACTGTTCCGTAGAAACAGATTGAAAAGCATGACCATCAAAATAACCTCTTAAAAAAGCATCAAATTTTTCTCTCCCTACTGCCTCTTCAATTGTACGCAAAAAGAAATAGCCTTTTTCATAAGCAATATCATTAGTACCCTCATCAGGATTTCTTCCAGTATAATCAGTTTTCAGATAAGTATCCTTACTGGTATCTCCCATTTCTTTTACAGCATCTTCCAAAGCCTTTTTCGCAAATTCCTCCTGCATTTCGGCTTCCTGCTTGCCAAAAATCTCCTCATCTATTCTGCGTTCAAAGTAATTGGTAAAACCTTCGTTAAGCCAGAAATCATTCCATGTAGCATTTGTTACCAGGTTACCGCTCCAGCTATGTGCCAATTCATGGCAAATTATACTTACCAAAGACCTATCGCCGGCGATAATTGTTGGGGTAATAAATGTCAGATTAGGATTTTCCATACCCCCAAAAGGAAAACTAGGGGGCAATACAAGCAAATCATATCTTCCCCACCTGTATGGGCCGTATAACTTTTCAGCAGCATTTACCATTTTACCCATATCAGCAAATTCATATACCGCTTTTGCCAATACCGATGGCTCAGCATACACCCCTGTCCGTTTATCTACTGCTTTAAATTCAATATCACCAACGGCTAATGCCAATAAATATGAAGGAATAGGATGAACTTGTTTAAAATGATAAATACCTGTGCTGTTTTTTACTTCAGGATTCTCCGCACTCATTAGCGCCAGCAAATCATTTGGAACTGAAACGGTTGCATTGTATGTAAACCTTATACCTGGACTATCCTGACAAGGGATCCAGCTGCGTGCAGCAATACTTTCTGACTGTGTAAATAAATATGGACGTCTTTTACCGGCTGTTTGGTGTGGGTTTAACCACTGCAAAGCACTTGCCTGCTTATTGGTGGTATAATAAATAGTTATCAACTTTGTTTCAGGATTAATAACCACTTTTAATGGTCTTCCTAAAAACTCCTTCTCCTCACCATAGGTAAATGTGGTCTCCTTTTCCTCTGCACCAAGAGTGATTTTTGAAATATTGAGCTGGCTATCATCAAAAATAATCTCATTTGATTTAGCCTTATTGTCTATTTTCCAAACTGCCTTTCCACTAATCTGTTGATTCTCAAAATTAACTTTTATGTCCAAATCCAGATGTTCAACTACAGCTATAGATGGTTTTGAAAAAGAGTGCGGATCTTCAACAAGCTGACTCGCAGCTTCTTCTTTTTGTTTACAGGACAATATCATCAGAAATGGAATGAACAAAATTAAATTCTTCATCAGAACAGTTTTTTTAAACATAATAACCAGTTAGTTTATTATTCAATTTACAATAAGTCGTTTGCAAGATTTGCCAGTTCGCTACGTTCGCCCTTATCTAATGTAATGTGTGCATATAGTGGATGGTTCTTTGCATTTTCTATCAGGTAAGACAAGCCATTACTCTCGGCATCAAGATAAGGTGTATCTATCTGATATATATCACCTGTAAATATGATCTTGGTATCTTCTCCTGCCCGCGAAATTATTGTTTTTATTTCATGCGGAGTTAAGTTTTGTGCTTCATCAACAATAAAAAAGATTTTAGAAAGCGTTCTTCCTCTAATATAAGCAAGCGGAGTAATTACAATTTTACCTGTAGTTACAAACTCATCTATCCTCCCTTGCATCTTTAAATCATGATTATACTGCTCTTTAATGAACCTCAGATTATCCCATATTGGTGCCATATAAGGATCTATCTTCGATTTAGCATCTCCTGGCAAAAAACCTATATCCTTATTACTTAATGGAATAATTGGCCTGGTCACATAAATTTGCCTATAATCTTTACGTTGCTCCAATGCACTGGCAATTGCAAGAAGTGTTTTTCCGGTACCTGCCTTACCCTGAATAGTTACCAGTTTAATTTCCGGATTAAGCAAAGCATGTACAGCAAAAGATTGCTCATGGTTTCTTGGTGAAATATTAAAGATTTTTTTTGAAGCTACCGGATATAAACGTTGCGTTGTAGAATCGAACCATGTAGTTGCAGTTTTCCGGCTATTTTTTAATATGCAGAAATGATTTGGAGATTGGGGCACGATATCCAGTAATTCAGTGCTAATGCTGCCTTCAGTTTTAAGTTCCGCAAAAAGTTGCTCCGGAACTTTAGAAAGAACTGTTTTACCGGTATAAAGTTCATCTACATTTTTAATCTTTCCAGTTTCATAATCTTCGGCATACAGTTCAAGAGATTTTGCCTTTAAACGCAGACATATATCCTTTGATACCAGTACCACTTTTTTCTCTGGAAATTCTTGCTTTAAACTTAAAGCAGCATTAAGAATACGATGATCGAACTTGCCGGCGCCAAAAATAGCTTCAGCATCGGCATGATCAGGTTTATTATCCATCACCACTTTAAATCGCCCACTTTTAGTCCCATTTAAAGGGATCCATTGGTTCATTATTTTATTACCCGAAGCATTATCCATAAGACGAATAAAACTCCTGGCCTCTGCATTACGTGTTTCATTACCATTTTTCATGTTATCAAGCTCTTCTAGAACCTGAATTGGTATGGCTACATCATGCTCCTGGAAATTATTGAAAGCGTTATGATCGTATAAAATAACAGAAGTATCGAGAACAAAGATCTTCTTTTGTAACGAAGGATTTTTAGCAGTTTTACTCATGACACCTAAATTTAGCGATTTTTACGCTCGATACGAAATAACAAAAAAAGAGGCTGTGCCAATCAAATATTTTGCACAACCTCCAGTTAAAATTTGATATTGAATTTAGAACAATAAGTATATTTTAAATCCTAAATCATTGATAAACCCTTGCGTTGTCAGGTTAAAATTAGTTTGTTTATTTTCAGTTACAGTGGCATCATTAATTTTCTGCTTAAAATTAAAGTAACTGGCATTTGCAGATAACAAAGTGGTTTCGAAAGCAAATCTTTTAGATACAAACCAGGTAAGGCCACCGTATACCCCTAAAGAGTATTGATTAGACTTGGTATTACCATTATACGACTCAGGATTTTCAGATTTCTGAGTCGTATAGCCATATCCAGCCTTACCACCTGCATATGCATATAATTTTTTTATCAGGGGATAATATTCTTGATAAGTAAGATTCCCACCATATGATTTTGTATCAATGCTATTTCCATTACCCTCCCCATACTGTAAATCAATTCCAATCCTGGTGTTATCTTTAATGAACAATCCATAACCAAGCGAAAATGAACTTGTTTTTGATTTATTCTCTTCAGAAGGTTGATCAGAATATTCAGTCTTATTGGTGGATACATTCACTCCCAATCCTAAAGTGCTGGTACCTTTTGTTTGGGCATACCCGCATAGGGAAGCCAATACTGCTACTGCAGTTAATAGTTTCTTTTTCATTTGTGTGTGTGTTTAAGAACTAAACTTAACGATATACAATGTCATTACGAAATATTTATTTTCATAATTTGTAACATAATTAAGATGAAGATCAATTATATCTAATGGAATAGCTATAAACGAGAAATTTTCCAGAAAGGCTATAAACACAAAAACCCTGCAGATAAGATCTACAGGGTTCTGATT
>NZ_JCAXEI010000018.1:0-71119 GCF_059758925.1 Pedobacter sp. GQ55 | reverse complement strand
ACCTCAGAAATCGCATTGCAAGCAAGGTTTGCCTCCCGAAAAGTTTCCAGAAGCAACGCTGCTTGTTCAGCAGTTGGAAGCAATTTTATTTTCAATACCAATTTCACAATACTAATGTACAGATTTAATTAAATATCTAAAAATAATAGCTATATTAACTAAAAATAATAGTAATATTTTAATTTTAAAATCAGGGGGTAGCTGCTTTCCCCCCACCCACGCTTAGGCGATGAGTGGGTTTCTGCAGCCTTTTTATGAATACAACCATCTTAGATCAGACCGATCTGGATATTCTTCGCCTGCTGCAAAAGGACGCAAGGCTTACCAATAAAGAATTGGCCCTTAAATTACATAAGGGGAGCAGTACTATGTTTGAACGTGTAAGTCGCCTTAAAGATCTTGGATACATTACCGGAAGCGTAACGCTTATAGACCGCAACAAGTTTGATGAACTTTGGATATCCTTTACTCAGGTTCAGTTAAACGACCATAGCGGCGAAGCGCTTATTGCATTTCAAAATGAAGTAATCCGTTTTCCAGAAGTACTAGAATGCTACCACACAACAGGAGCTTTCGACTTCCTGTTAAAAATTGTGGTAAGTGATATGGCAGGCTACAATAAACTAATTGTGGAGAAACTAGCAAAGCTTAAAAATGTGGGATCTTTGCAAAGCTGTTTTGTGGTTAATGAGGCTAAAAGAGAATTGGCATACCCGCTAAAAGACAGGACATAAGAAAACGGGGTGATAAAAAAATAGGGTGTACTTCACAGTACACCCTATTTTTTTATACACTCGTCATACTGAGAGACTAGCATTAGAGAATACAAAAAATTTATTCCAAATTAAATCACAATATTTACAATCCGTCCTTTTACTACAATTACCTTTTTAGGTGCCTTACCTTCAAGGTATTTCTGAACGTGCTCATCGGCTAAAACAGTTTCTTCAATCTCTTTAGGTTCTAAAGTAAGACTCAAGTTCATGTTCAAACGCGTTTTACCATTTACCGAAATCGGATAACTAAACTCATCCTCTACCATGTAAGCAGGGTTAAACTCAGGATACTTCGCATATGACAAGCTTCCTTCATCATGGCCTAATAAAGCCCACAGCTCCTCACAAATGTGTGGTGCATAAGAAGCAAGTACTACAACAAGATCTTCCAGTATCTGGCGGTTCTTGCATTTTAAGTCTGTAAGCTCATTAACAGCAATCATAAAGCTCGACACAGAAGTATTGAACGAGAAACGATCAATATCATCCTGAACCTTTTTAATGATCTTGTGTAAAGCCTTTAGTTCAGCCTTTGTCGGCACAGAATCACTAACATTAAACTGCCATGCCTCATTATGGAATAAACGCCAGAATTTGCGTAAGAACTTAAACACACCTTCTATACCATTAGTATTCCATGGTTTGCTTTGCTCAAGCGGCCCAAGGAACATCTCGTACATCCTTAACGTATCTGCCCCGTAACTTTCGATCAGCACATCGGGGTTTACTACATTAAATTTGGACTTAGACATTTTCTCTACCTCCACTCCGCAGATGTATTTTCCATTTTCAAAGATAAACTCTGCTTCAGCAAACTCTGGTCTGAATTTTTTAAATTTCTCAATATTCAGTACTTCATTCTCTACAATGTTTACATCAACATGCAAGGCAGAGGTTTTGTAATCCTTTTTTAAACCATCAGAAACGAGTGTGTTTGTACCACGACCTTCCTCATCTACAACCCGGTATACAAAGTTACTTCTACCTTGTATCATCCCCTGGTTAATTAGTTTTTTGAAAGGCTCTTCTTCCTGCACATATCCCAAATCCTTTAAAAACTTATTCCAGAAACGGCTGTATAATAAATGTCCGGTTGCGTGCTCAGCACCACCAATATATAAATCGACATCTTTCCAATAAGCAATTGCTTCTTTAGACGCAAAGTCTGAATCATTTTTAGCATCCATATAACGGTACCAATACCAGCTAGATCCTGCCCATCCCGGCATAGTACTCAACTCATATTCATACTGATCATCGTAGCTCCAATCCTCTGCACGGCCCAATGGCGGCTCGCCTGTTTCAGTTGGAAGGTATTTATCAATTTCAGGAAGCATTAACGGCAATTCCTCTTCTTTAATCAAATACGGCAAGCCATTTTTGAAATAAACAGGAATTGGTTCGCCCCAATAGCGTTGTCTGCCGAAAATAGCATCACGCATGCGGTAATTTATCTTGGCTTTCCCTACTTCTTTTTCTTCTAACCAGGCATTTAAAGTTTGGGTAGCCTCGGTATAATTCATTCCGTTTATAAAACCAGAATTGATGTATTTACCTTCTTTAGTGGCATCTGCCTGATGCTCGATATCTTTTTGTGCATCAAGGATCTGTACAATAGGCAAGTTAAAATGAGTAGCAAAAAGCCAGTCACGCTGATCGCCACTAGGCACGCCCATTACTGCACCGGTTCCATAACCTGCTAATACATAATCTGCAATCCAAAGTTGGATCCGCTCCCCGCTTACCGGATTAATTACATAGCTACCTGTAAAGGCACCTGATACAGTTTTTGTATCGGCCATACGATCTAGCTCTGATTTCTTTTTAGTTTTAGCGATGTAAGCATTAATATCATCCAGTTGTGCTGGTGTAGTTAATGCAGTAACAAGTTCATGCTCTGGCGCTAAAACCAAATAAGACACACCAAATATAGTATCCACACGTGTGGTAAAAACTTCAATGTAGTCGGCAATACCTTCCGGAGCATTTTCTATAGCAAATTTAACACTTGCCCCAACGCTTTTGCCAATCCAGTTACGCTGCATCTCTTTAACCGGCTCAGGCCAGTCAATTGTATTTAAGCCTTGCAATAACCGCTCCGCATATGCAGAAATACGCATACTCCACTGCATCATCTTCTTTTGCTCTACCGGATATCCGCCACGCTCCGAATACCCGTCTTTCACCTCATCATTAGCAAGTACAGTTCCCAGCGCAGGGCACCAGTTCACGGTACTTTCTCTTAAATAAGTAAGGCGATATTTTAATAATTCTTCCTGTTTCTCCTCGCTGGTCATGGTTGCCCAGTCGCTAGGCAAGAAAGACTTAACCTCTTCATCGCAAACTGCTTTTACCTCAGCACTGCCCGAAGCATTAAATTTCTCAATTAACGTAGTGATATCTTCAGCTCTGTCTGTTTCCAGGTTATACCAGGAATTAAACAATTGCATAAAGATCCATTGTGTCCATTTATAATAACCCGGATCGCTGGTACGCACTTCTCTGCTCCAATCAAAAGAGAAACCAATTTTATCTAATTGCTCTCTGTAGGTATTGATGTTGGTTTCGGTCGTTAAAGCTGGGTGCTGACCAGTTTGTATAGCATATTGCTCTGCCGGCAATCCAAAAGAATCGTATCCCATTGGATGCAAAACATTAAACCCTTTTAATCTTTTATACCTAGCAAATATATCGGAAGCGATGTAACCGAGTGGATGACCCACGTGCAAGCCTGCCCCAGAGGGGTAAGGAAACATGTCGAGAACGTAAAACTTAGGTTTTGTTGTATCTTTTTCTGCTTTAAACGTTTGATTTTGAGCCCAGAACTTTTGCCACTTCTGTTCTATTTCTTTAAATTGGTAATCCATTACTGCTAATTCCTTTATATCCCGCGAAAATAAAGAAATTAAGGGGGTTACAGAAAAGTTTGGCTAAGAAGTTTTTATTTCTGCCTTGCGATGTACATCTGTAAGCGAAAATTTACCGAATAAAAAGTGCTTCGGCGCTTTGTTTTCGGAGGCATTGTAGATACTGTGGGTCCCAGAAATAAGGTAAGCAACTAGACAGGCCACCGCTACATAAACACCACAAGAAACGCCAAAAAGTTCCATCGCCATTGCGCAGCAAGCCAGCGGTGTCTTGGCAGCACCGGCAAAAACAGCTACAAACCCCATACCGGCTAATAATCCGACAGGCAAAGGAAGCCAAAATGAAAGTCCACTGCCTAGCGTTGCGCCAATAAAAAAGAGCGGAGTAACCTCGCCACCTTTAAAGCCTGCACCGAGGGTAACTGCTGTTAAGAGAATTTTTAAAGCAAAGTCCTGAGGTTTTGAACTTTGCAAAAATGATTCAACTATAGTGGGTATGCCTAAACCAAGGTATTTATAAGTACCTAACAGCGAAACAATAACGATAACCAATAAGCCCCCGGCAAAAGGCCGCATGGGTGCGTAATTGATCTTTTTAAAAATCAGAGATAATTGATGAGTCAGTCTTACAAATATTACGGCAGCAATGCTGAAAAATACTCCTGCAATTGCACTGTAGACAATCCCTCTTAAAGAAAGCTGAGGGATTGAATCGATATGATAGTGGGTATGACCAACGCCCCATAAACCGGTAACATAAGCAGCCAAAAAAGCTGTTGCAAACGCAGGTAAAATTGACTTGTAAGGAATTTTACCTAGTAACAATACCTCGATACCAAAAATAGCCCCCGCAATTGGGGTTCCAAAAACGGAGGCAAAACCAGCACTTAAACCTGCAATAAGAAGCACTATCCGCTCTTGCCTGCTCAAATCAAAGAGTTTATGAAACTGATCCGCCGCTGCGGCGGACATCTGCAAAGCTGTGCCCTCCCTGCCTGCTGAACCGCCAAAAAAATGTGTGGCAACAGTACCCATGAGTACCAAAGGAGCCATCCTGAATGGAATAATATCCTTAGGGTTATGAATGGTGTCAAAAACCAGGTTATTACCCCGCTCAACACTCTTACCCGAATAATGGTAAATTAGTCCAATAGCCAACCCTCCAAGAGGTAGTAAGTAAAGAACATATGGATGTTTGGTTCTAAAATTTGTGGCCAGATCTAATGATGTTAAAAATATTGCAGACATTGTGCCTGCAACGAAACTAAGTAAAATGATTATTAGCAACCACTTGCCTAATTTATAGATGAATTTCTTATCAATCATAATGCAAGTCAAATATAATACATTTAAAATTCTTTGGGATGGGCCTACGTTGCGTCCATAGTGAGTCCATGTTTTTCTGAAAGAAAGGTGGACTCGTCGTCGAACCGGTGTAGAACCAGCGTAAACTCAACACTATTTAAACACAAATTCCGTTATAAGTTTTTGAAGTTTTGAAGTATAAAAGGCATATAATTTAAATTAGTTGCTTATATTTTTTATTTTCGCAAAACATAAAGACAAATACATGGAAGAATTTGAAGTGAGCGATGCTTCTAAGAAGACAAAAACCATTTATATTTCTACAATCTTCAGTATTGCATTGGTTCTATTAATGCTGGGTATGTTGGGCTTGATATTGGTACACGCAAAAAACCTTTCCAATTACGTGAAGGAAAATATTGTGCTAAACATCATTGTAGATGAAGGTGCCAAAGAAACAGATGTTTTACAGTTTCAAAAGGATCTTAATGCCAATCCGGCTATTAAGACCACGCAATATGTAAATAAGGAAATGGCAGCAAGGAACTTAACCAACGATCTTGGCGAAGATTTCGTTAATTTTCTTGGTTACAACCCCTTGCTATCAACAGTTGACGTATACTTGAAAGCAAATTACGCAAACAACAAAAGTATCGACACATTAAAGGCAAGCATCGCTAAAAACCCTGTGGTTAAAGAGGTGATCTACCAGAGTTCATTAATTGATATGGTAAATAAAAATATCAATACCATAGGATTAATTATTCTGGGCTTTGCTGCAATTTTGTTAATTATATCTGTTGCACTGATCAACAATACAATAAGACTTGCCATTTATTCTCAGCGTTTTTTAATTAAAAGCATGCAACTGGTTGGGGCCACAAGAGGCTTTATCCGCAGACCTTTTATTTTATTAGCTGCTTTGCACGGATTAATTGCAGCATTTATTGCCATCCTGATCTTACTAGGCATATTGTATTATGCACAGAGAGAGATTCCGGAAATTGTAATTCTTAGAAATTATACTGAATTTGGTATTGTTTTACTTGGCCTTGTGGGGGTAGGTATTTTTATTACTGCTATAAGCACCTCATTTGCCGTTAGCAAATATTTACGTTTAAAAATTTACGACCTTTACAGATAATGATAGAAAAAAAATCTACTCCTGTACATCAGGATTCAAAATCGGAATTAGTTTTCACAAAAAAGAACTATCAGTTATTGCTTATTAGCATAGCTATTGTTGTATTCGGCTTCATTTTAATGATAGGCACAACAGATATATACGACTTCAGAAAAACATTGCTTGCCCCTATGGTGGTATTAGCCGGTTTCGGTTTTGGGGTTTATGCCATATTAAAAAAATAGGTTAGCACATGAATTATTTACAAGCCCTTATCCTAGCTATTATAGAAGGGCTAACGGAGTTTTTGCCGGTTTCATCAACCGGCCACATGGTTATTGCCAGTTCCTTTATGGGAATTGGGAAAGATGAATTTGTAAAGCTTTTTGAGGTAGCCATACAATTGGGTGCAATCTTAGCAGTAGTGGTACTTTACTGGAAAAAGTTTTTTGATTTTAGTAAATGGCAGTTCTATATTAAGCTAATCATTGCCGTTATCCCCGCCTTATTTTTTGGTTTCTTATTAAACGATTTTATAGACAACACTTTAGGCAACCCTATCTTTATTGCAGTGGTATTGCTACTTGGTGGTATTGTATTGTTGTTTATTGACAAGTTATTTAAAAATCAGACCATCAATCACGAAAGCGAGATCAGCAACCTGACTGCTTTTAAAATTGGCTGTTTTCAGGTTCTGGCTGTTGCGTTTCCGGGTTTAAGCAGAAGTGCGGCAACAATAATTGGAGGTATGCAACAAAAATTAACAAGGCATGCCGCGGCAGAGTTTTCTTTTTTTCTTGCTGTTCCTACTATGTGTGCTGCTACTGGCTACAAGCTTTTGAAAGGATATGAATTATTGAATGCTGAAAACGTTAAACTGCTGCTTTTCGGAAATGTTATTGCATTCATTGTCGCAATAATTGCAATAAAATCATTCATTGGATTTTTATCTAAACATGGGTTTCGGATTTTTGGCTGGTATAGAATTATTATAGGTGTTCTGCTTCTTGTACTATATTTTTCGGGAGTTGAAATGAACGTATTGTAATGAGTGAGGATAAACAAGCACCGATAGTAACCAAAACATTTCCTGATTTTAATTTTGCCGAAGGTGAGCTATTGCTCATCAATAAACCATACAAATGGACAAGTTTTGATGTAGTTGGAAAAATTCGCAACTCATTAAAGCCTTTGAAATTAAAGGTAGGCCATGCCGGAACTTTAGATCCGCTGGCTACGGGTTTATTAATACTTTGCACAGGGAAACTGACTAAACAAATTGACACCTTTCAGGCCGAAGAGAAAGAGTATACCGGCACTATGGTTTTAGGTGCTACTACTCCATCCTTTGATCTGGAAACTGTTGTTGATCAGGAATTCTCATTAGATGGAATAACTGAAGAAGCTATTTATGCTGCCACGGCTCCTTTTATTGGCGATATACAACAATACCCACCTGCACACTCTGCTGTAAAAGTAAACGGAGAACGCCTTTATGTGAAAGCAAGAAGAGGCGAAGAAACGGAATTGCGTTTACGTAATGTGACAGTTTCTGCATTTGAAATTACCAGAATAGCACTTCCCGAAATTGATTTCAGGATTGTTTGCAGTAAAGGAACTTACATCAGGTCATTGATCTCTGATTTTGGCAAGCAGCTTAACAATGGCGCATACCTGTCAAAACTTACCCGCACACGCAGCGGAAACTTTTTACTTGAAAATGCTTTTGAGGTAGCAGATTTAGTTAGCTATCTTAGACTTAAAAAAGAATAGTTATGCGTGGCCAGATGAAATCCAAAAAACTTAACATCGCCAAAAACATATTTTTAATAATATGCGGCATTGTTTCGGCTTGTTTTGGATTGAAAAGCTTCTTGCTGCCTAGCGGATTTATAGATGGCGGAGTAACCGGTATATCGCTGCTAATTAGCAACATTACAAAACTCAACCTTTCGTATCTGATTGTCATCATCAACATCCCCTTTGTTATTTTGGGATATAGGCAAATTGGTAAAGTATTCGCCATCAAAACATCTGTTGCGATATCATTGCTGGCCATTCTACTTATTATAGCTCCTTTTAAGCCGATTACTCATGACCCCCTGCTGATTGCCTTCTTTGGAGGTCTGTTTTTGGGTGGCGGAATTGGATTGGCCATGCGTGGCGGCTGTGTAATTGACGGTACAGAGGTATTGGCCCTATACATCAGTAAAAAGAGTACCCTTACTGTAGGTAATATCATCCTGATTTTAAATATCATCATTTTCGCATTTGCCGCAATATTTTTGGGCATAGATAAGGCGCTATATGCCATCTTAACTTATTTATCTGCATCTAACACGGTTGACTATATTGTAAATGGTATTGAGCAATATACCGGTGTTACGGTGATCTCAGAAAAAAACGACCGCATTAAAAAATTCATTATCAACCAAATGAAACGGGGGGTAACCATTTATAAGGGCGAGGGAGGATACGGAGAAAAAAAGGATATAGACATACTTTATACGGTGGTTACTAAACTTGAAATGAGTAAGCTACAAACCGCAATAAGACAGATCGATCCGGATGCGTTTGTGATTCAGCAACAAATTGCCGACATAAAGGGTGGCGTAGTAAAACGCCAGGCTTTACATTAATTAAAACTACCTTGAAAATATATAATCACTTTTCGGATTTTAAGAAGCTAAACAACGCAGTTGCGACTATAGGAACTTTTGATGGTGTACATTATGGTCATCAGAAAATTATTAAGAGACTGTGTGAGCTTGCAAAATCAACTGGCGGTGAAAGTGTGATATTAACCTTTTTCCCACATCCCAGGTTAATTATTGATCCTGAGAATCAGGATCTAAAAATGATCAACACAATTAATGAAAAGGCTAAAATATTAGATAGTCTTGGTGTAGATCACTTAATTATTACCCCTTTTACACGCGACTTTTCTAACCTGATACCTGCAGAATACATCAAGAATATTTTAGTTGATACAATTGGCATCAAACATCTGATTGTGGGGTATGACCATCGTTTTGGCAAAGATAGAAAAGGTGGTCTTCAGGATTTGGAAGCTTTTTCCAGAAACTTCAACTATAAGATTGAACAAATACCGGAACAGGACATTAATGATGTTGCGGTAAGCTCTACAAAAATCCGTACAGCACTGCTGGATGGCGATGTTGCACTTGCTGCCAATTACCTTGGCTACAACTTCTCTTTATATGGAAGGGTTATTAAAGGCGATAAAATTGGACGTACTATTGGTTTTCCTACGGCAAATATTTTTGTTGAGGAAACGTATAAATTAATTCCTTCTGATGGGATTTATGCCGTGACTGTTGAGCTGAATAATCAGGTATTTAAGGGAATGGCATACATTGGTCAGCGCCCCACAATTAATGGAATGACCAGAAACATTGAGGTAAATATATTTGATTTTAACCAGGAAATTTATGGTCAGGATATCACAATGACCTTTCTCGAATTTCTAAGACACGATGTTAAATTTACTGGCCTGGAAGCATTAAAAGAGCAGTTACAAAAAGATAAAGAAGCTACCCTGGATTATTTCAGGAAATCGTCATAACCTCATTTAAAGCCTCTTTTATTCTAAATAAAGGCATTTTTTTCGTATATTTACGACAATGAGGCCATTATTTACTCTTATACTAATCGTTTTTATCCATCTTTTTTCTTTCCACTTAGTAAATGGGAAAGGTCTTGACGCGGAAAAAACTAAACATAGGGGATTGAGTATTAATGTAAAAAAAACATTAGTTTTTAGTAAAAAAGGCAAATCATCACTCCAGAAAACATCTTTCGAGGATCTTCCCGCACTACAACAAGTTGTAAAGAAAACCACTTTTGGAATTTTCCTTCCTTTTAAGCGGCAGGACAATCAGATAGCCCTATGCCCGCTGATTGCAAACTATTACAATTCTTTTTCATTTTCGAGTTACTCCTATATTTTTAATTTTCTGTACCCCAAACATGTTTTTTGGTAATTATAATTTATACCACCACTGTTGCACAATAAATTATATATTAAAAAATACGCGTTTCTATGATACATTTACCAGTATTAATTACTGATTTAGGCTTAATCCTTGCTGCCGCAGGGATAACTACACTCCTTTTTAAAAGAATTAAACAACCATTAGTACTTGGCTATATTTTGGCCGGATTACTTGTTGGCCCTCATATTAAATTCATACCAACCGTTACCGATAATGAAAGTATTCATATCTGGGCAGAGATTGGGGTTATCTTCTTATTATTTAGTTTAGGACTTGAGTTTAGCTTTAAAAAGCTGGTAAAAGTGGGCGGTTCCGCATCTATAACGGCTATCGTTGAGGTGGTTTTTATGTTGCTGATTGGATTTGTAGCAGGGTTGGCTATGGGCTGGTCTACAATGGATAGCATATTCCTGGGTGGTATATTATCAGTATCCTCTACTACAATTATCATTAGGGCCTTTGAAGAACTGGGCGTAAAGCATAAAAAGTTTGCAGGGCTGGTTTTTGGGGTCCTGATTGTTGAAGATCTTGTGGCCATTTTATTGTTGGTATTGCTATCCACGCTGGCCGTTAGTCAACAGTTTGCAGGCGCAGAGATGTTGATTTCTATTCTGAAACTTTGTTTCTTCCTGGTCCTATGGTTTATAGGGGGTATATTCCTTGTTCCTACTTTTTTAAAGGCTACAAAGAAATTAATGAATGACGAGACCATGCTTGTGGTTTCAATCGCTTTGTGTTTACTTATGGTGTTACTTGCTGTTAAAGTAGGCTTCTCTCCTGCTTTGGGTGCATTCATCATGGGGTCAATATTAGCTGAGACTACGCAGGCCGAAAGAATAGAGCACCTTACAAAATCTGTTAAAGACCTGTTTGCTGCAATTTTCTTTGTATCGGTAGGTATGTTAATCAATCCAAGTATTCTGATTGATTATGCTGTACCTATTGTTATAATTACTTTGGCCACTGTTTTCGGCAAGTTTTTAAGCTCGGGATTAGGCGCATTGGTTTCTGGTCAACCTTTAAAAACATCGGTACAAACAGGTTTAAGCTTAGCTCAAATTGGTGAATTCTCCTTTATCATTGCAACTTTAGGCTTAACCCTTAAGGTAACCAGCGATTTCTTATACCCTATTGCGGTTGCAGTATCGGCCATCACAACCTTTACTACTCCTTATCTGATTAAATTTTCTGAACCTTTTTATTTATTTCTGGAACGCAAACTTCCTAAAAAATGGGTGGAAGGCATCAACAGATACAGTTCAAGTACTGCAGGTATAACTACATTAAGTGACTGGAAAACACTACTCAAATCGTACACTTTTAACCTTATTATACACTCGGTTATTATCATTGCGATTGTATTTTTGGGTTCCAAATACCTTCAACCATTTATAACTCAGAACCTGATTAATGGTAATAATGGTATTGTGATCAGCTTGATAGTTACGCTGTTTATAATGACCCCATTCTTATGGGCCTTAGCCATAAGAAGAATTGAAAGAAAGGCTTATTCACATTTATGGTTGAATAAAAAGTATACGCGGGGGCCACTTGTTGCACTCGAAGTTTTACGTATTTCTTTGGCTATTTTCTTTGTTGGTATTTTAATTTATCAGTTCTATAGCACCTGGATTTCGATTGTTATTGCAATTGCTCTAATTGTATTATGTATGTTTGTTTTCTCTAGAAGGCTGCAAGGTTTTTATAACAAACTTGAAAGCAGATTTCTGCTTAACCTTAATGCCAGAGAAGCTCAAAATGCACAGCCAGAAATATTGCCATGGGACACCCACCTGGTAGAGCTAACGGTGGCTCCTGAATCAACACTTGTTGGGAAAACCCTTATCGATTTATCTGTAAGGGAGAAATACGGGGTTAATATTGCATTAATTGAACGTGGGAAAATTATGATCCCAACACCAGGCAGAGACGAGCGATTGTACCCTAATGATAAAGTTTTGGTAATAGGAACTGATGATCAGCTGGCCGCCGTGAAGGAATTATTTGAAGGAAGTATAGACGACAATTTGCAATCCAGCTTCCCTAAAGAAGATATGGCTCTTCAAAAAATAGTGATCAACAGCAGCTCACCGGTTTATGGGCAGACTATTCGCAATTCGGGAATACGAGAAATGACTCAGGGGCTTGTTGTGGGGATTGAAAGAAATGGCGAGCGGATACTAAATCCCGATTCGACACTCACATTTGAAAATGGTGACATTGTATGGATTGTAGGGAACAATAAGAAAGTTCCTGAACTACTTAAGTAAATTACAGATTTTGATTTTAGGGTAACAGGATGTACCTTGTATCAAAATGAAAATTGATCAGGAAAAGAGTGACTTTTTAGACGAGATGCTAAATCATTGGCAAGAAGAAAACCTCTTGTCGCCAGATGAGGTTAGCAGATTACGCGGAAGTTATGAAACCAAAAGTTTCGACTGGCGCCGATTGGCCCAGTATTCTTTTTGGATAGCAATGGCCTGTGGGGTTATTTCGCTAGGTGCTCTTTTAATTGACAATAAGATTTTAAACTATCTGGAGCAGATTTTTACGGCTTCGGATGTGATGATCAGTATCTTATCGGCAGCTGGTGCAGCTGCCTTATACTATTTCAGTTTTAAAAGAAAAAAGCTCCAGTCGCACCTTGTATTTAGCAATGAGGCCATGGTTTTTACCGCCGTGATGTTAACAGCCAATGCCGTTGCCTACCTGGGTAAGGCTATTGACAACGGCAATTCACATTTCTCCCTGCTCATTTTAGCATCTGTATTTATATACGGCATATTGGCTTTTGTATTTAAATCAAGATTGATATGGGCTTTTGTATTGATATCATTAGGTGCCTGGTTTGGTACCGAAACAGGTTACCTATCGCGCTGGAACTGGTACTTTGTGGGGATGAATTATCCACTTCGTTTTGTGCTTTTTGGCTTATGCATAACTGCCTTTTCTTTTATCATTAAGGACAATAAAAAGATAGGTATCTTTTTTCAGGTAAATTATGTCTGCGGCATGGTATATCTCTTTGTTTCTCTTTGGCTGCTTTCGGTATTTGGCAACTTCGGCTCACTAGAAGAATGGTATTCCGTAAGACAGCTAAGTCTGTTTTACTGGGGCATATTATCAGCTGCATTTTGTTTGGCAAGTATTTACATCGGCTTAAAATACAGAGATGATGTTGCAAGGGAATTTGGAATTACCTTTCTATTTATAAACCTGTACACCAGATACTTTGAATACTTCTGGGATACCTGGCACAAAGCACTTTTCTTTTGCGTACTGGCAGCCTCATTTTGGTTCATTGGGCGCAGAGCAGAAAAGATTTGGAATCTCGAATTTTTGAAGAAGTAGTATACTTATTTTATAAAGTGTATGTATACTATTTTACATATATGATACGCTGACAATGCAAAGAAAAGCAGTGCAATTCCTTTGTTTACGATATAGCTACTCAACGCAAATTTCTCTTGAATATATTGAGCAAAACGGGCAAAGCCATACAATGCCAAGCCTGCACCAATACCCGACCCAATACTAAAAACAGATAAAGAAAGATAACCGATATCTATCCACTCATGTGATATTAAGTACGTACCCAAAAACAACCAATAGGGTATTTGCATTGGGTTAACAACACCCAAAAGCAAACCATATTTTATACTGTCCTTTTTTGAGTAATCGGCTTTAGGCATCTCCTTACGAGACTTCCAGGTAATTACACCTAATATCCCAAACATGAAAACCATAATTACGTCAATAATGTTATCCAACTGAATTTCGCTGGATAGCCATTGCACAAAACGCATCACCCCAAAAGTGAAAAGTATTTCGACAGTTGAAAACGCCATAATAAAGTACAATGCCTGGCGAAGTCCCCTTGTTATCGTTATCTGAACTACAGTAAGATTAATATTCCCCGGTGGTATGTATCCAACCATATTCAAAATTATCCCGAGAAAGAGTGTTAAAAAAAGCATGCGCGAAGATACAATTATTTCAAATGTGCTTTTAAATACTTAGCAGTGTAAGATGATTTTACTGGTAAAAGATCTTCAGGAGTACCTTCAAAAACAATGTTACCACCTTTATCTCCTCCCTCAGGACCAATGTCTATTACCCAGTCAGCAGATTTTATCATGTCCATATTATGTTCTATTACCAAAATTGTATTCCCCTGCTCTATTAAGGTATTAAGGGCAATTAAAAGTTTTTTAATATCATGAAAATGCAATCCTGTGGTCGGTTCATCAAAAATAAATAACGTTTTATTGGCATTATTCCCTTTGATTAAGAATGAAGCAAGCTTGATACGCTGTGCCTCTCCACCAGAAAGTGTATTAGAAGATTGGCCCAAATGCACATAACCTAAGCCTACATCTACCAGAGGCTGTAGTTTGTTTAAAATTTTGGGTTCGTTTTTAAAGAAATCCACTGCTTCTTCGATTGTTAAATCCAGAATGTCTGCAACGTTTTTATCCAGATAGGTTATATCAAGTACTTGTTGCTTAAATCTTCGGCCTCCGCAAGTTTCGCATGGCAGGTAAATATCAGCCATAAACTGCATCTCTATTTTCACCTCTCCCTCTCCCTGACAAACATCGCAACGACCACCCTCAACATTAAATGAGAAAGCTGCAGGCTTTAATCCGGAGGCTTTAGCTGCGGGCAATGCCGAAAATAAAGCCCTTACATCGTCCCAGGCTTTCACATAGGTTACCGGATTTGATCTTGATGATCGGCCAATTGGATTCTGGTCCACCATTTCAACCTGACTAACCAGCTCGTAATTCCCGTAGATACCGTCATAGGCTCCGGTTTGCTCTCCTGCATAATTCCCTATTGCTTTTTGCAGCGCAGGGTACAGTATTTTCTTGATCAGGCTTGTTTTTCCAGATCCGGAAACACCACTCACGACGGTGAATACCCCTAAAGGAAACTTTACATCTATATTTTTAAGGTTATTCTCTCTGGCTCCTTTAATTAGAATATGATCTTTCCAGCCTCTTCTTTTTTTAGGAACGGAGATTTGTTCTTCGCCGGAAAGGTATTTACCCGTTAAACTTTTTTTATCCTTTATGATCTGTTCGTAGGTACCACTAAAAACCAGGTTACCGCCATGCGTTCCGGCTTCCGGACCGATATCAATAATATGGTCGGCGGCTTTCATCATTTCTTCTTCGTGCTCTACTACAAGAACGGTATTCCCTACATTCCTAAGCGACACCAATACCTCTATAAGCTTATTCGTGTCTCTTGGATGTAATCCTATACTTGGTTCATCAAGCACATAAATAGAACCTACCAAACTACTCCCTAAAGAGGTAGCCAGGTTAATACGTTGAGATTCGCCACCAGAAAGGGTATTAGACAACCTGTTGAGCGTTAAATAGCCCAGGCCAACATTATTAAGGTATAGCACACGACTGCTAACCTCGGCCAGTAAACGCTTGGCTATTTTCTCGTCATTTGACGAAAGGTTTAAATTATCAAAGAAATCAAGTATGGTGGATAAAGGCATCAAAACAATGTCAATAATCGACTTGTCATTGATCTTTACATAAGACGCATCTTTGCGTAATCGAGAGCCTTTGCAATCAGGACATGATGTTTTCCCTCTGTAGCGAGATAACATTACGCGATATTGAATTTTAAAGGTCTGCTCTTCCAACTCTTTAAAAAAGGCATCTAGACCTTCAAAATACTTATTACCAGTCCACAATAATTTCTGTTCCTTTTCGGTTAATTCATTAAATGGTCTATGAATCGGGAAATCAAATTTGGAAGAGGTTTTAACAAGTTTGTTTAGCCATTCCTTCATTTTTTCGCCACGCCATGGTGCAATTGCATTATCAAAAACGCTTTTGCTTTTATCAGGAATAACTAAATCTTCATCTATTCCAATTACGTTTCCATACCCTTCACACCTTTTGCAGGCGCCGTATGGGTTATTGAAGCTAAAGAAATTTGGTGTAGGCTCATCAAAGCGAATACCATCAAGTTCAAAACGGTCGCAGAAGTTTGTTAATTTACCCTCATGCTCTACATAACAATCTCCCTTTCCTTCAAAGAAGGCTGTTTGTACGGAGTCAGCAATACGGCTTAATGTCTCCTCATCGGAGTTGACAACAATACGATCAATCAGGATCCTGATCGTATTTTCGTCTTTTAATTCGAAATCTTTAAAGGTCTCATCCTCAAGGATCGTTTCAATCTTATGAACTTTGTCCTGATATGAAATCCTAAGAAATCCCTTTTGTAAGAGTACGGCAAGTTCTTCTTTTACTGATCTGTTATTGTGCGGAAATAAGGGACAAAATATTGTGACTGTACTTTCATCCTCCAAACTAGATATAAAATCAACAACTGTGGTAACTGTATCTTTTTTTACCACCTTACCGGAAACCGGAGAATATGTTTTACCTATTCTGGAAAACAGAAGCTTAAGATAATCGTAAATTTCTGTTGAGGTCCCTACAGTTGACCTGGGATTTGAGGTGATTACTTTTTGTTCAATAGCAATAGCCGGAGCAATTCCTTTTATATAATCGACATCAGGCTTATTCATTCTTCCCATAAACTGACGAGCATAAGAAGATAAGCTTTCTACGTATCTCCTCTGACCTTCAGCATAGAGTGTATCGAATGCCAAAGATGACTTGCCCGACCCCGACATTCCGGTTATTACAACCAGCTTATTTTTGGGGATGGCTACATCTATATTCTTTAGGTTGTGAACTCTGGCACCTTTTATGATAATATTTTTGTGTGGATCTTTGTCGATTTCGTTGCTCATTGATTTCGTGATAGAATATTGCTAATATACCCCAAAAAACGAATATTTGGTTTTTTGGGAGAATGCAAAAATAAGGCTCTGAGACCACTTTTATTTTTTTTTAACACTTTTTCTATTGAATTCTAATAAAAAAATGCTTCTTTTGAAATATATTAACTGAACAAAACACACCACCATCTTAAAAAACAATAGGAGAAATTATATCGAAACAAACATCTACTAAGTATTTTTTAGCATTTAAAGCAAGGGAATTTAGTTAGGATACTCCTATGAAATTACAACAATATAGTGATCAAGATTTGGTGAAGTTGTACCTTACCGGTGATGAAGCCGTTTTGGAAGAACTTTTAAGAAGACACAAATCAAAAATTTATACCTCAATCTATTTATTGGTTAAAGACCAGTATTTGGCTGAAGACATATTTCAGGATGCCTTTATTAAGGTAATTAACACGTTACGATCTGGACGTTATAACGAAGAAGGTAAATTCTTACCATGGGTAATGCGTATTGCGCATAACCTGGTGATAGATTACTTTAGACGCGAAAAACGGGGGCCTGTAATTACAAGCGCTGATGGTACTGACGTATTTAACATGCTTCAGTTTCATGAAGAAAGCGCCGAAGACAGAATTTTGAGAGAACAAACTCATTTTGATCTAAGAGCCATGATTCATTTGTTGCCCGATGATCAGAAAGAAGTGTTGATCATGCGTCACTATGCCGATCTAAGTTTTAAGGAAATAGCCGATTTAACTGACGTAAGTATTAATACCGCTTTAGGGCGTATGAGGTATGCTTTGAGCAATCTTCGGAAGATGATGAAGGTCAAAGAAATATCCTGATATAGCCAAAAAAAGAAAATATAAAAAATTGTTGTTAGGGTTAAAATAAATTAATAATAATAGCGTTATTTAGTAAAACTAATATACGCTTATTGCTTATGATGGAAACCTCTACTTCAGTTAACAAATTAAATTACGGACAGAAAAAACAGGAAACAGTTCCTGCAGATGATGTTGAACCACAGGATTTATCGTTCTATGAGAACATTAAACCACAGCTGGACAGCTTAGCTAAAAACCCTTCTGAGACAACGATTTCGAAGATTTTAGCCTACTCAAGAGCCAAGTAATTTACGAACGAATTAAAGCTGCCAAAGATTTGGCAGCTTTTTTTTATGCCTCTAATCGAAATTCATTTCATTTAAGAAAATAAAAAAAAACCTTTTGCCCGTTTTAAAAGACAAGAATATCGTTAAAATGAAATTTAGGTTAAGTGCTTTGACAGGGATTCAATTTGTGCAAAATTGAAAATTAAAGGCAAAATTATATAAGTTTGCAAATGCTCAAAAAAGAAAGATATAAACTTTTTGTGTCTCATTTTTCTGCCAGGCAGCCAGATGCCGAAACAGAATTACACTACAACAATCCGTTCCAATTACTTGTGGCAGTAATATTATCTGCTCAATGCACTGACAAAAGAATAAATCAGGTAACTCCTGCATTATTTCAACGTTTTCCTGATGCTAAAGCATTGGCTGATGTTACACCCGACATCGTATTTGATTACATTAGAAGTGTTAGCTACCCAAATAATAAAGCGAAGCACTTAGTTGGTATGGCCCAGATGTTGCTTAACGATTTTAACAACGAGGTCCCATCTGATATAAATGATTTGCAAAAAATGCCTGGCGTTGGAAGAAAAACGGCGAACGTAATTGCGTCAGTTATCTATAATGCACCTGCCATGGCTGTAGATACGCATGTTTTTAGAGTTGCGAACCGAATTGGATTAACTATCGGAAAAACTCCTTTAGCTGTTGAAAAGGATTTAGTAAAGAATTTGCCGGAAGAAACAATACATGTTGCACATCATTGGCTGATATTACACGGCAGGTATGTTTGCTTAGCCAGATCTCCAAAATGCAGTATTTGCGAAATCACAAGTTTCTGTAAATATTATCAAAACAATAATAAAATAACTAAAATACTTAGTGATTCAGCAACGACGATAAAAAAATAATAATTTTATTTGTTATTTTAAATTAAATAATAGTTATATTTGCTAATATAATTAGTAAAAAGAAAATCATTTTACGTTAAGAAATGTAAGTAGTTACTTTCTTACAGAATTTAATAATATGAGCACAAACGCAGACAAATTAAAAGCATTACAACTTACTTTGGATAAGTTGGAAAAATCATATGGTAAAGGTACCGTTATGAAATTGGGTGACAATGCTGTAGAACCGATAGAATCTATTTCGACAGGATCTATTAGTTTAGATATTGCCTTAGGGATTGGCGGAGTACCTAAAGGAAGGGTTATTGAAATATATGGCCCTGAATCTTCAGGTAAAACAACTTTAGCGACTCATATTATTGCTGAAGCACAAAAAAAAGGTGGCTTAGCTGCTATTATTGATGCCGAACATGCTTTTGATAAAGGCTATGCAAAAAAATTAGGTGTAGACGTAGATAATTTATTGATATCACAACCAGATAATGGTGAACAAGCTTTAGAAATTGCTGATAATCTAATCCGATCAGGTGCAATTGATGTGATCGTTATTGACTCTGTTGCTGCTTTGGTTCCTAAAGCTGAAATTGAAGGAGAAATGGGTGACTCTAGAATGGGGCTTCAAGCTCGTTTAATGTCACAAGCGCTACGTAAATTAACAGGAACAATCTCTAAAACCGGATGTTGCTGTATATTCATTAACCAATTACGCGAAAAAATTGGTGTAATGTTTGGAAACCCGGAGACAACTACTGGTGGAAATGCATTAAAATTCTATGCATCTGTTCGTTTAGATATCAGAAGAACTTCTCAAATTAAAGACTCTGATGAAGTTGCAGGTAACAGGGTTAAAGTAAAAATTGTTAAAAATAAAGTTGCCCCACCTTTCCGCATTGCGGAGTTTGACATTATGTTTGGAGAAGGTATATCTAAGACCGGTGAAATTATCGACTTAGGTGTGGATTTTAATATCATCAAAAAAGCAGGTTCTTGGTTTTCTTACGGAGATACAAAACTTGGTCAAGGTAGAGATGCAGTTAAACAGTTATTACTTGACAATCCAGAACTATCTGAAGAGATTGAAGCTAAAATTAGAGCTGAAGTAACCGGCGATAAACTAGAAGATAAAGCTTAGATCATATTTAAAATATACAAGAAGGGGTATTTTCAATAAAGAAATACCCCTTCTTTATTCAAGACTTTTTTACTTATAGCTAGGGGCTTGACTATCTGGTGCCATACCCGGAGTGTTCTTCTCCATAAAATGCTCGTCAAACCTGACAATTGCAATAATCGCGATAATAGCCATTGCCACCAAAACCACAAGCCCTAAATAGTTTCTGTTTTTATCCTTTTTAATTAACCAGATTAAAAAGATGATTAATGGCAATAGCATTAACCCAAAGAAAACAAAACTCATTGTACCCATAATTATACTTTTTATATATTAAAATTCCATTCTGGACAAAGGTGCAACATCTTGTTCCACAAAATCCTTATTTAAATATTTATAATAACCTGCAATAGCAATCATAGCCGCATTATCGGTACAATATTCAAATGCCGGTATGTATACGTTCCAATTTAGCTCCTCTGCCAAAGTCGTTAAGCCTGCTCTTAACCCACTATTTGCAGATACTCCTCCTGCTATCGCGATCTCCTTAATTCCATACTGCTTAGCGGCTTTCTTTAGTTTATTAAGCAATATATGCACTATACTATGCTGAACCGAGGCACAAATATCGCTTAAATGCTCAGAAACAAAGTTAGGATTTTCCTTTTCCTGATTTCTGATAAAATACAAAATAGAGGTTTTAAATCCGCTAAAGCTGTAATTCAAATCTTTGATCTGAGGCTCCCCGAATTTATACGCCAATGGGTTTCCCTCTTTAGCATACTTATCTATAAGTGGCCCACCAGGATAAGGTAAATTTAGAATTTTCGCGGTTTTATCAAAAGCCTCACCTGCTGCGTCATCTAAAGTTTCACCCACTATCTCCATATCGAAATGACTTTTTATCACCACAATTTGAGTGTGTCCGCCAGATACGGTTAAGCAAATGAAGGGGAAATTAGGCTTTGGATCATCAATAAAATGCGCCAGAATATGAGCGTGCATATGATTTACCGAAATTAAAGGTAAATCTAAAGCAAGTGCAAATGATTTTGCAAAGGAAACACCTACTAACAATGAGCCTAATAATCCAGGCCCCTGTGTAAAAGCGACTGCATTTAGTTCCTTTTTATTAACTTTAGCATCACTTAATGCCTGTTGTATTACTGGCACGATATTTTGTTGATGTACCCTTGAAGCTAGCTCAGGAATTACACCTCCATAATTTTGATGAATTGTTTGGTTTGCAATAACATTGGCAGTAATTTTGCCGTTGTTACATATAGCAACGGAGGTTTCATCGCAGGAAGATTCTATAGCAAGTATTACAGACACGTTTATTATTATTAAGCTACAAAATTATTAAAAAACTATTAAAAATACTTCTTTGGGTCGTTGCATCAGTATTATTACTTGCTGGTGTCATTCTATTTGCAATCCAATTTAAGCCTATTCAGACTTTCGTAGCTAAAAAAGCGGCAGCATACCTATCCAAAGAGCTTAATACAACCATTTCTTTAACCGGTATATATATAAAACCTTTTAAGTATGTAGTAATAGAAAACCTGCTTGTATTGGATCGGCAGAAAGATACCATACTTAATACACCTAAATTTTTAGTGGACATCAATCAGATTTCGCTTAAAAAACGAATAGTTGATATTAACACTGTGCAAATTAATAACGGTTCTTTTTATTTAAAATCATATAAAGACAGATCTACGAACCTTGATTTTATTATCGATTACTTTGACTCCGGCACCCCCACAGTTAAAACTAAAAAGAAACCGTACGAAATATCATTTGACAGGATTATTCTGAACAACATCAGCTTTAAATACAAAAACCAAAGAGTGGATACTGTTATGAAGGGGGTGAACTTTGATGATATATACCTGACCAGCTTTAACGGAATTTTTGAAAAATTAAATACTACTGATCATATTCTCCAGGCTGACATTAAAAATTTGACATTTAAGGAAAAGAGTGGGTTTTATTTAAAAAACCTGACTGCTTTTACTACTGTGGACACCAATAGCATAGAATTGAAAAACTTGATGCTGGTTACCAATAAAAGCAGGTTGTCTGATTACTTTCAAATGCGGTTTGATAAATACCGCGACTTTAGAGATTATGTGAATAAAGTAAGAATGAAAGCCAATTTCAAGAACAGCTATTTAGCATCGCGCGATGTTGCCTATTTTGCTCCGGAATTGGATCAAATGAACCTTGAAATTGAAGTTGATGGAAGGGTTACGGGTTTGGTTAATAATCTTAAAGCAAAAAAGTTGTCAGTTAAAGCCGGAAAAGCAACTTATATAAAAGGAGACTTTATTGTAAAAGGACTGCCAAATCTCAAAGAGACTTTTATGGATCTTAAAATAGAGATGGCAGGAACAAATAAAGCGGATCTGGAGGAGATATTAACAAGCACAACCGGAAAAAAGACCAAAGTGATCCCTGTAGTTGTCGGCAAATTTGGCAACATCAATTTTAATGGCTCATTTACCGGATTCCAAAACGATTTTATTGCCTATGGAGAGTTTAAGACTAAACTAGGCAGATTGGTTTCTGATGTTAATATGAAAATAGATAAGAAGGGCGTTCCCTCTTATTCAGGTAATGTTAAAGCCTACGATTTTAATTTGGGAAATCTTTTAGATGAGAATGACCTTGGTCGAATATCTGCTTCCTTAAATGTGGAAGGCAGGGGCACAGAAATAAAAAATCTCTCCGAAAAGCTAAATGGAGATATAGATTACATCGACTTTAATCAGTATAGGTATAGAAACGTTAAAATTGACGGAACCTTTGATAAAAAATATTTCGACGGACGCCTGCAAATTAATGACAAAAATGTTCAGCTTGTTTTTGATGGCGGGGTAAATCTAAACCCTAAGTTGCCAGTATTTAATTTTAAAGCTCAAATAAACAATGCAAAGCTAAAGGCCTTAAAATTATATAAGGACTCTTTAAAAATTGATGCTACTTTTAGCACCAATTTTTCGGGCACTAACCTAAATAATATACAGGGTAAACTTCTAATTCAACAAATTAGGTTAGACAATGTGAAAGGTATTTACAATATTGATTCTGTAGAACTAAAGGCTGCAGGTATAGGAAAAGACAGGGACCTTACCATTCATTCAGATATTCTGGATGCCAGCTTAAAAGGGCAATACAACTTAAACACCATCCCATCGTACTATAAGGCATTGGCGAAGAAGTACATACCATCCCTAAAAACTACCATTCTTCCATATGGAGACCAGATCTTTCAGTTCAATCTAAAAATAAAAAGGTTTGAGCCCATTGCAGAACTTCTTGCTCCGGGTTTAGAAATCGATGATCAAGCGGTTTTTATTGGTAATTTTGATTCTCCAAACAACATAGCCACATTAAATGGTTTTGTAAAAAAACTAAAATACAAAGGCATTATAGCAAACAATATTATTATTGATGAGAATACTTCGGCAGATCAACTACAAGCCATTATAACATCTGATAGAGTTGACTTAAATGACAGTTTGTACATTAAGAATGTCAACATATCAAACGTATTGAGAAACGATAGTCTGTCTCTCAACTTAAAACTCGCCAACTCAGATGATGCAAACCAACTGGATTTAAATGGATTGGTGGAATTTTCAAACGACACAACCGCCAGAGTAAGCATACTCCCGTCTGAGCTTAAGGTAAATAATGAGGACTGGAAGATTCAGGAAAAAGTGAGAATTAATTTTCACGAAGGGAAAACGGAGATTACGAATTTTGACTTAAGCAATGGAAATCAGCTCCTAACTATTGATGGTATTCTGTCCGACGATCCAAAAGATTTACTTCTAGTCGGATTTAAAGAATTTAGCTTAAAAACAATAAATCCATTTGTTAAGGCATTCGGTGTACAGCTAGCAGGTAACGTTAATGGAGAAACCAAACTATATAATATTCTAAAATCTCCTAAGATATCCGATAATCTAAAAATAGATTCTTTAACCTTTAATAATACTCATATTGGTAATTTGACCGATACTTCCTCTTATGATCGTGAAAATAATGTGGCTAACATTTTCACTAACATTGTTTCTTCCGACAGAGAAACACTTCGGGCTTTGGGCGTCCTTGATCTGGAAAAGAAAGAAATGGATATAAGCGTAAAACTTGATAAAAGTGAATTGGCTGTTTTGGAACCGTTTGTTAATGAGCTTGTATCAGATCTTAAAGGTCATATTTCATCATCTTTGACGGTTACAGGTCCATTTGAAAAACCGGCAATTAACGGGCAGGTATCTTTTGACAAAGCGGAAGTGACTGTTAATTACCTCAAAACAAGATATACGCTAAACGACCAGGTAGATGTTGAGAACAGCATTATTAAAATCAATGACTTGAAGTTGCTTGATGTTGATGATAACCAGGCCATCGCAAATGGTACGGTTGACCTCAATAACATCAATATACCCACGCTAGATATTGATATTAATGCTAAAGATTTCATGGCTTTAAATACTACGGAAAAAGACAACCCGATATATTTTGGAAAAGCTTATGGAACAGGTACCTTCAGATTTAAAGGACCAACAAATAAATTATTTATAGACATTAATGCCAAGACAGAAAAAGGTACAATTTTTAACCTTCCACTAAACAGCTCTGAGACCGTATCAAATAAAGATTTTATAACATTTGTAAATAAGGACACCACTAAGGTTGTAAAAAAACAAACCAGTTTTGACGGACTTACAATGAACCTGAAACTTGAGGTTGATGCAAATAGCACTGCAAATATCTATACCACTCTAGGAAATCTGAGTGGTAAAGGCTACTCTAAAAATTTAGCGCTTAACATTAATAGTCTTGGTGATTTTGAGATGTCAGGTGATTATATCATTGAATCAGGAAGTTTTGATTTTACTGCTCAGGAAATTATAAATAAGAAATTCAACATCAGACAGGGTGGTACTATCCGGTGGACGGGGAACCCCACAACTGCACAAATAAATTTAAAGGCAATTTACTCTCTTCGTGCAGGGCTGAGCGACCTCTATACTGCCGCGAATAGAGATGGCGGCAATAATGCCAACGAGCGCGTACTTACTGAAGTAGAAATGGGTTTAACCGGTTCATTATTAAAGCCGGATATTAAACTTGATATATTCTTTCCGTCAAATCCTGCCATTAAAGAAGAGATGCAATCTTATTTTAATGACGACAACAACAGGAACCTTCAGGCGCTTAGTTTGATTATAAGACGTAGTTTTGCTCCTGGAACAGGAAAAGAGGCTCTCGGCAAGCAATTAACATCAGGAGTAGCAAGTACAGCTACAGAACTTTTGTTTAATCAGTTTAATAATGTCTTATCTTCACTCAACCTTGATTTTGTGGATATTAATATCCGCTCTTTGAGTGAAGCAAATGCTTCTTTTAGATTTTTTAATGATCGCGTAGTTTTAAATGCTGGAATTGTAGATAAACGTAGTACAAACGATTTGTCGCCAATTGGCTTTACAAGAAATAACGTAGGTGGAGAAGTTGAAGTTTTAGCCTTAATTAAAAAGGATGGAACTTTAGTAGGCAAGCTTGCCAATAAACCTCCTACACAACAAAACACTTTCTTTAACACAGGTATAAGCCAAAATAACAATGTAACATCTTTAGGCCTAATCTATACGCAGCAATTTGATAGCTTTAGAGAGTTTGTTCAAAGAATATCAGGCAAATACAACCGAAACTTGAAAAAGAAGGCTGAGGAGGAGAAAAAGACACCTCCTGTTAATAAACAGCCAGTCAACAAAGAAGCTGTTCCTCCAGAAAAAAAGAACAAAAAAAAGTAGGTTATTTTATAACCTACTTTTTTTTAGCCTTTCATTATTTGATGCCCCATCTTATCACGTTTTGTTTTAAGATATTGCTCATTATGAATATTACTTTCTATTTCAATTGGAATATTTTCTACAATCTCTAAACCATAGCCAATTAAACCGGCGCGTTTAGTAGGATTATTAGACATCAGTCTCATTTTAGTAATGCCTTGCGCTCTTAGTATCTGAGCTCCGACTCCGTAATCTCTTTCATCTCCTTTGAAACCCAATTTTATATTCGCTTCAACAGTATCCAGGCCGGCATCTTGTAGGTTATATGAACGTAATTTATTAACAAGTCCTATACCCCTGCCCTCTTGATTCATATAAACGATTACTCCTTTACCTTCTTTATCAATCATCTCCATTGCTTTGTGCAATTGAGGGCCACAATCGCATCTGCACGATCCAAAAATATCACCCGTAACACAAGAACTATGTACTCTTGTTAGCACAGGTTCATCTATAGTCCACTCACCTTTACTAATTGCCAGATGTGTGGCTCCTGTATCTATCTGGGTATATGCTGTCATCTTAAAATCGCCCCATTGAGTCGGTAGATTTACCGTAACTTCCTGCTCTATTAGACTCTCCTTGCTTAATCTATATGCAATAAGATCTTTTATACTAATTATTTTAAGTTGATGTTGTGCCGCAATTTTAATTAGGTCAGGCAATCTGGCCATCTCTCCATCATCCTTCATAATCTCAACCAATACACCAGCAGGTTCCATGCCTGCAAGTTTGGCTAAATCCACAGATGCTTCGGTATGTCCCGAACGTCTTAGTACCCCACCGTCTTTCGATCTTAATGGGAAAATGTGACCTGGCCTACCCAATTCTGTCGGATCGATATTTGGATCGATTAAAGCCTTAATGGTTTTTGATCTGTCGGATGCAGAAATACCGGTTGTACAACCATGACCTCTTAAATCAACAGAAACAGTAAAGTTAGTTTCATAGGCAGCGGTATTTTTCCCCACCATTAGATCTAAACCTAACTCGTCACATCTTTCTTCTGTTAAAGGGGCGCAGATTAAGCCTCGGCCATAGGTAGCCATAAAATTTATCATTTCAGGAGTAGCGTTGGCGGCGGCAGTAATAAAATCACCTTCATTCTCCCTATCTTCGTCATCTACAACAATAATAGCTTTACCCGCTTTTATTTCTGCAATAGCTTCTTCTATTGTATCTAGTTTGATTTCCATTTTTCTGAATATATCAATAATCAAGTAACTAATAAGTGGCCTGATTAATTAGTAAGATTTACGGTGCAAAGTTACAATCTTCAAAACCAATATTACGCTATAAACTATCATAAATAAGTAATGAATATTAGGCATTTACCCCCGTTAAAGGATATAAATATTATTGATTGTTAATATTTGGCTTTTTCTTTTTAAAGAGATTTGTAAATATTTGTTTAAAATATCCTACATCAAATAAAGCAGAATCCACTGTTGCCTTATAAGTTAAGAATGCGCCCAGGGGCGATAAAATAAATATTGCAAGCCACATTCCAAAGAAAGGCCTTAAAGATCCTGTTGTTGCAGATTTTTCAGAAACGGTAGCGATGATATGGTACAAAAGAAAAAACACAATAGCCATTACCACGGGCAAACCAAGTCCACCTTTCCTTATAATAGCCCCCAGTGGTGCTCCAATAAAGAACAATAAGAGACAGGACACGGCAAGTGTAAACTTTCTCTGATATTCCAATTGTACTTTTATTATACTTCTTGTTCTATCCTCATAGTCCGTAACCCGTCCAGAGGTTGTTTGTTTTACTGAAGTTGCCAGGTCCAAAGCACTCTGAATAATTGCCAATCTCTGTTTCTCAGGAAGCATTTTCAAAATGTCTCCCTTTATTACTTTTGCTGGGGTTTTAACAGCGGTATATCCCTTAGAGTAGTTATTTTGTCTGTAATAGCTATTTATAGTGGTTGAGGAGAACTTATTTACACTATCCAGCTCATTGGTTAAGGAGTCTCTTTTCCTTGTCAGGCCCTTTAAATTTAACATCTGAGTGTTATTTCTAAAATCCTGCTCATCAGTTCGACTCATTTTAAAACTCGAAATGTCAAACTTCTGATCAGTCTCAGTAAATCTCATCCGTGTTAACTCCTGTCTCGGATTATTATAGGTATTACGGCCACTCGATTCTTCATACCTAACGCCATTTTTTAGCTTTAGAAAAAGGAACTTATCATTGCTATACATTTTACCTTCTTTAGCAATGATGATCTTAGCCATTCCATTTGTATTTGTATGATCATAAATCATTACATCATACAATGAAACACCATCATTCCCTTTTTTATTAACCCTAATGGAATAGCCTGGAATACTATTATTAAAAACCCCTTCTTTAATTAAAAAGGATAACTTTTTGTTTGTTATATCCCATAAAAGCGATCCATACTTCAAATTGGCTTTAGGCAGCATATAATCTGAAAATATGAAGGAGCTTATTGCAATAAATATAATGAGCACAAAAAGAGGTCTCATTGCCTTTTGCAACGACAACCCTGCCGATTTAATAGCCACCAATTCGTAGTTCTCGCCCAGCGTTCCAAAAGTCATTATCGATGATAATAAAATGGACAATGGGAGCGCCATGGACACATTTGCCGCAGAGGCATAATACATTAGCTCAAGTATAATATACCATTCAAATCCTTTTCCTATTAAATCATCAACATATTTAAATAGAAAAAGCATTAGCAAAATAAACATCACAATAAAAAATGTGACGAAGAAGGGCCTTATAAATGCTTTGAGTAGAAGTAAATGAATCTTTTTCAATATACAAATGTAGACAAAGCTATTGAAAAACTAGGCACCAATTACACTGTGCAGGTAGTTAATCTGGTTATCCCAAATAAGTGTACGCTCGGCTAATGTCTCATCAGTGGCAAAATCGGTTATTGAAAGGGCTACATCATTTGTCAATTCATCCTGTACAATTTCCATTTCAAAATAACAGTGTGGCTCATCTTCCACCCATTTAAATTTTACAGATTTATTTTCTTTTATGCTAAGCAGCTTTGCTTTCTGTATTTCATCGTCCCATGTGAAAGTATATACTTGATCTCTGAAAATCACATCATCTGCAAACCATTGAGACAGTCCATTTGGCTCACTAATAAAACTAAATAAAATACGTGGAGACGACCTCAATTCATATTCTAACGTAAATTTTTTCTTTTCCGACATCGTTAAACACTTATATTCTGAATTATTAGACTATTTTTTTAATATTTGTTTCTAAAGAAAAGTAATTTATTCTATATTTGCAACTCTTTAGAAAAAAGACGCCCGGCGGGGTAGCTCAGATGGTTAGAGCGCAGGATTCATAACCCTGAGGTCGGCAGTTCGATCCTGCTCCCCGCTACTTGAGCAGGAAAGTGAAGAAAAACTTCATTTTCCTGCTTTTTTTTCAGACTTAACTCATTGTTTTTCAGATACATCCACTCCATAGCTTCGTTTAGCTGATCAGTTCGATAACTCTTTCCATTATAGTGTATTTTGCCCTTAAATATGGAATTAACGAGCCTTCTTTTGCCTTCAGAATCATAAGATTTCCATAAATACTCCAGTTTTTCGAGGTTATTCAGGGCATCCTTAACTATGCTTTCTATACCCTTTACAACGCCAGAATATAGGATCAAGCGGAATTCTTGGGGGAAAGGGAATAAATTCTTTCTTTTGCATTAGTAAATCAAAGCCCAATTTTCATTTTGAATCAAGCCGAACAAACCTTGATCAGTTTATTATTGCCAGAAGGCATTCTGGATTATTTTGAGTTAACCCAAGTAGATAAAGCAGAAAAGATGCTGAATATTTATCTTGAGGAGAAGAATATCGCCCCTGAAGGCTATGCTAAAAAGGATCTTGAATCTAAAGGATTCTTTCCGGAGGTTGGTATCCAGGATTTTCCGATTCGAGGTCAGAAAGTAGCTTTATGTATTAAGAGACGGCGCTGGACAGTCAAAAACACCGGAGAGATTATCAGCCGGGACTGGGATTTAGTAAGAAAAGGGGCACGAATGACAACGGAATTCGGGCTTTTTTTAAAAGGAATATTTGGATAACCATCCGATCAGCTGCTATCATTTAGGTCACTATTTTCAGGTAGATGGTAAACAATTGCAGGAACAATATAAAGAACACATCAGTGATTACAACTGCTGGGAGCAGAAAGATCATGCAGACCAGTGGATGCTGTTCACAAAGAATCTCAGCCCGCGTCTGAGTATCGACGAAACCGCTTTATCCAATGGGGAATTATATACTATTATAACCAATAAAGAGGCAAAGGGCCGTAAAGGTGCTATTGTAGCAATGATCAGGGGTACGGTTGCTGAAGACATCATCACTGTACTGAAGCGGATTCCCGAGCGTTTACGCAAAAGGGTACAGGAGGTAACCATGGATATGGCTGCCAATATGCAGCTTGCTATAAAGCGATGTTTTGTAAATGCTCATAGGGTAATTGATCGTTTTCATGTACAGAAACTCGCCAGTGATGCTGTCCAGGAGGTTAGGATAAAATATCGTTGGGAGGCAATCGATAAAGAGAATGAAGCAATTGTCAAGGCTAGGGAGAATAAAACGGCTTATCAGCCCGTAGTACTGCCCAATGGAGACACACTAAAACAACTGCTGGCAAGAAGCAGGTATCTTCTGTTTAAAAATCCTATTAAATGGACCAATAGCCAGAAGTTAAGGGCAGATTTATTGTTCGAACGATACCCTAAGCTTAAATTTGCTTACAACCTCTCCCAGAAACTGGGAGATATTTTCAGACTCTGCAAAAGCAAAGAACAGGCATTCAAGAAATTAGCATTGTGGTATAATCAGGTCGATGAATGTGAAATCGAATCCTTCAGAACTGTAGCCAGATCAATTCAATCACATTATCTGTATATCTTAAACTTCTTTATCAGCAGAGCCACCAATGCATCTGCAGAGTCCTTCAATGCTAAAGTCAAAGCATTCCGGGCAACTTCCAGAGGAGTCAGAGATGTTAAATTTTTCCTATTCAGGTTAGCTAAAATCTATGCTTAAATTTCCTGCCCCCAAGAATTCCGCTTGATCCAGAATATACTACCAACTGGGCCTCTAGTTTGCTGATTTCAGCCTCACATTCAGCCTTATAACTTCTATACTCTGAAACATCTGTTTCTTCAGAGTAATATTTTTTTCTTGCTACTCCAAGGCGTACATTGATAGTATTTATCTCTTGTAGTATATCCTTGCGTCCAACCTGCACTCTGTTCTTTTTCTTTTTATCAGCATCAGACTCGCAAATCAATTCGTTCTCAAATATCTCCCGTGCTTCTGGTGTAATTTTGAAGCCTTGGAGCACGAGAAGGAAATCATCATTAGTGATCTCGGCTTTAAATCTCGTCTTACATTTTGCCTGACAATGATAATAGTTATAATAAGCGCTATATCCTTTTGAAGCGCTTCCGGTCATCATACGGCCGCAGGCTGGACACACGATCAATCCACGCAAAGGCAATAAACCGATCGATACCATCTTTGGTCCATAGGCACCTTTTGCCCTACTATTCAAAATATCCTGTACCTTATAATATAAGGCTTCGGAAATAATCCCCTCGTGTTGACCATCTACTAGATAAGCTTCCTCATCTTTGTATTTAGGGACTTCAATCTTGCCTGCATAAACAGGATTTCTTACAATTTTCCAAAAATAGGCACTCCCGCATTTGAGGCCTCTTTTGTTTACCTGTTTCCTAATATGATCCGTCGCGTATTCTCCTTCGGCTAGCTGTTCAAATGCCCACCGGACTAAACTGGCCTCTGTTTCGACTATTGCTATGTATTTTTTGCCATCTTCGGTAGTTTTGTTGACATAGCCTAGTGGAGCCACCCCCATGTACCGGCCCTCTTTTTTCGCTCTTCTCATTCCCTGCGTTGTATTCAAGGCGCGCCGATCATTTTCTACCTCTGGTGCTGCAAGGTAAAAAGCAAGCATAATCTTATTTTCGGGAACTGTAAGATCTAATGGCTGTTCTATAGCCTGAGGCTCCACTCCCAATAAGCGAAGTTTGTTAATCATCATGTAGGCATCCCCTGCATTACGGCTAAACCGATCCCATTTGGTAAAATAGACGTAGTCTATCCTACCCTTTTTCTTTTTGAGATCTTTAAGCAAGTCAGTCCATGCCGGGCGCTTGAATGTCTTAGCAGAATGGTCTTCGTAAACTATTCCTCCTATCTGGACATTATTGATTTCACAGTACCTTTTTAATCTTTCGTGTTGGTCACGCTGCGAATACCCTTTGTCAGCCTGTTCATCGGTACTTACCCGGACATATAAATAAGCAATTTTCATGATGATTGATATTTAAACTAAATTATTTAGGTTTATAATTCTTAAAAACCTGATCCATAGTTAATTTAGCTAAATTCCTTAGGAAAAACAAGACCTTTTCAGCCTTTTCCAGGGTGATTTGCTTATTGTATTTCTTATATATACGAACAACATCATCGGGTGTAAATGGTCTTCTTTTTTCAGGATGATTTTCATTCATAGGCATCTTTTTTAAGCTCTAAAAATCATCAGTTATTGTTTTGAAATGCAGGGAGTTTTTAAGGAAGTACCTGAATTCTGTTTCATACAATTAACAGTATCTTTATACAAAACCTTCTAAACCAAATACTATTATGATTAATTTCTCTCATTCGACTTTCGGTAAAAATTTAACGGATTTAACATACCAGGATATTACAGATTATTTCGTGAATGAACACGGTGAAAGCAATAATATTGAATTCAAGGCATTTTCTGCTACTTACGGAAATTTCAATAATAACATAAAGGGCATCATCAGGGCAGTTTGTGGATTGTTAAATTCTGATGGCGGGATTGTCGTTTGGGGCGCTCCTCTGGGAGTAGAAGATCCGATAACAAAGGAAAAAAAATTTCAAGGCAGCTTAGCGCCAGTTCCCGACTATAAGGAAAAGGACTGGATGATAAATAAAATTTCTGATAGTATCTCTCCGCTACCCGTTGGAATAAGAGTTGAAGTACTTCAATCAACTCCACAGGAAAATCTATATATAATTGAAGTACAACCAAGTCCCTATAAACCACATCAATTTGAAAACATATATTTAGTAAGATTGGATGGACAAACTAAGCCTGCACCTCATTATTTTATTGAAGCTTTGTTCAGGAGAATATCCTACCCTAATATCGAAGGGTATTTAAAAATTGAACAAGCCGGCTTATTGCAAAATCCTTCGAGGTATTTTATAGATATATCTATTTGCTTATTTAATTTTTCGCAGCTACAAAATGAAGAAAACGTTATTTGCAGATTGATGACTGTGCCAGGTCATTTTCAAATTTTAGAAGGAGCAAATGATCCACACAACTATGTCCACAAAGTAGATTTGCTCCATTTTGCGTTAGCTAGTATACATACCGTCAGAATAATTCTTGATCCTAATGAATTAAATAATAACAGGTTCAATATGCATTTGCTTTTGACCTACGCAGGGAAATATTCTCCAGCAAAAGCATCGGATTACACCATAAATTTAAGAAATGTAAACCTCTCTAACCCTAAAGATGTCCAAAACTTAATAATTGACAAGAATGAAAATGAGCTTTTCGCTGATAAACAGGAAGTTCTAGGAACAACAAGGGAGTCAACCATTCAAAGTATCTTAGGAAGGGATCTATAACTATGGCTGGTAAAATCGGTATTTGTAAACTCTGCCTATTGGAGAAGAAGTTAATCAAATCACATGTAATTCCCGAATGTTTTCAAAATGCCTTAAAGGATGAGACTAATAAGATGGCAGTCATCCATCTTAATCAAAATAACCAAGTGCAGACCGTTGAGGACACAATGTTCGACAAAGGCATCTTATGTTTTGAGTGTGATAACTCCTTTTCAGCAAGCGAGAAATACACGTATAGATTTCTGGAGGAAGTTAGAACGGGGGTATTAAGCCCATCAAGGCAAACTACCACGGCCAGGGGTGATATAGATCTCTATTTTAAAGTAGATACGTTACAAATTAAAAACTGTCTATTGTCAATGTTGTGGCGAATGAGTATTGCTAGTCATAGTTTTTTTGATGCCGTAGACTTAGGCGTAAACGAAAATTTGCTTAAAGAGCACTTAAATACCAATAAATTATCAAATTTAACGCTTTTTCCTTTTGCTATATTTTCTTTAAAGCACCTAGACGATTGGAGAATAAGGGGGCTTTGTCCTATCGGACAGAAGTTTGATTATAAAGGTATAGACACTTATGTTTTGCATATACCTGGGTATTTGCTATTTTACTACGCAGGCCAAGATATACCCATAGATTATGGGCTTTCTGCCATTAAAAATGAAGAACTGCTTGTAGTTGGTATTGAGCATGGAACATATTTAAAAATGTATCTAGAAAAGTTATACTCCTCCTTGTGAAAGAACACCACAGTCTAAACTTATTTAATGATTGAGTTACATCTACGAAATAAGCCGTTTAAATTCTAATGAATATTTTGTTGCTGATTTGGGGTCATGTTGAACTGTAATATTTTCATCGTTCCTTGTCTCCGCATTTGTGGACCAATTATACGATCCTGTAACGACTACTTGGTTATCAACTACACAAAATTTGTTATGCATTAACCCTTTTCTGGTGCCCCTGATCTTAGAATGCGGCAATTTAGACACGTCAACCCCATGTTTCTTATTTATTCCGTCATCAAAAATGGCGACATGTACATCCACACCTGCTTTTAATTTTTCTATTAATTTATCATATAGTACCTCGTTCGTAAACCAAGCAATTGCTACAAGGATAGATACCTGCGCTGAGTCTAAAACTGTTAAAATTTCGTTTTGTATATTTTGAAAATGCGCGCTATTAATCACAGTAGATTGATTGACTATTACACCACCTTGAATAGAATGCACACCATCTACCTCGACTATCTGATAATTCTCTTTGTTTAATATTAAATTTATTTGAGAAATGACGTCTTTAGATTCTTTCAGGTCATTAATAACCTCATTAAGTAGAGCTCTTAATTCCGGTTTTCCAGACATCTCCTCTAATCGGTGTTCAATATACTGAGTTTTCGACGGACGATGCCCAGTTGCCTTTCCGATGTCTGGCAAACCCGTGCTATAGTCGTATTTGTCAAGAGCTCCGTAATTGTTAAATAGACTTACCAGTTCCTTACCTGTTCTTGGACGTAAAAATGGAGTTAATTTCTCTATTGAGTTTGCCGTTAATTTCATACATCAAATATATTGCAATTGTATCATTTAGAACAATGCCTTTCAAGTAAATAAATTAACAACTCCCCATTTCACTCCCCATAAACCCCTTTCTTCCCTTCCCACCTTTGGCGCAAATAAAACATTGAGCCATGAACACTAACACAACAGAATTAAAAGGCCGGGAGTTTAACGGCAAGCCTTATCCAAAGATCAAAAGGATCGTCACTGCCCCACGCAAAAAAATCCGCTCCAAACTCAGGGGATTTCTGCCTCTGAACCTGGAAAAATTCATTGAAACGCTACCCATCAACCAGCCCATTTCAAAGCGGAGTTCCGGCCTGAACCCAGGAATCTAATTCACTCATTGTATCACATTTTAAATCAGCAAGTCCTGATGTGGCCAGGGTATGCCGCCTGTTTTTTTGGCGGAGTGAAATGTACGTTTGTGATACAAACGGATTTCAACCCTTGCCTCGGAACTCGGCTAAGACATGGGAAAAATCCTCGGAACTCGGTTTTTCTGAACTGTAAAACATCGGATTTAGCGCAACAAATAGCAAAAGATGAGTGGCAAAAACACCAGGAAAAATGATTCCAGACGAACGGAGTGGATACACATCAGACTGACACCTGCGGAAGCAAGCAGGATCAATGAGCAGTTCAGGAAAACAGCGTATAAGGACCTGAGCAATTATGTCCGAAAGGTATTACTGGGTAAACCTGTTACTGTTGTCATCCGCAACCAGTCTTTTGATCAGTTCATACAGGAAATGATCCTGCTGAAAAATGAACTGAGTGCCATTGGCAGTAACCTGAACCAGATCGCCAAGAAGATCAACAGCTATGCGACAACACCAAGTCTGAAGCTAATGATGGAAGGCTACAGACTAGTAAAGGAAAGCGTGGATACAAAGACCAGAGACATCAAAATCAAGTTGAACCAGTTTTCAGACTCATGGTTGCAAGGATCATCAGCGGACGAAGTATCCGGGGAGCAATAAATTACAATGAACAAAAAGTGGCACAAGGAAAGGCTATTTTTCTTAATGCTGAAAATTACCTCAAAGAAAGTCTTCTGTTAAATCCTACAGAAAAACTCCAGGTGTTGCAGCATAGGGCCAGACTGAATGAGCGGGTAAAGACCAATTGCGTACACATCTCTCTGAATTTTGAAACCAACGAGAAGATCTCCGCCGAAAAAATGCAGGAAATTGCCAGGGATTACCTCGATGGGATCGGTTTTAAAAACCAGCCCTGCCTGATTTATAAACATGAGGATGCTGCTCATCCGCATTGTCATATTGTTACCACCAATATTGAAGCAGATGGAAACCGCATTAGTTTACATAACCTTGGCCGTGACCTGTCCGAAAAGGCCCGGCAGGAAATTGAATCGAAATACGGGCTGATCCAGGCAGCAGGCCGAGGCAAAGATGAGGACATACCGGTAATAGATACTGCGGTACTCCAAAAGGCGAACTATGGTAAGGATGAAACCAAAAAGGCCATTACCCAGATTGTAAATGCTGTAGTACAAAAATACAACTACAGCAGTCTGGCAGAACTGAATGCGGTATTGGGCAGGTTCAATATCCTTGCAGATCGTGGGCATGAAAAGTCGGCCATGTTTAACCAGCAGGGATTATTATACCGAATCATTGATGAAGATGGAAATAAACTGGGCGTACCCATTAAAGCAAGCCGGATTGCAGGCAAATATACCCTGGACAAGTTAGAACAACGTTTTGCCAGAAACAAGGGCAAGCGGAAGATTTTATCCGCTTCATTAAGACACCGCATAGATCGGGTGTTAAAGACCAATCCAACAAAGGAGGGTTTTGAAAACCAGCTGAAAGCTCAAAAGATCGAAGTATTGTATCGTACCAATAAAGACGGACAAACCTACGGGATCACTTTTATTGACCATGCAGGAAAAGCTGTTTTCAATGGCAGTGAATTGGGTAAAAACTATGGTGCAAAGACGTTATTGCAAAGTTTCGCTGAATCCCTCAAACTTAAAGGAACTGCATTATCAAAGACAAAGCTTGCTGGTTCTGGCACCGGACAGCACAAGCAGCGGCAAAGTCTAAAACAACAGCTGGAAACTTACCTGCAACCATCGGTACCAACCAATTATCTAGAAATCCTGCTTGGAAAAACAGATCAGGATCATGCGCCAACGATTCCGCGCAAACGCAACAAGCGTAAGAAACGCCAACAGCAAACCCTGCAAGAAATCACCCTATAAATTATAATATGATGAACACAGGAGAAAATACCGAGGGATTACGGAAGATCCTCGATTTTACCAGGCTGATCAGTCTGTTTATTTTAAGCATACATTTTTACATGGTATGTTATAAGGCTTTTGAGCTTTGGGGATGGACGGCAGTTCTCACAGACCGTATGGTCATCAACATCGCAGAAACCGGCCTGTTTACAGGCATACTCAAACCGAAACTGGCAGGGCTGCTATTTTTATGCATCTCCCTGTTGGGTACAAAAGGCAAAAAGGACGAAACAGTTCAAAAAAATAGCATAGTCGCCTACCTGTTAAATGGCCTACTGGTGTACCTACTCAGTCCTTTGGTGTTCTACCTGCAATGGAGCATACCCCTCATAGCTGGCTTGTATATCGGCTTATCTTGTATAGGCTATTTGTTGATCCTTACTGGCGGTACCCGCCTGACAAGGCTAATTAAGAATAACCTGTCTACTGATGTGTTCAATTCGGACAATGAGACCTTTCCGCAGGAAGAGCGATTACTGGAAAACGAATATTCCTTTAACCTGCCGACCAAATATAAGCTTAAGGGAAAGGTTCGGGACGGATGGATCAATGTTGTGAATCCCTTCAGGAGTGTGCTCGTAGCGGGCAGCGGAGGTGCAGGTAAGACGTATTTTGTCATCCGGCATATCCTGGATCAGCAACTCAAAAAGGGCTTTTGTTTATTCTTATACGACTTCAAGTACGACGATTTAACAAAAATGGCTTATAACAAACTGCTGAAGTACCAGCAGAGTTATCAGGTAAAGCCAAAATTTTACGTCATCAACTTTGAAGACCTGAACCGCACGCATCGCTGTAACCCCCTTGATCCTTCCGGTATGGAAGACATTACCGATGCGACAGAAGCCAGCCGTACCATTATGATGGGGCTGAATCGTGACTGGTTGAAAAAACAAGGTGACTTTTTTGTGGAATCTCCGATCAATTTCCTGACGGCGGTGATCTGGTTTTTAAGACGGTATGAAGATGGGAAGTATTGTACCCTGCCGCATGTCATAGAACTGATGCAGGCGGATTATGATCCTTTATTTGCGGTATTGCAAACGCAGGAAGAAATCAAGGTGTTAATCAATCCTTTTATTTCGGCCTTGCAGAACAATGCCCAGGCTCAGCTGGAGGGACAGATTGCATCGGCTAAGATTGGTCTGGCCAGATTGGCTTCACCGCAGCTGTATTTTGTACTGACAGGAAATGACTTTACTTTGGACATTAATAACCCTAATGCGCCCAAGGTTGTCTGTATGGGCAACAACCCACAGAAGATTGACACTTACGGAGCGGTGCTTTCCCTGTATGTGAACCGGATGTTAAAGCTGATTAACAAGAAGGGGAAACAGAAGTGCAGCCTCATTTTTGACGAGTACCCTACTTTAGTGGCCAATTTAATTACCACGATCAGCACAGGCAGAAGCAATTTGATTTCCTGTACCATTGGCATCCAGAGTATAGAACAGGTGAAGAAAGAATATGGTGCGGAACAGGCAGAAATTATTGCGGGAATTTGTGCGAACATCATCAGCGGGCAGGTTTCCGGGGATAGTGCGAAGAAGCTGTCTGAAACTTTTGGCAAGATCATGCAGGACAGGCAGAGCATGAGTATCAACAGCTCAGATACTTCCATTTCTAAATCCATGCAAATGGATTTTGCTGTTCCTGCATCAAAGATTGCGACCCTTTCATCCGGTGAATTTGTGGGTATTGTAGCAGATAGCCCGAATGAGAAAATCCCTCAGAAAATGTTTCATGGGGAGATTCAAAATGACCATGAGGCGATTGCTCGTGAGGAAGCTACATATAAGCCCCTACCGATTATTCAGGTGGTCACGAAAGGGGATGTGAAAGAAAACTACCTGAAGGTAAAAAAAGATATACAGCGTCTCATGGAGGTGGAATTGCAAAAGATCAAGGAGCGTCAGCCGAAGAAAAAGAAAAAACGCAAGAACCGGGATACGGTTGCCAAAGCTGGGAAGGATGAAATATGCACCGCAAAAAGGTCTGTCGATATGAGCTTAACTAAATCACCATCTCAATTTCCCGGAAATCCAGTTTTACTTTGTCCTGGGTATGGTTGTGGCTAAGGAAATATTCAAGCATGGGGTAAACTATTTTTTTTGTGGAAGTTAGGTTCAGATTGAAATTCTTAGGTATCCGTTTTGAAAAATTATCATTCAGATTATTAACCACGAGCATGAAAGTGATTTTCTGATCAAATTTTTTATGCTGGTCAAGTAAAAACTTAGAGGCCTTATTCAGTATCCATTCGATCTGGTCTTTGGTGATTTTTTTAAGCTGGTATTTGCATTGAATAAACAGTACATCGCCGTCTTTTTTGGCAATTAAGTCAACGCCCCGATCCGTAAACCCTAAGTCCAATCCCCGGTAACTGACTTTATATCCTTCAGCTTCGAGTACCTGTCCGACGTATTTTTCATATACCTGTCCCCAATCTGATCGGCCAACGTCCAGGTAGTGAATAAAGATGCCTTCCTTATGGTCTATTTCAATACGGTTCTCTATTGTATTGAGATGAAGTCTACCCTGTTTAAGCTGCCTGGCAATTCCCATAGTCAAATTGATTCCTCTAAAATTATCTCTTTTGATTGATCTGTGAAAATAAAAGGTTAATCCAATGATTTATTTTAGCTATCTTGCTGTGAGTTAAACAGAACCATATGTATGTTTTGCTAGAAGTTCTTTTTGCCCTTTTCCAGGGGCTGAAGATTTGGGCCGGACCTGAAAATGAGCAGCCGACGAATAACAAGTATGTTGGCGTAGCTGTAGTTGTTCTAGTGCTCATATTAGTAGCAATGCTCATTTACATTAACAATCCTGCACCGCCGCCTGCACAAGAGCTGGGATAATCTATCTCATCTTACCCGGTGAAAAACCAAAAGGGAATAACTGGAGACTGTCAAATAATTCAATTAGAAGAGCTGTCTGTGAAATGCGTAGACTGGTTAAAATCGTATGGGCATAGTGTATACCAACAAAAGTTTCAGTGGTCTGTGGTGAAGAAGTGAAAGCAAACATGAAGCAAAAAGCGGATCCTTAAAACTAAATATGGCTAACCAAACAGTTCTAATATTAATTTAAGCAAACCGCAAATCTTCGGTGTCACCTTGTATAAACATAGAAAGTGACACCAACAAATTAAGTGGCCCTAAGAGCCACATTATTTTTGTTCACCAATCAGTTAAAAACTCAGCCGTTTTAATATGGAATTAATTTTCTTATTTTTAGCTACCAAATATAACCTTTATGAAAAATTGCCTTATATTGTTATTTCTGTTTACATTGTCTGCTAAAGCGCAGATAAAATTAAACTTAGAGGCGGAAGTAATAAATCCAATAACAAAGATACCTGCAGGCTGGCAATTTGCGTTTAACAAAGAGCAAAATGAATCTTATTTATTTAAACTAGATTCTTTAACTAAAACAACAGGCGCACACTCTATTTGTATAGAGAATATAGGAGGAAAAGCAAAATTTGCAGCCATCAACTTTCCTATCAAGCGAAGCTACAAAGGAAATACAATAAAACTAAGTGGTTCAATCAAAATACAAAATGTAAATTCAGGATTTGCAGGGCTATGGCTTCGCTTAGATGGAGAAAATAAAACTTTAGGTTTTGAGAACATGGGCAATCAAGGTCTAAATGGGACTAAAGATTGGAAAGAATTTTTTATCCAACTACCTTATAATGGTGAAAAGGTAAAAAACATTTCAGTTGGTGGTATATTAGCTGGGGATGGGAAAGCATGGTTTGATAACTTACAACTTTATATTAACGATAAACCAGTTGAATCACTCCCATCAACTCCTATAATCTATAGTAAAAATTATACGGATACAGAATTTAATAACGGCTCCAATATCAATAATCTAATTGTCACAAAACAGACTTTAACGAGTATTAACTTATTTGGGCAATTTTGGTGTTTTCTTAAGTACCATCATTCTTCAGTGATAAAGGGTGATTATAACTGGGACGCTGAATTATTTAGAATGTTACCTGATGTGTTAAAAGCAAAAAATAATGTTGAACTCAGTAAAGCACTAGAATCTTTCTTGGATAAACTTCCTACCCCAACTGGAGTAGCTAAGGATAAAACAATCAATAATGATTCAGAAGTCATTATTAAACCTGACTATGGCCAACTATTCAATAAAAGAAAATTATCAAGTTCTCTCATATCTAAGTTAAAGCAAATACTAGAAACCCTCAATAAAGAGGATCAATATTATGTTTCTTTCGATCTAGAAAATGGTAATCCGATATTCGAAAATGAAAAAAAATATCAGAATATGCCTTATCCCGATCTCGGCTATAGATTATTGTGTTTGTATAGGTACTGGGGAATAGTAAATTATTTCTATCCTTATAAAGATCTTATTGGAGAAGACTGGAATAAGATAATAACAAAGTATTGCTCAGAATTTATTAATGCTAAAAATGAGAAGGAATATACTATAGCAGTTTTAAAACTTATTGCAAATGTACACGATACACATGCAAATATATGGGGAGACAACAAATCCTTAGACGAAATTAAAGGTAAATACACCGTCCCCTTTAATGCTAAATTTATAGAAAATAAGCTTGTAATTTGTGATTACTTTCTAGACACCTTGAATATTAAGAATAAATTTAAAAAAGGTGATATAATTCAATCTATAAACGGGTACTCAGTTCGTTATTTGACGAAAAAATTCCTAAAAATCACCCCAGCATCTAACTTTGAAACGCAACTAAGGGATTTACCTTGGAATTATTTATTAAGATCAAATGATAATTCGTTTGTATTTAAAATTAAAAGGAATAACAAACTTATATACCAATCCATCCCCAGCGTCGGCATTGAAACTCTCCATAATTATGAGCCATTCAAAGACAAAAAGTCATTTAGTCTTTTAAATGAAGAAATAGGATATGTCTATGCTGGAAAATTTAAAAATAGTGACTTATCTGAAATAAAAAAAAAATTTATTGGAACCAAAGGAATGATAATAGATATGAGATGTTATCCAAATGAATTTATGCCATACACATTTGGTAATTATATTAAATCCGGCTCAAAAGCATTCGTAAGATTTAGTCTGCCTGTAAAAAATCAACCGGGTACCTTTTTTCTTTCTCAGCCTAAAAATAATGGAAGTGCAAATAATGAAGATTATAAAGGAAGGGTAATTGTCCTCGTTAATTCAGAAACCCAGAGTCAAGCTGAATTTACGACCATGGCTTTTCAGGGGTATTCTAACGTAAAAGTTATTGGCAGTACCACTGCAGGAGCAGATGGAGATGTCTCTTATATTAGTCTTCCAGGTGGAATTTCTACAATGATCTCAGGATTAGGGGTTTTCTATCCAGATAAAACACGTACTCAAAGAATTGGGATTCGAATCGATAAAAGAATAAAACCGACAATTAACGGTATTATTAACGGTGAAGATGAATTATTAGAAAAGGCAAAACAAATGATAAATTCTAAAGTCTTCTAAGATAAACGAAGAAAGGCTATCTTTTTGGGCTTCCGTTAAATACCATAATAAATGTCACACTAATTCAAACTATAAGTTAATCTATTGGTTTATAGAAATCTCTTGGTAGAACTCAAGTCCTTCAGCTGATTTCCAAATTTGAAGCAGGAGTTTAGCGTAGGTATTTTCTAATCAGCATCTCATCCCAGTAAATGATCTGTCTGAAAGAAATTATTAAAACATATATATTAAGATTTTAATGAGGCGTATGTATAAAAAAGTTTATCTTCCATCAAAATAACCGGATGTTATTTTCGATATCTGGGAGCACATAAGTATGATTATATTAAAACAAATAAATGTATATGTAGATGGGGTATTTGATTTGTTCCACGAAGGACACATTAATTTCCTGAAAGAAGCCTCATCATATGGCCCCTTAATTGTTGGCATACATGATGATGAATTTGTTATGAGTTACAAAAGACGTCCAATAATGCCAGAAAAAAGCCGCTATGCAGTGGTTAAATCTTGTAAGTATGTTAATAAAACCATAGAAGCTGTCGGAATTCTGACTGAAAATATTCTTGATACATACAACATCGGTCTTGTCGTTCACGGAGATGATTTTGATATAGAACAATTGGAAAAATACTATAAAGTAGCTATTGACAAGAACATCTTTAAGCAAGTTAAATATACCGAAGGAATATCATCTACACAGATAATAGAAAACATTAAAGAAAGAATATATAGCCAAGAACACATAATATGAATATCATCAGTTCTACCTCCGATATTCTGAACCCGATCTAAGATATAGGCTTCCAATTTAATATTTCTTTGTGCACGCACGGAGTAAAAACTTCAACATATTCAGGTATTTGATTAATTTCATTGGGCAATTGCCAGTAATCGCCGTAGTTTCTGCGTAAATATTTGTCATAGCCAATAGGGACCGGGCAAACCATATCCTCGAAGTCGTGATCAATAGTATACTCAATCTCCTCCTTATTTAAATATACCTTGCTCCCTGACAATAGTCTCTCAAAAGAGTTCGTTATACAGTTCTCCAATTTACTGTCCAAGTCATAAACAAAAATGTCAATTTGAATGCCATTATGCCATTTTATTGTTGGGTTCTCATTCGAGAACTTTTGGTAGTTACTATATTTGTCTCTCAATTTCCCTTCAACTACAGGAGAGTAGTAGAAAACATCAGTGTCTTTAGTCTGCAAGAAGATATCATTCGGCAAGCTCTGTTCTGCAATTTTTATAAATCGCTCGAAATCAGATCTCATCATACCAACATCAACCTCATTGTCCCAAGGAATAAACCCTTTATGACGAATAGCACCCAAAAGGGTACCGTATTCCAGCCAATAGTCAATTTTATGAATAGAACAAATTACATCGAGTACCTTCAACATTCGAAGCAATACTGAATGCACATTACCGATATTGTCTTTTGCAAGATCTCTATTATCGATGGGGAAATTATAGGTCATATTTTGTTTAGGTTATTAAAATTTACTTAAGATAAAACACTTTATTTCTCTTAAACGTTATATGAAATCATTCCATAATTGGATTTAGTAATTTATGAAAAAAATAAATACCATTATAATAAAAATATTTGTCATTTATAAATCTTTGAATTGATTTTTTAATGCTATTATTACCTGACTCCATTCATATTGGAGACCTTATGAACTCTGATCATTTATAAGGGATTCTATTCCTTATAATTATTTAAATTTGGTATTTTGCATAATGAAACAAAATTTTCCACAAGGGATAGAACTGTCAAGAAAGTAAAATTAAGTGAATAAAAAATTCCCTCACTACGAACAACTGGATCAGATGGACTGCGGTCCTACCTGTCTACGGATTATCTCTAAATACTATGGTAGGAACTACAGTTTACAACGTCTCCGCGAAGTGTCTGGAATTAACCGCCAAGGAGTCTCCTTATTGGGTATTAGCGAAGCAGCTGAAAAAATAGGCTTTCGCACCACTGGAGTAAGATTAAGTCTTGAGAGATTGGTTGAATTAGAACTCCCTTGCATCTTGCATTGGCAACAAAAACATTTTGTGGTTTTATATAAAATAACGACAAAATTTTCTTCACATAAAAGAGTTTATCACATTTCAGACCCCGCGAAAGGTCTGATTCAATACGCCGAATCTGAATTTTTAAAGTATTGGATCAGCACTCAAAATAATGGTTCGTTAGAAGGGATTGCACTAGCAATTTCACCCTCTCCAGAATTCTACGCTCAAGGTGGGGACTCCTCCAAAGGGCTAGATCTGAGCTATATGCTCAGCTATTTACTTCAATATAAAAAACTGATTGGGCAACTCTTTGTCGGTCTCGGTGTCAGTAGTTTATTACAACTCATTCTTCCATTCCTAACTCAGTCCGTTGTTGATGTTGGAATAAACACTCGTAATCTAAGCTTTGTTTACGTTGTACTAATCGCCCAAGTTATGCTATTTATTGGGCGCATAAGTGTAGACTTTATTCGTTCATGGATTTTACTCCATATTACCACCAGAATCAACATTTCTATACTTACCGACTTTCTTATTAAGCTTATGAAGTTACCGATGAGCTTTTATGAGACAAAGATGACTGGCGATATTATGCAACGCATGAGCGACCAGGGTCGGATCCAAAATTTTCTCACTGGCCCATCATTAAATACTATTTTCTCTTTGTTTAACCTTGTGGTGTTTGCCTTTATTTTAGCTTACTATGATATCAATATTTTCATCATATTTCTAGCAAGTAGCATCCTATATAGTCTTTGGGTCATTTTCTTTCTAAGAAAGCGTCGTGAGTTAGATTTCAAACGATTTGATATTTCATCAGAAAACCAAAGCAACATTGTGCAGCTGATTAGTGGTATGCAGGAAATCAAACTCAATAATTGTGAGCAACAGAAGCGTTGGGAATGGGAAAGGATTCAGGCCGGTTTGTTTAAATTTAATATGAAAAGTCTTGCGTTAGGGCAATACCAACAGTTTGGAACTTTTTTTATCAATGAAGGAAAGAATATACTGATTACCTTTATGGTAGCTAAATCAGTGATCGACGGGCAACTAACATTGGGAAGCATGATGGCAATCCAGTATATTGTAGGACAACTGAATAGTCCGATAGAACAACTCCTAGGATTCCTTCAATCTTTTCAGGATGCTAAAATAAGTTTAGAACGACTAAATGAAATTCATGAGATGAAAGACGAAGAGCCCGCAGAAAGCACATTTTTGACTTCACTTCCACTAAACAAAAGTATATGTTTGCAAAACATTAGTTTTACCTATCCAGGCGCGGGTAACGAACCGATACTGGACAACATAAACATAATCATTCCTGAAGGCAAGACTACAGCCATAGTGGGAATGAGCGGCAGTGGCAAAACCACAATCTTAAAGCTTTTGTTGCGTTTTTACGAGCCACAAAGGGGTGACATTAAAGTGGGAAATGCGTATCTATCACAGATTGGCTATCGATATTGGAGGGGCAAATGTGGCATTGTAATGCAGGATGGCTTTATCTTTTCAGACACAATTGCTCGAAACATAGCTGTAGGGGATGAATATCCTGATATGTCGAAACTCCTCCATGCAATTAAGGTGGCGAATATTAGCGATTTTATTGAAGAACTACCCTTAGGTCTAAATACAAAGATCGGTGCAACTGGAAATGGAATTAGTCAAGGGCAACGGCAGCGAATGTTGATTGCCAGAGCTGTATATAAAGATCCCGATTACATTTTATTTGATGAAGCGACTAATGCACTAGATGCTAATAATGAAAAAGTAATTATGGAAAATCTTGAAACTTTTTTTAAAGGTCGCACAGTTGTGGTGGTTGCTCATCGCTTAAGCACAGTAAAAAATGCTGACAATATCATTGTTCTAGACAAGGGGATTATCATCGAGCAAGGAACACATCAACAGCTAGTGAACTCCAGTGGAAAATATTATCAACTTGTGAAAAATCAACTTGAACTGGGGGTATAGATGGAATTGAATACTGAGTCCAAAAAAAGAGCTGACATCCGAGTAAATGGACTGGAAGTAAACAGCGAAGAAGTACAGGAGATCATTACTGCGGTTCCGTCCTGGATATTGAGGAGGGGGATTTTACTAATTTTCGGAATCCTGTTAGCTATCATACTTGCCTCAGCATTTATACAGTATCCTGATGTAGTCAAAACCAGTCTGAAGGTAAATTCCTTAAATGCACCCAAAGCTGTATTAGTAAAACAGACAGGCAAGATCGTAGCCCTTTTGGCAAAGGAGGGGGCCATTGTCCAGCAAAATCAGCCGCTGGCTTTTATGGAAAGTACCGCGAATCACAGCGATGTGCTGAAACTACATGAAGAACTGGTATTGAAGAGCGGGGGATTAGACAGTAACGGGACACTTGGAAATCTGAAACTGAAACATCTGAATCTTGGCGAGCTTCAGAGTGCTTATCAGAACTTTTACCAACAATATTTGCAATATATTTCAGCTCAGAACGGCGGCTATTATTTAACCAGAAAACAATACCTACAACAAGATTTGAAGGAAATCGAAAAATTAAAGGATCAGATCATTAGCCAGCAGAAGATTCAAGAACAGGAATATGCCAATGTAGAACATGAGTTTGAAGCCTATAAAAAACTCTATCAGAAGGGGGTTGTCTCTACAAGTGAGTACAAGCAGCAGGAAAACAAATTTCTTGCTGGCAAATATCCTATGCAGCAAAGCATTACTGCGCTGCTGAACAATAACACCAGCTATGCTGCCAAACAAAAAGAAATCCTGGAATTGGAGCATACTATACAGGAAGAGCGGTCTAAGTTTGTACAATCTTTAAGCAATATGATCACCGAAACCAACAGTTGGATCAGTCAATATGTTTTAAGAGCACCTGTAGCCGGAAAGGTGAGCTATGCTGGAATTGTTCAGGAAAATCAAACAGTGAACGGGGGCCAGGAACTCTTCATGATCAATCCCGCAAATACCGACTTTTTTGGGGAGGTATACATACCACAATATAATATGGGTAAGGTAAGGATCGGCCAAAGAACTTTAGTCAAAATGCGAAGCTTTCCTTTTGAGCAATATGGTGTAATTAGAGGTAAAGTAAAGTATATATCAGAAGTGGCTTTTAGAGACAGTGTATTTATAGCAAAGATTGGCTTCGATTATTTTGAGAATAAAGACTCTGAACACAAAGTTATACTAAAGAATGGGATGCAAGCCGATGCCGAAATTGTCACAGAAGAAAGCTCCTTACTCCAAAGGTTTTTAAGAAATGTTACAAAGATGATGAACAGCAATTAGTCTTTAAGATTACTAAATCCTTTTCGACAACTAGATAGTTGCATCATCATCACCTAACAAGCAGTTAACATAGAAGAACACACATGGATCGCGGAGGTTAAAGATTGACTTCAACTGCGAGAATCCCCTAGAGATGCAAAATATACCGTAGTCACTAATATCGAATCTGAAGATTTCTCATGATCCATACAATAAAAACTACGAGACAACTCAAAACGATTTAACGCGTTAGTTGTTTATTATTCTTTTTGCCTCGTCCAATAATTCATCTCTATTTTGCTTCATTCCAAGGATGGTCGGCTTTTTTACTAGGTTAATTTTAACTCCCCTTCTTTGTGTCTCAGTTGAATCGGGGTAATAGATTCCTCTGCTCGTAATTCTTGTATTTATCGACCCTGGCAATGCGATATTTGAGACTTCTCCGTCAGCCCCAGCAGTTTGACTTCCTAAGACAATAACTCCTTGTTTGGAACTAAATGCCATTGTTGTGAATTCTGCTTGGCTTTGTGTTATCGAGTTTACAATTATAACAACTTTACCATTATAATTTCTGTCCTCCCCTGTTTTTCTCAAGAACGTACCATTTGAAAGCACTTCTTTACTAAACATTATTGCCCCCGGAAGAGCTAAATTTGACAGAGTAAATTTTGCGAATTCTGATTTATATTCCTTTATCCAATCGCCATAGATATAAGGCATAAAAACAGAGGGATAACACCTCATATCGATAATCAAACCTTTAGTTTTTTTAAACAAACTCTTAATAAGATAAAGATCATTATCTTTCAATCTAGCTGGATAAATATATCCTATATTTTCTCCAATCAATTTAAATCCAGGAGCTATCTTAGTTTGACCGTCATTGATGCTCTTATTCACCACAGACAAAGGTAGAGTTTCGATATTTAATAATCTAGATTCATTATTTCTCTCAATCTGTAGATTATAAGTTATCTTATTTGTTCGCAATAAGAAGCCAGATGTTGTAGGCAAATCTCTTAATTGTGTTTCATAATTTGAAGCAGGAGTTACCGAAAGATATTTTTCAACCAAATCTTTAACAAGTACCCCATCAATTTTCTCAATGATATCACCTGGCATAATCTTCTGACCTTTAAAAGAATCTAGATAACTTTTTGTGACAAACAACTTTCCTTCAATAAATGTCGCCTCGTAGGGCACCATCCTCATTCCCTTTATTGAATCTATAATATTATTATTAAATATATTGGCATGTGTGTCATTAATTGAGGCTATCAATTTTAAGCAAACAAGTGCATATTGTTCCTTATTTTTTGCTGAAATAAACTCTGGGATGAACTTTTCTAGTATGGTGTTCCAGTCTGTTCCAATTAAATGTCTATAAGGATAGAAGTATTGAACTTTACTCCAATAGCCAAATAGAGATAGCAACCTTAATCCAGCATCAGGATATATTGAACTTTTATATTTAAGCTCGTGAGTAAAAATGGGAGTTTCTGTATCATTTTTAAATTTCACATAGTAATGATCTCCTGGTTCAACATAATTATCTTTTATACATGAGAGAATCTTAATTAATGAATTCGGCAAGTTATTTTTCAAGAAAATATAGCCATAGTCAGGATGAAGTTTGATACGGTCTTTTTCCAACTTCTTATGGCCATCTTGAAGTTGAGGAACCATTCCAAAGGATTTTACCCAGCTTTCCAAAATAGAATAAAATTCCTCGTCTTTAGGTGTTGAAATTAATTTAGGGAGAATCCGAAATAATTCAGCATCTAATTGATAATTTCCCTTAGCAATTTCAGGATGGTAGTATTTTAAGAATCCCCAAATCATTCCAAGATTCGTCATTCTCTTAATCGAATTGCTATCTACGCTGATTCTGTTTATGTATGATCCGTTATGGTAGGTAGTATCTAAATCCGCTTTATATTTTACAAGTTTTTCCTTTATCGGTTTTCCGTCGATCGACAATTTTATATTATCGAGCCAAATTCTACCCTTTCCATAGAGATACGCGCCAAGATAAACTTTATCAGCAAGTGCATTATAAGGTATTTCAATACTGTATTCACTCCAATTTTTTTTACCTTTGATAGGCTTTTGATATATGATATCCAAGACTTTCCCCTCTTCATCTTCTGTGAAAATATAAAGCCCTGCTCCATTAATAACATCCTCAGATTTAAGGTAGCCTGTAAGTTTTAGTTTACTTCCGCTTAAAGGATTTGTAACTCTTAGCTTACAGCCGCCCCCGAAGGTTACTTTTTCATTGGAATAGTCAATTCTCAGTGCATATTTACCTTGTTGCTTGATATTTGAGTCTAAAGTAACCTGATACAGATCACTATTTATATCCAAGTTTAAATCCCAATCTCTAATTCCATCTTTGATCCTTTTTTGCTCAAAATCTAAATTATAATAGTTTTGCTTCTTACAGGAAGATATTGAAATTAAAATCACAATAATTACTGAGTAAAATTTCGAATAATTAATGAACTGTCTTATTTTTCTGTTCTCTTCATCTATTCTTCTTTTTTTGTTCCTTTGCATATCAAGGGATTATCCAATTACTTTTATTTAAATGTAAAATTACATGCCGTATTTAATGTTCATCCTTTGATTGACACCCACTTACTAACTATACAGACACGCTTAAAGCTTTATTTTCCTACATTCACCTTATCTCATCTGGGATAATTCGAATGTAACAAAGTTTTCAGGATTTCCCTTAAATATACTTAATATTCAGTTAAATCGATATATTTCGATCTGATTATAATAATTTCTTTCATACTGATTAATTATTTTTCATAAAAATAATGACGGGAATATTATTATATCAGATATAAATTAATATTCTTATGAAAAAGATTATATTAAACACTTCCTCCCTTAAATTAAAGAAGGAAGAAGTTACCAATCTTTCTGGCGAACAGATGAAGCAAGTTAACGGAGGTGACACTGGACCATGTACAAGTGGTCCGTGTGGTGGATCTCCGATACCCTCTTATGCTCCTGGATGCGATTTCACCACATTACACAAACTTGCCCTCCTGGCAGCCCAAGTCCGACAGAACCATGGGCAATGTGTTTATACTCGTAGCCAATGTGTGACACAGGCAAGTAATACGGCAGGATTTTGGCAAATTTAGGAATGCAGAGTAATAGGGCAAAGAAAATGGCAACAACTGCAGAGCTCTATGGGTAAGTAACATTCTTTTCTAAGACCCCAAAAATTTTATTTGAATGTAAAATTACACGCTGTATTTAATGTTTTACTCCTTGATTGACATCGACTTAGTGTCGAGGCGGACTGCTTAAAAGCCCTATTCACTTAACCTCATTCGGGATAATTCGAATGTAACAAAGATTTTAGGATTACTTTAAACATACTTAATATTCAGTTAAATCGATATAATTCGATTTGTTTCTAATAAATCTTTTTTGGCTTGATTAAATATTTTTTCAAAAAAAAATAATGACGGAAATATTATTATATTAGATATCAATTAAATAAATTAATAATCTTATGAAAAAAATTAAATTAAACACTTCCTCCCTTAAATTAAAGAAGGAAGAAATTGCCAATCTTTCTGACGAACAGATGAAGCAAGTTTACGGTGGTGACACTGGACCATGTACAAGTGGTCCGTGTGGTGGATCTCCGACGCCCTCTTATGCTCCTGCATGCGATTTCACACACATTACACAAACTTGCCCTCCCGGCAGCCCAGCAGGTCCTTCAGATCCATGGGCAATGTGTTTATACTCGTTTCCAATATGCTGTGGAATTACATCTGGCAACTAACATATAGAGGACAATTTATTAAATTAAAGAGGGTCATTGTAAAATGACCCTCTTTAATAATAGCTTATTTTTGTATTTCTAAACATTTATAAATTAATAGAATACCCTATAGCTGTTATTCAAAAGAGTGTTTTTGCCAAGAGGTCATACGCTCTTAACCGTTTGTTATGATCATAAATAAAATCTTGGAACATAATTTCATCGATTTTTAAGCCCTCTGTTTTATGGTCAATCAATTCTTTTAACTGAATTGCGGTTCCCACAGTTATTACCGGACTATTATTTTCAAATGAAAATTCCGTTTCGAGTTTGGGTAGAAACCCCAATTCCGCAATCGCATCTTCGGGTGACGAGATCCTTAAGAAAGTCCCATTACGTAGTTTTTGCTTCATTAACTCAAGTGGCGCAATCAATTGGCGTACTTCTCTCTCCGTTTCAGCAGTTACGATTCTAAGACTAAGTATAGAATATGGAGTTGAGGCATAGTCAATGTGGTTTATTTTGAAATTATTATGATACTCTTTCATTGCTTGAACCATAATTTTAGGAGAAAAGAAATCTGCAAAAACATATGGCAAACCATACTTGGCGGCTAAAGTTGCGCTATTTGAGCTCGAGCCCAGCAAAAAGAGATTTGGTCTAGAAATAAATTTGGGGAAGGTGACTGTTGAATATTTATGGCCGTTAGGGAAACTATTAAATACCCAAGACAATAGCTCCTGCAATTTCTCCTCATAGTCAAATCTGTCTTCAAATGAAGAATATCTAAGAGCCTCATCTATTAAAGGACCACTATTAGACCGACCTATTCCTAAATCAATCCTTCCAGGAAACAGTTCACTTAGTAAAGTGAAATTTTCTGCAACTTTGAATGGACTATGATAATTAAGTAAGATTCCGCCTGATCCAATATTAATCTTTGCCGTTTTTGAGGCAATTAAAGGAATTAAACACTCTGGCGAACAACTTATCATAGCTGGATTAAAATGATGTTCGGCATACCATAACTTGCTGTACCCCAAATTTTCTGCATGTATCGCGAAATCTATACAGTTTTTAAGCGCCAGCTCTCTCGAACCAGAGGGGGGGACTAAAACGAGATCATTAATTGACCATTTCATAAATGTTATGTAATTCTTTAGGTTTATTTATCTTCGAAAAGATAGTTTTCATTTTTTTGAATAGATGTTATACTTTCAACAGTTTTTTTTTTGTTCTTATGGCCATTTGCGATGAATAAAATCTCTCAAGAAAAGCATAAACTATAAGCTCGTATTTTCTTTGATGAGACATAAAAAGACGATTGTTAAACATATGGATGTGGTCAGATAAAAATTGATCTGGGATTCCTTCTTTACCGTCGATGGCTAGTAGAGATTGAATGCTGTTAATTATATTTACATTCATCTCACTTCTAAGCTGAAAGATCATTATTGCTTCTTGAATTTCATTATCGCCGTCTTGAAGTTGATCCATATGCGAAAAAATATCTTTTTGCATCTTTCTATATTTCTCATTCATGGATTGTCGCAAATTAGGAGATCCCCCAAACTCAATAAAATACGAATCGGACATTTTCTTCATAAGTTGGGATTTTCGTTCAAGATTCCAGCTAAAATCGTCCAATAGAATGTCTATTCCACGCAGTGCAAACAATAACCTATATTTATCAGATTCTTCAACCTCATTTAGCAAGCTATTTAATTTTAGCACAGCCAAACTATCATTAAAGAATAATGATTCTGAATCATTTATTAAATCTTCAGAATACCTTTCAACTTCTCGTATATAAGTATCGATAGTAACCATTTCAAGCTGATCTAAATCCAAATGCACATTTAGAACTTGCATAAAACTATCTTGTAATTCCCCCTGCTTTTCGGTATTAGGATTGTAGAATCGCACCCGAAGGTGTTCTCCCTTATCTTTGTATCTCACAAAAAAAAATTTTTCAAAAGATGATCTTTCATATGCAGCAATTATAAAAGGATATATGATCTCTGTCAATATTTTTTCCAAAGTTTTTTTACCACCATAAATCTTGAAATACAGCCACTCGCTATTAGGCGCAAATTTCCTTTTAATCACACTTGGTCTTCTCTCGCTTTCTAAAATAATCGGCTCAGAAAAAACTCTGTTAAGAGGAAGTATCAGCTCATTTGTATAGGGTTCATTTCTGACATCTTTTACGATGCAGTTATTTGCAGTAAATAGAAACTCTTCAATTGTAACCGATTTGTATTTGCGAATATATCCCGAGAGCAGTGATAGGGACCTGGTATTTTCTAGGTCAATTAATAAGTCATTATCTCCTTGAATTAATACTACAAATTGCGGCAGGTTTCTTTTTTTTCTAAGTTCTTCAAAAGCGCTTATCAACTCTTCAAAATTTATAAATGCATTTACAATCTCCTTCTCTTCAATAACCCAAGTCGCTTTTTTTAATATTAAATTTTTATACATAACTCTTGGGAGATATTTTGAACTGATTAATACACCCCAGTCCCATACATTTGGATAAGCAAATCCTTGTGTTTGAAGATCACATAATAGTTTATAAACTGGTAAACTATTATGATTGAAATTATGCGCCGTAGAAAGTCGCGGGAATATTCTTTTGTTATGTTGAATGCTTCTAAGAACAATTTCATTATTTCTAACAGAAACCATAATATCATTGACCGGGATCTGATTTTCTTGTCCAAGACCAGACTCCCCAAGGTATGGTATTTCATAATTTCTCAGATGACTACGTAGCAATATATTTCCGATCCTGGCTTGAGAATTATGGATAATTTCAGCGAAAATAGCATTAGGGTATTCAGCCTCTTCATTTTTCAAAGCCTCTTTAGTTAACTGACTCAATTCCGGGTCACCTAACGTAAACCTGCCGAGTAAATTTGCTGCTGAAGGCCCTCCTATGCCGTTGACATCAAAGATAAAATCTTGTGAGCTAATAGTATCATCATTTTTAAGTAAAGAACCAAAAAGATACATACTCAAAGGAAACTTATAATTCTTAACAATAGGCTTAAAGTTATCTAGTTCGTTCTTTGTGATTTCAATATGTTCTTTCTTGTTGATAATGAAATCCTGATATTTCGAGAATGTAAAATCTGTTATGTAATCCTGATCAAGGCTACGTTTTGAATTCGCAGTCCGAATTGGAAGGTCATTGATCCATTCACTACCTCCAATTTTGTCAGAATTTCCGCTACCATAGCCAATGCCTAAATCATTATCTAAAGCAATATTCAGTGGGACTTCGGCTCTATCGTATCTAGCAAGAAACTTTTGCTTAAACTCTTCTATATTTGGATTTTGAGCTAAACGCGCCAATAAAAATAAATCCTCGCATTGCTTAACAACTTCCTCTACCTGTCCTTTATTAATTACATTATTCTGAGTTGACAATGCTAAATCAACCTGAAATATGTCTTTAGGTACATCCTCAATATCAAAAATTGTTCTTATCTCTTTTCCAATTTCATAATATTGCATATTCTTATTTGCATTCTGTAATAAAGCATAAATACGTTTCAGTTTATCCAGTTCAAAACCTATATCATTAAATCTGCTAAGTTTTTCGATTAACTCTTGTAATGGATCTTGGCCAGTTAGATTCAACTCAAGTTCACTTGTTAGTAGTTGTGAAGTCCAGATTTCCAAAATAAAATTGAATGCCTCAACTTCGTTAACACCCGATAATTTCATAAGCGCATTCCCTAGTTCAGTTATTGTCCTTGGTTCTTTTGCATAATTAAGTATAAAAACAATGTACTCGCTTTTATCTATAGACGAAAGCTTATAATGTCTCATATTGTTTTTTAAGACATATTCAACATAATGAAATTCAGAAGGTGTATCGTACAAACTGTTGTTGACAGTAAATTTTAACTGACTCTGAATTTTAGGGGTCTCTTCTAACTTCTTTTTTATTAAATGCAAGAAGTTCATGTCCAGTCGAGATTTCAAAACATGATCTTTGTTCTCGGTCAACTTAACAGAGGTCGGCCCATCATTTATATTTATGATGGTGCTACCTGCAAAAATTCCATATGGAGTACATCTAACGCAGCTTCTTAACCAGTATTTATGAAATGACTCAAGGATTTTTTTTTTCTCCTTGTCATCAACAAGGTTGACTTTTTGCAACTCTTTATAAAAATCAGGAGCTGCTAGTCGAAGCCCTTCAATAAACATAGGGTCTAATTCTACGGGCGGCTGGCTTTTTAAACCTAAATTAAAACTTTGTAAAGGGCTACGGAGCAATAGAAAATTTAATGCGTGCATGATATTTAATTTAACATTAAGCAGTAATCCCAGCTAAAATCCTTAGTTAAATAGCTAAGTAATACGAGTCCAATCCCCGCAGAGCCATCAAGCAAACCTGATGAAGGCTCGTATTGGTTGTTAATTTGACTAAACTTTTTAAACCCAGAAACTGTATCACTATAATGTGCATAGTTTATAGTCCTTTCGATCCAGTATTCACATGATTCTTTAAACATTGGATCTTTCGTATAATGCCACATTTTATGATAAATATGGGCCACGCCTGCACTTCCGTGACAGATTCCCGCATCCCTTACAAAAGTTTCATTTTCATTTTTCCTTTTAATTGAATGTGCAAAAACTTCTAGAGAAAATTCTACGGCGATTTGTTTTTCAAATATAATCCCAAATTGATATAGAACATAGGCTATCGTTAGATCGCCATAACACCACGCAAGACGGCTAATAGTACTGATTTCTTCATTTAAATCAATCATTGATGAATAACAACTTTCTTTTTTATCAGTATTTGAATGAGATAAAAGGTAATTACCCACTATGTTTGCCAATTTTAGAGCTTGGTCCTTGCAAATACCTAAAGAAAAGCACTGTATACAAAATTTTAAAATACTAGATAAACCATGAGCTAATCCCAGATTTATTTTACTTTTATCAAATTGATTTTTTTGAAAATCAAAGTGAGGAACAGTGCCATTGTTCTCGACCATGAGTAGATCTAGTTCTTCGAAAAAACGAGTAAAAAAAACTGTATTGTTTTTTTGTACCTCCAAAATATAATATGCAATTCCTAAAGCTCCATGAAGAAAATCATAGTTTCCTATTTCGAGAATAGATAAAGCATACTCTGCTAACTTGGTGTTGTCCGAGCATATTATTTCCCAATCTTCATTATCAATATACTCAGCCTTGTGTAAATATGTAAAAAACCAATTTAATCCAGCCTGGCCATTGCAAAGAGTAAAAGAGGGAATGCTAGTTGATTCATCTATGATATTCTGTATATTATTTATTACTCGGTCAGTTATTCTATCATTATCTAAATGCTTTGAATATAAAATATTAAAAAGTGACTGACCAGAGTTCCCGCTAAGTAAAGACATATCTGATACTTGACAGGCTACTTCTTCATTAATATTTTTTAAAATTAACCTAATAGTCTCATTGTTTGGCATGCTATATAATATAAAATCAAAATTCTATGCAATAGTATTCATTTCCCATCCATTGATTGAGATCTGAGAAAATACCGCCTTGATTTTCACCAAGGCGGTTTCTAATAAATTTATGTTATTTTAGCAACCAGCTGCAGTCAAAACACATTCTGGGGTATGGGAAGGTTCTTGACATGTTGCTCCAAGAGTTGGGCTGCCTGGAGAGCCAATAAGTCCACCATAAAGTTGACCCATATCTTCGAGAGACAAGTTGGAAATTTCTTTCTTTTTTAATTTAAGCTTTTCGGTTTTTAGTTCAATTTTTTTCATAATAAAGAAGATTTTTTAATTTGCTTTAATCTAAGATAGTATAATTCTTCAGAATAATAAATTACTGAATCATCCACTTTTCATGGAAGTGAAATTCAACTTTTTATTTAAACATATGGACTAAAGTTATAATTTTAATTGCAAGCTAAGCTGATTGTCAACAGAGGTGCTCAGGATTATTAATTTTAACGATTAGAAAAACATTCTTAAATGAGAATAATGTGTATATTGAATTTAATGAAATACTGAATAATTGGCAAGTAATAACACAAATTCTCAAAATTATAAAATAAATGCATACATCTCCCGAACCCAGAATTCCAACTTATATAATAAATTTAAAACATCGCCACGATAGACGAGATTATATTATTGACGAGTTCTCTAGATATAAAGAATTTAGCACAAAAATAATCGATGCATGTGAAAACAAGATAGGAACAATTGGGCTATGGAACAGTATAAAAGGTATTATTGAAAAGGCAAAAGATGACGATGAGGAGTATGTTCTTATCTGTGAAGATGACCACTATTTTACAGACGACTATACAACCGGATTTTTTTTAAAGTCAATTGAAGATGCACGCAATAATAATGCAGATATTTTGTCAGGGGGAAATAGTTGGATTACCACAGCTCTCAAAGTTAGTGAAAATCTCTATTGGGCAGAACAGTTTACCGGCACCCAATTTATTGTTGTTTTTAAGAAATTCTATACGACAATTTTAAATGCAGATTTCACTCAAAATGATTCTGCTGATTTCAAATTTTCATCACTCTCAAACAATATCCTATTCATTTATCCCTTCATATCCGTCCAAAAGGAATTTGGGTATTCAGACATAACTCAATCCAACAATCAAAAAGGCACTATCGAAGGGTTGTTTAACAGGAGTTCAGCGAAAGTTAAAATAGTTGAGAGCATCACTAAATTTTATAGCAAGCCCAAAGATCATTTATCTATACAAAAAGATCTCGATAGTTACAAAGATACTTCTATCTCAACCTTTATAATTAATCTTCCAGAAAGAACCGAACGCAGGAAACACATAATTCAGCAGTTTGATGGCAAGAATGAATTTGACATCACTATTGTTGATGCGTGCAAACATGAGATTGGTGCAGTAGGTTTATGGGAAAGCATTCGTAAAATCATTCGAATTGCTTTGGATAATGACGAAGATGTTATTGTTATAAGTGAAGATGATCATGCCTTCTCTGACGGTTATACTAAAGAAATTTTATTCAGTAATATTCACGAGGCTTTTGCAGAGGGGGTTGATTATCTTTCCGGCGGAACAGGGAATTTTGACCTCGCTATTCCGGTCTCTCAAAATAGATACTGGGTTCATCCTTGTTTCTCGTCTCAATTTATAATTGTCTTTAAAAAGTTCTTTAATACCATTTTAGAATACCCATATGATGACAACGTTATTGCCGATATGGTTTTATCAAAATTAACTACAAATAAAATGGTATTTTATCCATTTATCTCCACCCAAAGAGATTTTGGCTATTCAGATGTGACACCAGTACACAATGAACATCAAGGTCTAGTTACCTCTCTCTTTAATACATCAAGCATACGTCTTGAAAAAATTGCCGAAATAAAAGACTATTTTGATTCATTAAATAGGAACATAGAATAGTTTTAGATTTCTCTTCCCAACGACATCAACAGATATTCATCCAAAGACTTGTTTACACATCCAGTCCTTTTTTTGGGAACCGATAACCACTTAATACGAATTCCAGATATCAAATAGATTTAAACTAATTTCTAATTGATATTTCTACAATTAATCTTTATATTAGTTCTCGGTATTCCTACAGAGCCTGCCGTTCACCAATAGCAAAGCTGATAAGCACTGTAATCTAAATAAATTGAAAAACTTTTGTTCATACACAAGAGTGATGGTTGGTGGATGACATTTATTATTGTGGAAGAAAAAAAGAATTTCAATGGAAGCTCAACAACATTCGATTAATTTTTATAAACTTAAAGCAAAAAAGTTAAAAAAACTCCTCGGCATTAAACACGTAGAGGCCCTAAACCAGGTTGCAAAAGAACATGGCTTTTCAAATTGGATTCACTGCCAAAGATCAATTGATAACAGGCCGACAACCTCTGACAGCGACACTATCCTAATCACTTTTACGGATTGGCTTCACAAGCAGAAGAATAGAGATTCACCACTAGGTGACTTGGCCAGAGATATGAGTAAAGATACTGCATGGCCTTCGTATGACGATTTTGAAGACTATGAAAACTATTTATATTCGAAGAGAGCTGGTTGGCAAGGAATTGAAACCTTAAAGAAAGCCTGGAAAAGCTACAGGGCATATAAAAAACAGAAATTATTACCCAACCCAAAAAAGTCATACAGCAAAAAAACTGCTATCAAAACAGCTCCAAGGAAAATTGTTATCGTAAAGAATGTAACGCCTATTCATTATAACAAAAGGACAGTAGAAAAATTTGAAGTTGGTGATAAAGCTTGGATATCATGGGATGGACGGAAAGCGATACCTGTTACTATTACTGAAGTAGATGAGCGATACTATACATTTGTCGTTGAACGTCCGATAAATAAAGCAGGTAATGAGTATTATCTCCGGCTCGATGAAGTACGTAGTACTCCAGAGCTTGCCTGTATTAATCGTGTAACTTAATAATTAATCGGAATCACCACGAATGGAAAATGCTCGTTCAATTTTGACCGAGCATTTTATTAGGGATTATATTACGCCGTTCGGCTCCGGCTTTAGTCCCTTATTGATTCTGTAATTCACTGCCAACTAATTAACTGAGGTAAAATTTAACGTCTTCAGCTAACTTGGTATATATTACATCCTGCTGGTGTTCATTTAAACTCTTTAATGGGTCATTAGGATCATTAACGCATTGAAATTGAGCAACAACGAGGCTACCAAACAAACTTTTACCTGCAATTAGGTTCATTATGATGGTCCCTTTTTTTTCAGCATTACTTAATATTACAGGAACCTCTTTCTTCATAATGAACTCTGAACCTATAAAATCTCTGGAAATAATAAGAATCGCAATTACGGCTTTATCTAAAGCGTCTTCAATTTCCTTAAGCCATTTCTGCCCAGTACGAATCCGATCATCAGACCAGACATCAAACTCTAGGTCCGGAAATACGTTTTGCAAACCCTTTAATGTTTTTAACACCTCGTTTTTGTACAGTTCATCATTGTGGCTATAACTAATAAATATCGTTTTAGACGATTTTCGCGAAGAACGAATTGCAATCGGCTTATTATCTTCAGAGGGTGTTTTGTAAGTCATAAGTTCTAAATCTTTAAGTGCATTTCCTTTCTGCTTGCCTAATAAAGCAGTATGACGATCAACTTCGTAATTATTGAGGATAGGGTTAAATGAATACAATGCTTTTAGCTTGGTCAAGTTTTCTGACAATAACCCTATTGGAATAGAATGAAATTCATTCTTTCCTATCCATAACTTCGCCAGTTCAGTAAGTTTTAAGAGTTGCCCAGGGAATATTTTAAACTTATTGTTTGAAATGTTAACCACCCTAAGACCCTTTATTTCTGTAATTTCTTCGGGCAGCGCTTCCAGTTCATTTCCACTTAGGAGTAAACTTTTGAGCTTCTTTAGATTTCCAATTTGTTTAGGAAGGCTCCTAATGTCATTATTATTCAAATTGAGCACTTCCAGATTAGCTAGGGCAAATGTTTTTGAAAGCACCTGTTTAATGGAATTATTTGACAAGTCGAGCTTTTTTAGAGTTTTCAAACGCGATAACTCAACAGGAATCTCCTTAAGTTCGTTATTACTCAGATTTAATGATTTTAAATTCTTGCATGAAAAAATATATTGCGGCACCTCTGTCATTCCCCTATTTGACAGATTTAGGCTGCTTGAATTTGTAATTTTCCCCATTGTTGTGAAAGCTGCTATATGGCTAATATAGGGGATATTTTATTATCTTTATAACCTCTATGGAGGTTAGAGCGGAATGTTACTTCGGCCGCCGGTTCGTCCACGCTAGATTTGACAGGAAAATATACCGAGGATACTGATGATAAAATCATCTGATTTGTACTGAAACAAGGGACGTGGATGTACTCATCGCTAGGATGGGGTTAGACTTCTTATAGACTCAGGTCTGCTAAGGCGCCCTCACTATAATTAAAAAGCTTCCTCCGAGCCGGTTCATCCACTCGGAGGTTATTTATCCTACTTTTTTACTAGACTGATAAGAGAAAAAAAAATAAAAAGCAGATAGATTGTGCTATCAACATTAAGAAAAACAGGCATAGCATCCTCATTGCATTTGATTTCTCAAAAGCGCCAATTAATTTTAAATGAAAATCTGTTGAACATTGTTAAACACATCAACCATCTGATTACGTTTTTCTATTTTTGTTACTGCCTTTTGGTATTCTTCAGAAACGCGATCTTTAAAGTCCCCGTTTAATAGATTGACTAGGGGATTATAATAATTCTCCCTTTCAAGTTTGCTATACCCAACTTTCCCGGTCATTAGGGGGTATAAAAAATATTGCTCATAACTATCTTCTTCAGCACGCGATAATAGATCCGAGTAGTAACGGTTAATTTCAAATCTTATGCTCCCTAATTCTGAAGCCAATAATTCATGATGAAGAGAGCAAAACAAATTACTCTCTAATGAATTTACACTAGTCTTTGACTTGAACTTTGAAATATCAAATTTTCTTAATCCGGCTGGCGTGTTAAAAATCACGAACTCATTTTTTTGCAGAACCTTTCCCTTTATATCGTATAACAAATCGAATTCAGCATTAAACGGCTTCTCTTCATAAAACTGTCTGAACAAAGAGGCAGTCAATCGTCTACCATTTACACGCATTATATCTATTGTAACATTAGGTTCGTTTGTCATACTTATATCTGAGGACTAAATCTCCAAAAAACAAATAACAAAAACAATTCACTATGTCCAGCAAGCTCCCACAATACCATTAAATACATATTTAGCATCCACAATCGACTATTCTTCCGTTGAATTGTTGCAATAGATTGCGAGATCTAAGCTCTCGAATTCATCAATTCCTTCCTCAAGGTGGAGTTATCCGCAAAAACTAAGGCATTAATTGTTTGTTTTTGGCGAGTGACTTGGGCTCAATGCTTTATGGTTTGCCCATTTTAACACTTAAAATAGTATAAAACCTATTCATTTATTGATGCTAAACCTAATTCTATTACGTCTGTTAATGACAATTTGCTATCATTTAATTTTTGTAAATAGTCATCTCCTAAGCATATATTTAAGAGGTTTGTTTCATTAGATCCTGTTGGCAACGAATGTAAAGCTGAACAAATCTCACAACTATGTTCTCCAGGTATTTTTTTCTTAAGATTAACAAGATCAGCAATTAATGAACCATATACGGTGTTCATAAAATAGGTGTCACGAATCTTATAGTCGTTATAGTTGCTTGGCTGAATATTATGTTCGGGATCCAAAAGTACAATTTGAAAAACGTGATATCCATCCCAAAAACCAACAACCCTTCCCAAAGCTTTAGAAACATGAAATTGAAACATCGGATAGTCTTCCTCATTTTCGAGATAATGTTTATCAATCCAGTTCAAGTCTTTTCTCTGTATTGGAATATTCTTCGAACCCCAATCAATTGCGTGATACCGAAAAGCATTTTTTTCAATGTAATCTTTTTCAAACGATGCCCATTCTTTTCTACAAAGCTCACTAAGTCTCTCTATTAAAGATACAAACCAGTTATTAGGAACTTGACCTACCTCAAAGAGAGGTATCTGTTTGTAATATTTGAAACTAAAAGAAAAATTTGGATCAGAAAACTTTTTTGATGTGACCGGTAGTCTTGCAGCTACCATATTACTTACCGGAAATTTTCTATTATTTTCCGGAAGGTTATTGAGAACGGGCCTTTTCTTCATTAGTTAGCATCTTTCAACCTTGCGGAATAATAGCTAGCCATTGTTTTTTCAGATATAACCTCCTCACACCTCTCATAAGGCTGTAAATCTCCACGAGCTTCCTGCCATGGTGCCTCATCGTGGGTCATTTTCTCTAATTGTGTGTCACTGAATTGAGCATACACTTCCAAAACTCCATCAATAAAAGTTTTATTATCATCAGAAATTTCTGTGAATTTGAAGTCTACACCACCCAAATCATCTAATGTAATATTTGAATACATATATTTAGAGTCTTTGAATCGATTATATACTGATCGGTTTACAGGCCCATGAATCCAAGCTTGAAAATCGCCTTGAAACAATCCTTTACCATCATAGGCGAGGCTCCACGCCTGAATGTAATAAAGCAATTTTTGTAGTTTCAAATGACTAATCGATGCTCCGCCCTCTCCAGTCAATCTGAAAACAACATAATTACAAACATCTTTTAAATTTTCCATTGCCAATTTTACTAAATATATTAGTACACCTTTAAGCGTGCAAAAGTAGGGAAAATTTTAATATAAAAAGTTTTCGTTAGAAAAATGTCTTCGCGATATATCATCAATTAAGCGCTTTTATCTTATTCCCTACTAATTTATTAATTTGCATTTTATCAATCAATATGAGAAACCATAATTTTACAATAGTTCATTCTTTCAATGAAACGGCATATTCTTATGAATAAGAATAAACATTGAAATTTAGATTTCAATTAAGATTTCAGCGAAAATCACACCAAAAATATACACCACACTTAATGTAACAATTACATTACATTAAGCTGTTTACACTAAATAAAGCGAGAAGGCTAATCTGCCCCCATAAGCCTACAACGAAAGCCTAGAGAAATCAAGGCTTTTTTTACTAGGGTCTTAACGAGACAACACGCAACGACCTGAATGAGTGTTTAGTAGGTATATGGAAAGTAATAATGAATCTTTGCGTACTTTAACTCAATCAAAAATAAACCAGACACCTCACCAATGAGCGCTACTCACAACTTTTTCTACATACCTGATAAAAAACAAGATCTTGAAACCATTTCTGACCTGATTAATATCACCAACATTGGCATAGAGGCAATAACGCACATTTATGAGGATCACCGCCCTGACAAGAATACTTCACAGAAAATGGTGCTTTCGCAAGAAAATTTGATCTACAGGATTTTTGCAGCATTTCACCAATATGAACTTCTGATCGAAGGTTTAAACAACAAATCGTTTGTCGATTTAAACTTAGACCCTTTCGATGGGGATATACAGGCACATCCAACAATTTATAGGTATAGTTGTCAATTGAACTCAATAGTCGACAGTATTTTCTATCATCTGTGTTCAGTATTTGATTACCTGGGGCACTTTATCTCCTTTATGTTTGAGAAAAACAAAGATAAAACGTTGGACTGGAGCTCACTGGCCAAAAAAGCAAGAGATGCCTATAAAGAGACGTTAAAATCAGCTCCTAAAATACAGGATGTAGATGCTAACATACGCGCAAAATTGGACAAGTACCGATCCGAGTTGATACATAAAAATAGGGACTTACGCCGTGTTGGCATCACTATAAATCAGGAATCCAACCAACTTCGCCTAATATTTTCCGCGTCGAATGAAGCAATGAAGCAATTTAAGAGTATAGTCCCGGGGTATAATAAGGAATCACAATATACTTTGGAATTCCTGCCATCGTTAGTTTTCTATCAATCATTGCAGTCAATAAGTTATCTTCTCGATTACCTAAAGATTGACCTGGTTTCCAATTCTGCGTTTTATGAAAATGTCAAGAGTAATGACCTTCAGCATATGACACATCCAGTTACCCAAAAACCTTATCCTAAATCCGAAGTAATCTGGGATGATTATAAAGGAAAGCTGGATAAATTTTACCATGATTTTGAACGACGTAAAAATGCACATCAGACATGATGCACCCTTATGACTATCCTCTTTTCAAACAGTTCGATGCATTTTACAGGTATTTTCATCTGCCTAGAAAAGTTGCTGAGGGATTTTTTCTACGCAGTTCGATCTCCCTAATCCATAAGCGAAAGAAACGCGAATTAATCCTTAAGCTTGTCTATTCTAGCAAGACGGCGCAAATCTTCTATAAAATCATTTGTGAATCTATTCCCTAAGGCTACTGAACAAAGCTCACTGAAAAGTGAGCTTTACTTGTTTTAAGGGGCTTTTAGAAGCTCTACTACTCTCAAATAGGGGATCAATGCCAAATGTTGTGGAGTGCAAAAGATTTTTTCGTTGTTAAGCATATAATTGAGTTAGTCTATCAGATGTTCAAAATATAGCTAGTGCTGCGTCCTCCGCCTTTTTCTTTCAGCATTACGCCCCGTTCCACTAGGTTCTGTATATCACGGGTAGCCGTGTCCTGTGAGCATTTGGCAATTTTCGCCCATTTGGAGGAGCTCAGCTTGCCCTCAAATCCTTCAATTAATTTATTCAACGTGAGGTGTTGCCGCTCATTGATGGATAGTAGTTGGGGACTTTCCCAAAACTTTGCCTTGCGCAGTACTTTTCCTATCGTCTGGTCTGTGTTTGACAAGGCACGTTCATAACAGTCGAGGAACCAGTTCAGCCATTCGGTGATATCCAACGTCCCTTTCTGGGTCTGTTCCAAAACATCATAGTACCTCTTGCGCTCCAAGCGTATTTGAGCGGACATGCTGTAAAACCGTTGAGCTGTATGGTCGGCTAAGGTTAATTGCATATCTGCAATTGCACGGGCAATACGACCGTTACCGTCATCGAATGGATGAAGGGTCACAAACCATAAATGTGCGATTCCGGCTTTTAATACAGGGTCAATATTATTGCTTGAATTAAACCATTCAATAAAGCCTGCCATCTCTTGCGCTATTATTTCAGAATCCGGTGCTTGAAAATGGACGATTTCCCGTCCCATTGCCCCAGAGACAACCTGCATAGGGTCAGCCTTACTATTGTTGCGCCAATTATCGACAACAATTTTATGCATACCACTTCGTCCTGTCGGGAAAAGAGAACTATGCCACCCAAATAAGCGATCATCGCTTAACGGCGCGTTACATCGTTGGGTAGCATCAAGCATCATTTCGACAACACCATCCACATGCCTATCCGAGGCAATCAGTCCCACAATCTCCATACCCAATCTACGTGCGATGGAAGACCGTACCTGGTCTACATCAAGTACCTTTCCTTCGATCTCACTTGTTTTGACTACATCCTGAGTCAGTGTTTGCAGACTGGCTTCTTCGCGAAGGCCAAAACCAAGAGCTTCCATCTTGCCAAGCATACGCCCCTGATTATGACGTGCATTGGTCAATAATGGTGTTATTTACTGTCATCCCATGTGAACTGAGGCCAGCCCAGTCTTTGATAGATATACATATTTTATATTCTCCGCAAAATATGCGGATATAAAGACTGCTATTCTCCGCATTTCCGTATTTAATTTCTATTGTTTCTTCTTTCTATACTGTCCATCACCTTTACTATTTATCGTCCTTTCAAAATTGACCACAGCTTCGCAATGTTCATAAAAGTTCGACATATTGCAGCTCGACTCTACTGAAAAAAGCTCACATGTCTGTGAGCTTTTTTACGTTTAAAGTTATCAAAGCTTATTGGTTCAAACAAAACAATCATCCTTTACTGGTTAAAAACAAACAGCTTGCTTATATTCGTAGTCTGCACTAAGAAATCCTTAATTCATAAAACAGTGCCCTCCTAAAATCAAAGCAAAAGTTATGGAAGAATTATTCAGGAAATATGATTCAATGGTACTCGAATACAATAAAACAATTGTAAACAGTTTCAGCATAAAAGACTTTAGGGAATATAATGAGATCTTATTCTCGGCCCATAGCTGCGCAGTGGAAGGCAATACCTTTACAGTTGATGAAACACGCGAATTAAAAGAACAAGGAATCAATCTAAAACTACAAAATAGGTCGCTTTATGAGGCTTACGAAATTTTAGATCATTTTAAAGCTTACGAGTTTCTGTTTGATAACCTGGAACAGCCGCTTACTGAGGAATTGATTAAACAAACTCAAAAAATCCTCACCGAAAATACCATCAAATTTTCAAAAGGATATGAGCCAGGAGTATATACAGATACCCAAATGGCAACTGGCGACACCATATTTGGAGACTATAAAACGAATATAGCTCGTATGCCTTCGCTTACTAAGTCAACTCAGGATGCTATTGAGAAAGCAGAACTTCACCCACTTGATATCAGCGCGAGATTTCATCAGTTTTTTATTTATCTCCACCCTTTTCCGGATGGAAACGGAAGGACAGGGCGGTTGATATCTAATTTTATTCTGGCAAAATTCAAACAGCCCCATATTATTATTGGGGCTTCTGAAAAAACTGATTATATAGAAGCCTTAAAACAATCAGCCAAACATCGCGACACAAGTACACTTGCATATTTTTTTGCCGAAACAACTATTAACCGCATGCAAAAAGAAATCAATCAAAAGAAAAATCTGACTAGAAACTTCTCGATGAATTTTAAATCAAAAAAAAGGGAAAGAGTTTATAATCGATCTATTGCTTTATTGACTCTTACCATTCTTTGAGAGCTATTTCTTTCATTTTAATTTGACACCAATAGTACCGCTAGGATTATATTTATCGGATCGTTTCGATTTATTCGTAATATAATGATTGAATGCAACTGGCGTTAGGGATACTAGAAATAAGCAAGAATCGGGTATCATCCTATGGATTCATTCCCTATTTTTAGGAAATATTAAATTATGCAAATGCTGCTATATTTATTAGAATAAAAAACTGGTTTGTTAAGAATTAAATTCGATAATAAAAATGAATAATACATCTCTCACTGACATTACAGGTTTTGCTGATCGGTATCCGTGGATATTTGAAAAATCTTCTATATCCTCTGATATGGCTGCCACAATAAATATGACAGAGATTTCTACCCCTTTAGGTCCTATGCTGGCAGGTGCCACATCAAAAGGTGTCTGTCTGCTCGAATTTACCAACAGAATCAGATTAGAAAAAGAATTCATCGAGTTACAAAAGCTACTTAATGCAGTGATGGTAGCAGGAAGGAATTCGTATCTAGATCAATTGGAAAATGAGTTAACAGAATATTTCGAAGGAAAACGGAAAACCTTTTCAGTTCCATTACACACTCCTGGCAATGATTTTTCGCAAGCAGTCTGGAAAACACTTCAGGAAATCCCTTATGGAAAAACATGCTCTTACAAGGAACAGGCAGAAATGATGAACAATCCGAAAGCAATTCGTGCAATTGCATCAACAAACGGCCGAAACCGCTTAGCAATTATAGTACCCTGCCACCGCGTAATAGGCAGCGATGGAAATATGACCGGCTATGCTGCCGGAATAGATAAGAAAAAGTGGCTACTTAAGTTTGAAAGAAATAATTCAGAAATAGAAGACGGCTATTTATTTTGATTGATAACGCTCTGCAAGCTTTAAGGCCTCGTAAGCATTTACTATTCCCCCGCTAACACAAAGATCGGAAAAGGGCACGCGGACAGTCTCACCTCTTTCATTTTTGTATTTAACTTTCTGTAAAACCTTAGAAACAGACTTCATTATGATCTCTCTGACCTGATTAGGCTTAAGATCTGGATAATAGCTCAAAATCAGAGCAGAAAGACCAGATACAACAGGAGCTGCCATACTAGTTCCGTCAAACTCTTCATATTTTGAGCCCGGAACTGTTGAATTAATCATAAAGCCAGGTGCAAATACATCTACATTATATTTACCGTAATTTGAAAAAGAGGCTTTTAAATTTGCATCATTCGCATATGCACTTGCCCCAACCTCTATCCAGTTACTCGCATGTGGCAGTTTAAATTTAGCTGTATCTATTACTGCCTTTTTAATAACAACAGAATTAGGCCCTCTTCTCATACCCTGATTTTGCATCTGGTTTTGATCGATCTTAAGAGGTATTGTTGAAAGTGCGTCCTTTTTAATTGACTTCTTATAAGCAGCAGCCTCTGGTCCATCAAAGTATTTATTTGGATAATTTTCTTTAACGTCTACATCTTCGTTATCATTTCCAGCCGCATGAACTAGTAATACGCCCTTCTGTTCAGCATATTTTACCGCTTCATCAACAACTTCCTTATTCCATTTATAACCTTTGCCAAAGCTCATATTAATAACCTTAGCGCCGTTATCTACAGCATATCTAATTCCATTAGCAACATCTTTATCTCTTTCATCCCCTTCTGGTACAACTCTAATCGCCATTATACTAACACTATTGGCTATTCCATTAATCCCAATTGAATTAGACCTATTTGCTCCTATTATACCCGAAACATGTGAACCATGTTCTGCATTAGGCCCGGCAACATCATTATTTCCGTATAGACGTTCTTTTGGGTTTGTATAATCGTCGCCAACTAGCTCCTGCCGCTGATCATACTTCACATTCAGGTTATATTTAAGCATTACATCATATTGCTTATAGGCATCCTTCATCTCCTTGTAGAATTTATCAATTCCTCCACTGTCCTTAGATCCGCCTCTTATAATCTTTTTTACCTGCTCCTCATCTTCATTATCGGCCACATATTTATCGATATCTTCCAATGATGGAATCTTCTTATTGTTAATAGCTGCAACTGAATCCAGAACCTTATTAATGATACTTACAATTCCAAACGTATAGTGAGCATCATTATACTTCTTCCCAAATTCCGCATTAGCTTTAAGATACAAGGCGTATTCTTCCTTTTGAGCACTATCTAATACTGTAGACCGAATGGTTGACACATACTTAGGGCCATACACTCTAAGTATCCGCACCAACTCCAGATTATCATATGCCAGATTACCTTTTTTCGATCCTATAAAATTCCAACCGTGTATGTCATCTACATATCCATTACCATCATCATCTATTCCGTTATCTGGAATCTCTTTTTTATTAGTCCACAATACATCCTTTAAATCCTCATGATTAATATCAACTCCCCCATCAATTACGGCGACAATCACATTTTGTTTAGGCTTTTTATTGCTGAGTAATTCTTTATATGCTTTTTCGGTACTTATACCAAAATACCCATCGGCAACTAAATCCAGATTATACCAATTAGAAGGAAGCTTCACATTTTTATTTTGCGAAAATGCAGAGTTGCTCAAGATAAAGCTAAATGCAAAAAGCAATATATATCTTAATTTCATCAAAAGTGCTTTTTATAAGATTAACGTAAAATACAATTATACGGTTTTATTGTATCTCTGATGAAGATTTAGCATTTTTTAACATTGTATTTTCATCGAGA
>NZ_JCAXEI010000017.1:0-77590 GCF_059758925.1 Pedobacter sp. GQ55 | reverse complement strand
TGAAGCCGGCGAAAAACTAGCAGAAATGGGAATTGACGCTGAAATCATCAATATCCACACCATTAAACCTTTGGACGAAGCAGCAGTTCTGAAATCTGTAAAGAAAACAGGATGTGTGGTTACCTGCGAAGAGCACAATAAGTTTGGTGGATTAGGAGAAAGCATCGCAAGATTACTTTCAACTGAACTTCCTTCTCCTCAGGAGTTTGTTGCTGTTAACGACAGCTTCGGAGAAAGTGGTACTCCTGATCAGTTAATGACTAAATACGGATTAGATTCAATTAATATTATTGAAGCAGCTCAAAAAGTAATTAAAAGAGCAAAAAAATAATATCAACTATCCAACCAAAATAGAATAAATGAAGCAGGTTGAAGATTCAGAGATTTTAGAGAAGTTCTCAAATACAAAAACTCGCGATGAAGCCTTTAACCTGCTTTTAAATAAATATCAACAAAAAATTTACTGGCACATCCGACGCCTGGTAATTGATCACGACGATGCGGATGATCTGGTGCAGGATGTGTTCATTAAGGTTTGGAAAAATCTCGGTTCTTTCCGCAGCGACTCGCAGCTTTATACCTGGATATACAGGATTGCTACCAACGAATCTATCACCTTTCTCAATAAAAAAAAACAAAGAAATAATACCCCTTTAGACGAGGTATCTGATGAACTGGCAGAGACCCTGGTAGCTTCATCTTATTTTAATGGGGATAAAATACAGCTAAAACTACAGCAGGCATTATTAACTTTACCTGAAAAACAAAGACTTATATTTAATATGAAATATTTTGATGAGCTTAAATATGAGGAAATTTCGGAGATCACTGGCACCAGTGTAGGTGCTTTAAAAGCCTCTTTTCACATAGCTGTAAAAAAAATTGAAGTTTTTATGCTAAATGAAGACATTACCTTTTAAACCTTTTGGCAATTAATGCATCAATACATTTGTAATGAAACAAGATTTTGAAAACGATGAATGGATGAAGGGGGTTCGGGAAACCGGGTTTACTACTCCTGCGCATTATTTTGATGAATTGAGCAAAAGTATCAATGCCAGAATTAGTGCTGAAAAATTAAAATCTGTTATTCAAAATGACGGGCATACTGTGCCAGATCATTACTTTGAAAAACTGCAAGCTAATATTTTAGCGAAAACAGTAGATGAAACAAAGCCAATTGCAAAACCTAAAGTTATACGCTTATGGAATTCCAATCTCGTTAAGTACGCTTCGGCAGCCTGCTTTTTATTAATAACTGGCGTAGGTTTGTATTTCAACCAACAGCAAGGCCCTGCTCAACAAACAGTTTCTTCAGATTTGGCCACAGAGCAAATGTTATACGACATTGATGAGCAAGTAATTATAGATCACATTAGCAGTACCGATATTACACAACCTAAGTCCACAGTAGCAGATACTGATTTAGAAAATTATATACTAACTAATTATTCGCAGAATGAGCTTGCAACAAGTTTATAATTTATAGAAGAAATGAAAAATTTAACCATTATAGCATTCCTTTTCGCATTTCCATTTCTTGGAATGGCACAAAAGCCAGATGACAAGAAACGCGAAGAAATTGAGTCTTATAAGATTACTTATTTAACGCAAAAACTTGAGCTTTCAGCTGAAGAAGCTAAGATCTTCTGGCCGATCTACAATGATTATCAAAAAGAACAATCCCAGCTGCGTAAAGAGCGTGGGCAAAAGATGATCAGTTTCAGAAAAATGCCCGAAATTGATGAGCTATCTGATAGCGAAGTGCAAACACTTATTGTTAATGATTTTAGCTTTAAACAAAGAGAACTAAACCTCGACAAGAAATATTACGCAAAACTAAAAGCAAGCTTACCGATTAAGGTTATAGGAAAATACTATAGGGCACAGGAAACCTTTAAACGCGAACTACTATCAAGGTACCGTAATAAAAGGCCTTAAAAAGCTGTGTAGCGAAATAATTCTTACCTTTGTGCATGCTTACACAACGTCAGTTATTTCTTCAACATAACGCTCAAACCACATTAGAACCTCTTCTTTTAGAATTCAATAAAGCCAGCGGAATGTATCTTTATGATACTGAGGGCAAAAAATATCTCGACTTAATTGCCGGCATTGGCGTTAGCAATGTTGGTCATTGTCATCCTGCCGTTGTGGAAGCAGTAAAAAATCAGGCTGAAAGTTATATGCATATCATGGTATATGGCGAGTTTGTTCAAAGTCCACAAGTCAATTTTGCCAAGGCCCTTGCAGATGTTCTTCCTGCCAATTTAAATTGCACTTATTTTGTAAATTCCGGAGCAGAAGCCGTTGAAGGCGCAATGAAGCTTGCGAAACGCTACACACATCGTACAGAAATTATTTCCTGCAACAATTCCTATCATGGCAGTACTCAAGGTGCGCTAAGCTTAATGGGCAATGAGGAGTTTAAACAAACATATCGCCCGTTATTACCTCATATTAAATTTATTGAATACAACTCCCTACCTGATCTGGATCTCATCACTACAAATACCGCAGCAGTATTTATTGAAACCATACAGGGTGAAGCAGGAATTAGAATTGCCGATAAAGCCTATTTTAAAGCGCTTAGAGCGAAATGCACTGCTACCGGCACATTATTAGTGCTTGACGAAATACAATGTGGTTTTGGGCGAACTGGTAAGCTATTTGGTTTTGAGCATTTTGACATTGTGCCTGATATTCTTTTACTAGCCAAAGGTATTGGTGGCGGCATGCCTATCGGCGCCTTTATCAGTTCAAAAGAGATCATGATGGCATTGGCAACCAACCCGATACTTGGCCACATTACAACCTTCGGCGGTCATCCTGTTAGCTGCGCCGCTGGCCTGGCAACATTACAGACCATTCTTCACGAAAATATTGTTGACGGGGTAACTGAAAAAGGTGAGCTGTTTAAGAAATTACTGGTACATCCGGCAATAATGGAAGTGCGTGGCAAGGGTTTAATGATTGCCATCGAGTTTGAAAACTTCGAAACAAATAAAAAGATCATTGATGCTTGCATTGCTGATGGCGTTATAAGCGATTGGTTTTTACATTGCAGCAACTCTATGCGCGTAGCCCCTCCACTAATTATTAGCAACGAGGAAATTAAATACGCTTGTGCTATTATTTTAAAGAATACCGAGCTGATAACAAATCCTTAGCTCATCTTTTGTCTTTTAATGAGGTAGGCCTGCAATATGGGATAAAACCCGGCAGAAATATCGGCATCAATCATATCGATCTTATATTGAGTGCACTTAAGCTGAATAGCTTGTCTGTAACTGCTCATTTTTAACAGATATGCTTCTTTTACTTTGGATGTATGCGCCTTAAGAGTGGCACCGGTTTCCATATCTACAAACTCATAGGGTCTGTTTTCAAAGCCGAAATCTACCTCCTTTGACTTATCGGTAACATTAAAAATAATCACTTCGTGCTTGTTAAACTTTAAATGTTGCAGTGCAGAAAACAACGCTTCAGTTTCGTTCTCATCCTGCATGGTATTCAGCATATCACTAAAAACAACCACTAATGATCGTTTATGAATCAGTTCCGCTATCTGATGCAATGCCTGATCTACATTGGTTTTTACATCCATCTTTTGAGATTTCAATATCCCTTCCAGATGTGTAAATAAATATTTTTGATGTGTTGTAGTAGACTTTGCCGGAGTATTTAATAATAAATGATCTGTAAAAAGACTAAGACCAAAGGCATCACGCTGCCGTTTTAATAGGTAAATTAGTGCTGCAGTGGCCTGTATCGAAAAATTGAGCTTATTGTATTCGTTTACCGGGAAATACATAGAAGATGATACATCTATGATAAACTGGCAACGAAGGTTGGTTTCCTCTTCGTACCTTTTACTGAACAGTTTATCTGTTCGGGCAAACAGTTTCCAATCAATATTCTTAACACTATCGCCTACATTGTAAAGCCTGTGCTCCGCAAATTCAACCGAAAAGCCATGAAACGGACTCTTATGAAGACCGGTAATAAAGCCTTCTACCACCTGTCGGGCAAGAAGTTCTAAATTACTGTTAAAGTGTAAGGCTTGTTCATCAAATGGCGACTGCATAGTGTAAATATAAAAAAAGCGTTCATAAGTTATGAACGCTTTTTAAACTAGTATATGTTGAGTTACAATAACTGCTTATCTAATTTCTGTGCTAATACCGATTTTGGAACTGCACCAACTTGCTTATCTACAACCTGACCGTCTTTAAAGTACAACAATGCAGGAATGTTGCGAATTCCGAACTGAGTTGAGATCTGAGGGTTGTTGTCTACATTCACTTTACCCACGATTGCTTTTCCTTCATATTCTTTTGAGATCTCATCTACTGACGGTCCAACCATGCGACATGGACCACACCATTCTGCCCAAAAATCAACCAAAACGGGTTTATCTGATTTTAATACAACTTCCTCGAAGTTTGCATCTGTAATTTCCAAAGCCATAATTCTTATTTTTATTTTATTTTTTTCTATTGAAATCAGCGGTTAAAAGCCTGTGGCATAAACTCTGTGAGTATAAACTTATCAGGCTATTGCTGATGCAAATATATAATCAATTGTAGTGCCATCTACTTTACTAATGCCAAAATGACATTAGTTCAACTTAGGGTGAACATCCAAACCCTGTAATTGTTCTAAAAGTTGATTACTAGGATTGATTTTAACCGACTTAGAAGGCATTTTAATGTTCACATTCTGTTCCCTATCATAAACCTCAAAAAGTAACTGGCAATTTTGCTGATCAGTATTGGCCTTATTGTCTTCTAATATAGCATTAATTTGAGTCATAAAGTCATCGTCTATCCTTTCAAGTGGCACCTGAATGGTTACAGACTTGGCCAACTTATCTCTTAATTCCGAAAGCAGGTTAATCGAGGTGATCTTAAATTCCCAATCACCCTCTTTTCTAAACCGTTCTCCAACCCTCCCGCGAATCTGTAGAAAATAGCCATCCGTAAGAAACTGCTTAAATTTAATGAAATCGTCACCAAACAAAGCGAGTTCACAACTATCATCATAGTCTTCAAAAACCATGGTTCCAAAAGGCTTTCCGGTTTTGGTCATCCTTTGAGCCGCAATCACTACCAATCCACCTACAACCAGTTCTCTGTTCTTTATTCCTTCAAATTCTGCAAGTACCTCTTCGTTTGTATCGCCCGTTCTTATCTTGTTAACCACAGAAAGGTGTTTAACCTTTTGCTGGCAAAATTCTTTTAATTCTAAACGGTAATTGTCAAGCGGGTGGCCACTCAGGAATATCCCAATGGCATCCTTTTCAAATTTCAACCGATCAATTAAACTCCATTCCGGCGCAACCGGAAGTGATGGTTCTGAAATCATATCGGCAACAGAACCTCCAAATAGCGACGATTGAGAGGAGGATTCATTATTCAAAAAATCGTTGGCAAACTTGATAAGCTTCTCAATACCGTTCATTTTCTCATTTAAACCCACAAAAAAGTATTGTGCACGATGATAACCGAAGCCATCAAATGCACCACTATAAACAAAGCTCTCGTATGCTTTTTTGTTTACAGTACGGGTATTAGATCTTTTGGCAAAATCATGAACATCTTTGTACATACCATTAGCATTACGCTCTTCAATGATACTTTCTACCGCCTTATCACCGACTCCTTTAATACCAGATAAACCAAAACGAATTTCACCCTGCGGGTTTACAGAGAACTTAATGTCCGACTCATTAACATCCGGACCTAGTACCTGAACCCCCATTTGTTTACACTCTTCCATAAAAAAGGCAACCTGTTTAATGTCACTCATGTTATTTGACAGCACAGCAGCCATATATTCGGCAGGATAATGAGCCTTTAAGTAAGCCGTTTGATAAGCGATCCATGCATAACAGGTAGAGTGCGATTTGTTGAAGGCATAGGATGCAAACGCCTCCCAGTCTTTCCAAATCTTTTCAAGCGTAGCAGGGTCATGTCCTTTCTCCGCAGCCTGGGCTACAAATTTGGGTTTCATCTTATCCAATACCTCCTTTTGCTTTTTACCCATTGCCTTACGCAAAACGTCGGCCTCACCTTTGGTAAAGCCTGCAAGTTTTTGCGATAAAAGCATCACCTGCTCTTGATATACGGTGATACCGTAGGTTTCCTTTAAATATTCTTCGCAGGCATCAAGGTCATATTGAATCTCTTCCTCTCCGTTTTTCCGGCGTACAAAGCTCGGGATATACTCCAAAGGTCCGGGTCGATACAAGGCGTTCATGGCAATTAAGTCACCAAAAACGGTAGGCTTCAGCTCCTTCATGTATTTCTGCATTCCATTACTCTCGTACTGGAAAATACCTATGGTTTCTCCTCGCTGGAAAAGCTCATATGTCTTTTCATCATCGATAGGGAAATTATCAGGATCAAGGTCCACTCCATGGCCAAGTTTTACAAGCTTTACAGTATCCTTAATAAGGGTTAGCGTTTTTAACCCCAAAAAGTCCATCTTTAACAAACCCGCACTTTCTACAACAGAGTTGTCGAACTGTGTTACATACAGATCAGAATCCTTAGCTGTAGAAACAGGAACGAAGTTCGTAATATCATCAGGCGTAATAATTACCCCACAAGCGTGTATACCTGTGTTGCGTAAAGATCCTTCCAGAATCTGTGCCTGCAGGATGGTTTCGGCACTTAAGTTTTTAGCCTCAGATAATACCTTTAATTCTAAAACTTTTTCGTATTCATCTGCTCTTAAAGCGCCTTTTAAGGTCTTTTCATCAAGCGTAAATATCTTGGCCAGCTTCATATTAGGTATGAGTTTGGCTATTTTATCAGCTTCAAAAAGCGGCAAATCCAGTACACGTGCAGTATCTCTGATAGAAGATTTTGCAGCCATGGTACCATAAGTAATGATCTGTGCAACCTGGTTTGAACCGTATTTTTTAATTACATAGTCCATTACCCTGCCACGGCCTTCATCATCAAAGTCGATATCAATATCAGGCATCGATACACGATCCGGATTCAGGAAACGCTCAAAAAGGAGGTCGTATTTAATCGGATCTATGTTGGTGATCCATAAGCAATACGCAACAACCGATCCCGCAGCAGACCCACGGCCCGGCCCAACAGAAACATCAAGGTTTCTGGCCTCAGCAATAAAATCCTGTACAATAAGGAAATAGCCCGGATAACCTGTTTTCTCGATCGTCTGCAGCTCGAAATCAAGTCGCTCAGTAATTTCGGGCGTAAGCTCGCCATAGCGTTTTTTAGCGCCTACATAAGTAAGATGGCGCAGGAATTTGTTTTCTCCACGTTTTCCTCCATCTTCTTCGTCCTCGGCAACTAAAAACTCTTCCGGGATATCGAATTTAGGTAAAAGTACCTCACGGGCAAGTTTATAGATCTCAATTTTATCTACAATTGATTGTATGTTTAAAATTGCTTCAGGAAGATCAGCAAAAAGTGCCTTCATCTCATCCGAAGATTTGAAATAGTATTCCTGATTAGGCAAACCGTAACGAAAACCCCGGCCACGACCTATTTGTGTGGCTTGTTTCTCGCCATCTTTTACACAAAGTAAAATATCATGCGCATTTGCATCCTTTTTACCAATGTAATAGGTATTGTTGGTGGCCACCATTTTCACCTCATGCTTGCGCGCCAGAGAAACAAGAGAAACATTTACTATATTCTCATCATCCTGATTGTGACGCATCAGTTCGATATAAAAATCGTCGCCAAATTGTTCTTTCCACCATAGCAAAGCTTCTTCTGCCTGGCGCTCTCCAATATTCAGCAATTTGCTGGAAATCTCTCCGTAAAGGTTTCCGGATAGTACAATAATATCTTCCTTATATTGCTCTATTACCGCCTTATCTATCCTTGGCACATAGTAAAACCCTTTGGTATAGGCAATGGACGACATTTTTGCCAGGTTATGATAGCCATTTTTATTCTTGGCCAGCAATACCATCTGGTACCCATCATCTTTACGTTTTTTGTCCTCGTGGTTTTCACATACAAAAAACTCACATCCAACTATTGGTTTTAAAATAACATCAGTAGGTTCTTCTCCTTTTTCTACAGCAGCAGCATTTTTAGCGTCTATAGCTTTATTATGATTCAGTACCTGAGTTACAAAATGAAACGCCCCCATCATATTTGCATGATCGGTCATCGCAACAGCAGGCATTTTCTCGGCCGCTGCCGCCTTTATAAGCGCAGGAATATTGATGGTCGACTGTAGAACAGAAAACTGAGTATGGTTGTGTAAATGTGCAAAAGAGGCGTTTTTAAGCTCTTCTTTATTACCTGCGAGTTCCTGTTTAGAAGGTCCACCGCTAGTTTTTTGCAACCTTTTTCTGATATCATCAGAGGCCGACTTAAGGTTTATATGTGTTAAACCGATGCGGTTTATTACTCCTGGGTTCTTTTCTTTAAAAAGACGTAAATAGTTCTGGTCTGCCTGTAACTGATCAGGTCTGAAGGTATCAATTTTCAGAAGTTGAAAAAAGCAACGTGTGGTTGCCTCTACATCGGCAGTAGCATTGTGTGCTTCCGAAAATGGCTCACCGAAAAGGTATTCATGAAGTTCCGTTAAATTAGGTAATTTAAACCTACCCCCTCTACCACCGGGAAGACGCAACAGCTCGGCCGTAGTTTCTGTACAGGTATCAAGAACAGGCATCTGTGCCATCGGACTTTCTACCCCCATCCTATGAAACTCGCAGCCCATAATATTTACATCGAAACCAATGTTCTGTCCTACAATAAATTTTGCCTTAGAAAGTGCAATATTAAATTTCTCTAGCACCTCCTGTAATTCAATCCCTTGCTCCTGAGCAAGTTCAGTTGAAATACCGTGAATACGCTCGGCATCATAAGGAATATTAAATCCGTTTGGATTTACAAGATAATCCTGGTTTTCGATAAGATTACCAAACTCATCATGTAGCTGCCATGCAATTTGAATACACCTGGGCCAATTATCAGTATCAGTAATCGGGGCATTCCAATTGCGTGGTAAACCTGTAGTTTCGGTGTCAAAAATCAAATACATATTGTAATTAAATTACTCGTTTCGGAATTCAAGAATGGAAGTCCAAAAATACGTATTTTTTGCCTGTGATGTAGGGTGTTTCTAAATTTTAAGATCAGGCCAGTGCTGCATCAGTAGAAGAAAGAATGTGATGTTCCTGAGAGACAAGCTTTGAGGTATCATAACCACGCTGCCCGCACCTGTCAATAATTTCCGTAAGTAGTTTATCAGCCATGCCCGGTTTACGCGATAGAATAGAAAGATGCCTGTGCTTAGGATGCCCAACTACGGCATACGAATAATCATCGGCCAACTCCACCACCCAATAATCGACTTTAAAAGGCCATACATACTGAGCCTTTAAAATAGCATTATTACTGCCCCTGGTTACAAAAAGTTTTGATCGGGTATATCTTTGCTCATCAGTTCCAACAACCTTATATGTAGTAAATACAGCGTAGTAACCATCGGGGTGTATTACGTAGGTTTCCGTAGTTTGATGCCAGTCTTTATCCATAATAGTAGGTATGGAACATAGCGAATACCATTTGCCTGCATAAGACATTATATCAACTTTTTGTACTGGTATATTTTCCATAAGCCCCCCTATTTTTTCACTCGATTAGCAAATGTAAATTCTTTATCATAAAACCAGCAATAAAGAATAAAGTTTTAAAAACCATTTTTTAAACTCATGTATTTTTCTAACTTCGAAGGGAAGGTAACATATGTAAAAAACTATATTTATGAAGATAACGGTTGTAGGTGCAGGTGCCGTTGGCGCTACTTGTGCAGATAATATTGCCAGAAGAGAGTTAGCTGAAGAACTAATTTTACTGGACATTAAAGAAGGTTTTGCAGAAGGCAAGGCAATTGATATGATGCAAACGGCCGCTCTATTAGGCTTTGACACTAAAATTACCGGTGTTACCAACGATTATGCCAGTACGGCAGGATCTGAAGTTGTGGTTATAACTTCGGGCTTACCGCGTAAACCGGGCATGACCCGAGAAGAGTTAATTGGCATTAACGCCGGCATTGTAAAAGGTGTTGCCGAAAACATTCTAAAACACTCTCCTGACACCATTATTATTGTGGTTTCGAACCCGATGGACACCATGAATTATCTGGCCTTAAAAACTTCAGGACTACCTAAAAACCGCGTAATAGGAATGGGTGGTGCTTTAGATTCATCAAGATTTAAATATTACTTAAGTCAGGAATTAGGCTGTTCTCCAGCTGATCTGAATGCCATGGTTATTGGCGGCCATGGAGATACAACTATGATTCCTTTAATTAACCATGCCACCTGGAATAGCATCCCTGTTACGCAATTCTTAAGCAAAGAGCAACAAGAAAAAGTTGTTGCCAGCACTATGGTAGGCGGCGCTACTTTAACTAAACTAATTGGCACATCTGCATGGTACGCCCCCGGTGCAGGTACTGCTGCAATGGTTGAAAGTATTGTACGCGACCAGAAAAAACTGATCTCATCCGGGGTGTTCCTGGAAGGCGAATATGGACAAAAAGATATTTCATTGGTTGTTCCGGTAATTCTTGGTAAAAACGGTGCTGAAAAAATACTAGACATTAAATTAAATGATACTGAACAAGCTACCTTTAACAAAAGCGCTGATGCTGTTCGCAGCATGAATGATGTACTTCATGAAATGAAACTCGTTTAAACTAGGGTATACAGATCTGCTTAAATGAGACCAATCCCAATACCCTTAATATTAATAAGCTTACAAGACGACGGTTTCCACCTACTGGTGGAAATTGTTGTTTTTGGACAAAAGTTATTTGCCGTTGTTGACACAGGAGCATCCAGGTCAGTTTTTGACAAAACCTTTGTTAAAGAACACCTTAAGGGCCTGGAACATAGCGAAGAAACACAGGCGACCACATTATTCTCTACTTCAAGTACATTGCAGGCGGTAATACCAGCTATAAAAATTGGCAGCCTTGTATTAAAGGACTATGAAACGGTAGCACTTGATTTAGAAACAGTAAATCAGGCCTACGAAAACCTTGGACACCAACCCATTATAGGTATTATCGGCAGCGATTTGCTCTTGAAATATCAGGCAGTAATCAACTATAAAAAGATGAAACTGTACCTTTATAGGTAAGTATTTTAATATTTACTATAGGGAGTTGACAGGGACCAAACAGGGATAATTCTTTATTAAGTCTTTTTACTATCCTTATAAAAACGCTTATTGTTTCATATTGAAAAATAAAAGTATGTATAAGATTTCCAGCCCTAATCAAGAGGGATAAAGCTGTCGTCATTCTGAGAGCCTAACATTAGAAAAAATACAAAAAAGTGGTAATGACAGCATGAAATAGCTCCTATCGTCGAGATTGACGACAGTTTTAAATAACCTGCCATTGGTAATTTATTTCAGGATTCCGCAACAACTATTCTAAAAACATATTCAAGAGGGATCCTGAAATAAATTCAGATGACAAAAACGCAAAAAACGGGTGTATAAGTTTATAATACACCCGTTTTTAATATTCTTGAAAGCTTAAAAATTAAGCGTCAATTTTAGCATATTTTGCGTTTCTTTCGATAAACTCTCTTCTTGGAGCAACATCATCGCCCATAAGCATAGAGAATGTATGGTCGCACTCTGCAGCATTTTCAATTGTTGCCTGCATTAATGTACGCTTTGCCGGATCAAGAGTTGTGTCCCACAGTTGTTCTGCGTTCATCTCTCCCAAACCTTTGTAACGTTGAATATGTACGCTTTCTTCTTTACCTGCACCTTTTAAACGCTGTACAGCAGCATCACGTTGCTGATCATTCCAGCAATATTCAAATTCTTTACCTTTTTTAACCTGATACAACGGAGGAGCAGCGATATAAACATATCCGGCCTCTATCAACGCTTTCATATACCTAAAGAAGAAGGTAAGAATCAGCGTAGTGATGTGAGATCCGTCGATATCCGCATCCGTCATGATTACTATTTTATGATAGCGAAGTTTGGTAAGGTTTAAGGCTTTATCATCCTCTGGAGTTCCAATACTTACGCCAAGAGCAGTAAACATATTTTTGATCTCATCATTTTCGTAGATCTTATGTTCCATTGCTTTTTCAACATTCAGGATCTTACCTTTTAGAGGTAGGATGGCCTGAAAATTACGATCCCTACCTTGTTTGGCAGTTCCACCTGCGGAGTCTCCCTCTACCAGGTATAGTTCGCATTTTTCCGGATCGCTATCTGAACAATCGGCAAGTTTACCTGGAAGGCCCGAACCTCCCATAACACTCTTGCGTTGCACCATTTCGCGAGCTTTACGCGCCGCAGCACGGGCAGTAGCCGCAAGAATTACTTTGTTAACAATTGACTTGGCTTCTCTGGGATATTCTTCCAGGTAAATACCAAGGGCCTCACCCACAGCAATATCAACCGCACCCATAACCTCAGAGTTACCTAATTTGGTTTTGGTCTGGCCTTCAAACTGAGGTTCCTGAACCTTCACAGAAATTACTGCAGTTAAACCTTCTCTAAAGTCATCACCGGTGATTTCAAATTTAACTCCTTTAAGCAATCCAGATTTATCAGCATATGCTTTTAAGGTTCGTGTTAAACCTCTTCTAAAACCGGCAATGTGTGTACCACCCTCATGTGTGTTAATATTGTTTACATAAGAGTGAACGTTTTCTGCATAGCTGTCGTTGTACTGCAACGCAAGTTCAACAGGAATACCATTTTTGATTCCTTCAACATAAATTGGCTCAGCAATTAAAGATGGGCGGTTACCATCAAGGAACTGAACAAATTCTTTCAATCCACCTTCAGAATGGAAAAGTTCTGTACGGAAAGTTCCGTCGCTATTTACTTCACGTTCATCAGTAAGTGTTAAACTGATGCCTTTATTTAAGAAAGATAGCTCTCTTAATCTTGAAGCCAGGGTATCATAACGATATTCTGTTGTTTGGGTAAATATGGTAGCATCCGGGGTAAAGGTTACTATGGTACCACGTTTATCGGTATCACCGATAGATTTTACTTCGTATAGCGGTTTACCAATATTGTATTCCTGTACCCAGATTTTTCCTTCTCTATGTACTTCTGCTCTTAAATGGGTCGACAATGCGTTTACGCAACTTACCCCCACACCGTGTAAACCCCCAGATACTTTGTAAGTATCTTTATCGAATTTACCACCTGCGTGTAGAACTGTCATTACAATTTCTAGCGCGGATTTCTGTTCTTTTGTGTTAATTCCTGTTGGAATACCACGTCCGTTATCTTCAACTCTTATCGAGTTATCTTCAAGAATATTTACATAAATGGTATCGGCGTGTCCTGCCAATGCCTCATCAATCGAGTTATCTACAACCTCATACACCAGGTGATGTAAACCTTTAACTCCTGTATCGCCTATATACATCGAAGGGCGCTTACGCACCGCTTCTAAACCTTCTAAAACCTGTATATTATCTGCCGAATAATTTGAATTAGGATCCTTTTCTTCGCTCATATTTTTAAATAAAACAATTAGACTCAAATTTAACCATTTATGGCCAATTAACGGCAAATGTGGATAACTATTTGACTTAAAACAGCCAAAAAACATTCGAAAAAAAACAGTTCTTTAGGATACTAAATTTGAAATTTTATATTTGTTGAAATTTATCACTCACAAATGGGCAAGAGGATAGGTTTATAACCCAGAAAAAACAAATTAAACACTAATGAAAACAAAATCAACATTAGGCAGTATAGCTACTGCTGTAGCCATAGTTTCTTTAATGGCATCTTGTCAGAATAAAGAAGAGAAGGCTGGCGCAGCTACTAAATCTGAGCCAACTACTGTTTCAAATAACGAGAAAATTGTTTACGTGAACTCTGATTCATTGCTAACAAAATATCAGTATTTTAAAGACATTAAAGTAAAATTAGAAGCAAAATCTAAAACAGCTCAAGCTGATCTTGGATCTAAACAACAAGCGTTTCAACGTGAGGTTGCTGCTTACCAACAACAGGCAAATACTTTACCTGCTGATCAAAGAGCTAAAACTGAAGAAAGATTAGCCCGTAAACAACAAGAATTACAGGCTTATCAGCAAAATGCAGGTGCTGCACTTCAAACTGAACAAGCTGCTGAAAACGAAAAACTTTACGACAAAGTTGCTGATTACCTGAAAGGTTATGCAAAAAAGAAAGGCTATAAAATGGTGTTGACTTATTCTAAAGGAAACAGCGCAATTTTATTTGCTGACGAAAGTTTAGATGTAACCAGTGAAGTTATTATTGGATTAAACGATACTTACAAACCAGCAACAAAATAATGTCGGTTTATTAACATACAAGGTGCCCCGAATTATCGGGGCATTTTTTTTGCACCACAATTTATATGGACAAATTAAAAGAGCACGAGAAATTCATGAGGCTGGCAATTCAGCTTTCTGAAGAAAATGTTTTAGAAAAGATGGGTGGCCCTTTTGGTGCCGTTGTAGTAAAGAACGGGAAAGTTATTGCGAAAAGTGCCAATATGGTTACCGCAAGTAACGACCCTACCGCACATGCAGAGGTTGCTGCGATAAGGCTGGCCTGCAAAAAACTAAAAACATTCGATTTAGGTGGATGTGTGATCTATACCAGTTGCGAGCCATGCCCTATGTGCCTGAGCGCTGTTTACTGGGCAAGGATTGACACCATCTATTACGCAAATACAAAAATAGACGCGGCAGATATAGGCTTTAGTGATAAGTTCATTTATGATGAAATTCATAAATCTATGGCCGATCGTGTACTTCCTTTTAAGCAAATGCTTAGAGATGATGCGCAAAGAGCCTTTAAGCTTTGGAGTAAAACTGTAGAGAAGACAGAATACTAGTCTTTTCTGTAACTTGTAACTGCCTTGTCACGTCTTATATCAAACAGCGTAATGACAATGCATAAAACCCTGCAGAATGGACAATTATAAGCAAAAAGTAGAGATTGAACTGGAGTTTTGGAAAAGGGATATTCTTAAAAAACCATCTGTTTTGAGCAAAGTTACAGATGGTATTCAGAAAAAGATAAACACCTATATTCCCGACAAGGTTCATAATGCAATTACTGCTGCCATTAAGGGAATGACAAAGGCCGTTCTTTTTGGCTCTACCTATACTACTTCTTCCATCCCTCCAATGGGAATGAGTTTGATTCATAGGGAAGCGTTGGTGCGCGAAAAAATAGACAGTTACTGTAAAACAGGAGCTGCTGAAGGTGGTATAACCGGGGCCGGAGGTTTTTTAATGAGTATGGCCGACTTTCCAATTCTTGTCGGTATAAAGATGAAAATGCTTTTTGAAATTGCTGCTTTATATGGTTTCGATGTGAAGGATTTTCGGGAACGGCTATATATTCTTTACATTTTCCAATTGGCTTTTTCAAGTAAAGAAGGAGCTGCAAAGGTATTTCTGCATATGCAGGACTGGGATCAAAAATTAATTGTGCTACCAGAAAGTTCCGACAATTTCGACTGGAAAACGTTTCAACAGGAATATCGCGATTATATTGACATTGCTAAGCTGGCTCAATTGCTACCTGTAGTAGGTGCCGCTGTTGGGGCAGTTGCCAATTATCAGCTGATTAAAAAACTAGGGAAAACCGCCACCCAGGCTTATCGGATGCGTTTGATAAAAAAGGAATAACTATTCTTCTTCTTCAAACATCCCCCCTATCAAATCGTCGGTTTCGCGCCTATCCTTTTTAGTTGGTCGACCAGCTCCTCTGTCTCTTTTTAATGCAGGAGCATGGAACATGGATTTGAATGCATGTGTTTCTTCGACCGGGGTGATGTCTTTGTATTTAGTTACGGCAATTTTAGATTCTACCCTGTTATACAAAAGTTCCACTACCTCTATTAATCTTTTTTCAATCCCTTTTGATACCTGGTAAACATCGCCCGGTTTTACAATAGCAGATGGCTTAAGATTTTGACCATTAAATTTAACGCGGCCTGCCTTACAGGCCTCTGTGGCTAAACTTCTGGTTTTAAATAATCTTATTGCCCACAAGTATTTATCAATACGTAATTTTTCCTTCTCAGTCATAAAAAATCAAAAATACATAAGAACCATCATGAATTGATAAATACGAATAAAAAAAACAATAATTATATGGTAAAAAACAATGCGCTATACATAAAATTCATTTATTTTGTCAAAAAATAAACAAACAACATGATAGCAGAATTAAAAAAGTTAGTAGAAGCCGCTTGGGAAGACAGAACTTTATTAGAATATACGGAACATTGTGAAGCAATTGAAACCGTAGTTATGCAGTTAGATAAAGGTGAATTGCGCGTGGCTGAACCTATTCTAAATTCATGGGGTGTAAATGAATGGATCAAAAAAGCTGTTATTCTTTACTTCCCCATCAGACAGATGAAAGTAACTGAAACAGGACCTTTTGTGTTTCATGATAAAATGAAACTAAAAACCAATTACAAAGAACTTGGAGTAAGGGTAGTACCTGGTGCAAGTGCACGTTATGGCGCTTATCTGGCTAAAGGTGTAATTATGATGCCTTCTTATGTAAACATTGGTGCTTATGTAGATGAAGGCACTATGGTTGATACATGGGCTACTGTTGGTTCATGTGCTCAGATTGGAAAACATGTTCACTTAAGTGGTGGTGTTGGTATTGGTGGCGTTCTTGAACCGATCCAGGCTGCACCGGTAATTATTGAGGACAATTGCTTTTTAGGATCAAGAGCTATAGTTGTTGAAGGTGTTCGTGTTGAAAAGGAAGCTGTATTGGGAGCTAACGTAGTGCTAACTGCATCTACAAAAATTATAGACGTTACCGGAAGCACTCCGGTTGAGTATAAAGGTATTGTACCGGCTCGCTCTGTAGTTATCCCGGGAACTTATGCTAAACAATTCCCAGCTGGTGAATATCACGTTCCATGTGCTTTAATTATCGGAAAACGTAAAGAATCAACTGATAAAAAGACTTCACTTAATGATGCATTAAGAGAAAACAACGTTTCCGTATAAGAAGTTTAAATTTATATTAAGAGCCTGTATCATTAATTTTGATCAGGCTCTTTCATTATAGCCTGGTAGGTTTTCATTACCTGTTCTGCGCAATTTTTATTGCTGAACTTTTCGGCATGTACAAATCCTTTTTTGATCATGCTCCGTACTTCCTCTCCTCCCTTTAATATCTTTAACATGCAATCTGCAATTTCAGCATAGCTATCAGGATTAACGTATAACGCGGCATCACCACCTGCTTCCGGCAAACAGCTAACTGAAGAGGTAATAACGGGTACGCCAACGCTTAAAGCCTCTAGCACCGGGATACCAAAACCTTCAAAATAAGAAGGATAAATTAGTGCCTCCGACAGGCTATATATTGCAGGCAGATCCACCGAGCCAATATCAGAAAGGAAGGTTATTTTGCTACTCAGGTTGTTTTTTTCAATGAAACTGTCAACCTCGTCTTTGTATTTACCACTCCCCTTTCCAATCACAATTAAATTAACTGCTGTATCCTTTGCTAACATCTGAACTGCTTTACAGATATTGAGCAGGTTCTTTCTTTCTATAATAGAGCCAACGGAAAGGAAAAACTTTTCCGGCAGGCTAAACTTATCAGCTACTAGTTGCTTATGCTTATCCGAAATTGATGGGTTAAAGCTGTTATCGCAACTTTGGTAACACACATCTATTTTGTTTGGATCCGTTTTATAAAAATCTACGATATCTCTCTTGGTTTGCTCACTAATGGCAATTACCCGGTCGGCATGCTGGCAGGCATGTTTAAATTTTTTTCGATAGATTTTAACATCTAAAGGGTTATGCTGTTCCGGAAAGTGTTCATAAATCAGATCGTGTATGGTAACTACCGATTTAATATGTGTTTTATCAATACCTACCGGAATTTCGTGACTTAGTCCGTGATAAAGCTCGATACCAAGATCCAATAAATCCTTTATCATCCATTTGCTCCTCCATAACGATGAAAGTTTTCGGGAGAAAAATCCTTTAGGTAAAACCTGATGTATATTATTATTTTCTAATGAATATGCTTTTGAGGGTTTAGGGTTGAACAAAAAATATTCATTATCAGGATAAAACTGGGACAGATCCTGAATCAATGTCCTGCTATAGTTTCCTAACCCTGTATTGTTATGATAGGCTCTCTTTGCATCGAAGGCAATTTTCATATCACATTTAAAATTGAGGTGAAATATACAACAAATTAAAAACTGAGGTCAATAAAAAACGAAATTTGCCTACTTTTATGGGCTAAAAGAAACTCATATATGTTAAATGATCAGATTAAACAGGCACTGGCTGTACTAAAGGATGGTGGTGTAATCCTTTATCCTACTGATACAGTGTGGGGTTTGGGCTGTGACGCTACCAATGAGCAGGCTGTAGAAAAAATAAATGCCATTAAAGGGCGTAGCAATGATAAGAGTTTTATCATTTTATTGGATACTGACGCTAAACTACAGAGCTATGTCACCGAAATCCCTGATGTTGCCTACGATTTGATTGAATACGCTGAAAGTCCGCTAACCATTATTTTTTCAGGAGCAAAAAACCTGGCGAAAAATGTAATTAATGTTGATGGAAGCGTGGGTGTAAGAGTTGTTAAACATGATTTCTGCGAGCAATTAATACAACGCTTCCGTAAACCCATCACCTCCACCTCTGCCAATGTATCCGGAGAACCTACTCCAAAGTTTTTTGATGAGATAAGTGATGAGATTAAGGGGGCGGTTGACTATATTGTTGACTGGGAGCAAGACTTAAACGTTGATAAAAAACCATCAACCATAATGAAATTAGCTCCCGGAGGACAGTTTTCCTTTATTAGAAGGTAAGTTTTACTACTTTTGCAAACTCAGTAATGGAAAAACACCTACAACATCCTGTTTTTAAAGTTCTTGCAGGCATAGCTGCGAAACACAACATTGAAGCTTATGTTATTGGCGGATATGTACGCGATATTTTCTTGCTAAGGCCATCAAAAGACATCGACATAGTTGTACTTGGAAATGGAATCAATTTTGCCGAATTAGTAGGTGCTCAACTGAAAACTAAAGTAGCTGTTTTCAAGAATTTTGGTACGGCAATGCTTAAATTTCAGGATCTGGAAATTGAATTTGTAGGTGCAAGAAAAGAATCTTACCGCGCGAATTCACGCAAGCCCATAGTAGAAAATGGCACAATTGAAGATGATCAGCTCAGACGCGATTTTACCATAAATGCACTGGCAATTTCTTTAAACAAAGACAATTACGCAAGTCTGGTTGATCCTTTTAACGGCACAGTAGATCTTAAGAATAAATTAATCAGAACTCCTCTGGATCCGGAACTTACTTTTTCTGATGATCCCTTGCGTATGATGCGCGCCGTCCGTTTTGCCAGTCAGCTGGGTTTTACTATTGATGAGGCTGCAATAAACGCAATCAAAAAACAAAAAGAACGTATCAGTATTGTTTCAAAGGAACGTATTACTGATGAACTTAATAAAATCATTCTATCTCCTTTACCCTCAATAGGCTTTAAGTATTTATTTGATACCGGTTTATTGCATCTGATATTTCCTCAGATGGCCAACTTATACGGCGTTGAGATCATTAACGGAAAAGGGCATAAAGATAATTTTTACCATACTTTACAGGTACTCGATAATATTTGCACCGTAACCGATGACCTGTGGTTACGTTGGGCTGCAATTCTACACGATATTGCCAAACCGGCAACAAAACGTTTTGAAGAAGGTCATGGTTGGACTTTTCATGGTCATGAAGACAAAGGCGCACGCATGGTACCTCAAATCTTTGGTCAGCTTAAACTACCTCTTAATGAAAAGATGAAGTATGTTCAAAAGCTGGTCCAACTACACCTCCGCCCTATTGTGCTGGCTCAGGAAGTAGTAACCGACTCGGCAGTTAGAAGGTTATTATTTGATGCCGGAGAGGATATCGAGAGTTTGATGCTGCTCTGCAATGCTGATGTAACCACCAAAAATGAGTACAAGGTAAAAAAATACAGAAACAACTTTGAACTGGTTAAGCAAAAGCTCAAAGATGTTGAAGAACGCGACAAGATCAGAAACTGGCAGCCACCAATTACAGGAAATGACATTATGAAGGTATTTGGGCTGGGAGCAGGAAAAGAAGTGGGAATCATAAAAAATGCCATTCGTGAGGCCATTTTGGAGGGAGAAATAACCAATTCTTACGAGGAAGCGCTACAGTTTATGCTTAAAAAAGCAAAGGAACTGGGGCTTTTACCAGTAACTCATTAATACAATTATATAAAGTATATTTTATTTTTTAATTTTATAGCTAGAAAATAAGCTCAAATGGCAATTTATAGATTTAGAATAAGTTTCGAAGATTTCGATGAAGTAGTAAGGGAAATAGATATTAAATCGACCCAAACATTTGAAGATTTACATAAAGCAGTTCACCGCTCTACGGGGTATTCTGCTGAAAAATCTTCTTCCTTTTTTGTGAGTACAGATAATTGGATAAAAGGCGATGAAATAGCTTATTTACCTAATCAGCGCAAAACTGATCGAGGCGTAGCTTTAATGGAAAACTCCAAATTAAGCAGCTTCATTGAAGACCCACATCAAAAATTCTATTACATATATAATTTTGACCGCCCTTTCGATTTTCATGTTGAACTGATAAAGATCATCCTGGAAACAGATCCTAACATCGAATACCCCTACCTTGTTAAAAGTACTGGAGAGGCTCCTAAAATTATCGACAAGAACAATTTCGGGTCGGTTGCCGTATCCTCGAATCCGGTGTCCACAGATTTCGATTTCTTAAATGAAATGGACTTTGTACCTGAAGACACAGATGAAATCGAAGCAATGGGTGGCAGAGGAATTAACACCGAAGAAAAAGATGAGGATGCTGAAGAGGAATCGGAAGAAGGAGCAGATGAATTCTCTGATAATGACAACTACGAAGACGAAGAATACAATAGCAAAGAGGATTATTAGTGCCGGCTATGGCATCAGGTAAAACCTTAATTGTTATTGTAGGCCCAACGGCAATAGGTAAAACTGCCTTAGCTATCGAAATAGCTAAGCAGTTTTGTACCGAAATAATTTCTGCAGACTCCAGACAATTTTTTAAAGAAATGGAAATTGGCACGGCTAAACCTTCTGCCGAAGAACTAGCTGCCGCGCCACATCATTTCATCAATTCACATAGTGTAAGTACATTATTTAGTACCGGCGACTTTGAAATACAAGCGCTTAAACTAATGGATGAATTGTTTAAAAAGCATGATCTTTTGGTTATGGTTGGAGGTTCAGGTCTTTATATAGACGCTGTATGTAAAGGTTTGGATGATCTTCCAGCAACGGACATCAACATTCGTGAACAACTCAATCAACAACTCGCAACAGAGGGGATTGAGGCAATAAAAGATCAGTTAAGGAGGAATGATCCTGAATATTATGCAAAAGTGGATCAATCTAATCCCCAACGAATGATAAGGGGCTTGGAATTTTTCCTTTCAACCGGAATGAAACTATCGTCTTTTCTTACCAACAATAAAAAAACAAGACCTTTTAATATCATTAAAATTGGCTTAAATACAGACCGTTCAATACTTTACAATAGAATCAATTCAAGGGTTGATCTGATGATGGATGCGGGTTTACTGGATGAAGTAAAGGCTTTAAAGGGTTATAGAAGCTACAATGCTTTAAATACCGTAGGCTATTCTGAACTTTTTGCCTATCTGGATGGAGATATTGATCTGGAGCAGGCTGTAGATAAAATCAAACAAAATACACGTCGCTTTGCCAAAAGGCAATTAACATGGTTCAGAAGAGATGACCACACCACCTGGTTTGAGCCAAACCATACTGATGAAGTCATCACTTACATTAAACAGACACTGGCTTAAGCCTGGGCTGTTGGTCCACCAAAGTTCATGGGAAAACCCGGAGGCTCTTCCTGAGTCTTAATACGTCCGTTTATAGCTTCATATTTATCTATATTATCCTGCATTGCAGCCAATAATCTCTTTGCATGCTCTGGAGTAAGAATAATACGTGACTTTACCCTTGCTTTAGGAACACCCGGCATTACTCTTATAAAATCGAGCACAAACTCTGTATTTGAATGAGTAATAATAGCCAGATTAGAAAATATACCCTCTGCTATTTCTTCAGAAAGTTCTATATTTAGTTGGTTCTCGTTATTTTGTTCTTCCATATAACAAACTTAGATATTTTTTATAGTATAAAAAAAGTCCCCCGACTTTTAAAGAAGGGGGACTTGTAGAAAAATGTATTTAAAATTAAGCTTCTATTTCTTCTTGTTTAGAAGCTAATAATTTATCGTATTCTTCCTGAGAACCAACGATGATACGCTCATATCCACGTACACCCGTACCTGAAGGGATTAAGTGTCCAACAATTACGTTTTCTTTTAGTCCAAGCATACTGTCACGTTTACCAGCAATAGCTGCTTCGTTCAATACTTTTGTTGTTTCCTGGAACGATGCTGCAGAGATAAATGATTTCGTACCTAATGATGCACGTGTTATACCTTGCAGAACTGAACTCGCAGTTGCAGGTCTTGCATCACGAACTTCAATTTGTTTCAGATCTTTACGTTTCAATTGAGAATTTTCGTCTCTTAGTTTACGTAAAGAAAGAATCTGACCAGGTTTAACTGTGTTAGAATCACCAGCTTCTACTACAACTTTTTTGTCATAGATCTCATCATTCTCGATCATAAAGTCCCAACGATCTACAGAGTTATTCTCTAAGAAACTGGTATCACCTGGATCTTCGATATGTACTTTCTGCATCATTTGGTGTACAATAACCTCAAAGTGTTTATCATTGATTTTCACACCCTGTAAACGGTAAACCTCTTGGATACCATTAACAAGATATTCTTGTACAGCCGCAGGGCCTTTAATTGCAAGGATATCAGCAGGCGAGATAGAACCATCGGATAATGGCATACCAGCTTTCACAAAGTCATTATCCTGTACAAGGATGTGTTTAGACAATGGAACAAGGTATTTTTTAATCTCTCCGTCTTTAGATTCGATGGTCATCTCACGATTACCACGTTTCACACCACCTAAAGTTACCACACCATCAATTTCTGTTACTACAGCAGGGTTAGATGGGTTACGTGCTTCGAATAACTCAGTTACACGTGGTAAACCACCCGTAATATCCCTTGTTTTACCAGTTGCACGAGGTATTTTAACTAAGATCTGACCTGTTTTAACAGCATCACCTTCGTCAATTGCAATGTGAGCACCTACCGGGATGTTATACCCTCTGATTAGTTCACCTTTTTTATCTACAACTCTTACGGAAGGGTTTTTAGTTTTATCACGTGTATCTATAATTACTTTTTCACGGTGACCAGTTTGCTCATCTGACTCCTCACGGAAGGTTACACCTTCAATAATTGCATCAAATTCGATTTTACCGGCAAATTCCGAGATAATTACAGCATTATATGGATCCCACGAACAAATCCTGTCGCCTTTAGCGATTTTAGCTCCATCCTCTACGTACAAGAATGCACCGTAAGGAATGTTGCTGGTCATGATAGTCTTGTTTGTTTCCGGTTCAACAATTTTGAACTCTCCTGAACGGCCTAAAACAATTTGTTTTACTCCATCTTCAGTATCATTCTCAACTGTACGAACGTTTTCAAATTCAATAACACCATCAAACTTAGCCATAATCTGAGATTCAGCAGCAATGTTCGATGCAGTACCACCCACGTGGAATGTACGTAATGTTAACTGTGTACCCGGCTCACCGATTGACTGTGCAGCAATTACACCAACAGCTTCACCTTTTTGAACACGTTTACCGGTCGCTAAGTTACGTCCATAACAAAGGGCACAAACACCTCTTTGATTTTCGCAGGTTAATACAGAACGTATTTCAATGCCCTCTAGTGGAGATTCTTCGATTGTTTTAGCAACCTCCTCGTCAATATCTTGTCCAGCTGCTACTAATAATGCTCCATCCAATGGATTGAATACATCATGCAGAGAGATACGTCCTAAAATTCTGTCATATAATGGCTCAACGATATCTTCATTGTCTTTCAACGCAGTAGTATACATACCTCTCAATGTACCGCAATCCTCAGAATTAACGATCATATCCTGTGCCACATCATGTAAACGACGTGTCAAGTAACCAGCATCGGCAGTTTTTAACGCCGTATCCGCCAAACCTTTACGAGCACCGTGAGTAGAGATAAAGTATTCTAGTACCGATAATCCTTCTTTAAAGTTAGATAAGATCGGGTTTTCAATAATCTCACCACCAGAACCAGATTTTTGAGGTTTTGCCATCAAACCACGCATACCACACAACTGACGAATCTGCTCTTTCGAACCACGGGCACCAGAATCCAACATCATATATACAGAGTTAAATCCTTGGTTATCGTTCGATAACTGATTCATCACGAATGATGTTAAACGGTTATTGATACGAGTCCAGATATCGATAATTTGGTTGTAACGCTCGTTGTTGGTAATGAATCCCATGTTATAGTTATTCCTTACTTCTTCAACTTCTGCAGAAGCTTGTTCCAATAAAGTATGTTTTTCAACAGGAATGTTTACGTCTTGTAAGTTAAACGATAAACCTCCTCTGAATGCCATTTGGAAACCTAGTTCTTTAATATCATCAAGGAATCTTGATGCGCGAGCCATACCGGTGATTTTAACAACCTCACCAATAATGTCTCTTAAAGATTTTTTAGTTAACAGTTCGTTGATATAACCAACTTCTTCCGGAACCATTTGATTAAATAGTACACGTCCAACAGTAGTCTCTGTCAATTTATTAACTATAGATCCATCCTCTATTTTAACATTTACTTTAACTTTAATAAATGCGTGAAGGTCAATTCTTTTCTCATTGTAAGCAATGATTACCTCTTCAGGAGAATAGAATATAGAATCTTGTCCTTTAACTACACGCCCTTCGTCAGTTCTACGGCCTTTAGTAATATAATAAAGACCCAAAACCATATCCTGTGAAGGTACAGTAATAGGAGTACCGTTTGCAGGGTTTAGAATGTTGTGTGCAGCAAGCATTAATACTTGTGCTTCTAATATTGCGGCGTGTCCTAATGGTAAGTGTACTGCCATCTGGTCGCCGTCAAAATCCGCGTTAAATGCGGTACATACTAACGGGTGTAATTGAATTGCTTTACCTTCAACCAATTTAGGTTGGAAAGATTGTATACCCAATCTGTGCAATGTAGGCGCACGATTTAGTAATACAGGGTGTCCTTTTAAAACATTTTCAAGAATATCCCAAACTAATGGATCTTTTCTATCTACAATTTTCTTAGCAGATTTTACTGTTTTAACGATACCTCTTTCTATCATCTTACGGATGATAAACGGTTTAAATAGCTCAGCAGCCATATCTTTAGGCAAACCGCATTCATGTAATTTAAGGTTAGGACCTACAACAATTACAGAACGAGCAGAATAATCCACACGTTTACCTAATAAGTTCTGACGGAAACGACCTTGTTTACCTTTCAGGATATCTGAAAGAGATTTTAAAGCACGGTTACCTTCAGTTTTTACAGCGTTTACTTTACGTGAGTTATCGAATAACGAGTCAACCGCTTCCTGCAACATACGTTTTTCGTTACGTAAAATTACTTCCGGAGCTTTGATCTCGATCAAACGCTTCAAACGGTTGTTACGGATAATCACACGACGGTAAAGATCATTTAAATCTGAAGTCGCGAAACGACCACCTTCAAGAGGTACTAATGGACGCAATTCTGGTGGAATAACCGGAACGATCTTAATGATCATCCACTCTGGGTTATTCTCGATACGTGATCTTGAACCACGGAATGCTTCAACAACCTGTAAACGTTTTAATGCCTCGTTTTTACGTTGTTGAGAAGTTTCATTAGCAGCCTGGTGACGTAAGTTATATGATAATGTATCTAAATCAATACGTTTCAATAAATCCTCTAATGCTTCCGCACCCATTTTGGCTACGAATTTATTAGGATCTTTATCATCCAGGTATTGGTTCTCTTTAGGTAATTTATCAAGAATATCTAAATATTCTTCCTCAGTAAGGAAATCCATGTACTGAATACCTTCCTCCGACATCAAACCTGCCTGAATTACTACATAACGCTCGTAGTAAATGATCAGATCTAATCTTTTAGTAGGCAAACCTAATAAGTAACCGATTTTATTTGGCAATGACCGGAAATACCAGATATGCGCAACAGGAACTACCAGATTGATATGTCCCATACGCTCTCTACGTACTTTCTTTTCAGTTACCTCAACACCACAACGGTCACAAACAATACCTTTATAACGGATACGCTTGTATTTACCACAATGACATTCGTAATCTTTTACAGGACCAAAAATACGCTCGCAAAACAAACCATCACGTTCAGGTTTGTAAGTACGATAATTGATGGTCTCAGGTTTCAACACCTCACCACTTGAGCGCTCTAAAATAGCCTCAGGCGATGCCAAACTAATGGTGATCGATGTGAAATTGCTTTTTAATTTATTATCCTTTTTGTAAGACATAGCTCTTTTGTTTGAAAGTTGAAAAATTTAAAAAGTTGGAGTGCTTTTCTGACATGCATGTGAACACTCCAACAAAATAACTTTCAACATTAGTCTAACGTAATATCTAAACCTAATCCACGTAACTCATGTACCAATACGTTGAACGATTCTGGTACACCAGGTGTAGGAAGGTTTTCGCCTTTTACAATCGCTTCGTAAGTTTTAGCTCTACCGATAACATCATCTGATTTAACAGTTAATATCTCTTGTAGAATGTTGGCAGCACCAAATGCTTCCAATGCCCAAACCTCCATCTCACCAAAACGCTGACCACCAAATTGAGCTTTACCACCCAATGGTTGTTGTGTAATTAATGAATATGGTCCGATAGAACGAGCGTGCATCTTATCATCAACCATGTGTCCTAATTTCAACATATAGATAATACCTACAGTTGTTGGCTGATCAAATTTCTCACCTGTTAAACCGTTATTTAAGTAGGTTCTTCCGGAAGCAGGTAATCCAGCCTTAGCGATCCAATCTTCAACCTCATTGTGCTTAGCACCATCAAAAATTGGAGTTGCAAATTTAACGCCCAATTCTTTACCGGCCCATGCCAATACAGTTTCATAAATCTGACCAAGGTTCATACGTGAAGGTACACCCAGTGGGTTCAACACGATATCAACAGGAGTTCCATCTTCTAAGAATGGCATATCTTCATCACGTACAATACGAGCTACAATACCCTTATTACCGTGACGACCAGCCATCTTATCGCCTACTTTCAACTTACGTTTTTTAGCTACATAAACCTTAGCCATCTGAACAATACCTGAAGGCAGCTCATCACCCACACTAATCGCAAACTTATCACGTTTGTAAGCACCAAGTTCTTCGTTTACACGAATACCATAGTTGTGCAATAACAATTTGATCTGCTCATTTTTGTCATCGTCAGTAGTCCATTTGTATGGATTAATGTGCGCGTATTCTAAATCTGCTAAACTCTTTTGAGTAAACTTAGCTCCTTTAGGGAATAACAATTCCTTATAAACGTTGTATACACCTTGAGATGTTTTACCGTTTACAATCTGGAATAATTTATCTACAAGCTCATTTTTAAGATTTGTAGTAGCAAGTTCATATCTCTTGTCTAATTTCTCTATTGCTGATTTTTCCTCAGCTTTAGTAGTTTTCTTAGCTCTAGAGAATAACTTAGTATCAATTACAACACCCTTAATAGATGGAGGAGTTTTTAATGATGCATCTTTAACATCACCAGCTTTATCTCCAAATATCGCACGTAGTAATTTCTCTTCCGGCGAAGGATCAGACTCTCCTTTAGGAGTGATCTTACCGATAAGGATGTCGCCCTCTTTAACTTCAGCACCGATACGGATAATACCGTTCTCATCTAAATCTTTAGTAGCTTCTTCAGAAACGTTAGGGATATCTGGTGTTAATTCCTCTTCTCCACGTTTCGTATCACGTACTTCCAATTCAAACTCTTCAATGTGTAAAGAAGTAAAGATATCTTCACGAACAATACGCTCGTTAATTACGATCGCATCCTCAAAGTTATATCCTTGCCAAGGCATGAAAGCAACTTTTAAGTTTCTTCCTAATGCCAACTCACCATTTTCAGTAGCATAACCTTCACAAAGTACTTGTCCTTTAACAACTTTCTGACCTTTTTTAACAATTGGTTTCAAGTTGATACAAGTATTCTGGTTGGTTTTCTTGAATTTGATTAATTTATAAGTTTTGCTATCACCTTCAAACGATACTAAACGATCTCCATCGTTTCTTACATATTTAATAGTGATCTCATTTGCATCAACATATTCAACAACACCATCACCTTCTGCATTGATCAGAGTTCTTGAATCGCGGGCTACGCGACCTTCCAAACCTGTACCAACAATTGGAGCTTCAGGACGTAACAAAGGTACGGCCTGACGTTGCATGTTCGATCCCATCAATGCCCTGTTCGCATCATCATGCTCAAGGAAAGGAATCAACGAAGCAGCGATTGAAGTAATCTGATTAGGTGCCACGTCCATTAAGTCTAATTTCTCAGGCTCAATAATCGGGAAGTCACCCTCATAACGTGCTTTTACACGAGGAGTAGTGAAATTACCTTTATCGTCATACTCGGCATTTGCCTGTGCAATTGTTTTACCATCTTCATCCTCAGCAGAAAGGTAAATAACCGGTTCGTCAACAGACACAACACCATTATCTACTTTTTTATAAGGCGTTTCAATGAAACCTAAGTTGTTTATTTTCGCATGAACACAAAGAGACGAGATCAAACCGATGTTTGGTCCCTCTGGAGTTTCAATTGTACATAAACGACCGTAGTGAGTATAGTGAACGTCACGCACCTCGAAACCAGCACGCTCACGTGAAAGACCACCTGGGCCTAAGGCTGACAAACGACGCTTGTGCGTAATCTCTGCCAAAGGATTTGTCTGGTCCATGAACTGAGACAACTGGTTAGTACCAAAGAAAGAGTTAATAACCGACGATAACGTACGGGCATTAATTAAGTCTGTTGGAGTAAATACCTCGTTGTCACGAATGTTCATACGCTCGCGGATAGTACGCGCCATACGTGCTAAACCAACACCAAATTGAGCGTATAATTGCTCACCTACTGTACGAACACGACGATTCGACAAGTGATCAATATCATCCACTTCTTCTTTAGAGTTGATCAATTTGATCAGGTATTTAACAATAGCAATAATATCAGCTTTTGTTAAAACCTTTACGTGATCAGGAGTATCCATTTTCAACTTACGGTTGATACGGTACCTACCTACATCACCTAGATCATAACGTTTATCCGAGAAGAACAAACGTTCGATAATACCTCTTGCAGTTTCCTCATCAGGTGGTTCTGCATTACGCAAAGCACGATAGATGTTTTCAACAGCCTCTTTTTCAGAGTTAGAAGTATCCTTTTGTAATGTATTATATATAATGGTATAATCAGCCTGACTTGCACCATCATCTTTAGATAAGATAATAGTTTTAACACCAGCATCAATGATCATATCAATATGGTCATCTTCTAAAACAGTATCCCTGTCTAAGATCACTTCATTACGATCTATAGAAACTACCTCACCAGTATCTTCATCAACAAAATCTTCAACCCATTTTCTTAATACTCTTGCAGCAAGTTTACGACCGATATATTTCTTCAATCCAGATTTGCTAACCTTAACCTCATCGGCTAAGTCAAACAATTCAAGGATATCCTTATCAGAATCGTAACCAATAGCACGCAATAAGGTGGTAACCGGGAACTTTTTCTTACGATCGATATATGCATACATGACGTTATTTACGTCAGTAGCAAACTCAATCCAAGATCCTTTGAAAGGAATTACACGGGCAGAATAAAGCTTAGTTCCGTTAGTGTGACGGCTTTGACCGAAGAACACACCGGGAGACCTGTGTAACTGAGAAACAATTACACGCTCTGCGCCGTTAATCACAAAAGTACCTTTAGGAGTCATATAAGGTATGGTTCCTAAATATACATCTTGAATGATCGTTTCAAAATCTTCGTGTTCAGCATCATTACAAGAAAGCTTAAGCTTCGCTTTTAATGGAACACTATAAGTTAACCCACGGTCGATACACTCAGGTATATCATAACGTGGTGGGTCAATAAAATAATCAAGGAACTCAAGAACAAAGATGTTTCTTGAATCGGTGATTGGGAAGTTTTCAGCAAACACCTTAAATAAACCCTCAGTGTGACGGTTATCTGAAGTTGTCTCGATCTGAAAAAATTCTCTGAATGATTGCAACTGCACATCTAGAAAATCTGGGTAATCTATGATATGCTTACTACGTGCAAAATTTACTCTTTGGTCGACTTTATTTGCCAATGGACTAAAGTTAATTTACTTTAAGAATAAACTATTTGTTTGGTTAGCCGTTAAACAATTCCACCAACCAAACAAGATGAAATGTTTATAAACAGGTATAGACTCCGACTATACAGTCGGAGTCTATGGTTAAAGTTATATTAAAATTAAGTGATTACTTAATTTCAACTACAGCTCCAGCTTCTTCTAATTGTTTTTTCAAAGCTTCTGCTTCGTCTTTAGCAACACCAGCTTTTAATTCTTTAGGTGCACCGTCAACTAAGTCTTTAGCTTCTTTCAAACCTAAACCAGTTAAGTCTTTTACCAATTTAACAACTGCTAATTTAGAACCACCAGCTTCTTTCAAGATTACATCGAAAGTTGATTTTTCTTCAGCCGCAGGAGCAGCATCACCAGCAGGACCTGCAACAGCAACTGCAGCAGCAGCTGGTTCAATACCATACTCGTCTTTTAAGATTTGAGCTAATTCGTTAACTTCTTTAACTGTTAAGTTTACCAATTGCTCAGCAAACGCTTTTAAATCTGCCATTTTTATAGATTTTAAAAATTTACGTAAAAATAATTTGTTTAATATGAACTTTTAAGGTGTCCTTAACCTTCTCTTTCTTGAAGAGTTTTAACAATTCCTGCAATTTTGTTACCACCAGACTGTAAAGCCGAAATAACGTTTTTAGCTGGTGATTGTAATAACCCAATGATATCTCCAATAAGCTCTTCTCTTGATTTCAAGCTCACTAAAGTATCAAGTTGATTATCACCAACAAATACTGTTGAATCGATATATGCAGCTTTAAGCTGAGGTTTGTCAGATCCTTTTCTCAAGGCTTTGATCAGCTTAGCTGGACCGTTACCTACTGTTGAGAATAATAATGCTGATTGACCTTTAAGCGCAACAAAGATCTCTGATGCATCGCCATCTAATCCTTCAATCGCTTTTCTGATTAAAGTATTTTTAGCAACCTGCATTTCAATCCCACTTTCGAAACATTTGCGACGGATACTGTTTACTTTCTCAACAGATAAGCTTGATGTATCGGCAATATAAAAATTACCGAATTCCTGCATCTTCACTTGAAGAGCCGAAACGACTTCGTGTTTTTCTTCTCTGTTCATAATTAGATCCCCGCTACTGATTTAGTTTCGATTGCAATTCCAGGACTCATAGTTGAAGAAACATGTATGCTCTTAAAATAAGTTCCTTTTGCAGCAGATGGTTTTAACTTAGAAATTACTTGAAGAACTTCTAAAGCATTTTCATATATTTTATCTGCTGGGAATGATACTTTTCCTACTGAAGCGTGTATAATACCACTTTTGTCAACTTTAAAATCAATCTTACCGCCTTTTACGTCAGTTACTGCTTTACCAACTTCGTTAGTTACAGTACCTGATTTAGGGTTTGGCATAAGGTTACGTGGACCTAAAACGCGGCCCAGTTTACCTACTTTTGCCATACAAGCAGGAGTAGTGATAATAATGTCAACATCAGTCCATCCACCTTCAATCTTGGCTACATATTCGTCTAAACCTACAAAATCTGCGCCAGCCGCTTTAGCCTCTTCTTCCTTATCAGGAGTACAAAGAACTAAAACACGTACAGTTTTACCTGTACCATGTGGTAAAGTTGCAATACCACGTACCATTTGATTGGCTTTACGTGGATCTACACCTAAACTAACATCGATATCAACCGATGCATCAAATTTAGTAGTAGTTATTTCTTTAACCAAAGCAGCCGCATCCTTTAAAGAATACGTTTTACCAGATTCTAGTTTAGCATGTGCCTTTTTTTGATTTTTTGTTAATTTAGCCACTGTTGTAAACTGTTATTTGTTAATTAATTTGTCCAAGGCGCATCACCGCTAACGGTGATTCCCATACTGCGTGCTGTACCGGCAACCATACTCATTGCCGATTCGATAGTGAAAGCATTTAAATCAGTCATTTTATCTTCAGCAATTGACTTAACCTGATCCCAAGTCACCGAACCAACTTTTTTACGGTTGGGCTCAGCAGAACCACTCTGTAATTTAGTAGCATCCTTTAACTGGATAGCAACCGGAGGGGTTTTGATGATAAATTCGAAAGACTTGTCAGCATAAACAGTAATTACAACAGGTAATACTTTACCAGGCTTATCTTGGGTACGAGCATTGAATTGTTTGCAAAACTCCATTATGTTCACCCCCTTAGCACCTAAAGCAGGTCCTACTGGTGGCGATGGATTTGCAGCTCCACCCTTGATCTGTAATTTAACAAGTGCACTGACTTCTTTTGCCATTTTCTGTTTTTGTTAATTTGTAATACTCAATGTTAAAATGTTGGAAGCATGTAACAATTAAGATCTTTATTCTATTCCTTTTCTACTTGCATATAGTTAAGTTCTAACGGAGTTTTTCTTCCGAAGATCTTAACCATAACCTTTAATTTCTTTTTCTCTTCGTTAACCTCTTCAATAACGCCGGTAAAACCGTTAAACGGTCCATCCATTACTTTAACGTTCTCTCCAACATAATATGCAACGTTCATGATTTCGCTTTGTTGGCTCATCTCATCAACTTTACCTAAAATACGGTTAACTTCCGCCTGGCGCATAGGAACAGGATTTCCACCCTTATCTCCTAAGAAACCAATAACGCTATTAACATTCTTAATAATGTGTTCTAATTCACCATCTAAAATAGCTTCAATTAAAACATAGCCAGGATAAAAATTACGCTCTTTTGCAATCTTTTTCCCGTCTTTCATTTGGTAATATTTTTCCATTGGTATTAAAACCTGAGGAACCAAATGTGAAAACCCTAAACGGCTAATTTCAGAATCAATATACTGTTTTACTTTCTTCTCTTTTCCACTAACGGCCCTAACTACATACCATTTCAACTGATCGTTCATTTAGCTATATTAATTAGAAAGTGATTTATAAAAAGTATCCAAAACGAATGTAGAACCCTTATCCATTGCAAAAATAACACATGCAATAATAAGCGAAGCTATCAAAACCAACACTGCAGAATTTTGCAATTCTCCCCATGTAGGCCAGGTAACCTTCTGGGTCATTTCTTCATATGATTCTTTAACAAATTGAACTACTTTAGCCATAATTAATTTTTTGCACGGGAACAAGGATTCGAACCCTGATCAAAGGTTTTGGAGACCTCTATTCTACCGTTGAACTATTCCCGTGTATAATTTCCACTCTTCCAAGCGAATCGTTTTGCTATTAGAACAAAGTACTCAGGCTGTTAAAGCCTAAGTACTTTGCTTTATAAATTTGTCCGGTATCCTTAGGATACCTAAGAACTATTTTACAATTTCAGTTACCTGACCAGCACCTACTGTTCTACCACCTTCACGGATAGCGAAACGTAGACCTTTTTCCATTGCGATTGCGTTGATCAATTTAACATTGATAGTAACGTTATCACCTGGCATAACCATTTCAGTTCCTTCAGCTAGTGTAATCTCACCAGTAACATCTGTAGTACGGAAATAGAATTGTGGACGGTATTTGTTAAAGAATGGAGTGTGACGTCCACCTTCTGCTTTTGATAATACATAGATCTCAGCTTTGAAATCTGTGTGAGGAGTTACTGAACCTGGTTTACAGATAACCATACCACGACGGATATCAGTTTTCTCAATACCACGTAACAATAAACCTACGTTATCACCTGCTTCACCATAATCAAGGATCTTACGGAACATCTCAACACCTGTTACAGTTGATTTAAGATTTTCGGCACCCATACCCAAGATCTCAACTGGATCTCCAGAGTTGATTACACCACGCTCAATACGACCAGTTGCAACAGTACCACGACCAGTGATCGAGAATACGTCCTCAACAGGCATTAAGAATGGAAGATCAGTTAAACGTGGAGGAATTGGAATGTAGCTATCAACAGCATCCATTAATTCCATGATTTTAGCTACCCATTTCGGATCTCCGTTCAAACCACCAAGAGCTGAACCTTGAATAACAGGAATATCATCACCAGGGAATTCATAGAATGATAACAATTCACGAACTTCCATCTCTACTAATTCTAATAACTCAGGATCGTCAACCATATCCACTTTATTCATGAATACTACCAACGAAGGAACACCTACCTGACGAGCCAATAGAATGTGCTCACGAGTTTGTGGCATTGGACCATCTGTAGCAGCTACAACAATGATAGCTCCATCCATTTGTGCAGCACCAGTAACCATGTTTTTCACATAATCCGCGTGACCTGGACAGTCAACGTGTGCATAGTGACGGTTAGCAGTTGAATACTCAACGTGTGCTGTATTAATGGTGATACCTCTTTCTTTTTCCTCAGGAGCTGAGTCAATTGAATCAAATGAACGCGCCTCAGATAAACCAGCATCAGATAACACTTTAGTGATAGCTGCTGTTAAGGTTGTTTTACCGTGGTCAACGTGACCGATTGTGCCGATGTTTAAGTGCGGCTTGCTGCGGTCAAACTTTTCTTTTGCCATGTTTTTATACTTATTAGTAGGTTATAACTTTTTATTTATTTATTGTTTTGATACAATTCAATACAAAAAACCTTGTTCACCCTGCGTTTAAACAGATTCAACAAAGCCTATTTTTATTTTTTTTGAGCCAAAGATGGGACTTGAACCCACGACCTCTTCCTTACCAAGGAAGTGCTCTACCGCTGAGCTACTTCGGCTTTTAATCTCTAGCAGCTTATTCCGATCATTCCTTTTGGAATAATTTTTCACAATCCCTGCCGACTGCCCACCTTTTCCATTTAAGAGCGGAAGACGAGGTTCGAACTCGCGACCTATAGCTTGGAAGGCTATCGCTCTACCAACTGAGCTACTTCCGCTTCTTTATTGTGGGGGGAGAAGGATTCGAACCTTCGAAGTCTTGCGACAACAGAGTTACAGTCTGTCCCATTTGGCCACTCTGGTATCCCCCCAAAAAAAGAGCCTCCTATCGGGATCGAACCAATGACCTACTGATTACAAGTCAGTTGCTCTACCAGCTGAGCTAAGGAGGCTTATATCATGTGCCGCTTACAAAGGAAGCAACAAATTTTATAATATTAATCTTTCATAGAACATTCCATTTTAGTTGTTGAGGTAACGCCCTCTCTGAAATGGAATGCAAATCTACAAGAATTTATGATAGACGCAAAATTTATTTTAAAAAAAAATTGGCGAAACTAACTCCGCCAATTCAATATTAAAATATCGCTAAAATATGTACCTAATAATCAGATACTTCATTCGCGTTCAAAATTGCCTTATGTTCACTTAATTTTATTCTCGTCTTGTCTTTATGTTTGGTAATTTGCTTTCTTAACGACTCAATTGCTAAATCTGTGGCCTCTTCAAATGATTTACACTGTTCCTTTGCGAACATTGTTACGCCCGGTACGATCAATTTAATCTCACTTATTTTATTGGCTTCATCATCTACATTCTCTAATTTTAAATAAACTTCGCCACTAATAATCTGATCAAAAAACTGATCTAGCTTATCTACTTTCTTTTGAATGAAATCTAATAACTTCTGGTCTGCATTGAAATGGATCGATTGAACTGTAATTTTCATATTTTCCTCCTCTTTTTTATGCCTTTGGATGGGCTTGTTTATATATTGATTTTAATCTCTCTACTGAATTGTGGGTATAAACCTGAGTAGCAGCCAGACTTGCATGCCCCAACAATTCTTTTATTGCATTTAAATCTGCCCCCCTATTCAACAAACTGGTGGCGTAAGAATGGCGCAACACATGTGGGCTCTTCTTATCCTGCGTTGAAATGAAACTTAAATAACGCTGAACTATTCGGTATATCAATTTAGGATATGCATCCGCTCCTTTATCTGTAACGAATAAGCCTCCCGTTTTGTTATCAAATTTTTGTAATGTTTTTAACTCTATGTAGGTTCTTAGCTGATCCTCAAGCGGTTTGCTTATCGGGACTATCCGTTCTTTATTTCTTTTCCCAAAAACCCTGATATTTGAGTCGTAAAAGTTAATATCAGATTCCTTCAAGGCCAACAGTTCTGCAAGTCGCATACCTGTTCCAAATAAAGCTTCAATAACCAATCGATCTCTTACCGATGAGAAGCTTCCATCAAAAAACTCTTCAGAATCAAGCAACAGATCCAGCTTCTGATCATCTACAAATACAGGAAGACGTTTGGGAGCTTTAGGAGCTTTTACAAGCGCCATTGGACTTGATAGGATTATTTGCTCGCGAACAAGGTATTTATAGAAACTGCGTAAGGTAGACAACTTCCTTCCTATAGAATTCTCAGCAACACCCTCCTCCATTAGCCAAACCATAAAATTCCTTACGTGAATATAAGCTACATCTTTAAGTCGCAACTCAAATGTTTGGAGCATAAAATCTCTAAACTGAATCAGGTCGGTTCTGTAGGACTGGACTGTGTGTGGAGAATATCGCTTCTCGTGCTGGAGATATGTTAGAAATTGGTCAACAGTCATAGAAACTATTTGTATTGCTCGATAGAGTGAATATACAAAACATTATCTTAACAATTCCTTTTTATTTGAACAAAAAAAGCCATCAAACAATTGATGGCTTTTAATATTATTATGTTAAACTACAAGAACTATATTGTTCCTTCTAGTTGCATATTTTGCTTATAAATAGCGTGTTTCACTAACGTACGACGTGCTACAGATTTTTTCTCGTAAGCTTGGCGGCTACGTAATTCTCTTAACACTCCTGTTTTTTCAAATTTCTTTTTGAAACGTTTTAACGCTTTATCTAGTGATTCACCGTCTTTAATATTAATAATGATCATAACGTAAAATACCTCCTCTCGTTGTTTTTAGGACTGCAAAGATAGGTATTTCATTTGATAATCAAAACACTATGTTTATTTTAATTAATAATATTGAATTTGAAAATACATGGTACACTTTTTATACTTATTTTTAATATAAAAACAAATCTATCATGAAATCTAAAAAGCCGCTGTTTATTATTCTTGCTATTATAATTGTTATCCTATCAGGATTCATTTATTATCGTTATTATTTTGTATTTGGCGATGGTGTTAAAGCCGGTGAGCTGAATTATGTGGTAAGAAAAGGTTATGTATTTAAAACCTACGAAGGCAAACTGATTCAAACAGGACTTCGATCCAAACAAACAGGCACCATACAATCAAATGAATTTGAATTTTCTGTCGATGACAAAGCCATCGCCGAAAAAATGATGATGAACAGCGGAAAGACATTCGAGCTGCACTATAGAGAATATGTAAGCACGCTTCCATGGAGAGGTTATAGCCCTTATGTAGTAGACCGTATCATATCCATTAAATAGAGCTATAGCTCTTTAAAACCAAAAATCCGGCATATTTAAATATGCCGGATTAATTGGTTTTATATTTGGTTAGAATATTCTCTTTTATTTTGTTACACTAATCTAATGTTTTAAAACTTCTCTCGCAATAACTATTTTCTGAATTTCTGAAGTTCCTTCTCCAATGGTACATAATTTACTGTCTCTATAGAATTTTTCTACCGGAAAATCCTTGGTATAACCATAACCTCCAAAAATCTGCACTGCCTCAGTTGCCGTCCTTACTGCAACTTCCGAAGCAAAATATTTGGCCATGGCCGATTCTTTAGTCATAGGTAAACCACGGTTCTTTAAATCAGCTGCCTGTCTAATCAACAGTTCCGCCGCCTCAATCTCAGTAGCCATATCTGCCAGCTTAAAACTAATGCCTTGAAAACTTGCTATTGGCTGCCCAAACTGATGCCGTTGTTTGGCATAAGCAACAGCCGCCTCGTAAGCACCTTTTGCAATACCTAACGCCAATGCGGCAATAGAGATTCGTCCGCCATCTAAAACTTTCATCGCCTGTTTAAAGCCCCCACCTATATTCCCTAAAAGATTTTCTTTTGGAATACGACAATTGTCAAATATCATTTCAGTTGTCTCGGAGGCCCTCATACCTAACTTATTCTCCTTCTTTCCTGCTGCAAACCCTGGCATTCCCCTTTCAACAACAAAAGCCGAAATGCCGTTAGAATCTCCTTTTTCTCCGGTTCTTGCCATAACAACTGCAATATCTCCCGTTTTACCATGAGTAATCCAGTTTTTGGACCCGTTAATAACATAATCATCTCCATCCAATGTAGCAACGGTTATCATACCCAAAGCATCGGATCCGGTATTTGCTTCAGTTAAGCCCCATGCTCCTATCCATTCTGCTGTTGCTAATTTAGGCAACCATCTCATTTTTTGTTCCTCATTGGCAAAAGCAAGGATATGACCAGTACATAAAGAATTATGAGCCGCTAACGAAAGACCTATTGAACCGCAAACCTTGGATACCCCAACAATCACATCTACATATTCCTGATAGCCCAAACCAGATCCACCATAAACCTCCGGAACTAGTACTCCCATCAGCCCTAATTCACCAAGTTTTTTAAAAACTTCTATCGGAAAATGCTGTACTTCATCCCACTCCATTACATTTGGACGAATATTCTTTTCCGCAAAATCATGTACCACCTTTCTTATCATTTCCTGATTTTCTGAGATACTAAAGTTATAGCCTACAGAATTATCCATTGTTTCTAACATAATTTTATTGATTGAATCCCGACAATTATAAACAAATAAAACAACAGAAACACAAGTTTAAATTTGCAGAATACTAGAACGAAATGGTATTTAGTTCATTAACCTTACCTCCTGATTTTAAGTAAGTCAAATACACTGAAAACTTTTTTTATTTTTTTTAGCTTTACCCCCTTAGAACTATCTAATTAAAGCATCTCATGAAGTTTATTACTGTAAAAGACCTTGTCGCTCAATTAAAGAACGACCTTATAGGCAAAGATTCTTATAGAGGAGTAACGCTTACTTACTCTTGGCTGGCAAACCAGTTTGGTCATTTTTCTTTAGGCTTTATTCCAACAATACTTCTTTTTAATGTACTTAAAGCAAAAACCAATATGTCCCAACCTGAATTGTGGGCGGCATTTGGTGTTTGGGGTGGCTGGATTTTGTTTGAACTTTTTAATTTCCTATGGCCGTTATTATTTAAAACAGAATCCATACGTAAGGCTCTTGGAGCTGGCAAATACACATTTCAACCAGCATGGACAAATGTTGCGTTCGATACTTTAACTGATCTGGTTTATTTTGGAATGGGTGCACTCGCTGCAGGTCTGATCTGTGAGTTTCACCAAGGTATGTTAATTGGCCTTATTGTGTTAGTATTATTGGTTATCTATCCCTTCTACTATTGGTATACTACAAAAATGTTTATCCAAAATGCTGGCTATCCTTTTCAGTTGCGATTAAGTCAATGGAACCAACAAATAAAAGAAGACAATAAAACACTAATTCTAAACTTTCTGAAGCACAATGAACCCGGAAAACATATGTTGCTATTTGGCTCCAGAGGCAGTGGTAAAACAATGCTATCAGTCGGAATTGCAACAGAATCATCTATTAAAAATAACAGCTGCAGTTACATTACAGCAGTAAAACTACTTTGTTTATTTTTTGAGGATGAAGATAACCCACCAATTACAAAACCTGGAGCCTGGTCATGGAGAAACTCTTCATTACTGGTTATTGATGATATTAATCCAGGTGGAAATGTACAAGACGACATTTTAAGCGCAAAACAATTCTATAACATCCTTAATAATTTAAGCTGTGGCGAATTAAATAAAAAAGCCATCAAGGAAAAGAGTATTATCTGGGTTATGGGTAATGACGACCCAGACAGGCACTCTGAAGAACGCTGGGAAACATTATTAGAAAATATAGGTGTAGAGAGATCAAATATTACAACCGTAAACCTCGATGCAATTTAATTAAGGAAGTATATTATTATCATATGCAAAGCTAACCAGGTGCGTTAAGCTTTTAACATCAAAGCGTTTGTAAAGAGGAATTATCCTTTTTTCGATTGCCGAATGCGAAACACCCAATTCATGGGCAATTTCTTTGAAGGAGTAGCCTTTTGCCACAAGCGAAAGTGCCTCCTTCTCTTTGTTAGATATAGCCAAGTGGTAAAACAATATCTTGTTTAATTCCTCTTCAAATTTTTCCTTATCAGGGCCATAAGCCGCATATCTCATTATCTTTCCAAAAATAAGACTTTTGTTAATTTGAAAACGGCCTATAATAGATTCGATTTTACCATTCTCAGAACTAAAAACACCTACCCTTGCTGAGATAGGGATTTCCTGACCATTTTTATGGATCTTTTTAAGTTCTATAGTAAAACTATACTTCTCCAGATCTTTTGACTTGTTATGAATAAATTTGAGAGCTTTATCATTAAGATCGTGTGAGAAAGGAGCAAATTCCGGGGCCGACATATTTACTATCGCCAGCATATTTATTTCATCATCCTTATATCCAACAACCTCTTCCCAGCCGCTGGCAAAAATCATTCTGTTCTCTTTAAATGAATAGATATAAATGGCTTCTTCGGCAAATCTTGGAATAGTTTGCTCAAAGAACAATGCTTGTTCACTCTTTAAGTCGGCAGGAACATCAGTAATAAAGTTCCTTGAATAATCTCCAAAATTCCCTTTCGATTTCATTTTATATCAATTTAGAGAAATCCCCTCAATAAAACCTGCGTATTTACTCAGTTGATTTTAATTAAAAGCGTTGCTAATTTTGCAACAAGTTTAAAAAAAATCCCGCTCATTTCAGCATACAAAAAATAAGCTGCAGAATTATGCCTATCCTTAGCCCTCGTTTTTCTATTCTAATTTTAAAATTAATTGCACTTACTCTATTAATCTTGTGCTTATATCAAGCCAGTAATCTAATCGATTAACAAAACTAGTACGAGGCCAAAGAAAAAACCTCATTACCATATGGGTTCAATCGATCCCTGCCGTTCAGAAAATCCAACGATATAATAAAAGAATAAGCAGTTACTGTTGCTTCCATCTGCATTACAAGTTTAGATGCAGCAACAACTGTCCCTCCTGTGGCCAGTAAATCGTCATGAATTAAAACCCTTTGCCCCTTAAGCAATGCGTCCTGATGACATTCTATGGTTGCGCTACCATATTCCAGATCATATGATTCCTGCACAGTTTTGTAAGGCAACTTGCCCGCCTTTCTAATTGGTATAAAAGGTACATTTAATAGCTGGGCCAAAGATGGACCAAACAAAAAGCCTCTGCTCTCTATGCCTGCAACCACATCAATGGCCACATTCGAAAGTTGTTTAGCCAAAGCGGCTGTAATATCGATGCACAAGCCCGGATCCTTTAGTATGGGAGTTATATCTTTAAAAATGATCCCCGGCTTTGGAAAATCATGTACATCGCGTACAGTTTGTTTTATTCTGGATTCTATCATGACAAAAAAGTAAGGTAAGGTGCCAAACGTCCCACCGTTTCCGGGTCCAAAATAGCAACCTTATTTAAGTCAGCAATATTACTATAATTTCCGTGTTGTTTTCTATACTCCATAATAGCATTTATTTGTTTATACCTTATATATGGATGTCCCTTAAAATCCTCTATCCTTGCAGCATTAATATTAATTCTTTTCAATTTTTGATCATCCACAGAAACCTGACTCCTGATCTCATCATATTTTACCGAGTCCAGTCCAAATACTTCAAGCAACTGCTCCTTTTTATAAAAGCCTCCAATCCGTTCCCTGTATTTATTATCCTCCTGGCAAAAGCCGCCCCAATTCCTTTTACCTCAATAAGTGCTGTACTATCTGTCCCATTTATTTCAATTATTTCATGTTCGCGGGAAACCGGGCTTTGGGCATTACTCTTAAAATTTTTCTCCGGTACTTTTGTATTTCCGACATACTTATCCTCAATTCGTACATAAGCAGATAGCCTTTCATGCATTTTCTCAGTAATCATATACATTAGCAGAATATTATAAATACCAACCACAATAGGAATAGTATTATATTTTAGTATGTCGCCAACGATTAAAAATATAAATCTTACTTTTGAGGTTGGATAATGTTTCACAAACTGGAATTTAAATGAAGATCATAACTACCCAAGAGTTTGCAAAAGCTACTAAAATAGATAAACTGGGCGTACCCGGACTTGCTGCTTTACTCATGGAGATGATGAAACTTAATGACATCAACAAGGTTTTTTCGCAGAATGAGCACTTTAGTGGTTTAGAATTTGTCGATAAGATTTTAGAAACCATAGGCGTTAGTATCGACTTTGACGAGGACGACCTTAAAAACATTCCCAAAACCGGAGGTTTTATTGCAATAGCAAACCATCCTTACGGTGGTGTTGAAGGCCTTGCTCTTGTAAAATTACTTTGTACTGTAAGGCCCGAGGCAAAGGTGATGGTTAACTTTATACTTAAAAAGATCCCTAATCTAAGTGAGTTCTTTGTAGCAGTAAACCCTTTTGAAAATGTTCAGCACACCTCAAGCATTAGCGGTCTAAAAGCTACCTTCGATCTCCTGCAAAGTGGCACACCAATAGGAATATTTCCGGCAGGTGAGGTTTCAACCTTTAGCTTAGATAAGCAGGAAATTACAGATAGAATATGGCATCCGGTAGTAGGAAAATTGATTGCCCGGGCCAAATTACCGGTAGTGCCCATCTATTTCCATGGTAACAATGGCGTTTTATTCAATATCCTTAGCTTTATCCATCCCACATTAAGAACAGCTAAATTGCCTTCAGAGTTTTTAAACAAACAAGGTTTAAAAATAAAAGTAAGAATTGGTAAGCCTATTAATATAGAAGATGTTTCTTACAGGAATAACACCAATAAACTACTCGATTTTCTTAGGGCGCGTACCTATGCTCTTGGAACTGGTTTAGAACAAGAGAAGAAATTGTTCAATCCGATCAATCTATTTAAAATAAAGAAAAAGCCAGAAGAGGTTATTACCGAAACGGATCGAAATAAAATTGTAGAAGAAGTTGATCAGCTTGAAAACTTCAGAGTATGGCAGGAAAAGAACTACGAAGTATATATTGCCCCTACAGTAGCAATTCCAAATATTTTAAGAGAAATTGGCCGTTTAAGAGAAATAACCTTTAGAGAAGTTGGTGAAGGAACAAATAAAAAGATTGACCTGGATAACTATGATATCTATTATAGCCATCTTTTCATCTGGGATAAAGACCTGCAAAATATTGTAGGTGCTTATCGCATAGGTAAAGGCGACGAGATTTTAAATACCATGGGCCGACGCGGGTTCTACCTATCTGAACTCTTCAAAATCAAAGAACCTTTTTACCCAATCTTAAGACGTGGAATTGAATTGGGCAGATCTTGGATCCGAAAAGAATATCAGCAAAAACCACTTCCTCTTTTCTTGTTGTGGAAAGGCATCTTAAAATACCTGCTAGATAACCCTCACTATCGCTATATGTTTGGCCCGGTAAGTATCAGCAATAATTTTTCAAAGTTCTCTAAGTCTTTAATTGTAGACTATATTACAAAGAACCACTTCGATTATGAGCTGGCACATTATGTAAAGCCTAAGAATAAATTTAAAGCAGATCTTTCTGCAATTGATAAGGATCTTTTAATTGAAAGCAGTGACTCTTTAAAAGACCTTGACAGCTTAATATCTGACATTGAGAACTCTCACATTAAGATACCGGTATTGCTTAGACAATATATGAATCTGAATGCCAAAATCATTTGTTTCAATATTGATCCTAAATTTTCTGATTGTCTTGATGGCTTTTTGGTAGTGGATATGCAAAATATCCCACCTGAAATGTTGGAGAAAATTGGTAAGAATTTTTAAATAAAAAAGCCCTGACATCCATCGGGGCTTTTTTTATCAACTAAACCTAAACGTATATAAATACTAACCAAATATTTATGCCACAAAAGTAGTGGCACGATGTTAAGTACTTGTTAACTATTGATTATTATATAATTTTTTAAAGCCGAAAACTTAATATGCAACTATTGTTAATTCTGTGTATATTTAATGTTACCATAATATTAATTAATCTACAGAGTCATGGGCCGTTTGCTAAAAATATTCGGTACACTAATTTTACTGCTGACTACGCAACTTGCGTACAGTCAGACTAGCAGCTACAATATTAGTTTTGAGTTTTATAACGACACCTTCAACCTCGAAGTCGATTCCTCTATAATTGTAAATGCGCCAACAGAGCTTTCAGAACGATACATTAAATCGAGCTACAATAAAGTAAATGCAGGCCAGTACTCGTCTATAATAAAAACGCTTACTGCCTACAAAACGAAACATCAGCTAAATGATTGGCTTTATTATCAACTGATCAGAAAAACAGCTCAGCAGATTAGCCCTAAAAAAGATAACTATGAGCGATATACTTTTTACAAATGGTTTCTTTTAGGTAAATCGGGATACGATGCCAGGCTTACCATTGCAGATAACCGCATCATATTTTATGTTTTTAACGATGAAGATATTTCTGACATACCATTTGCGATGTTCAAAGGCAGAAAATATATGTGTTTAAATCATCACGATTATGCCTTCGCTGATTTAAATAAAGTGCCCCCTTACGGTATGTTAAGTATACCTGATGCCAAACAGGCTTTTTCTTATAAGGTGACTAGAATGCCAGATTTTAAGCCTGAGGATTATTACGAAAAACCAATTCAATTCAGTTATAAGCACAAAACTTATCATTTCAATATTAAGCTAAATCAAGAAGTAGAAACTATTTTCACCAATTATCCCGTGGTAGACTTTGAATCTTATTTCAATATCCCTCTAAGTAAAGAAACTTACGGTTCTCTTATTCCCTTGTTAAAAAAGAATTTGAGTGGCATGAAACAGAAAAAAGGTATAGACTATTTAATGCGCTTTACCAGATATGCTTTTCTATATGAAGATGATGATGAAAATTTTGGTAAAGAAAAAAGGCTCTCACCAGAAGAAACGCTATTCTCTAAATATAGTGATTGTGACGACAGGGCTGCACTTTTCTTTTACCTGGTCAAAGAGATATACGATCTGCCAATGATTGCCATGCTCTACCCTACACACATTACCATGGCCGTACAATTTGACAAACCCATCGGTCAACCCATTGTTTACAAAGGCAAAACGTATTCTATATGTGAGCCTACTCCACAAAAGGAGAATTTAAACATAGGACAGCTCTCTTCGAACTTAAAGCACTTACCTTATAAGGTTGTTTATGCCTATGAGCCACTTTCAAAATAAAAAGCGGTTGTTCTCCAATGTTGGGAGAACAACCGCCTTGTGTACTGCTTCTTAAAGCGCTTATTAATACTATAAATTAGCTAACAAATTCACACCATCAACTGTAGCCCATTTACCAGCTGTAAGAGCTGCACCAGTTGCTGTAGTTGTAAGCCCCCAATTTGCTCCGAAGCTAGTAGCAGATACTGTAAAACCAGTGGCACCAGTGATGAACAAATTAGGTGAATTAGTTACCTTAATATTAGTTAACTTAATTTTACCTGTTAAGACTTGGTTGTTATATGTGTTCAAATCTAAAATCTGAACTACCCCGCCATTGAAAGCAGTAGGAGTTGTTTGGCTTACATATCCATCGACAACAATATTGCTAAAATCGCCATTTCCATTAGACTTAAACTGGAAGGCATCTAACTGAATTTCTCCAGCCGGTGCTTCAGTTGTCGTACCAGCAGCTCTTTTTAAAGTGATATTAGTAACTTTTGGCCAGAATGCATTATTATTACCTTTTGCTTCTACTTCCATACCATAGTTTCCTTTACCAGTTTGATAAGCGAACCAGTTTGTATTGTTCTCTCCTCTCCAGCTATCTTGCCAGTCGAAAGAATCATCAGAATTACCGTATGAGATTAAGTTTTTCGCACTTACAGTACCTCCGTAAAATTCGAAACCATCGTCATTACCTTTATACGAAACCAGGTTTTCAAGCACAGTACCAGAACCTACTGAATAAAAAGAAAAACCATTATGTTCTTTACTATTAGAAGTAATCACCATTCCAGCATATTCAACTCTAACATACTTTAACGAACCACTGCTGTGAGTACTGTTAGTGCCACCATAGGTTTGAAGTAAGCCATCTTCAGATGTTACAGAAGTAACACCACCAGAACCAATAATTGGCGCATCGCCGTACATGATGATACCGCCCCATGATCCACTTACTTTAGATTTTTCTGTGAAAACAATAGGCTCGTCAGCAGTTCCATTAGCAATTAAGGTTCCGTTCTTTAAAACAACAAAACCATCTTCACCATTAGATTTATCTGCAGTAATGGTAGTACCTTTTTCAATAGTTACAGTTACACCTGCAGCTATCTTAACCATTCCTTTTAGCGTATAGTTGCCATAAGCAATGGTTTTGTTGGCAGTGATATCTCCTGTGATCTCACCTTCAACAGGAACTTTTATAATAGGTTCATCATCATCTTTAGAGCATCCAGTGAATATTGACGCCGAAATTGCTAGTGCAAATAATACTTTTTTCATTTTTATAAGATTTGTTTTTATCCGTTTATATTTATTTCAAATTTACCTCATACATATTGCCTCCACATTAACACAGGTTTACCTTTATGTTACTGATTTGTTAAGGCAACGTTAACGACTATTTACTAGAGTGTATATCCTAGACCTAATGATACACCTACGCCTCGTTTATAATCCTTAACCGTTAAATCATCTTCCAAAACATTAATTTTGTTTTTATCACCCAGTTCTATTTTATAGGTTGGATTTAAGATGTTCTCAACTCCAAACTTGACGTCCCATTTATCTGAGATCTTATTATTCCAGATAAAATCGAGTTTACCAAAAGGTTTTTCATAATAACTATCCAACCCATTGGTACCTACCGCGTAAATGCGCTCCCCGTATACATTGTAGGCCAAAGTCATTGTATTTTTCCATTTTTTGCTGAAATCAGTTTCGTATTTGATATCCGCATTAATTAACCAAGGTGAAGCACCTTGAAGTTTCCTTGTACTTTTATCCCCTAGAGTTGCTACCTCGGCATTATTTTTAACTCTATCTATAGTCGCTTCTGTAAACATCAAAGAAGTATTGAAACCAAGTGAAAATTTAGATAGTGATTCATGTATCCTGCTTAATTGAACCAGTAACTCTAGCTCTGCTCCATAAAGAATTGCCTTCTTGGAATTATCATAGGTAATTGCCAAACCTCCGCTACCAGCTGACGGTTTAAACAATCTTTCGATCGGGTCCTGTAAATATTTGGCAAAACCAGTGATGGCTATCATCTCCTTGCTAGTAGGAAACAATTCATATTTCACATCTATGTTATAATTTTTGCTATTAATTACGTTAGGATTACCATTTTCTATTGTTGCATCTGGATTAACAAATTCCAATGGAAAAGCTTCCATTACCACTGGTTTTGTTAACGTTTTAGAAGCAGAAACTCTAAAATTTGCCTTCTCTGTTAAAGCATATTTTAAGTTCGCCGAGGGCAAGATATCAAAATTATCTTTTGTGATTTTCTGAAATGGATCGTCAAAACTTCCAGGGTTTCTATATCTCGTAATCCGTTGCGACTGCTCGAATCTACTTCCTAAGTTTAAATTCAGCTTATCATTAAATCTTAAAGCCAGATCAAAATAACCCGCATTAACACCTTCCTGCATCCTTGCATTATAGGTTGAATTGGAACCCTCCATATAGCTGAAATTTCCACTAGAAATTTCTGAAGCTAAAATCGCATCGGGCTCGTTTGTTGGAAAAGTAGCACCATTAGATCCTAAGCTTTGTGATATTAAAAATCTAAAATCAGATTCCATTTTATTAAACGAGCCATTGTAGCCTACCGATAGTTTGTGGGCCTTTGCTAAATCTGCATTTCCAAACTTCCAATTATACTCCAACAACCCTGATGCAAAGAAATCTCCATTAAAGTCCATGTATTGTCTAACAACACTATTACCTGAATAACTTATTGCTGTGGTATTTTCATCAATTTGCGTTCCTCTGAAAAACTTTCTGTCGGGCAATTGATATTTCGCTTTTGAGTATGAAACTCCGGCTCTTATGCTATGAGCATCGTCTTCGGTCAATTTATAATTCGCAAACAGCTGTCCAGTGAACAAATCTGTTTTCTGTAATTGATTTAACCTGATAAAAGCATTATTAACTGTTGATTGACTGTTGGTATAACCTAGCTGGTCCTGGATCATACTCTCAGTGCCTTTCAGATAAAAAGCATTCAAATTAAGATTTAATCGATTGCTCGCATAACTTAAAGCCCCTAACAAAGACGAATTGGTAGAAAACCTATAAACCTTTGTGTACAAATTATTGTCGTAAATACCTTGTGCTGTACTGAAAAAACGGTCTACTCCTTCTCTAGCTTGGTAGTTATTATCTGTATTGATTGAAATTAGATATTGGAAAAAGCGTTGGTTTTTCAGTTCTATTCTATTACCGTGTAAAATACCAATATTGCTGTTTAATGGTGCTTTATCATTATTCACATCAAACCCCGAACCAAATTGCGTATTTGCCTCATTTGCAGACATCGTATACGCAGAGGGAACCTTTCCAAACACATTTGGCAATTCTCTGTCGCTTCCAGTAAAGCCAAAATAGTCACCAATAGAGGTAGCATCTTCCGACTTCAAGAATTTCTTAAAGCTGCTGTTAGAAATAAAGCTTGTTCCTATATTAATTTTAGTTATGCTTTTATCTGCTCTCGATGTAACGATATTAAAAGTTCCACCCGCAAAATCACCATATAGACTTGAGTTAAAAGTCTTGTAAGTCTCTAACACACTTACGATATCTGTCGGAAATAGGTCTAAAGGAATTATTTTCTTAAATGGATTGTTAGAAGGAACCGCTAAACCATTTATCAACAAATTGTTATACCGGTCTTCCAGTCCCCTTACAAAAAGGCCCCTGCCATCTACTTTTGTAATACCAGTAATCTTGGTTAATCCTTCTTCAACGTCACTTATTCCTTTTCTTGATAACTCCTGAATTCCGATACCTTGTTTGATTTCAGTTGCGTTTTTCTGGCTCATTAGAATTGCAGTCTGACTTTCCTTTCCAGCCACTCCAGTTACTACAACTTCATTAAGTTTTTGATCATTGGAGTCATCCATTGTCACATCAACTACTGTTGTGCTTCCTTCCTTCACGATTACATCCGTAATCCTTTTTGTAGTGAATCCTACATAAGAGGCTTCAAGCTCATATTTCCCTGCAGCTAAAGTTCCAATTACATATTTCCCCTCTACATCTGTTGCTACACCCTTTGTTGTACCCGCAATCTTAACCGTAACACCAATAAGTGTTTCACCGGTTTTCTTATCAGATACCTTTCCTGAAATTTTGCCCGTTTGTGCAAGTACTGCTGTGCCGATAATTACAAATAAGGCCGTAATTATTGCCTTTTTAAGATTTAGTTGTGATTTCAATTTGCCGTATATTAATTTCCAGCAAAGTTATTACCACAATGTTAGGTATATGTTAGGTATAAATTACCATTCGTTTACCAGAATGTTAACCCTATGTTAAGTACCATTAGGCTCAGTATCTTAGCCCTACTTTTTTGCAAATAAAGTGCAATAACCAAATCGGCCCGATTAATAGAAACTTAACATCATCTAAAAACGAAGGCTTCTTTCCTTCAATTTTATGGCCTATAAACTGTCCTATCCATGCAATTACAAAAATCACCAAACACACCAGCCACAATGCTGGTCCACCACTAGCTTCCCACTTCTCCAGCTGAACAATGATCATACTCATTCCAAAAATGAGCAACAGCATCAGGTACGATAGTACAGGAGAAAGTTTTAAATAGTAATAAACAGAAAAGGCGATTAAGAACGAAGCCCAGTTCAGGTAACCATTGTACCTACCCAAAAATCCGATATGCGGAAAAGGAATGGCCCAAACCAAACCTAATAAACTAAACACAATTAGAGGGACACAAATCCAGTGAATAATTTCATTTGAAGGGTTTTGATGGCTTTCAGCATATTTATCAAAAAGGACATCTACCTCACTTCTTTGCTCCGTTTTCATATCGTTATAAGTTTACTGAGTAAAAATAAAAAAAGCGACAGAATAAACCGTCGCTTTTATAAAATATTAATAGCCTGCAATAATAATTGCAGGTTCGCTTATGCTATTTCGCAAAAGAAACCGACCTGGTCTCTCTGATAACAGTTACTTTAATCTGACCTGGATAAGTCATCTCGGTTTGAATACGGTTTGAAATATCAGCTGCCAATAGTTCTGCTTGCTGATCAGTTACCCTTTCACTTTCAACCACAACTCTAAGCTCTCTACCCGCCTGTATCGCAAATGTTTTCTCCACACCTGGATAAGAAAGCGCAAGTTCTTCTAACTCCTTTAGTCGTTTAATATAACTTTCAACCACCTCGCGTCTTGCACCTGGGCGTGCTCCTGATATTGCATCACAAGCCTGTACAATAGGAGATATCATAGAAGTCATTTCTATCTCGTCGTGGTGAGCTCCAATTGCATTACAAATTTCAGGATGTTCCTTATACTTCTCAGCCAGTTGCATACCTAAAATAGCGTGAGGTAATTCCGGATTATCATCAGGTACCTTACCTATATCATGTAACAGACCTGCGCGTTTTGCCATTTTTGCATTTAAACCAAGTTCTGCCGCCATAGTAGCACAGAAATTAGCAACCTCGCGCGAGTGATGTAATAAATTTTGTCCGTAAGATGAGCGGTAACGCATACGACCAACCATTCGGATCAATTCAGGATGTAAGCCGTGGATACCCAAATCAATTACAGTACGTTCCCCTATCTCTACAATTTCATCTTCAATCTGCTTCTTGGTTTTAGCAACTACCTCTTCAATACGGGCAGGATGAATTCTACCATCAGTTACCAAACGGTGTAAAGCTAAACGCGCAATCTCTCTTCTTACCGGATCAAATCCTGATAAGATGATCGCTTCCGGAGTATCATCTACAATAATCTCAATACCTGTTGCCGCTTCCAAAGCACGGATATTACGGCCTTCTCGCCCAATAACACGTCCCTTGATTTCGTCACTTTCGATATGAAAAACTGAAACTGTATTCTCAATAGCAGCCTCAACTGCTGTACGCTGTATGGTCTGTATAACTACTTTCTTTGCTTCTTTTGTTGCAGTAAGCTTCGCTTCATCAACAATGTCCTTAACCTGGATCATCGCCTGTGTGCGCGCCTCCTGTTTCATTGTTTCAACCAACTGGCTTTTTGCCTCGTCAGCGCTTAAACCTGCAATAGTTTCTAATTGCTTTACATGCTGGTTTTTCAACAACTCAACTTCTTCCTGTTTCTTTAATGCAATTTCAGTTTGCTTTTCCAGGTTCTTTTTATGATTATCAAGTTCCTGATCTTTGCGGGTAGCATTTTCAAGCTTCTGATTTAAAGACTGCTCTTTTTGTTTTAGTGTATTCTCTCGTTGATTGATCTGGTTATTTTTGGAATTTACTTCTTGCTCGTGTTCAGATTTCATTTGCAGGAATTTCTCTTTTGCCTCTAGCAATCTATCTTTTTTTAAGATCTCAGCGTTACTTTCCGCATCCTTAAGTATCTTCTTTACCTTGCTCTGAACTGCAATTTCCTGCTTCTTAAGCAGGCTACGCAGCAGATATCTACCTATTAAAATGCCGATTACTAATCCGGCAAGTACGTATCCTAATATTTCCATTCTATTTTTCTATATAAATCAGCTCATACACGCTGCATCACTGTTAAAAATTCGTTTAAAAAAAAACCGCAACTAACTTTATTGAGCCCCAAAGTTTTAAAAACCTCAACTAATTATAATTAGGATTTAAGTCATTTTCAGGTACATAAATGCAAATGAAATACACCTTCTTAATCCTATAAATATTGAAGTGTTAAGTTTTAAAAATAATGAAACTCAAAAACCTAGCTGCGGCTAATATCTTTGTTGTCTTAACTAATATAAAGAACGATCTTATTTCGAAAAAAAATCATTTAATAAACTATCCAATTCTTCCACCTTCTCGGCAACAGCTGTATCCTGATCCTGGACTTTGTTTTCTACCCTCAATACTGCCGTTGCATAATGCAGTACTGCCATAGAAAGCAAATCCTGTTTATCGCGAACCGCATAATTTTCCTGATAATCTTTTATGCGCTCGTTAATAATCTTGGCTGCTCGCCTTACAATTTCTTCCTCTTCTGTATTAACCTTTAAGGGGTAGATACGATCGGAAATAGTTATTTTTATAGAGATTTCTCCCATTTTTTAGCTTTGTTTCACTTTTTCAAGTATTCCTTATTTCTTAAGTAATACAACACACTTATCTATTTCACGCACAAAATCGTTAATTTTTTGCTTTATATCAAGTGTCTTTTCACTTGTTCCTTCAATACTTTTCGCAAGCTTCAAAACTCTAAGCTTTTCTTCAAGCTCAGTGTTCTTGTTTTTTGATGTATCAAGGGCAACTTTTACTGACTGGTTTTCAAGCTTTAGTAAATCATTTTCTTCCTGCAAAGCATTACAAAGCTCTATTAAACGAGTTGTTTTTTGCAATACTGAATTTAATTGATCTGCTACGGAAGACATTCTACTAAAGTTGTTTTTTATTTAAAAATTTTATTTTTTCAGAAAAGGCTAATCTATTTTCTGATTTCTGCTTTCGCTGTTTGCGCTAAGTTAGATATAATCTTTTGCATAACGGAATCAATCTGCTTATCAGTTAATGTTTGCTCTTCGTCCTGAAGGGTAAAATTAAGTGCATATGATTTCTTTCCTGCAGGTAATTTATCTCCAACGTACACATCAAACACCTGTACATTCTTAATCAGTTTCCGCTCTGTTTTGAACGCTATGGTCTTTAAATCATCAAAAGTCACATTAGTATCTACCAACATAGATAGGTCTCTTCTTACTGATGGGTACTTAGGAACTTCTTTATTTATAATTTTATTTTTCTTTACAATATCTAAAAGCTGTGCCCAGTCAAAATCTGCATAATAAACATCTTTATCAATGTCAGCTTTCTTTTTGTCGGCATTTGTTACAGCTCCAAAAGTTACAATTGCTTTATCACCTCTAAAGTATTTTAAACCAAAAGCAAAGCTTTCGTTTTTAACTTCTTCGGTTTGATAGTTTGTTATGCCAAGGCGACCAATAACTGCATCAACTGCGGCTTTTAAATTATAAAAACTTACCGGAGCGGCCTTATGGTTCCATTGCTCAGATTGATTAGAACCTGATAACACGATTAATAACCTCGCACGCTCTACATATTTCTCATCTATCAAATGGTAGGTTTTACCAAATTCATAAAATTTAATGTCGGCAGTTTTCCTGTTTAAATTATAAGCAACACTCTCCAGGGCAGGTAATAGCAATTCCTGACGCATTACATTTAAATCTGAACTTAATGGATTTAAGATCTGTACTGCTTCTTCAGGCACTTTTGAATAAGCTCCCTTGGTTAATGAATTACACCAGATCTCTAAAAAGCCATTAGCAGTTAACATATCAGCAATCACATGCTGTGTTTGCTCTTTGTCTGGCTTAGCGCTATAAGACAGCGATGCGTTTATTTTATTAGGGATCTCAATATTGTTATAGCCATAAATCCTTAAAACCTCTTCAGTAATATCGCATTCGCGGGTTACATCAACTTTAAAACTTGGCACTTTAAGTTCCAAGCCTTCGGTTGTTTCTTTGGCTACTTCAATCCCTAATGCTGTAATTATACCTTTAATTTCTGCATCAGGAATACTAGCTCCAATTAATTTATTGATGTTCTGATAGCTAACTTCAACATCAAAAGGCTTTATAGGATTAGCGTAAACATCTGAAACTGACGAGGCAATTTCGCCACCTGCCAATTCCTGAATTAATAACGCTGTACGTTTTAAAGCAAAAGTTGTTATCTCCGGATCAGCACCACGCTCATATCTGAACGAGGCATCTGTTTTTAAACCATGGCGTTTAGATGTTTTGCGCACAGAAACAGAGTCGAAGTAAGCACTTTCCAGAAATACATTTTTAGTAGTTTCAGTTATCCCAGAGCTTTTGCCGCCGAAAACGCCTGCAATACACATAGGTTCTTCTGCATTACAGATCATCAAATCTTCAGCAGAAAGCTTGCGCTCAACTCCATCAAGTGTTACAAAAGGTGTTCCTTCAGCACACTTCTTAACAAAAACTTTAGCTCCTTTTATCTGATCGGCATCAAAAGCATGAAGAGGTAAACCCAGATCATGTAAAACATAATTGGTTATATCTACGATATTATTGATCGGCCTGATGCCAATTACTTTTAATTTATCCTGAAGCCAGTCTGGAGAAGCTTTAACAGTAACCCCACTTATGGTAACACTGCTATAACGCGGACAAGCACTGGTATCTTCAACCTTAACTTCAATTTTAAGGTTTTCGTTATTTGTTTTAAAGCCAGAAATATCAGGCATCTGAATACTGGTGCGGAAATAAGCGGCTAAATCTCTTGCTACACCCAAATGCGAAGCAGCATCTGCTCTGTTAGGTGTTAAACCTATTTCAAAAAGATAATCGTCTTCCAGTTTAAAATATTCTTTAGCAGAAAGACCAATTGCAGTATCAGTTGGCAAAACAAGAATTCCGTCATGAGAAACGCCCAAACCGATCTCATCTTCTGCACAGATCATCCCTTCAGATACCTCTCCCCTTATTTTTGATTTGTTGATTTTAAAAGGCTCTCCTTCATTTGGGTAGACGGTAGTACCAACAGTAGCAACCACAACCTTTTGGCCCTGAGCTACGTTTGGAGCACCACAAACAATTTGTAAAATATCTGGTCCGCCAACATCAACAGTTGTTACACGAAGACGATCTGCATTAGGATGTTGTACGCAAGTTAACACATAACCTATAACCAATCCGGCTAAACCACCAGCAACAGGCTGTACGGTTTCCAAGCTTTCTACTTCCAGTCCAATATTTGTTAATATAAGAGAAAGTTCCTGAGGTGTTTTATCAGTTTGTATGAATTGTTTAAGCCAATTGTATGAAATCTTCATTATCTGGTATCTAGTATGAAATACGGGGAAAACGCAAAGATAATATTTTAAAAGGGAATGCTAAAAGAGAAATACCATTATCAGATTAACCCTTGATCCCCAAAGCTATAATATCCCTTATCTGTAAAAATAAGGTGGTCCAATACTTGTAAATCAAGCATCTTCCCTCCCTCGACCAGCTTCTTTGTAAGCTGCAAATCCTGACTGCTAGGCTTTAGATTTCCTGAAGGATGATTATGAGCAAGAATAATAAAAGCTGCGTTATGCTCAATTGCAGTTTTAAAAATAATTTTTGGGTCTGCCACTGTGCCTGCCAATCCACCTTTGCTAATAATCTGCTTTCCAATTACCCTATTTGCAGTATTTAAAATCAAGATCCAAAACTCTTCATGATTTAAATCGGCAAAGACCGGCATCATTACTTCAAAGGCATCCTTTGACGACACAATATTCACCACCTCTGTTGCTCCTGTATCCTTTCTTCTTCTACCGAGTTCTAATGCGGCAACTATAGCTATGGCCTTTGCTTCCCCAATACCTTTAAACTTCGACAGGCTTTTAACAGAAACTTTGCCTAGTGCATCCAGATCATTTCCATACTCGGCAAGTATTCGCTTGCTTAGATCAACAGCACTTTCATTTCTGTTTCCAGAACCAATTAAAATAGCGATAAGCTCAGCATCAGTTAAATGCCTGCGGCCGTTAAGCAGTAGCTTTTCCCGAGGCCTATCTGCCTCAGCCCATAATTTTATCCCCAGTTTTGGTTGATATGGTTTCATTGGAAGGCTTTTTTGAATATAAAAAAAGGGATATGCAATGCATATCCCTTTTACAATATAGTAAAGCTATGTTTATTTTAAGCTATTAACAAACTTAGTTAATTTAGATTTGTTGTTAGCTGCTTTATTTTTGTGAATAACGCTTTTTTTGGCTAAACGATCTAACATAGAAACTACTTTAGGAAGTAATTCTAGTCCTGTTTTTTTATCTTCAGCAGCACGCAGTCTTTTAATAAACGTACGAGTTGTTTTTGCTTGATATCTATTACGTAAACGTTTAGTTGCGTTTGCTCTAATTCTTTTTAATGAAGATTTATGATTTGCCATTTTTTGTTATTAAAATATTTTATGTTGAGACCAGCTCTTTTATTTCTTCTTATTTTTCGGACTGCAAATATAGAACTAATGTTTTTAAAATGCAAAATCAGAACATAAATATTTTTTTTAATCTTCTCCAACATAAATAGATGCGTGTTGGATATTAGTATAAATCGGCCTTAAAACACCGATTGTTCGGAAAAAGTACCTGTTTCACAAGCAACATCGAACTATTGTCGAATCAGCTACATTCTAATGCAGAGCTGCTCACTAATAATGAGCTATATTTATCAACCAAAAAACCGAATTAAAAGCTTTCATTAAACGCTTAAAATGCTATTTTTGGACATAATGATAACATTACTACCTTTGAAAAAGAATAAATAGCCTCAATTTATATTGCCCCATGAAAAAACGTATAGCCATATTTGCCTCAGGGTCAGGATCTAACGCCCAAAAGCTAATGGAGCATTTTAAAAATAACCCTGAAGTAGAAATTGCATTGGTGCTTACAAACAACCCTGATGCGTACGTATTACAGCGGGCGGACAATTTTGAAATCCCTTCACATATTTTTGACAGACATGAATTTTATCAAACCGATAATATTATTGATCTGTTAAAAAATCTGGATGTTGATCTGATTGTATTAGCAGGATTTTTATGGCTAATCCCTAAAAATTTAATAAATGAATATCCTGGACGTATTGTAAACATACACCCTGCTATATTACCTAAGTTTGGCGGAAAAGGAATGTATGGAGATCATGTACATAATGCAGTGATGACCGCCAAGGAAACTGAGGGCGGAATAACGATACATTATGTTGATGAAAATTACGATGAAGGAGAATATATTTATCAGGCAAAATATCGCATTGACAAAGACGATAATTTGGAAATGATTAAGTTTAAAGGCCAGCAATTAGAACACCAGCATTATCCCCGTATCATAGATGGGATTATTAAAAAGATAAAAAAATAGTATATTTTTATTATTTTGACATACTAATTTCTCGGTTAAAAAAACTAATTTTGCGGCTCAAAATTTTTCTCTAATGAGTCAATCGATAAAGATCAAAAACGCTTTAATTTCAGTTTATTACAAAGATGGTTTAGAGCCTTTAGTTCGCCTACTGGCAAAACAAGGTGTTCAATTGTTTTCTACCGGAGGTACAGAACAATTTATTAAAGATTTAAATTTACCTGTTACCGCAGTTGAAGACCTTACGGGCTACCCTTCAATTTTAGGCGGAAGAGTTAAAACTTTACACCCTAAAGTTTTTGGTGGTATTTTAAACCGCAGAGCTTTAAGTTCAGATCAGGAACAAATTTCTCAGTATGAGATTCCTGAAATAGATCTTGTTATTGTTGATTTATATCCTTTCGAAGAAACACTAAAAGCTGGTGGTTCTGAAGAAGAAATTATTGAAAAAATAGACATCGGTGGCATCTCACTGATCAGAGCAGCAGCTAAAAACTTTAATGACGTAGTAATCCTAGCTTCTAAAGATGATTATTCAACTTTACAGGAGCAACTGGAAAATCAGAATGGCGAAACTACTTTAGCTCAACGTAAGGCATACGCAAAAAAAGCATTCCATACTTCTTCTAACTACGATACTGCTATCTTCAATTATTTCAATACTGAAGAGCCGCTTAGCGTATTTAAACAAAGCATCAGCAAAGCACAAATCCTAAGATATGGCGAGAATCCACATCAACAAGGTGTTTTTTATGGCGATTTAGATGCAATGTTCACTAAATTAAATGGCAAGGAACTTTCTTACAACAACCTTGTTGACGTTGACGCTGCTGTTGCTTTAATTGACGAATTTGAAGCGCCTACATTTGCTATTTTAAAACATACAAACGCTTGTGGTGTAGCTTCAAGAACAAATCTTTTAGATGCCTGGAATGTAGCTTTAGCTTGTGATCCGGTTTCGGCATTTGGTGGTGTATTAATTGCCAATGGAGAAGTTGACCTTGCCACAGCAACTGAAATCAATAAATTGTTTTTCGAAGTATTAATTGCCCCTTCTTATCAGCCTGAAGCTGTTGAGCTTTTCCGCGCTAAAAAGAACAGGGTAATTTTGCAGAGAAACGATGTAGAACTGACCAAAAAACAATTTAAAACTTTGTTAAACGGAGTTATTGAACAGGATAAGGATTTAGTTATTGAAGGTCCGGATCAAATGACCGCTGTAACAGAAAAAGCACCTACTGCTCAGGAATTAATTGATCTGCATTTTGCTAATAAAATTGTAAAGCATACAAAATCAAACACCATCGTATTTGTTAAAAACGATCAGTTATTATCTAGTGGTGTTGGTCAGACTTCAAGAGTTGATGCATTAAAACAAGCAATTGTAAAGGCTGAGGCTTTCGGTTTTGACTTAAAAGGTTCTGTAATGGCTTCAGATGCATTTTTTCCATTCCCTGATTGTGTAGAAATTGCTGCTGAAGCAGGAATTACTGCAGTTTTACAACCTGGTGGCTCTATTAAAGATGCTGATTCTGTAAATATGGCTAATGAAAAAGGCATAGCGATGGTTACTACTGGTATCAGACATTTCAAACACTAACTTTATTTGTCTCTCAATACAATAAAAAGACGTAGTTTTACATTACTATAGTACACAGAATTTTTAATACTTAAATTATCACCTATAAATGGGTCTATTTAATTGGTTTACACAAGAAGTTGCTATCGATTTAGGTACAGCAAACACCTTGATTATACATAATGACAAAGTAGTAGTTGATGAACCTTCAATTGTTGCTTTTGACAGACAAACAAATAAAATTATAGCAATTGGCAGACAGGCCATGCAAATGGAGGGTAAAACCCACGATAATATCAGAACAGTAAGACCACTTAAAGACGGTGTTATTGCTGATTTCAATGCTGCTGAAGCCATGATCAAAGGTATGATCCGCATGTTAAATGGCGGTAAAGGCTGGATGTTTCCTTCGTTAAGAATGGTAATTTGTATTCCCTCTGGTATTACTGAAGTTGAAAAACGTGCAGTAAGAGACTCTGCTGAAATTGCAGGTGCTAAAGAGGTTTACCTGATTCATGAGCCTATGGCTGCTGCTGTGGGTATCGGTATCGACGTGGAAGAACCAATGGGTAACATGATCATTGATATAGGCGGTGGTACAACTGAGATCGCGGTAATCGCTTTATCAGGCATTGTGTGCGATCAGTCTATCCGCGTTGCGGGCGATAACTTTGACTCTGATATTGTAAATTACATCCGTCGCCAGCACAACATTATGATTGGTGATCGTACTGCTGAAAAAATCAAAATTGAAGTTGGTGCTGCATTACCTGAACTGCAGGATCCACCGGCTGATTTTGCTGTACAAGGAAGAGATTTGATGACTGGTGTTCCTAAACAGATCACTGTGTCTTATACAGAAATTGCACATTGTTTAGATAAATCAATTTCAAAAATTGAAGAGGCTATCCTTAAAGCTTTAGAGATTACTCCACCTGAGCTTTCTGCTGATATTTACCAAACAGGTATTTACTTAACAGGTGGTGGTGCATTGCTTCGTGGTTTAGATAAACGCGTAGCTGCTAAAACGAAATTGCCGGTTCACGTTGCAGAAGATCCTCTTCGTGCGGTAGTACGTGGTACAGGTATCGCCTTAAAAAACATTGGCGGTTTCAAATTTTTAATGCAATAATTAAATGAAGATAAACTAAGGGCTTCCCTCTTATATTTAGAATATGCGTAACCTTTGGATTTTTATAAGCAGATATAACGCATTTTTCTTCTTCATCATTTTCTTTACTATTGGGGTTGTTCTTACTGTGAGAAACAACTCCTACCAGCGTAGTGTAACCATTAACTCAACAAATAAAGTTGTTGGTGATGTTTACAACAATCTTAATGTATTAAAAAAATACATTAACCTAGGTTCTGTAAATGATAGCCTGGCAGTAGAGAATGCGAAACTGAAGACGGAGATACTTGCCCTTAAAAATATAGACACGGCTGAAGATGTTGTAGTAAAAGACACGGCCGGAGTACCTCAATACACTTATCTTTCGGCCAGAGTTATTAAAAACTCCATTACAAACCGAAATAACTTTATCACTATTAACCGTGGTAAAGCCGACGGGATGGAAACCAACATGCCTGTTATTTCACCAGGAAGAGGTGTTGTGGGCTTTGTACAGGATGTTTCTGATCATTTGGCAACGGTAAGATCTTTATTGCATAAGGATACGCACATCAGTGTAAGCCTTAAAAGAAACAATGCTGTAGGCTCATTAGTATGGGGTGATAGGAACTCTGATTACAGAAAGGCCTACATTAAAGGAATTCCTAATCATTTTAAAATTAATCTAAAGGATACTGTGGTTACATCAGGGTTCTCATCTTTTCCGTCGGGCATTCCTGTGGGTATAGTTAGTAATCCAGGTATCTCTACCGGAGATAACTTCATGACTATTGAAATTAATCTCTTTAATGATTTTAGTACCTTACAATATGTTTACGTCGTAAAAGATAAACTAGCAAAGGAACAAACAGAATTAGAAGCGAAATTACCCAATGAGCAGTAGATTAGTATTAACAAACATAGTCAGGTGGTTTATACTACTTTTATTTCAAATCCTTTTGCTAAGGAATTTGAGTTTCTACAATATGGCAACTCCTTTTGTTTACATATTATTTCTGCTTTTGCTTCCATTTGGGATTCCGAACCTGTTGCTTTATTTAATCGCTTTTATTACTGGCTTAACCCTTGATGCTTTTTATGATACATTAGGTGTGCATACCGCAGCTTGTGTAACTTTAGTATTTGTAAGAATACTGTTCATTTCCGTAACGGTAAGCAGAGATGGCTTTGACGAACCAGAACCTACTTTGGGAAATATGGGTATTAAATGGTTTCTGCTATATGCCTTTTTATGCACCTTTGCACATCATATTGTGTTGTTCTTTTTAGAAACATTTAGATTAACGGAATTTTCATATACGTTACTGAAGTGCCTTTTAAGCGGAATTTTTACGCTGTTTCTTGTTACCTTAATCGAGTTTATATTTTATAATAGAAAGGTACGCTAATGGATAATCTGTTTAACAGAAAATATATTGTACAAGGATTGTTCATTGTTGTTTCATTGATATTATTAGGTACACTTTTTTATATACAGGTATTTAGCGACAAATATTTCCTTTCTGCAGAAAGTAATGTACTGCGCAAGCTCTACACTTTCCCCGCCCGTGGGGTTATTTTGGATAGAAACGAAAAGATTCTTGTACAGAATGAACCGGTATATGATTTAATGGTTATACCTAACGACGTAAAGGAATTTGACACGCTTGCCCTTTGTGAAATTATTGGTATCGATACCGTAAAATTCCGAAAGAACTTCAAGAAAGCTTTAAATCAATCCAGATACCAACCAAGCATATTTGAAAAACAACTTTCTGTAAGTATTTATCAGACTTTATCAGAAAAACTCTATCGTTTCCCTGGTTTTTTTGTGCAAAGCAGAACGATAAGACAATATCCCGATAGCATAGCGGGTCACTTTTTAGGATATATAAAAGAAGTAAGCCCTACTGATATTGAAAGATCTGAAGGTTACTACAGACCCGGAGATTACATCGGAAAAACCGGTGTAGAGAAAGCTTATGAAACTGCGCTAAGAGGCGAAAGAGGCGTTGTAAATATGCTTTATGATGTACATAACGTACCGAAAGGTAGTTATGCTGAGGGAAAATTCGATACTTCGGCGGTATCTGGGGAACAATTGATATCCTCTCTTGATGTAGGAATTCAGAAACTAGGTGAAGAATTATTGAAAAATAAGGTAGGGAGTATAGTAGCAATAGAGCCTTCTACTGGCGAGATCCTGGCTTTTGTAAGTAGTCCGGGCTATGATCCAAATTTAATGGTTGGTCGCCAACAGGGCAATAACTATATGGAGTTACTTAAAAATCCGAACCGGGTGCTTAATATTCGTCCCATCCAGGGTTATTATTCGCCAGGATCTTCTTTTAAACCTTTAGATGCACTAATTGGGCTGCAGGAAGGAGTTATTGATGAGAACACCACATTTAATTGTCCAGGCTATTTCCGTGTTGGAAACCACACTACTAAATGTGAGCATGTTGACGGAAATATCGCATTGCGAAGGGGTCTTGCCAGATCATGTAATACCTATGCATGTTATGTATTCCAGAAACTATTAACACAGAAAAAGTTTAACAGGAATCAGCAAGTAGCATATGATTACTGGCAAAAGAAAGTAAAGCTGTGGGGCCTTGGCGATACCCTTGGTATAGATTTGCCGGGAGAGCGTAAAGGAAGGCTATATGATGCCTCTTATTATTCAAAAAAATACAACAAGTCTTGGGGCTATTCAACTGTAATTTCATTGGCTATTGGGCAGGGTGAAATGGATGCGACCCCTTTACAGATGGCAAATATTATGGCCGCCATTGCTAATAAGGGATATTATATAAAACCTCACCTGGTTAAATCTATCGGAAAAGATCATGTCATTAAAAAGGAATATCTAAAGAAAAACTACGTTGGTGTTGATGCAGCACACTTCGGACCTGTAATTGATGGGATGCAGGAAGCAGTAAATTCGCCATGGGGCACTGCTTTGGCTTCGAGAATAGATGGAATTATAATGTGTGGAAAAACAGGTACCGTGCAAAATCCACGTGGCAAAAACCACTCCGTATTTATTGGCTTTGCCCCCAGAGATAATCCAAAAATTGCAATCGCCGTTATTGTAGAAAATGCTGGATATGGGGGTACGTATGCAGCACCAATTGCAAGTTATATTACAGAGAAGTATCTTAAAGATAGTATACCTCCAAACAGAAGAGGTGGAGTAGAATGGATGAAAAAGCAAGTTATTCTTCCTGCACTACCAAAACCGAAGGTGAAATCAAAGGCAGCTCTTATTGATTCTACTAAAAAAGCGGATTCGCTTAAAAAAAACATTAATGCTATTGAACCAAAAAAAGTGATAGATAAAAAAAATGACTAATCAGCAAAGCAACAGATTCTTCTTCAATGTAGATTGGATTACTATCCTAATTTACATTGCTTTGTGTGCGGTTGGTTACGTAAATATTTATGCTTCGGTACATAACACGACTGACACCTCTGTGTTTAATTTTGGCAGCAATTACGGAAAGCAATTAATCTACGTTATAGCAGGCTTGGTACTTGGCTTTTCAATTTTGTTATTGGATGCAAAATTCTTTAGCGTCTTCTCGCCCATTGTGTATGGTGTTACAGTCTTACTGCTCATTATTGTTTTGGTAGTGGGGAGGAATGTAGGAGGTAACCAGGCCTGGATATCTCTGGGAGGTGGTTTTCGACTTCAACCATCTGAATTCGCAAAATTTGGCACGGCTCTTTTGCTTGCAAGGTATATTAGCAGTTTCAGTCCTAAATTCAGAGATTTAAAATCTATAGCATTTGCAGGATTGATTATGGGGATTCCTCTTGTGCTTATTATGCTTCAGCCTGATGCTGGATCGGCTCTTGTATTTTTGGCTTTCATGTTCCCAATGTACAGAGAAGGTTTATCTGGTTACTTTTTACTGATCTTTTTAGGAATGATTGTGTTATTTGTAGCCGACTTCCTTGTACCATTAAAGGTATTAATCCCCACTATTCTTCTTATTGGGGGTTTCTTTGTTTATCAAAATAAGCGAAAACAGAAGGTTATGTTTTCTGCAATTCTTGTAACAATAATTGCAATTGCTTATTTATTTGTGGTAAAACTAGCCTACGAAAAGGTTTTAAAACAGCATCAGCGCACAAGGATAGAGCTGATATTAGGATTAAAGATAGACCCAAAGGGTGTTGGTTATAATGTGATACAATCTAAAATAGCCATCGGTTCTGGTCAACTTACAGGCCGTGGGTTTTTACAGGGAACTCAAACTAAATATGGATATGTTCCTGCTCAGAGTACTGATTTTATTTTCTCTACAATTGGAGAAGAATGGGGCTTTGCAGGTTGCTTTGTAGTAATCGGACTATTCCTATTTCTGTTACTTCGTTTAATTAACCTAGCCGAACGACAGCGATCTACATTCTCCAGAGTATACGGGTATTGTGTTGCAAGTATCCTGTTCTTTCACGTATTTATAAATATTGGTATGGCCATAGGCATTGTGCCTGTAATTGGTATACCCTTACCCTTTATCAGTTATGGAGGATCATCGCTTTGGAGTTTTACAATATTGCTGTTTATATTCCTTAAGCTCGACTCAAATAGAATGGGCTTTATATAGGCCTATGAAAACCGTTGATTTAGCAATTCATAAAATTTATCTACAGTAGTCTGTTTTGAAGCCCAGTTGTTCTTCTCTGCATAGTTATTTTTCAGGAACGTATCAGCGGTTTTTAGATCTGGCATTTTATTGATCAGGTCTATAGCTTCGGAATAAGCCAGATTATAACCATTAAACAAATCCTTAATGTATAATAGTTTTTCGTTAAGGGTTATTCCTTTTTTAAGGTCTGTTATTGTTGGCTTGCTGCTATCCAAATTCAAATTAACAGAGCTATTATTGTTCTTGCCCGCCAAAATATCGTTTAGAGTAGGCCTAACATTACTTACAGGCTCTTGTTGTATTGGCTCTGGTGTAATCTCGTTTACAAAAACCTTAGCAGGTTCAGGGGCTTTAAAAGCAACGGGTTGCTGAATTGGTTCTGGCTCCTCGTCGATTGTTGCTTCTTCAATTCCACTAGTTACAAGAGAAGGCTCCTGAGTTACTTTCTCGGTCGGTTGCTCATCAGTTGTTTCCAACTGTGACTTGCTTTCCATTAACCTTTGCTTTTCGGCAATAATGCGCTCTTCTTCCTTACTTAAAGGTCGGTCAAAAATACTATCAACAGATTTTTCTTCAAAGTCAAATTTATCAGTTGATGGATTATCATTTAAGATAAATTCAAAAGATGGAGTATTATTCTGAATTAAAGACTCGTCCTTTTCTACAACTGCATCTAAACTATGTTCAGGAATTTCCTTTACAGGTTTATTGTTATTCAGTTTCTTTACAATTTGAACATGATCCGACAAAAAATTGGCATTTGCCATAAACAGTTCCAGCTCTAATTCATTAAGTTGCTCCGGATTATGAGCTAAAAACTCGTACTGATCTTGAAGTTCGTTTAGTATTTGTCCGATTTTTTTGAAAATATCACCTTGGTTCATCATAGTTTAATAACGGAAGAATTGACTTTTTATGTTGGTAACTTGCCATTCAAAAGTACTACAAAATTCTGATATTAGCAGGCTATAAGTACTACAATACGATGTTATTCAGCGAACAAAATTACAGACGAGGAGAGTTTTGCGGTAGCATAGAGGTAATTTGCGGCTCTATGTTTTCGGGTAAAACAGAAGAATTATTAAGGAGATTAAGGAGGGCCCAAATTGCTAAGCTGAATGTTGAAATCTTTAAACCTAAAACAGATACCAGGTATGACGAAAATGCTGTCGTATCTCATGATTTAAACTCAATTCAATCAACACCGGTTGAAACATCATCGGCAATACTACTTTTAGATGCTAACACTCAAGTAGTTGGCATTGATGAAGCTCAGTTTTTTGATGAGGACCTGCCCGACGTTTGCAACAAGCTTGCTCAAAAAGGCATAAGGGTTATTGTAGCGGGGTTAGATATGGATTTTCTCGGCAAACCTTTTGGTCCGATTCCAGCATTAATGGCTATTGCAGAATTGGTAACAAAAGTAAATGCAGTTTGTGTTCGTTGTGGCAGTCCTGCCATGTACTCTTTCCGTAAAGTAGCCAGCGAATCCAAAATATTATTAGGAGAGAAAGAGAGTTATGAGCCTCGTTGCAGGCGCTGCTATCATTTAGCCGACGATAATATTATCCTGAATTAAAAAAACATGAGATCAAGCCAAAACTAAGCCAGAGGACAATTTTTACATCGTTTCCCTCTGAGGTATTTCTCACAGCAGTCTTTTTTCTTTTTATCCTTTTTTTCCTGCTTTGAGTGTTTGCTCTTTTTATGTTTCTTTGACATGGCCTATATTATCAATAAACAAAAAAAGGCACATACTGTTTCATCAGTATGTACCTTAAAATACCAGGGTAAACTGGCTAAATTAGATTAAGCCTCGCTTTCGTATTTAATCTGGCCAACGTGTTTGTCAATCTGCCATCTTCCAGTTCCTTCTTCTCCGATTACATCAAACAATTCAAGCGCACGACGAGCTTTATATTCTTCTTCTCTTTGTTCTCTAAAGAACCAGTTTAAGAACTCAAGAGTCACATAATCCTGTTCTTTATGGCATCGAGCGGCTATGCTTTTAATAGATTGGGTTACACTAATCTCCTGATCCAAAGCTTCTTCAAAAACCTCGCGAAAAGAGTTATATTCAATTTTGATATTTGTGATATCAGGAGAAATTGCTGTACCGCCCATATCTAAAACATATTTATAGAATTTAAGTTGATGCATTCTCTCTTCTTCGGCTTGCTTGAAAAAGTAATCAGATGAAAAATCATATCCATTGCGATTACACCATGAAGCCATCGAAAGATAAATAGCTGATGAGTGGGCTTCTTTTTTTATTTGCTGGTTAATAAGTGTCTCTACATCTGATGAGAGTAAGCACTTTGCGCGAATGATATCTTTCATAATTACTATCGTTTTAATGATATTATAACATCAAAAATAATGCAATAAATTAAGAATAGATAATATTAGAGTAATATGGAAAGATTCTAATTCTAAGTTAATCAGGCAACTATACGATGCAAACGATCGAATATGATGTGATTAAGCTCCAACATTACAAATGTGCCCTGTAATAGCTCCTTTAAAGCAATAATTTCTAGAATGGAAAGTACATAGCAATGATCACAAGCGCAGATGAAAATGATTTCAAGATCCGGTGCTTTGGTACTATTTAAAAGTAGGTTTTCTATATCGATATGATAAACTGCTTTTTTAAGTTTAAGTAAGTTACGATAATCGAAACGGGCAAGTTTACCGGCAAAATCTATATACCAGCAGCTCTCACTGTCTGATTGGTAGATGGCACCTTTGTTAGTGTTAAATACTTCTGTAAAATTGGTTGAAGGTAGTATTACTAAATCCTGCATGTTCACATTTAAACTCTTGATATTGCAAAGGTTACTATTATTTAGAATTAATCCAAATCGTTTGGTGATTTATTTTAAAAAACATTAAATGATCGTCATTCAGAGAGCCTGGCATTAAAAGAAATACAGGTCGTCCGCTTCGGACGATGCCAATAAAAAATAACAATTACCTATAATTAGAACAACGATTGCATTGAGCAGATAGGGCGTTAAAGAGATGAAACCATCATAAGCAGACTTTTTAAAGTACTACTTACGATGGTTTCTTATTCAGGTTTGGCTTGTGTCTCGGTTAATTCAAAGAACGGATGAATTCCTTATAAAAAGATTTACATAATTGTCTAAATATTAAGCGATTTTGACATAACCCGCTAACTATTAAGGTTTATCCCACCATAACCGTCCATTTAAATCGTCGGCACCATTAAATTGGCGCTGAACGGCTTCAGAATAATGCGCCTGGTTATTGGATGCTTCTTCTGTTGGATAGGCCTGCCTTCTTGGAATTGCTTTAGTGGGATTACCCACAGGCGAACTCAGTTCAGGATAACCAGTCCTCCTCCACTCAGCCCATGCTTCAAACCCGTTCATGAATAAATGAACCCAACGCTGGTAGGCGATCTGCTTAAGGCCATTTGCAGGATTGTATTGAATTTCAGCATGCGCTTTCATTTTTGCCAAACCACTAATATCGTCATTGTTCCATTGTCGAACAGACTGTTCAATTCCCATGTCGTAATTTGTTTTAGCTTCAACATCAGCCCCTGGAATCCAGTTCATTTTTGCAGCTTCAGCTTTGGCAAAAAGAGCCTGAGCAAAAGTAACCAGGTAAACCGGGGCATCCTGTTTACGAATGGTTAAGCCCAGTAACGAGGGGTCTTTTTTATCAACGCCCTCCACAAGTCCAAACTCCAATCCTGTATAATCTCCAGTTTTATTAGCATCTCCATAAACCTTGAGTCTTGGGTCGTCAAGCGGTTTTATATAATCTACCAATGGTTTACTCAAAGCCCACCATTTACGATTTTGATTTGAAACCTGATCATACCAATAATTTTCGTTCGCTGCGTTTGCCAAATGTTTATAAATAAGGTTATCTTCATTTGATTCCATAATCCCTCCTGTCAAAGCCTTATTGAATTCCACTTTTCCTGTATTCGGATCTATCTTTGAAAGTCTGAGTGCCATTAATAAGTGAATAGTATTACCCAGCTTTTTCCATTGCTCCATGTTTCCATTGTAGACAATATCATTTGAGATGTCACCTGCAACAATTTGTGAATTTGCTTCATCGAGTAACTTAAAGAGGCTACTATAAATTGATTGTTGCGTATCATAAGCGGGAGTATAATTATCTTTCCCCTGTAACGCTTCACTAAATGGAACATCTCCCCATCTATCTGTTATGTGCCAGAAAAAATAAGCTTTTAAGATCTTTGCAACCGCAAGCTGATTACTTACAGGGCCTTCTGATGGCACTAAGGATGGAGAAGTTAAAACAGATTCCAAATTCTGCAAGGGGCCTGTATATAAAGTATAAAAACTGAAGTTAACATTATTATAAAGAGATAGGTCCGGATATAGTGCTTCTGACAGAAATTGAGCATAATACTCTCCCTGAGGAGATGAACTCAAAGTAGACAAACTAAGTTCTGAGTTTGCTATTAATTGGGTTCCAGACGCAACAGTTGGATTATTTGTATTTCTGTTTATCGATTCGTCGAATTTATTACAACCAGAAAACAAGAACAGGGTTGCCGTTATGAATAATACTGATTTATTTATCTTTTTCATGACTACCTATGTTAAAAGTTAATATTCAAATTAAGCCCATATGAACGAACGGTATTCAACCCTCCCGTTTCAAGCCAGCTAATGGATGAGCTTCCGCTTGACAATTCTGAAGGATCCAGTCCTTTTGGTGCTTTTTGCCAAATCATAACAGGGTTACGGGCAATAAAGGCAAGCTTGAGTGATTGGAAGGGGAGTTTAGAGAACGACTTTTTATCGAACGTGTACCCTACGCTTAGCTCTCTTAACTTGACATATGAGGCATCATATAAATACTCTTCATAAACATTAGTACCTAGTGTATTTCTGTAATATGCCCTTGCCTCGACATAAGGACTGGCCTCCTGTCCACTAACATCAGCACCATTTATTACAGTGCCTGGAGCATAAACGCCATTAATCTTTATCCCCCCACCTTCAGCTACGGCATCTCGAATGTTATGTCCCCTGTCGTTCATAGCAGCGGTTTCTTCTGCTTGTCCTGATTTTTGAGCAAGCATTTTGGACCAACTAAAGAATCGGCCTCCTTTTTGAAAATCAATCATTACCCCTATATTAAACTTCCAGAGGTTAAATGTATTTAAGAATCCGCCGGTATATTGGGGCAATACTGTTCCAAAATTATGAGTAGCAGGCGTGTAAAGCGGCATATTATTGGCTCCTAGCAGGATTTTACCTGTTGCAGGATCACGCTGGTAGGCCTGCCCAATAAGGCTTCCGTACGATCCGAGTTCATAAGAATTAAGAAACACTGATTTGCCCGCATAGGTATTCGAACTAATTGGATAAACCTTTGAGTTCGTGCCCAATTTTTTTATCAGATTTTTACTGTGTGCGAAATTAAAAGCTGCATCCCATGAGAAGTTTTCAGATCTAACCGGCGAACCATTTAGTGTAAGTTCAACCCCTTTATTTTCTATAACCCCTGCATTAATTATAGTAGTGTTATATCCGGTTGTACCTGATACTTTTAGATCAATAATCTGGTTTTTATTTTCTTGTTTGTAAAGAGTAAAGTCAACACCGAAACGATTATTCAAAAACTTCAAATCAAGACCAGCTTCGTAGGAATGCGCAAATGATGGCTGTAAATCTGGATTTTTAATATCATCGGGAACATAAATAGTATTTATAGTTCCTAAAGGCCCATCATAGATACCCCCAATTCCATATACAAATGATGTTCTATAAGGATTAACATTTGATCCGGCTATTGCGTAGCTAAGTCTCACTTTTCCGTATGAAAGTGGCTTCCATTTTAACAATTCGCCAAAAACAATGCTACCCGAAACCGATGGATAGTAGTAAGAGTTATTCTTTTCAGGTAAGGTGGATGTATTATCGTTTCTAATTGACGCATCTAAATAATAGATGTTTTTATATCCAAAAGACGCCATTGCATATAAGCTTCGTATTTGTTGCCTAAGCAGGTAAGATGTAACGGTAGGACGGTCCTTTGAGGCTGCAATATTATAAAAATCGGGACTAATTAATCCACCTTCGGTTTTTTCGAGTAAGTAGTTATACTTGCGGGTATAAATATTAGAACCAACATTGGCGGCTAATGAAAAGTCGTTCCAGGTCTTAGTATACTGACCAAGAAATTCGTAATTCATTTCTTTGTTTTGGTATTTGCCAGTAGAGAATGAACTTAAATAACGTCCTCCTACTGCAGACCGTTCCTCTATATTCTGAATATAGCTATCAGTCCTGACAAAGCCACTTAATTTCAATTCCGGCAAGACCTGATAGGTTAAGCCAATATCGCCAAATATGCGATCCCTATCATCATTATTTAAATTCTCGTTCGCTTCAAAATATGGGTTATTCCAATACAAAGGCTGGAAGCTGTCTAATGAACCATCTGAATTAGGCACATCCAAATTCCAATGCAAAAACGTGCCGTCAGCGTATTTATAGTCCTTCAAACGTTTCATATCTACATTCCTCTGAAACCATTGCACAAAGTTTCTTGAGCCTCCGTCATATCCTTGTGCAGGCCGTTGACCTTTATTACCTGCATAATTTATATTTGCAGATGCAGTTAGCTTAGGGGTTAGGTCAAGGGAAGCATTTAAGCCAAGATTATTTCTTCTAAGCCAGGTATTTGGTTCAATTCCATTTATATTTCCGTTGGTATAACTCAGCCTGAATGTAGAATTTTCGCCACCTCCGGAAACAGATATACTATTCACCGCATTGTTTCCTGTCTCGAAAAAATCCTTAATATTATTCGGATGGGGGACAAATGGAGTTTCTTGTCCGTAGGTAGGATCCTGTGGATAGAAACTAAATACTTGCCTAACAGGAGTGCCATCCATTTTAGGGCCCCAGCTCTCATCATAGTCCATCTGAACATATTTCTGGCCATTATCAAGGGTATTCCAGGTCTGTTTAGAGCCTGCTCCATATAAATTTTGCATCGGCATCAGATTCCCTACCTTTTCAATTGAAAATGCAGAACTAAATTGAACATCAACTTTTTTAGGCCCTTTTGCTCCCTTTTTTGTAGTGATCATTATAACTCCATATTGCCCGCGTAATCCATAAAGTGCTGATGCAGCCGGCCCTTTTAATACGTTCACAGATTCTATATCGTCAGGATTTATATCCTGAGCAACGTTTCCGTAATCGGCACCGGTATAACTCCCGTCACTACCCGAAGCACCTCCACCACCATTAGAGAAATTACTGTTGGATATTGGCGTTCCGTCAACCACTATTAAGGGTTGATCTGAACCTGCAAGGGAATTAACGCCACGGATTTTAATCTTTTGGGTACCTCCCATACTGGCTCCAGATGAACCCACAACTTGCACCCCTGCAATTTTACCAGCTAGAGAACCAATTACATTCTGTTCTTTGGTAAGCGTTAGGTTATCACCTTTTACCTCCTGAGTGGAGTAGCCCAGAGAGCGCTCACTTCGTTTAATACCAAGGGCTGTTACTACCACTTCTGATAATGATTCAGAATCTTGCATCAATGCGATATTGATTTCAGTTCGGCCATCAATGACTACCTCCTGACTAATAAACCCAAGATATTTTACAACAAGTGTTGTCGCATTTGCCGGGACTGAAATACTATAAGACCCGTTGGGTTGGGTTGAGGTGCCAGTTGAAGCGCCTTTAACGAGCACACTTGCGCCCGGAATTCCTGTTCCATTACTTGCATCCGTTACCTTGCCCCTGATAACTTGCTGGGCAAAACTATAAAATGCGAGAAAAAAGAAACAGGAAAAAATTAGGAAAAATTTCTTCATGTCGGTTAGTTTTTAGGTTTGTTAGAGAAAAATACTAAAAAAATGAAGAAAATACGACTAACCCGTTCAATTCAGCTCAAAACAGGGTTAGCTTCTATGAAAATACAGCACTAATTGCCGGGAGCTATCAACTTTATTACAATCTTGAAGCCATTATCTCACTGACCTTTCCATTTGCCTTAACTTTTACCTTCTTTGGATTGCTTGAACGAATGTGATAGCTGATAATTTCGCCATCTTTCCAACTCATATCCACTGTAAAATTTCCTCTTGCTCTTAAACCTTTAATCGATCCGTAAGCCTTCCATGCATCAGGTACAGCAGGCAAAAGATCAATAAAGCCGTCATGACTTTGTATTAGCATTTCTGCGATTCCTGCCGTTGCACCAAAGTTTCCATCAATTTGAAATGGAGGACCTGCCGAAAGCATATTAGGATAAACACCACCACCTGCACCATAGTTGATATCAGTTCTCAAGGTGGGTTTTAAAATCTCTTTAAATAGCTTAAATGCACGGTTCCCATCATGTAACCTTGCCCAGAACAATAGTTTATAAGCAATGGTCCAGCTAGGTCCATCATCACCTCTTACTTCAAGTGTTTTTTTTGCGGCCTCAGCAAGATCCGGTGTTGAAAGAGGTGTAATTAAAGACGCTGGGTATAAACCATATAAATGCGATATATGGCGGTGCTGTAAGTCTGTTTCTTTATAATCTTCTATCCATTCCTGAATTCTTCCATCTTTACTGATCACTCCCGCCGGAGGAACGGATTTCAGTTTTTCCTGCAGTTCGTTTCTAAACTCTGCATCTACATTTAAAAGCTTTGAGGCTATGATCACATTGGTAAACAATTCTCTTACAATCTGATTATCAATGGTAGGTCCCATGGATATACTTGCCGTTTTACCATTTGGAAGGTAGAAAGTGTTTTCTGGCGACACAGATGGCGAGGTTACTGACCAACCTGTTTTTGGGTCTTTTATCAATACGCTTTTATAGAACTTCGCAGAGCCTTTTAAAACAGGATAAATGCTTTTTAAATAATTAATATCTTGACTAAAAGCATAATGATCCCACAAATTATTACACAACCAGCCTGATCCTGCATTTGTTGCTCCCCACGACGCGCTCTCTCCTGGTTCTGTAAAGCCCCATACATTGGTAATAACATGTGCAATCCATCCATCGGCATTGTAATATGCTTTTGCAGTTTTCTCGCCTGGTTTTACCAGGCTCTTAACCAATTCCGCCAATGGCAAATTCAATTCTGAAAGATTGGATACTTCAACCGGCCAATGGTTCATTTGCACATTCACATCTAAATGGTAATCGCCATTCCATGGTGTATTGATTTGATTTGCCCATAAGCCCTGAAGATTTGGGGGGAGCAAGCCTACTCTGGTGCTACTTATGCTTAAATATCTGCCAAACTGAAAAAATAAGGCAGGTAAAGATTTATCATCGGCAAAGTTCTTATAAAAAAGCTCCAATCTTTTGTTTGTTGGAAGCTTCGCAGATTTACCTTCTCCTAAATCAATGCTTGCTCTTTTAAACAGTTTGGTATAATTTGCGATATGTTTGTTTCTTTGGAGTTCATAAGGAGTTTTCAAAGCAGCAGACAACAATTGCTTTGTTTTCTCTTTAAAAACAAAGCCTTTAAAATCTGTTGCAGCAGAAACGTAAATGATCAGTTCTGTTGCATTTTTTACAACAAGAGCATTCTTATCTGCTGTAACTTTTCCTCCCTTTAACTTAGTGCTAACTCTAGCCTGATATTGCATCCCCTTCCCATCGGTCCCATTATCAAGTTGACCATACATTTGCAGTTCAGTCCCCTCGGTTCTTACTGCTGATTTTTCTGGTCGGCTAATCGATATTTTGCAATTTAACTTTCCAGGTTTATCAGCAGTTATTCTAATCACGTCAATGTCGCCACCAAAACTTGTGAAATACTCTCTTTTATAGTTTACGCCATTTACCTTATAACTACAGCTGGCAATCGCTTTATCCAGAGACAATTCTCTGTAATATGCTTCAGGAGCTATTTCATCAGGCTTTAGATTTCCGTAGCTAAAATTAATTTCAAGGTCTCCAAGCATCTGGTATTTACCCCATTTTGCACCTCCAGAACCTGGTCCTTTACAAACAAAATCTTTGTTCACAAGATCCTGGGCTTCATCATTTTTTCCTTGAAGTATCAACTCTCTTATCTTCGGCAAACTTTTGTAAGCCTCGTAATTATTAGCATCCTGAGAACCACCCGACCAAAGTGTAATGTCATTTAATACAATCTTCTCTTTCGATATCCCCCCATCTGGAGTCATGCCTAATCTTCCGTTACCAAGGGGTAAGGTTTCTTCCCACATTTGTGCAGGTTTATCGTACCATAGTTTTAATTGTTTTTGCTGCGCACTGATGTTTAAGATAGCAAGGGTTAATAAAAAAAATAGCGAAAATAGTTTTCTAGTCATTCGGTTTGTTATACTTGGTTGTTATGTGAAGGTAAAAATAGCTGACATTGATTTCGTTTAAAATGTACAAACTTTGAAAAAGAATGGATTAAACTATCTTATCCTCTACTGAAAAAAGTTACGGCATTAAACAAAAATAGGTGAAGTCCGCAAATAAAAAAATAGTGGAAACATTCATCTTCATGAACTATTCACTCACCAGCAGATTTTTCACACGCTAAGAATAGGTAAATAAAATAGCATTCCTGGATCATGAATGATTAATCCAATCAAATAGAGAAGCCAAATAAGAGGAATAATCCTTATACTTGTTAGATACACAGCGTATGAACGAGAAAAAAATACAGGATGGGTTTGAGGGAGAAAAGTACATCAGTATCCCGGCCTCAGCATGGAAAAGCGCAATTAAAGGTAATCCCATAATGAATCAGCTTTATGTTACCTATATAGGCTATTTTCCTAAAGCCGCCTACCATTACAGAGAGAGGCCTGAAGGCTGCAGCGATAATATACTGATCTATTGTACCAGAGGGAAAGGATGGTTCATCATTAACAACAAACGCTTAGATGTTGGGCCGAATGAGTTTATTATTGTACCCGCCACAAAAGTACCGATGAGCTATGGGGCAGATATAAATGATCCGTGGACAATTTATTGGGTACACTTTAGCGGAAAGGATATTGATTCTTTTAACAAGGGATTTAACATTAATCTTTATGATGGTGCACAACAAATTTTATTAAATGAAAAGGGCATTCAGATTTGGGAATCCATGTACCAAAATTTAGAACTTGGTTATAGTAAAGAAAATTTAACAAACACAAATCTATGCATGTATCATCTTCTGGCTACTTTTCTTTATCCCGACAAGCATAGTAACCTTAAAGTTCAGGACGAGAAGAATATGATTAAAGAAACTGTGGCGTACATGAAAGGCAATTTAAATAGGAAACTTACAGTTGAAGATCTTGCGAATAAAAACAATTTGTCTACTTCACATTTTTCAAAAATGTTTAAAAAGTCTACAGGTATGTCTCCAATGGATTATCTGATTCACCTAAAATTACAGAGGGCATGCGTACAGCTATACAATTCAGAGACCAAGGTAAAAGAGATAGCTGCTTCTCTTGGTTATGACGACCCTTTTCATTTTTCCCGATTGTTTAAAAAAAACATGCACATTTCCCCAAATCAGTATCGAACCAACAGAAGAAAAAAGCTTGGGTAGAGAATAATGAAAAAAAATAAACACACAGATAATCAACCACTAATACACCAAATTGAAATTATTTTAAAAAAAGATTTTGTCATCCAAAAAAAGACACTACATTTGCAATCCCAAACGGGAAGTAGGTACGGTAGCTCAGTCGGTAGAGCAATGGACTGAAAATCCATGTGTCGCCGGTTCGATCCCGGCCCATACCACAACTTAAAAAGCTCGATTTCATAACGGAATCGGGCTTTTTGCGTTTTAAACGCTATATTTGACCGACACTTCCATGTAAGTCTTTCAATAGGCTCATCTCAACTAAACAAGTTTTCTTGTTGAATTTGATTGAATTTGTGCTACATAGGTGCTACTAAAATTCAATCGCAAAAAATTATGCGAAATGGTAACAGTTTGCGGCGTGGTAATTCCCCACAACAAAAGGAAAGATGATACGTGGAACGTAAAAATCGAAGTAACACTAAACAGAAAAAGAGCGCACATTGACACGCAACATTACGTGGTCGGAAAACAGCTCAAAAAAGATTATTCCATCAAGGATCAATTTATCCTTGATGCGTTGTATCCAGTGCTCAAAATCTATAGAGATAAGATCTCTGCGCTAGGAGAAAAACTAGAACTTTATAACGCAAATACTTTGGCCGACTACCTTGATCAAAAGGAGATCAAAGCTGAAAACATCAATTTTATTGCATTTGGTTGGAGTGTGGTTGAGCTTGTCAAACTGAAAAAGCGTAAAGGAGCTATAGGTAATTTCAAAGCAGTTATGTACGGTTTACAGGATTTCTTTAAGTCAGATAACGCTCCTATTACCGAGATCACTTCAAAAATGCTTGTTAAATACGAACAGCATCTTAAGACACCGAGATTAATGTTTCGACCCGATCAATTCGGGAACCTGCGCTCTATACGCTCTAAAGGGGTAACTGAAGGAGGCCTTCATAATCACATGAGAGATTTGCGTACTCTCTTTAAAGACGCTGTGAAATTTTATAATGATATGGAGAAAGGTATAGAGATCATCAAACATTATCCTTTTGAAAAATATCCAAATCGCTTTCAAAAAT
>NZ_JCAXEI010000016.1:0-79825 GCF_059758925.1 Pedobacter sp. GQ55 | reverse complement strand
GATTCCTTTATTCTTCTTTTCCGATATTTATATAGTATTATTGCATATCAAATGCCAGTTAAAAGAATGAAGGAATCTCGTAACGTTTGTGATCTTAAAAGTTGCTTTCTGTGTAAATTATGTTTGCCCGAATGGTTACCCGCGCTTGAAGTTCAAAAAAAGAACTTTGAAGTAAAAAAAGGCGAGGCAATTTTCAAAGAAGGTGATCCGGTAAATGGGATTTACTTTGTGTACAGTGGAACTGTTAAGGTTCATAAAAGATGGGATAAGGAGAAGGAATTGATCATTCGCTTTGCTGGTTCAGAGGATATCATCGGCCATTTGGGGCTGGGTAAAAAACCGTTGTATCCGGTTTCAGCTACAGCATTAGAAAATACAGTGGTGTGTTACCTGGAAAGAGATTTCTTTGAAACTACGTTAAAGGTAAATACGGAATTAACCTATAAACTAATGCAGTTTTTTGCAAATGAATTGCAAGACTCTCATAGGGCAATGCGTGATCTGGCACATATGTCTGTTAAAGCGAGGATAGCGCAATCTATTCTGGCTCTGCTACATAAGTTTGGGGTTGATGAGAATGGTTTTATTGCTTTAGCGCTAAGCAGACAAGATATTGCATCGTATTCTGGAACAACATATGAAACCTTATTTAAAGTAAGTAATGATTTTATAAAAGAGAAGATAATTGAGGTCTCGGGCAGAAACATTCTGGTATTAAATGAAAAGCGGCTTTCGGAGATCATTGGAGTTAACCATTAGTAGCACTAGTGGTCGTTATTAACCAGCTTCCAGTATAAGTACCCAATCTAATGCCTCTCCGTTAGTTGGAGGTGTAAAAGTAAGCTGAGGCTTTTTGTTGATTTTAAAAGCCGAGCTAAATTCGCCATTTCTGGGATTAAACCATTTGGCTTTAAAGAATCGGTTTCCTTTCAAATGAGTTGTGTTGATAGTCAATTTACGTCCGGTAGGAGTATAAATGAAAGCATAATGCCCATCATTTGCCCGTGTGGCACTGCAATGTGCTCCGTCTTTAGGATTATCTCCTGAAATTAAGCCCTGATCGGGAATGCGATCAAGCATTGATTGGGACTGGATTAGTTTTTTTACATAGCCCATTTGTTGTGAGCCTGGCAAATCCATTGCTTCTTTCCAGTAATGCCTGGCTAAATTGATTGGTTCGCGATCGGGAGCATAGAACTGCCATATGTCGTGGCAGCCATAAGTGTGTCCAAGCGCACCGGCAAATACCTGCCAGTATGCTAATTTTCGAATGTCGTCTGCGGTTGAGAATCCGTTCTTTTTCGCATCAAAACATACAGGGTGGTCTTCGTAGAGTGGTTCTCCGTCAAGAACTGGCTTTACCGGCTTCAAATTGTAATCGTAAGAGATCTTATCATAATTACTTCCATCTCTGCAATGCCCAGTTTGGAGCATATTAAAATCCAGCCACTTATCATTATGAAACCAGGTTGATGAACCGCCATTTTCTTTTGGCTGAGGATGAAAAGTCATTAATGCCTTATCATTACCTCCAACACCTTCGGCAATACCCTCAGCTAACGAGCGCCAAATAGCTACATCTTTTTCGCCACGAGGATTGCGGTCGCCACCCAATATCCATATTATATTAGGTTGGTTCTTATACCTGTTGCCAAGAAATTTTCCATATTCCTTTGCATTTTGAACATTAAAAATTTCAGGACCTTTTCCCCAGGTGCTTTTAAAAACTTTATCACCCCATAGCGGTAACAGACCCATGTATAGATTTTTACGGGCAGCCAATTGAACAAACGCATCAACATCCTTAAAATAGTCTTCATTAAGTTCAGAAACGTTATTGTTTTCCAGAGGTTTATGTCCAAATGCATTGGGTTCATTTATACCATCCAGTTCGGCCAATATTACTGTTTGAAGCACTGTAAATCCTTTGGCTCTGCGGTTATCCATGTAGATCTCTGCGTCTTTAAGGGTTAATCTGTGTAATAGCTCCCAGGCAGTATCGCCAAGGTAGAAAAAAGGCTTTCCGTCAGCATACACAAGGAATCTGTGGTTATCTGATACACGCAATTGCTGCATTTTTACATTTTTTCGATTTATTTTTTGACTATAACCTGCTGAAATATTCATTAAAATGAGTAATAACAAGAAAGGCCAGTATATTTTTTTCATTTCCATATATTTAATCGAGTTATTGTAATCATATGAACAACTTTTGCATATATTTAATTAACTAAATATAACCAAATAATAAGAGTTAACATCCTGTTCATATTGGAACTCTACTTTTGAATATGCTTCAAGTTGGAAGAAAAGACGAGGAAATAGTTCGACAACTTAAGTTGGGCGATACTGCAGCTTACGATCTCTTATATGAGATGTATTGGAAGAAGCTATATGTCCATATATTAACCCGTATTAAAGACGAGGATGCAGCAAAGGATATCGTCCAAAATGTTTTTATCAATATTTGGGAGCGAAAAGAAACTATTGTAATTAATACGACCCTTGAACAATTTTTAATGGGGGCAGCAAAATTCCAGGTACTCAATTATTTCAGATCAGAAAAAATAGAAGAACGTGTTTTTGGTCATACTTTAAGAAAATTTGAAGATGCATCAGTTTCTATAAACGAACTATCAGACTATCTGGATCTGGAAAAGCTTATAGAGGTAGAAATAAAAGGTTTTCCGGAAAAAATGCGCCATGCATACCTGCTTAAACATGCCCATCATTCTACTTCTGAAATAGCAGAAAAACTAAACCTTGCTGAGCAGACGGTTTCAAATCATATTTGTGAAGCCATGAGAAGGATCAGGAAGAGGTTAAGTGAAAAATTCCCAGAGCGACTGATTAATTAATACAAACTTAACAATTTCTCAAAGTAGATTCGAGTGTTTGAAGTTACTAATAGGAAAGAGGCAGAAGTTTGGAATCAGAGCAGTTTAAGAAAATACTAGAACGTTATGTCAGCGGAATGGCAAGTGACGACGAAAAGCAAATCGTCGAGAATTGGTATGCTTCATACGATGATGAAGCTGCTATGCAGGAATTTTCTGAGTCTGGTAAGGAAGAAATCATTAAGGCCGAAATGGAAAATGCTCTTTTAGCTAAGAGGGACCATTTTTCAAGTAAGAAAATATCACTATTTGCACGTTATTATAAGTATGCTGCGGTACTGGCCCTAATTATACCCGCACTCTTTTTTGGTAGGAAATTTTTAAAGCCATCAAATGATTTTAAAAAGTCGGTAGAAAACGAAATCTTTAGTGTAGTTGAAACCAAAACCGGAGAATACAAAAAGATAACTCTGGCCGATCAGTCTGTTGTTCAGATGAACCCCAATACAAAGCTGCGTATACCAGCTAAGTACGTGGTGAATTCTTCAGGTGAACCAAAATATTCTGAGAGATCAATTTTTTTAGATCAAGGGGAAGCTTTTTTTGAAGTTACTAAGGATCCTAAACACCCGTTTGTGGTTTATACCAAACAAATTAAAACGCGTGTATTGGGAACTAAATTCGCCGTGAGTACCCAGCCGGCAGCTATAACCGAGGTAAGCGTTAGTGAGGGGAAAGTGGAAGTGAGCGATAGTAAAAAGGTGTTTGATCGGTTACTTCCTGGTAAACGTTTACGCTATAATTCGAAAACAAGTAAGTGGAAAACAGGTGATTTTGCTACGCGTGAGCACAATACATGGTTTGAACAGGTAACGGATCTGGATCACGCTTCATTTACGGAGCTGGCAAAGGTTATGAAAATTAATTATGGTGTAATTCTAAAAGGTAGCAGAACAGCTACTTCAAGTTACTTATATAATATACAAATACGATCTGCTCGTTCACTTGACCAGACTATGAAAATAATTTGTTCAGTACATCAAAATAAATATAGGAGGACAGGAAATGAAATAGTGATATACTAAAAATAAAAAAACCGGATCTGAAGCAGATCCGGATTGATAAATTCAACAGGAAGTAGTTTGAGACCCTCTATCTGTTGGATCTTGTAGAATCTTATTTATCAATAAAATAACAAATATATGAAAAAACATTTACTGCTTTTGCAGAAGATTATGCGTTATACACTGCTTATCTACGCCTTTATAATCGCCAGTACGCAAATATTATTTGCAGACAATTCCAGTGGTCAGGTTTTAAATAAAAGAGTCAATATTACCTTTAAAAATGAAAATCTACTTATTGCGATAGAAAAACTGCAACTGAAAAGCGGAGTCGATTTTGCCTACGACCCAGCGTACCTAAAACTTAAAAGATTCAGAACCCCGGAGAAGGATTTTAGTAATGAAAAAATAGAGGAAATTTTAAAATCTATTTTTGACGAAACAGGTCTTACTTTCCGCGAAGAGGTGAAAGGAACCATCACTTTAATTAAAAATGAAGATCCCGGTAAAATTACCGGTAAGATTGTTGACGAAAAGGGCGACCCACTCCCTGGGGCCAGCATCAAAATTCTGGAACTAAATACAGGAGTGCAGAGTAAGGTTGATGGTACTTATAGTATTAATGTTGCACCGGGTGTTTACACACTTGTAGTTAGTTTTGTGTCTTACGGCTCATCTACACAGAGCAGGGTTGTGGTAAAACCAGGAGAAACAACAACCCTAAATGTTTCACTTACTGCGCAAACAGGCACTTTAAATGAGGTATTGGTAGTTGGGTATGGCACACAGAAAAGAGAAAACCTGACAGGAGCGGTTGATCAGATCTCTTCCAAATCATTAGAGAACAGACCAGTGCCGAACCTTACTCAAGGGCTTCAGGGGCTGCTACCCAATCTGAACATCAAAATGATGGACGGAAAGCCAACGCAGTCACCCAGCTATAACATCAGGGGAACTACCTCTATTGGGCAGGGCGGAAGTGCATTGATTCTGATTGATGGTTTTGAAGGCGATCCAAGTTTGCTGAACCCAAATGATGTAGAAACGGTGTCCATTCTAAAGGATGCTGCCTCAGCAGCAATTTACGGTGCCAGGGGGGCATTTGGTGTTGTGCTTATCACTACCAAGAGGCCCGAAAAAGGGAGAACAACTGTGAACTTCTCCAGCAACTATGCTTTAAAGAACCCTTTGCAAACGCCAGACTTTGTAACTGATGGATACACCTGGGCAAAAATGTTTGCCGAAGCATTTGTAAACGGAGATGGCTCATTTCCGCAGAATGCCAATAAAACCCAGAAATTTTCTCAGGCCTACTTAGACGAGTTTAAAAGAAGATCAGAGTCTGGTCAACCTTACAATGAAGTAGAGGTGAATCCGACAACAGGTGAGTATACCTATTATGGAAATACAGACTGGTATGGCCAATTGTACAAAAAGAACACAGTGGCTACAGAAAACAATTTGTCCATCAGTGGGAGTAGTGATAAAACCTCTTTTCTGGTTTCAGGTCGTTTTTTAGGACAGGATGGGCTTTTCAGGTATAACACTGATGATTACAACATGAAAAACATCCGTGCGAAGGGGTCTGTGCAGGTATTTCCGTGGCTAACCATAGAAAATAATGCAGACTACTCGGTAATGAAGTACCATAACCCGATCAACGTAGGTGAAGGTGGAGGCATCTGGAGGAACATTGCTGATGAAGGTCACCCGACTATGCCGATGTTTAACCCCGATGGTTCAATGACTTTTACTGCTGTATATACTGTAGGAGATTTCTATTATGGAAAGAATGGTATTGATACGAAAAGACAGGTTTTTAGGAATATCACGGGATTGAGATCCAATTTCTTTAATAATAAATTTAGGGTTAATGCTGATTTTACCTTCCGTAATACCAATAATGGCATTAACCAAAAACGTGTTCAGGTACCTTACAGTAATATAAAAGGAATCACTTCTTATGTAGGTACTACTACCAATGACCTTTTGTTTGATAGAAGAGAAACACAATACCTGGCTGCAAATATCTATGGTGAGTTTGAAGATAAGTTCGGCGACGACCATTATTTAAAGTTAATGGCCGGATATAACTATGAGGAATCCACTTTCAATGCATTATCTACACAGCGAAACGGGATCATTTTTGAAGATGCTACCGATTTTAACCTGGCATTGGGACAGGCAATTACCACAGGTGGCGGTTATGAACAATGGGCAATCTTAGGTGGCTTTTCACGATTGAATTATTCCTTTAAAGATCGTTACCTGATAGAGGTAAACGCACGCTATGATGGTTCTTCTAAATTCCCTTCTGACCAGCGTTACGGATTCTTCCCTTCAATTTCAGCGGGATGGAGAGTTAATAAAGAGTCCTTTTGGAATGTTTCAGATAAGATCATCTCAGATTTAAAGGTACGTGCATCTTATGGCTCATTGGGCAATGGAAATATAAATTCGTACGAATTTCAAGAGATATTTAAAATCACTCAATCACCATTAGTACTGGGGGGTGTTAGACCACAAACCACTAAGCAGCCTGGTGTACTTCCAGACCAGATTACCTGGGAAACTTCTACCACCACCAACTTTGGTTTGGACCTGGCAATGCTATCTAACCGTTTGACTTTCAGTGGTGATGCCTATGTTAGGAAAACTACTGATATGTTTACCGTTGGTTTAACAGCACCAGCAGTTTTCGGAAACACTGTGCCAAAAGGAAACTATGCAGATTTGACTACCAGAGGATGGGAAGCCTCAATATCATGGAACGACAGGATTGGTAATGCAGATAAACCTTTTAAATATAATGTTCGCTTAACCCTATCTGATAGCAAATCGAAGATTGATAAGTACAACAACCCCACTAAATTGCTGACGGATGTAGGTAATAACGGGACCGGTAAAGAGTATTACGAAGGCCAGACAATAGGAGAGATCTGGGGTTATGAAACAGAAGGTTTCTTTATAGATCAGGCTGATATTGATGCACATGCCAAGCAAAGCCCGCAAATGCGCGCCTCACCAACCAACATCTGGTACCCTGGCGACATCAAACTGAAAGATACAAATGGTGATGGTTTTGTGAATATTGGAGACAATACTGTGGATAAACCGGGCGATAGAAGAATTATAGGGAATTCTGCTCCAAGATATTTGTATAGCATAAGCCTTGGTGCCGACTGGAACAACTTTTTTTTCTCTACATTTTTCCAGGGTGTTGGTAAGCAGCAATGGTACCCGAGTACAGAAACCGAAATGTTCTGGGGTCAGTACAACAGGCCATACAACAACATTCCTACTTTTCATGTAGGCAATATGTGGACACCTGAAAACACAAATGCCTATTTTCCAAGAACGATGTCGCGTGCGGCTTCCAATAACACCAATAGGGAGCTTGGGGTAGCGCAAACTAAATACCTGCAGAATGTTGCCTATCTACGGATGAAGAACCTTCAGATTGGTTACAATTTACCTGCAAAACTGATTTCCCGCATTGGGGCACGCTCAGCAAAAGTATTTTTCTCGGGAGAGAACCTGTTCACCTACTCGCCACTCTATAAAATAGTAAAAACAATAGACGTAGAGAATGCAGTACCCTCAGATCAGGACCTGAACCCAACAAGTACCAATGGAGATGGCTATAACTATCCTCTGATGAAAAGCTATTCATTAGGCTTAAGCTTAGGATTTTAACCTTATTGATGAACATTATAAACAGATAATCATGAAAAAACAATATATATGGATCCTGCTGTGTTGCCTTAGCTTTACAGCCTGTAAGAAGCTAGATCAGGAACCTAAGTCTACCGCGTTGAGGGAACCTGTTTTTGGTAGTGAGAGCGGATTGAAGCTCTATACCAACTCTTTTTATGCTATGAACTTTCTGCCTAAGAATTCTACCAGTCAGGATGCTGTTTCTGACTACCTGGCTGTAAAATCTGTTTCTGATTTTATAAGGCCCGGCATCTTCACTTCAACCCAGAGTTCAGAATGGACATGGACAGACCTTAGAAACATCAATTTCTTTATTGAAAATTGTAAAGACCCCGCTGTGCCTGCCGATGTTAGAAATAACTACCTGGGTATAGCCAGGTATTTCAGGGCATATTTTTATATGGAGAAAGTGAAGAGATTTGGTGATGTACCGTGGATTGGCAAACCACTGAACATCAATGACCCTGCATTATACGCCGGTCGCGATAAAAGAGAGTTGGTTATGGATTCTGTGCTGGCCGACCTTGATTTTGCCTGTGCTAACATTAAAGCAACTAACGATGCGACCCGCAGTACAGTTACCAAATGGGTGGCCTACGCTTATAAATCCAGAATCTGTCTTTTTGAAGGAACATTTAGAAAATACCATACTGAACTTGGTCTACAATCTAGTGCATCTGCGTGGCTTGAAAATGCTGTAACGACGTCTAAAGAAATCATGGATAAAGGAGGGTATTCTATCAATACGGCCGGAGGTCCGGGTATTTCCTACCGTCAGGTGTTTACCAGTACAGTCCCTGTTGCAAATGAAGTACTACAGGCTGCTGTAAGTGACCTTACTTTAAATGTATTGAATGAGGCAAACTGGTGGTGGACCAGCGGTACATATGGTGCCAAAGCAAGTTTTACCAGGACATTTATCAATACATATTTGAATCTGGATGGAACTCCATTTACCAACGACCCTGCCTATCCCACCATGCTGTTTAAGGATGAAGTGAAAAACAGGGACCTTAGATTAAAACAGACCATCCGCTCCGGAGATTATAAAAGAATAAATGGAGGAGTAGAAGTTCCGGCGCCTCCGGTATTCTCGTATACTTTTACTGGTTATCAACCGATAAAATGGACATTGGATGACATGTATTATGATGCTGGAGCACTTAATATTAACTCGATTGCATTATTTCGTTATGCTGAAGTGCTGTTAAACTACGCAGAAGCAAAAGCAGAACTTGGTACGCTTACTAATGAAGACTGGGCTGCGACTGTGGGAGTACTTAGGGCAAGAGGTGGAATAACCGGAGGATTATCAGCAAAGCCAATAATTGCGGATCCGTACCTTATAGCCAACTATTTTCCTGGAATTACTGATCCATCTATTTTGGAAATAAGACGAGAAAGAGGGATTGAGCTTAGTCTTGAAGGTCTACGCTATAGTGATCTCTTAAGATGGAAAAGAGGCCCACTTATGGATCAGGAATGGGACGGTTTTTATGTTCCTGCTCTGGTTACCCCTATGGATCTTAATGAAGATGGCATACTTGACGTAGCTTTCTATCAAGGTGCAAAGCCAAAACCTGAAGTTGCAGGAGTTACCTATGTGGACGTTTCAGCAACAATTGGTGGTAAAACAAATTCTCAGTTGCTCAAAAATGGGACTTTTGGGAAGCTAACGTGGATGAATGAAATAGTGAGGAAGTGGGATGATAAGATGTATTATTATCCGATTCCTCAGGCAGACTTACAAAAGAATCCTGCACTTGGACAGAATCCAGGCTGGTAAAGCAATTAATTAGATTATATAACAAATTAAATAAACATGAAAATAAGACAAGTCATTCTTTCTATATTTTTGGTAGTAATGAGCGTTAGCGCCTTTGCTCAAAAATTCACTATTGGATCTTTTAACATTCGTTATGATAATGCCGGAGATGAAGGTAACAGATGGTCGCAAAGGGCTCCTGTAGCTGCAAACCTCTTACGTTTTCACGAATTCGATATCTTTGGGATTCAGGAAGGATTAAAGAACCAGGTAGACGACCTAAGTAAATTGTTGCCAGAGTATGCGCATTATGGTTTAGGCCGCGATGATGGTAAGGATGCTGGCGAGCACTCTTCTATCTTTTACCGTCAGGATAAATTTAAATTACTAGATAAAGGTGATTTTTGGTTGTCTGAAACGCCTGATAAACCAGGAAAAGGATGGGATGCCACTTGCTGTAATCGTATTTGTACCTGGGTACATCTTCAGGATGTAAGCAGTGGTAAAAAATTTTACTACTTTAATGCACACTTTGATCATCAAGGTAAAGTTGCGCGTGTAGAAAGCGGAAAGCTGATTGTAAAAAAGATCAGCGAAATAGCAGGTGGTGCACCAGCAATTTTTACCGGGGATTTGAATGGTGGTCAAAAGAGCGAATGGTATTTAACATTGGCCAATTCCGGTATTTTGACTGATACCTATACGCAGGTTAAAAAACCATATGCAAACAATTCATCATTTAATGCCTGGGGTAAAAACGTAGATGGTTATGAAATTATAGACCATGTATTTGTTACCAAAGGTTTTAAAGCAGACAAATGGGGGATTCTTACCGATACTTATCATGGTAAGTTTGTTTCAGATCATTTCCCGATTCTGGTAAATGTAACATTAGTAAAATAATCTATTCACTACCAAGAGGTCATATCATTTTATAATGGTATGGCCTCTTTTTTGTTGGGTATTTTATTATGGCTAAAGACAGTACAAGCAGATTTAGTAACAGGGTTGAAGACTATGTTAAATATCGTCCAGGATACCCGATAGAGATCATCGATTTTCTTCAGTCCAAGTTTGGTTTATCTCCAGATAAAATTATCGCAGATGTTGGAGCAGGAACAGGAATTTCTGCTGAACTATTCCTTAATTCAAGATATGAGGTTTTTGCTGTTGAACCAAATATGGAGATGAGAGAGAAGGCCATTGAACTTCTTGGACATCTTCCCTCATTCCATGCAATAGATGGAACCGCTGAAAACACGAAATTAGAAACCGATAGCATTGATGCTGTGGTGGCTGGCCAGGCCTTTCATTGGTTCGATAGGGATGCTGCCCGATCTGAGTTTAGCAGAATACTAAAACCAAAGGGTTTGGTTGTTCTTATCTGGAACGAAAGAAAAACTAAATCTGCTTTTGAGGTTGCTTATGATGAACTGATAATTAAACACGGAAGCGATTATGTGAAGGTAGACCACAGAAATATTGATGAAATTAAAATCGGAGCATTCTATGCTCCCGAATCTTTTTCCTATCATCTTTTTCAGAATAAACAGGTTTTTGATTTTTATGGATTGCAGGGGAGATTATTTTCATCCTCTTATATGCCTGCTAGAGGAGAAAATGGTTATGAAGCAATGGTTACAGACTTGAAACAGCTTTTTGAGGATTATAAGGAGGATAATTCAATTACCATTAATTATGACACCAAAGTATATATAGGTAAGGTTTAATATACCAACCTAATTGATATACTATTCGAATACCGTTTGGAATACCTAAACAGTAATGCAAAGGTATTCCAACCCTGCATTCATTATCTTCCTATTGTAGGTACTACGTAGTTATTGACAGCATATGTCTTGTATTTTAAGTAATCTATAACAATGGAGAGAGTAACCTGGCCGCTTTTTCCAATAATTTCTTGTACACGGGGCGTGAATTCCAATAAACCGGATTAATTTTTAATGCATCTTTCAAATCCCTGTAAAAAATATCGCTTAATTCCGTGGCAATTGTAGCATCATATACAATCGCATTTACTTCAAAATTAAGATCGAAGCTTCTGAAATCCATATTGGCAGTGCCAACCATAGCTATCTTTTTATCTGTAACCATTGTTTTTGCATGTACAAAACCTTTCTGATATTGGTATATTTCTACACCTGCGCTTAGTAGCTCACTATAATAGGATCTGGCTGCAGAATTTACAAGTATAGAATCTGATACTCCTGGTACTAAAAGTTTAACAGAAATTCCACTTAAAGAAGCAATGATCAATCCATCCAGTAAACTCTCACCAGGAATAAAGTAAGGACTTGTAATGAGTATTTCACTGGTTGCAAGATTAATGGCCTGAATGATAGAGAACAAAATAGTTGGTGATTCGGAATCCGGTCCGCTGGCTGCGATTTGAACAATTTTATTGTCGTTTCCTGTTTGCAGAGGCTTGGGAGGAAAAAAGTCGGCATTGGGTTGTAGCAATTCATCAGCACAGAAATTCCAGTCGCATAAGAATAGGTATTGCAGATATTGTGCTCCCGGACCATCAATTCGCAGATGTGTATCACGCCAGTAAAGTTTATTTGATCCATTGTTAATATACCTGTCGCTAACATTTATGCCACCTACAAAAGCAGTAACACCATCAATTACAATTATTTTACGGTGGTTTCGGTAATTAAGGCGGTTGGCAAAAAGCATAAAATGCACTTTTAAGAAAGGAAAGGCCTCTACACCGTTCTCTACCAATCTTGGAACTAACTTTTTTCGGATGCTGCGGCTTCCGAAATCATCATAAATAAAACGAACAATAACCCCTTCTTTCGCTTTTTCAATCAAAGCTTGTTCAATTGCATGGCCTATTTCATCATCCTCATAGATATAATATTCAATATGGATATGGTGTTTTGCACTTTTAATTGCATTTAATACTTCCGGAAACTTTTGCTCACCATTGATCAGTAGTTTTAAAGCGTTTTTTGCAGTTAATGGACTCATAGAATCCTTTAATATCATAAATGCCAGCTCCTTATTGCCAAGAACAGCATTGCCATTTTCCTTAAAAGTGAGCTCTGAATACTGAAGTATTTCGTGCCTGAATTTATTTGCCAGATCATCGTTGCCATAAAGTTTTTTGCTGTACATTTTTCTGTGTCGATAATTAATGCCAAAAAAGAAATAGAAGAGCATCCCAAAAAAAGGGACAAATATGGCGAATAACAAATACGCGAGGCTTTTGGTTGTGCTTCTGGTATCGTATATAATGCGCAGACAAACAAAGATTAAAAGAACAACGTAAATGATTTCTGAAATCAGCAGCCAGTCCATAATAGTGATAAGCAATTAAAAAGAATAGATATGTAGTAAGTTAATAATTCCTGACCAATAAATAGATGAATAAATTATATTTACGGTAACAACACACAAGAACCAAACCTAAGAACCAAATTAATGAAAACACTAACTCTTTTTGCGTTATTTTCTTTTTCAATTGCTATGCATGCCAGTGCCCAATTGGAAAAAACTGCATTTCAGACTGGTAGTGCCTGGAAACCCGAAATAGATGTACGGTCCGATATTGCAATTGTTTATGGGGCAAATGATAGGCAGGGTATGACGTTTCAGGAGCGCGTAAACTCCTGGCGCGATCATGGATACCAGACTCACTTTATGACAGGAATAGCATGGGGTGAGTATCAGGACTATTTTTTAGGTAGATGGGATGGTAAAAATCATCAGGACATTGGACAGGTAGAAAGAAATGGCAATGTGATTTGGCATGGGGGAGGTGTTCCCTACATAGTGCCCGTACAGTCTTTTCTTGAATATATGAAAACGGCTATCATTAAAAAGGTAATTGATGCCGGTATAACTTCTATTTATTTGGAGGAACCGGAATTTTGGGCAAGAGCAGGATATAGCGAGGTATTTAAACAGGAATGGAAAAAGTACTATGGTTTTGACTGGCGGCCTCAACATGAGTCGGCAGAGAATACCTATTTATCAAGTAAACTAAAATACCATTTATATTATGAAGCAATTAAGGATGTTTCCTCGTATGCCAAATCGTATGGTAAAACCAAAGGGCTAGCTATAAAGGTGTACATTGCTACGCATTCATTGGTTAACTATTCATCATGGCAAATAGTTAGTCCGGAGGCGAGTTTGGCTTCTTTGCCAGGGATTGATGGATACATCGCTCAGGTTTGGACAGGGACATCCCGTGAGCCAACATATTTTGATGGACAGAAGAAAGAAAGAGTATTTGAAAATGCCTTTCTTGAATATGGTTCTATGGTTTCTATGACGGCACCTACCGGCAGAAAAATGTTCTTTCTTACAGATCCTATTGAAGATTGGCCACGCGATTGGAGTGATTATAAGCTTAATTATCAGGCCACATTTATAGCCAAGTTGCTGTATCCAATGGTTAATAACTATGAAGTAATGCCATGGCCGGAACGTATTTATACCAGGCCTTACAAGTTGGCGAACAGCAAAGAAGCGGTGTTAATTCCTAAGTATTATTCTACCCAAATGCAGGTAATGGTTAATGCATTAAACGATATGCCTTTGTCTGAAAATAAGGTTACAGGTAAGAATGGTATTGGTGTTTTGATGGGCAATAGTCTAATGTTTCAACGCTTTCCTGATCATAAGGGGTATGACGATCCGCAGTTCTCTAATTTCTACGGACAAACATTGCCATTGTTAAAAAATGGGGTGCCAGTACAAACGGTCCATATGGAGAATCTTTCGTTTAAAGGAACGCTTAAAGACATCAAGGTATTAATAGTTAGTTATTCAAACATGAAGCCTGTTTCGGCTGAAGTACATAAATATATTGCAGATTGGGTTAAAAGTGGTGGTGTTCTGTTTTATTGCGGACGCGATGACGATCCATACCAGTCCGTTATGGAATGGTGGAACACAAAAGGCAATGGGTTTAAAACCCCTTCAGATCATTTGTTTAGCTTAATGAACGCAAAGCCGATAGAGAATAAAAAAGTATCGGTAGGCAAAGGGGCAATCTATTTAATTAAACAAAATCCTAAAGAGTTTGTGTTAAATGCGAATTCAGTAAATACCTATCTGGATCTTGTTAAACATGCTTATGAGTTTGATGCTAAAGCAGGGCAGCTATCCTTTAAAAACAATCTTTATTTGCAAAGAGGGCCATATGATATTGTTTCTGTAATGGATGAATCTGCAAGTAATGAGCCATATAAAATTAAAGGCCCTGTTATTGACCTTTTTGATCCAAATCTTCCGGTGCTTTCAGAGAAGGTGATTAAACCTGGGGAGCAAGCTCTTTTATACAATGTACTACGTATAAAAGATAAAACCAAGCCTATGGTTTTAGCTACGGCATCAAGAATATACGATGAAGTCAGAAATGGAAGAGCATATTCATTTGTATGTAAAAGCCCTGCAAAAACGGTTAACAGTATTCGCGTTTTACTTCCGTCTAAACCCACAAAGAGTACTGTTTTAAACAACAATGGTGAGGAAATAGCTGTAGTGGGTACCTCATGGGATGAAAGCTCAAATACACTTTATCTGGGTTTTGATAATAGCCCGGATGGGATAAAAGTAAACCTTGCCTGGTAACTGGCAATTAACAACGCAAATATTTCAAACAACCTGCGATATGCATTGTTGTTAAAATAAAAAAATCATGATCACTCCAGAAAACAACATACCTCTTGATGATTCTGAAAATTCAGAAGCAGAGGATCAGCAAAGTCAAAAAGACATTCATTCAAATGGTCTGGATGATACCTTTGAAGAAGAGAAAATAGAACAACCGGAAATAGAATTATTCGAGCAAGCCTCTAAGGCTTCTGAAGCATCTTATACTTTAGAGCCTGAAAAGGGAATAGCGCCGAAAAAGGAAGGTAAATGAAGAACGTTTTAATTCTACTTGTTGTTCTTACCTGTAGCTCAATTGTTGGTAAGGGGCAGGTAGCATCTGTTAATTCTATAGTGAAGGGGGCGGAAAAAAGCTATCATGCAGGCGAATACGGCAGTACATTAATCAAACTGGAACAGGCACAAAAAAATGCAGGAAAAATAACCCCGGCTATTTTGTATTGGCGGATTTTGTCACAAAAAGCATTATTGCCCGGAGTTAAGGATGCAGCATTTTACACCAATATGAAGAAGTTTGAAGAGCTGGAAATGCTAAGGGAAAATTGTAGTATTTACTTGAAAAGTTATGGAAAATTGCCAGCTTTTAGTGAACAATCTGATAAAGTAGATCAGGTGCAGCGGAGTTTGAAAGGTTATCCAGTAGCAAAAGTGGAGTTTGACGAGATTATGCACCTGCAGAATGCGGGAAAGTCAAATCATTAACAGATAGAGGTTACTTTATTGCCACTTCCTGTTCTTCGTGAAGAAGGATGCTATCTCTAATTGAATTGAGTAAAGGCAAGTCGACTTTGCAATCCAGACTTTGCCTGTAATGCCGGCGATCTTCATTGTCTATTTCAATTGTTCCAATCCTTTCTTGTTGATCATTATAAATCTGATATTGCTCATTTTTGATTGCCTTTATGTTTAAAAAGCGACCGAAGGCTTTGTTATCAGCAACTTCTATTCTAAACTGTTCCATCGTATTTTGGATTAATGTATTCAGTTTAACAAATCAAATTAAAGATTGTTCCTGAAAAGTAACTGTTTTTGAATTAATTTTGTTGCTTAACTTACTTATAATGATTTTATTAACCCGAACCACTTCTGATAATTCCGACTTTAAGTCATTAGTAATGCTACTCGACAAAGAACTAGCCAACCGCGATGGCGATGATCATGCATTTTATTCCCAGTATAATAAAATAGTAAATATTAAAAATGTTGTAGTTGCTTATGACGATGGCAAACCAGTTGGCTGCGGTGCTTTTAAGCCGTTTGAAGCCAATGCAGTAGAGATAAAAAGAATGTATGTAAATGAAGGTTCCAGAGGCAAGAAAATTGCGAAGCAGATTTTATCAGAGCTTGAGCTGTGGGCAGTTGAAATAGGGTACGATAGTTTTGTTCTGGAAACGGGATTAAAACAACCTGAAGCTATTTCATTGTATAAAAATATGGGATATGAGATTATACCTAACTATGGCCAGTACCAGGGCGTAGAAAACAGTGTTTGTTTTCAAAAACAAGGCTAACCGTTTGCTATTGAAGTCGTGTCTTTTTATATTCAGTAGGGGTCATTCCGTATTTATTCTTAAAAATGGTGGAGAAATAAGTAGGAGAGGATATACCAACCATATAAGTGATTTCGGAAATGGAATACTCTTCGTTGTTTAAATAGTACTTAGCTTTTTTAAGTCGCCTGTTTAGAATATAGTCAGTTATACTACAGTTTAATAAAGCTTTAATTTTACGGTACAACTGAACTCTGGATATACCTATTGCTTTGCTGATGTCATCAACGCTGAAATGTTCATTGCTGAGGTTATGTTCCACAATGCCGGCAAAATCATTTAAGAATTTCTTGTCAATTACATTTGTAGTTGCCTTTTTAGTACCTGATGAGGAGATGTCACTTGTATAATGCTCTTTTAAGATAACCCTGTTCTTAATCAGGTTTTCTACATTTGCTTGCAGGTATTCGAAGTTAAATGGTTTGGTAATGTATACATCTGCCATGCTCTGTATTCCATTTACTTGCTGTTCTATGCTGCCTTGCGCAGTTAATAATATAATTGGAATGTGTGAGGTACGAATATCAGATTTGAGCTGCTGAGTCAGGTTTTTGCCAGACATGCCAGGTACTACTACATCGGTAATGATCAGGTCCGGAATTTTTTCATATGCTTCAGCTAATCCATTCGTACCTGTAGATGCCGTAAATATTTCATAGGCTCCCTCAAATTTGCCCGTTAAATAATCCAGGAGATCCCGATTGTCTTCAATAATTAATATGGATTGATCTTTAATGTGCTCAAATGCACGATCTTTTTCTTTAATTATTGGATGATCATGTTCGGTAGTGTATATTTTTATCTGATCATAAAGCTTTGCACTTTGCTGTTCCTGTGCAACTTTTTCTTCGGGAGTAAGGTGAGTATCTCCTAAAGGCAGTGCTATTGTAAACGTAGTTCCCTGCCACTTTTGGCTGCTTACAGAGATACTGCCTTTGTGTAAAAGAATTAATTCTTTTGAAAGGGATAGCCCCAAACCTGAACCTCTGCTGTAATTTACATCCGATTGATAGAACTGATCAAAAATATGCTTTAGCTCAACATCAGTCATTCCCACTCCGTTATCTTCTACAGCAATATGAACACTGTCTTCAGTTTTGCTTATTGTGATGTATATTCTGCCATTGTCGCTTGTAAATTTTAAAGCATTGCTTAGTAAGTTAAATATCACTTTATCCAGGATATTTACATCAAACCAAACTACACGCGGACTTTCTTTAATCACCAGTCTTAAGTCTATATTTCGTTTTTCAGCACTGTGTTTAAAGCTATCCAGTATCTCTTTTATAAAATCTATTATGTTATTGGCAGTGGCATGCAGCTTGAATTTCTTATGCTCAATTTTCCGATAATCCATCAATTGATTTACTAACCGAAGTAGCCTATACACGTTTTTATTAATTAGCTTAAGATTATTATCGGCGGATACTTTTAACCTTTCATTTTTAAGCAGATCTTCCAGGGGTGATAAGATTAGCGTTAGTGGCGTTCTGAATTCATGAGATATATTGGTGAAAAAATTAAGTTTAGCTTCTGTTGCTGCCTGAGCTTTTTCCGACATTTCGATCAGCTGATTGCGTTGGTTTAAGATCTCAGCATTTTTTTGCTCCAGACTCTTATTAATTTTTCTATTCTCTAACAAAGCGTGAAAGGCGAGCCCCCCGAACACAACCGCTAACACAAGTGTAATCACAATGAAATTCAAGACCAACCTCTGGCTATTATATATCTTGAATTGGTCTGCCAGTAAAGTCTGTTGGCGTTCAATATCATTCTGCTGGCTGTTTATTCTTGCCCATTGAAGTTTCATCAACTGTACGTTGGTACTATCGATAACTACAGTTTGTAGGATATTCTCTTTAGAGAATGATTCTCTGTTCAAGATCCTCACGGCTATATTAATAGCTTCTTTACCCCCGGTAGGGTAAAGTACGCTGGCAGTAAGCGTTTTGTTGCTTACCTGGTTTAGTCCACCACCATTGCCAGGCAAGGCATCCACACCAATAACCTGTATGTGCTTATTCAGGTTAAGTTTTTGAAGTACCCTGCGCGTGCTTGTTGCCATTACATCATTATGCGCAAATATGGCATCAACATTTTTAAGTTTATCCTTGTTTTTAAGCAGTTGAACCTCTGTGTTTTCACCAAGCCAGTCGCCATAAAACTGACCAGTTACTTTAATTTGAGGATGCTTTTTAAGGGCATCGATAAATCCTCTGTCGCGTTCAATGGCAGGAGACGAGCCGGGCAATCCCATTACTTCTACAACATTTCCTGAGCCTTTTAGACTGTTCGCCAGATATTCGCCTGCAATTTTACCAACCTGATAATTCTCTGCACCAACATAAGCGGTATAAAGAGGTGAGGAAGTTTTACGATCGATTACAATTACAGGAATTCCTTTATTATATGTTTCCTCGACGATTTTAGTTAAGGGAAGGGCTTCGTTTGGAGAAATAATAAGCAAATCGATACCTTCCTCGATCATTTGTTTTACCTGGTCTATCTGCTTGCTGCTGCTGTTATTGGCATCCGCGTAATTTAATTTAGTTCCAGGACGTAGCGAAAGCTCGGTTTTCATCTCATCGAGCATTGTTTTTCGCCACAAATCGGATCCAACACATTGCGAAAAGCCTATTTTATACTCCCTTGTTTCCTTTTTATCCGAGCATCCTATTAAAGGTAAAATCAGCCCGAATACAATTACGATCAGCATTGTAATCTGGTATTTAAAAAGACTTTTAAAATTGACTGAATTGCTCATTTGAGTTGGTTGGAAACTAAGTAGTAATCATTAAAGCTATAAATTATATACCTCATTTTAAAATTTCGAACATGCAGCTGCAATAAGCAGTGTAACGAGAGTTAAAGAATTATGTAACCAGATTTAATGTAAGGAAAATTACTTCTTTTATTTATTCTTAACTAACTGATTATCAATTACTTTGTTTGTGTTTGATTTTTTAAAGAATTTGATGTAAGAATCATAACACCTACTTCCGATTTACCTCTAATTTGCAATCATTAACCATTTATAAATCGAACTTCATGAAAAAAAATTCAGTGCTTGCCTGGTCGGTAGTAGTAGCATTAGGCGGCTTTCTTTTTGGTTTTGATACCGCAGTGATATCAGGGGCCGAGAAATCAATTCAACAATATTGGAATCTTTCTGTATTTGAACATGGTCTAACCATTTCAATAGCTTTAATAGGCACAGTGATAGGTTCATTACTTGGTTCAAGACCATCTGATAAGTTCGGCCGTAAAAACACTTTGTATTTTGTTGCGGTAGTTTACTTGTTGTCATCATTAGGAACTGCGTTGGCAGATAATTGGTATGTTTTTCTTGTATTTAGATTTATCGGAGGTTTGGGAGTTGGGACATCTTCAGTAACTGCTCCAATTTATATATCGGAGATTTCGCCGGCCGACAGACGCGGCCGTTTGGTAGGATTGTTCCAGTTTAACGTGGTACTTGGAATTTTGATCTCTTACCTTTCAAATTACCTGATTAGCCAGGGTGGAGAATCATCGTGGCGCTGGATGTTGGGTGTGCAAGCGGTACCGTCTTTAGTTTTCCTGATCCTAATTAAGTTTATTCCTGAAAGTCCACGTTGGCTTATCCTTAAAAAAGGAGCCACTGAAAAGGCATTGGAAATACTGAGGATTATTAATCCGCTGAACTGTGAAGCGGAGTTAGCGGCCATTAAAGGATCAGAAAAGAAACTGGGAGAATCTTCAAAAAACAATGAAAGCTTATTCTCTGGTCAGTATTCGAAACCTGTGATATTTGCGGTGCTGTTTGCCTTTTTTAATCAGGTGTCAGGTATTAATGCCATTATCTATTATGCACCCAGGATTTTTGAAATGGCCGGACTTGGCGCACATTCCTCGCTGTTATCTACAGTTGGAATTGGGCTGATTAATTTTGCTTTTACCTTATTAGCTTTAAATTTTATAGATAAAGTTGGTCGCCGTGTATTGATGTTAATCGGGTCATTTGGCCTTATTGCTTCCTTATTTTTAGTGGCCTTTACATTTTATACCGAGCGTTTTAGTGGCATGGCTATTCCCATCTATATGATGGTGTTTATCGCTTTTTTTGCATTTTCTCAGGGAGCAGTTATTTGGGTGTTTATTTCGGAGATCTTCCCAAATCAGGTGAGGGCCAAGGGGCAAACCTTAGGTAGCTCTACGCACTGGGTAATGGCCGCTCTGGTTGCTTTTTACTTCCCTTATTTTGCCGAAACTTTTGGAGGTGCGGTAACTTTTAGCTTTTTCGGCACCATGATGGTTTTACAATTGTTATTTGTATGGCGCTTTATGCCTGAAACGAAAGGGAAATCATTGGAGAGCATCGGCGACAATATTGTTTTACATTAAATTCTAAACCATGAAACAAGAAACATCTTTAACAGCAGAAGCAGTGTGCTATGGAGAAATACTTTGGGACGTTTTGCCTGATGGTCCTCAGCCGGGTGGTGCACCTTTAAATGTTGCTTATCACCTCAATAAATTGGGTATGGCATCTGGCTTGATTAGCAGAATTGGTGATGACAACAATGGGCATAAGTTGGAAGAATTGATGAGCAATTGGGGGATTAATAAGAGCTTCCTGCAAACTGATAAAGAGCACGCTACCAGTGAAGTACTTGCTAGAATGAACAATGGAAATGAGGTAACTTATGAGATCGTTTTTCCGGTTGCCTGGGATTTTATTGATGAAGCAAATAAGTTAAAGGAACAAATAAAGCCATCAAAATATTTCGTTTATGGTAGTCTTGCTTCGAGAAATGATATCTCCAGAAATACACTAATCGAATTGTTGGATACTGACGCAATAAAAGTTTTTGATATCAATATTCGTCCGCCTTTTATTAATCATTCATTGTTAGAAATTCTATTAACTAAAGCAGACATTGTGAAGTTTAATGAATCGGAGCTTAGTATGGTTCAAACCATGTTTAGTGGTTCATTTGAAGGAGAACCACAGATGGTTAAGTTTATTCAAAACCGTTTTAATGTTCCCGAAATCGTTGTTACTAAAGGAGAGTTTGGTGCATCGTATTACAAGGATGATGAGGCACATCATATTTGGGGAAACGAGATAAAAGTAACTGATACGATTGGTAGTGGTGATTCTTTTCTGGCTGCTTTTATTGCCAGTCATTACCTTAAAGATCAACCTAAAGATATATTAATGAAAGCAATAGCCATGGGCGGGTTTATTGCAACCAAAAAAGGAGGCTGTCCTCAGTATGATATTGCAGAGTATATTCAGTTCAGAGATCAAATATTTAAACCTAAATAACCTAAACAACAACCAAATATTTAAACCATAACCAAATAAATCATGAGAAAATTTTTCTTGCTATGCAGCTTGCTGCTCATAGCGATAAGCGCGAGCTTTGGGCAAACCAGAGTCATTAGCGGAAAGGTAACTGATGGAGAATCAGTGCCTCTAGAGGCGGTGACAGTAGCAATTCCAGGCACTAAAACCACCGTGCTTACTGATCAGAATGGGAATTTCAAGATCAACGCAGAGAATGGACAAACCATAAAGTTTATTTATATGGGCGCGGATCCATATAGTTATACGGTTACTGCCGACGCTCAAAATATTCAGATCAAACTTAATGTTGCAAGTACCAGTTTGAATCAGGTAGTAGTAACCGGATACCAGAAGGAACGCAAGAAGGATATTACCGGGGCCGTAAATGTTGTAGACGTGAAAGGCATTAAGGATATACCAGTTGGGAATCCTGTTAAGTCTCTTCAAGGACGGGTGCCGGGAGTTTTTATTACTACAGATGGTTCTCCATCAGGCGGTGCTACTGTGAGGATTAGAGGTATCGGAACCTTAGGTAACAATGATCCACTTTATGTAATAGACGGTGTACCATCAAAGAGGGGTTTACAGGAATTAAATCCTAATGATATTGAATCTATTCAGGTTTTAAAAGATGCTTCTTCATCTACAATTTATGGTTCAAGAGCTGCAAATGGGGTAATCATTATCACTACTAAGAAAGCCAGAGCCGGATATTCAAAAATTGACGTAAATGTTTCTGCTTCTATTCAGAACTATGCTACAAAATTAAAAACCCTGGATGCAGAAGGCAGAGGCAGGGCTTACTGGCAGGCAGCCGTTAATGATAAAGCGGATCCGAATAAGCATCAGATCTATCAGTTTGACTGGAATAATGATGTGAATAACCCAGTTTTAAATAAAGTTATTTATCCTGAATTTATTGATAACGCCAAGACCATGAGGCCTGCCAATACAGATTGGTTTGATGCCATCTCCCAAAATTCAATTATTCAATCATATGATGTTGCCTTGAGCAATGGTAACGAAAAAGGGAATACCATGTTTTCTTTAGGCTATTACCAAAACAAGGGAATTGTAAAGTCTTCTAAAAACGACAAGTTTACAGCCAGATTAAACACCGACTTTAATTTTTTAAATTCCAAGCTTAAAATAGGAGAAAATCTTACCGCCAGTTACATTAAAAATGCACTTACCCCAGTTAGTGATATTCTGTTTGCATCCCTTGTACAGCAGCCAATTGTGCCGATACACACTGTAGATGGTGGGTGGGGTGGTCCTGCTTCGGGGATGACTGACAGACAGAACCCTGTGAGATTGATAGAAGATAACGGACAAAATTCAAGCAGTTTCTATCGTATTATGGGAAATGTATATGCTGATTATAGTATTATCCCTGGATTAAACTTACGTACAAGCCTGGGCGTAGATTATAATGGAACTTACCAAAGGACATTGCGTAAATCATACATCTCCGGATTTTTAGCAGATCCGTCTAATCAGGTTACCAATTCACAAAATTACGATGGTAACATAGTTTGGCAAAACACGCTGAACTACAAACTAACCAGTAATAAACATCAGGTAGAATTTTTGCTTGGTCATGAGCAAATTAAGAACATCAATCAATCATTCCTTGCCAGCAGGCAAGGCCTAGCCTTAGAAACTATTGATTATGCCTACCTGGGCGCTGCAACAGGTAATACCTTAAATGAGGGAATAGGATCCGGAAATGCGCTACTCTCTTATTTTGGAAAAGTAAACTATGTTTTTAATGACAGATATATTGTATCAGCTACCGTAAGGAGAGATGGTTCTTCGCGTTTCGGACAAGATAACCGCTATGGTACATTCCCCGCATTTTCTGCAGGATGGCGCGTAAGTGAGGAAGAGTTTATGAAAGAACTTCCATTTATTTCTGATTTAAAACTCAGATATGGCTGGGGTAAATCTGGTAATCAGGAAATTCCGAATAATGCTAACAGAGCGCTATATGCCGCTATATACGGTATGGATCCGACATGGGATTTTGATGCAGGAAGTGCATATGATATTACAGGCAGTGGTTCCGGACAGTTGCCGTCAGGTTTTACTTCAATACAAAGGGGGAATAATGCCCTGAAATGGGAATCTTTACAGGAATCTAATTTCGGTTTAGATTTTGGCTTGTTAAACAACAAAATCACAGGTTCATTTGATTATTTTGTTAAAAATACCTCCGATATTTTAATTAAACCGGCTTATCTGGCTGTTTTGGGTGATGGAGGTAGTAAATACATCAATGGGGCTTCGATGCGTAACAAAGGATTTGATGCCTTACTGTCTTACGATAACAAGTTTTCTGATGATTTTTCAATGAATCTGACGGGGAATTTTTCATTGTACCGAAATGAGGTTACTTATTTACCAGAGGATGTTTTAGCTTCTTACCCAGGTAACGGAACCGATAAAACTGTTTTGAACAGACCAATTAATTCATTCTTTGGGTATATAGCCGATGGCTTGTTTCAAAATGCAGACGAAGTAAATTCTTCAGCGGCTCAGCCCGGTAAAGGAATTGGCCGGATCAGATATAAAGATCTAAACGGAGATAATGTTATAGATGATAAGGACAGAGATTTTATAGGTAATGCAAGTCCTAAGTTCACCTGTGGGCTAAACGCTTCTTTTACATACAAAGACTTTGATCTTAGCTTCTTTGTACAGGCAATTAGTATCAAAGTAACAAATGAATTTAAGACCTATACTGATTTTTCATCCTTGTGGACGGGAACAAACTGGGGCCAAAGAACTCTTGAGGGATGGACTCCATCTAACCCAACCTCAACCATTCCTGCGCTTACCTTAATTGATAATAATAACGAAGGTAGGTCATCAACCTATTTTATTGAGGACGGTTCTTATGTAAAATTAAGAAACTTACAGCTGGGCTATAACCTTAAACGGGTGTTTAAGTCGAGAATTCAGAATGCCCGTGTATTTATACAGGGAAGTAATTTATTTACGATTAAGAGTAAGTCGTTTACCGGTACCGATCCGGAAACTCCAAATTATGGATTTCCAGTGCCTGTAATAGGAACTATTGGCCTGAACATTACATTGTAACCTAAAAATAACAGAACATGAAAAGATTATTATATACACTAGCGGTTCTTGGTGTCCTTCTTACGTCTTGTAAAAAGGTACTTGACGAACCAGCACAGGGAGTTGCTTCTGGTGAAGAACTAAATACTCCCGAAAATGTTGACAAGATGGTAATTGCAGCTTACTCATCTCTAGGTAACGACCATTATACCTCACCTTATTCGAGCATGTGGCCATACGGCAGTGTTAGAGGTGGAGATACTTATAAAGGAGGAGATGGACCTGGAGATTTGTCTGAATTCCATCTTTTTGAAACCTTTGTTACAAATCGGGTAGATAATGGCTTGTTAGATCAGTTGTGGTTTAGACTTTATGTGGGTGTTGGAAGGGTTAATGATGCCTTAAAAAGAGTAAATGCTTTGTCTGACGCGGATTATCCTAAAAAAGCAGAAAGGCAAGGAGAACTAAAATTCTTAAGGGGGCACTATTACTTCCTGCTTAAAATCCTTTTTAAATATGTACCGTTTATTGATGAAACGCTTGTAAAAGAAGATTATCCAACTGTTTCTAACAAGGCATTAAGTAATGAAGAGTTGTGGGACAAGATTGCATCAGACTTCAAAGATGCAGCTGCTGTACTTCCACCGGATCAAAGTGATAAAGGTCGGCCAAATAAATTTACTGCAAAGGCTTATCTAGCTAAAGCGCTTTTATATCAGGCGTATATTCAGGACGAAAGCAATACAGTAACTTCCATAAGCACTGAAAAATTAACAGAAGTTAATGCTCTATGTGATGAGGTAATTGCATCGGGCAGATATCATTTAAGTGATGATTTTGCTAATAATTTTTTGTCTACAACTGAAAACGGACCAGAGTCTGTGTTTGCTATTCAGTATTCGAAAGATGATGGAACACCTAAAGGAAGACTTGATTACGGACACGCACTTAACTACCCAATGAACCAGGATTATGGCTGCTGCGGATTCAATGTACCTAGCCATGATTTGATTAACTCATTTAAAACTGATGCAAATGGTTTACCAATGTTTGGTACCTACAACGATGTTGATGTTGCGGCGTCACTTGATTTTCAGACCAGCACTTTTGATCCTCGTTTAGACCATACAGTTGCTAAACCGGGAGCTCCTTTTAAGTATAAAACAGATTTTATTTTTGAACGGTTTTGGGCAAGAGCCCCTGCAGTTTATGATGCATTCGCAAGTTTAAAAGAAGCGGTATTGCCTGGTGATGCTTCTTTTCAGAAAATTCCGCCATTTATGTCGAGCGCTAAAAACTGGGAGATTATCCGTTATTCAGATGTACTTCTTTGGAAAGCTGAAGCTCTTATTGAACTTGGTAGACAGGATGAGGCTTATCCGTTGATAAATCAGGTAAGAGACCGTTCATCAAAAAGTAAAGCGCTTCTTAAACTTGCAAATGGAAATCCAACCTCAAACTATAATGTTCAGTTATACCAGCCGGGCATAAACTGTACCTGGACTCAGGAATATGCCAGAAAGGCGCTTCGCTTTGAAAGGAGGATTGAATTTGCAACTGAAGGCTATCATTTCTTTGACCTGGTACGCTGGGGTGTAGCAGCGCAAACGATGAATGCTTATTTTAACTTAGAAAAATCAAGAGCCAACCATTTGGCCAATGCTAAATTTACAGCCGCGAGAGATGAATATTTTCCAATTCCATTAAATCAGGTTAATTTTAGTAAGGGCTTATACCAACAAAATAAGGGCTGGTAGTGGATTTAAAATATTATAATTACATAAACATACAATTCAACCTAAATAACTAAACGATGAAATCAATTTTAAAAGCCATACTTACCACGGGGCTAATGTTGTACTGTAGTGCCTCAATTTTTGCAGCAGATATTTCTATTAAGATCACTAAGAAATACCTCAACTTACCTATATCTCAACGCCAGGATAGGGGAACAATGAAGTTTGAAATAGGAGGTAAACTGGAGCGTTCATTTAAGATCAGACTGGCACCGGGCGAACCTGAATATTGGGTTTTTACAGATGTATCGTCCTTTAAAGGTAAAACCATTAAAATAAGTTATGATGGGGATGGAGCAGGACTTAGCAAAATTTATCAGGACGATAAGATTGCTGGTCAGGATTCTTTGTACCATGAGAAAAATCGCCCTCAGTTTCACTTTTCAACAAGAAGAGGATGGATTAATGACCCAAATGGACTAATATTTTACGAAGGTGAATACCATCTTTTTTATCAGCATAACCCTTATGAAAGAGAATGGGAAAATATGTCATGGGGGCATGCAGTAAGTAAAGATCTTGTACATTGGGATGAGCTTTCAGTAGCCTTACACCCCGATAATTTAGGAACCATGTTTTCAGGCTCTGCTGTGATTGACTATGACAACACCGCCGGATTCAACAAAGGGAATACTCCTGCAATGGTTGCTTTATATACAGCTGATAATTCAGACAGAGAGATTCAATGTGTTGCTTACAGCTTGGATAAAGGACGTACCTGGTCTAAGTATGAAAAGAATCCTGTTATAGATTCTAAAGAAAAATGGAATAGCAGAGATACCCGTGATCCTAAGGTTTTCTGGTACAAGCCAGGTAAACATTGGGTAATGGTACTAAACGAACGTGACGGACACTCTATTTACACTTCAAAAAATTTAAAAGAATGGAACTTCGAAAGCCATGTCACCGGATTTTGGGAATGTCCTGAACTTTTTGAGTTACCTATTGATGGTAATAAGGATAAAACCAAGTGGGTAATGTATGGTGCATCTGGTACCTATATGATTGGTTCATTTGATGGAAAAACCTTTACGCCTGAAGCAGGTAAATATTTTTATTCCACAGGGTCGATATATGCTGCCCAAACCTATACCAACATTCCGGAAAGTGATGGCAGACGTATCCAGATAGGATGGGGAAGAATAGCTCAACCCGATATGCCTTTTAACAACATGATGCTGTTGCCTACTGAATTAAAACTTAACTCAACTAAAAACGGGGTAAGGGTATTTAGTATGCCTATAAAAGAAACTGAACAATTGTTTGACCGCACAAATCAATGGGCTGATTTAAAATCTGATGATGCAAATCAGAAGCTTAAGGAATTCGATAGCGCTGATAAAATACGCATTAAAACCACCTTTAAGCTTTCGCATGCAACTAGTGCCGGGTTTAATTTATTTGGTCAGCGCATCATTGATTATGATATGAACAATAATACAATTAATGGAGTTTTTTATTCGCCTGACGATATGACAAGCATGGAATTGACAGCCGATATCTATATAGACAAGACCTCTATAGAGGTGTTTATTGATGGAGGTGCTTACTCTTATTCAATGGAAAGAAAACCGGTTACTGATAATAAAGAGGGTTTCCATTTCTGGGGGAACAATATTGATGTTAAAAATCTGGAAGTGTATTCAGCTAAGTCTATCTGGAAATAGTTTAGTGCATCATGCTATAATCATGCTATAGCACACGTCGTCATCTCGAACGAATGTGAGAGATGACGACTGCTTTAACGAGAGACGACTGCATTAAGAGGGTAGCTTTAAGACGACTTCAGAATTAGTTGCAGTTTTTTAAATCTTCTGCTATTTGCTCTGGAGTATACATTCCTTGTTTATTACCGTATGTGTTGGTTATGTAAACAACTATTTGAGCAATATCTATGTTTGCCAGGGTAGCAAAATCAGGCATTTTTCCATCATATTTTTTGCCATTTACAGTAATCGGGCCTGATGCGCCATTCTTAACGAAACAAGCTATTTTTTGTTTGTTTTCCTTTAGAAAAACAGTGTCTGAAAGAGGCGGAGCCAAAGCATTTAATCCTTCTCCTTTTGAGCCATGGCAGTTTTGACAATGCTTAATGTAAAGATCACGGCCGTTTGCATAGTAAATGTCCTGCTTTAGTTGCTCCGAGCTCTGACAAGAATAGACCATTGTAGCAATTGTGATCGAAAATAATGTGCCTAATATTAATTTACGCATGGTTACTTCTTATCTTCTGCTAGTAAAACCGGGATATCTTTGGTAAGCTGCGCAACCTGCTCCGGGTTAGTTCCGTCATAAGCACCACGTATACGTTTTTGTTTGTCAATTAAGATTAGCCAGCCCTGATGCACATATCCTTCTTTAGCAGTGCTGTCTTCAATTACTGCAACCAGATAATCCTTTTCAGCAATCTTGTAGATGCTGTCTTTTGAACCATAAGCAAACTGCCATTTTGGACCGTCTACATCTAGCTTTTGCGCATATTTCTTTAACACTGAAGGGTGGTCGTATTTAAAATCAATGGTGTGCGAAAGAAACATTACATCAGGATTGTCTTTGTATTTGTCAAATATGGTTTTCATGTTGCGGTGCATGGTAGGACATATTGTTGTACATGAAGTGAAGAAGAAATCAGCAATGTAAATTTTATCCTTAAAAGTATCGTTGTTAATGAGGGTGCTGTCCTGATTTAAGAAGCTAAATGCAGGTATAGTTTTGTATACCGTATCAACGCTTGCTGATCCATCTGCATTTTTAACTGTTGCTGCTTCTCTGGGGCCTAAAATAGGAAGCTTTTTTTGGTCCTGACAAGAGGCCAGAAACACTACAGTGCCAAATAAAAATGCGGATAAAATGGATCGGTTAAATTTCATAATAATGCTTTTAGAATGTTGCAAAGGTACACTACTCAAAAAATAATATGTAATGTGTGGGTAATAAAATGTAAGTTTGCAGCTTATAAGTTCTTTACTTTAATTCTTCATCAACCGGAGAGGTTTTACTTAACTGTAGATTAATAGGGAATCGTGTGTAAATCACGAACTGTCGCGCAACTGTAAGTAACACATAGGTTTTTACCCTTAGAATATCCACTGTTCCAGTCATGGAATGGGAAGGATGGTAAAAATGTTACAAGTCAGGAGACCTGCCTTCACCGAATTGACAATGCTTTCGCGATTTGAAGCACAAGTCAGGTATGATGTATTGACGTCCGTCATATCTACGGTAGGAGATATCCCTTGTTTATGTCAAGAGAGATCTCTCTGCGTGCGAGATGGCGGCACCTTGAGTACATCTTTTCCTTTCTTAATCTTCTTTATTTCTATAGCATTGCGAAGTTCAGCAAAGGGCTTTTAACTGATTTTTTCAATTAAATGCAAGAAAAATGCTAACAAACAATCTAGGCTATCCGCGAATTGGTAGCAACAGAGAACTCAAAAAAGCCTGCGAGCAGTATTGGTCGGGCAAAACAACAATTCAGAACCTGGTGCAGGTTGGGAGAAACATCCGCCAGCAAAATTGGGAATTACAAAAGCACGCGGGTATTGATTTAATTCCCAGTAATGACTTTTCATTCTATGATCAGGTATTAGATCTTTCGTTAACGGTTGGAGCAATTCCTAAGCGTTATCATGAGGTAATTTTAAATAAAGGCAATTCAGAATTGGACCTTTATTTTGCAATGGCCAGAGGGCATCAGAAAGATGATCTGGATATTACAGCCATGGAAATGACCAAATGGTTTGATACCAACTACCATTATATTGTTCCTGAATTTGTAAAGGATCAGCAATTTAAGCTGTTTTCTACTAAAATATTAGATGAATACAATGAGAGTAAAAGATTAGGCATTAAAACCAAACCTGTAATTATTGGTCCGGTTACTTACCTTTTGCTTGGTAAAGAAAAGGAAGCTGGGTTTGACAGGATAGACCTTATTAGAAATCTGCTTCCGGTATATATCGATATTTTAAAGAAACTAGAAGAGCAACATGTTGAATGGGTACAGTTTGATGAGCCTTTTCTCTCTTTAGATTTAACAGATAAAGATAAAGCAGCCTATAAATATGTTTATGCGGAAATAAAAAAGCAATTCCCTAATCTTAAAACATTGCTTACTACCTATTTTGAAGCTTTAAAAGACAATACGGATTTAGCAACATCCTTACCGGTTACTGCACTGCATATTGATCTTGTGCGTAATCCGGAGCAATTGCAGCCTGTTTTGGATGCTATTCCTTCTAATTTAGTTTTATCAGTTGGTGTTGTTGATGGAAGAAACATCTGGAAAAATGATTTTAAAGCTTCATTAGCTCTAATTGAAACTGCACAAGCCGATGTTGGTGTTAGAAGATTAATAATAAGTTCATCTTGTTCGCTTATACATTCTCCATGTGATCTTGAACTGGAAACAAATGAATCTGTTTTAACTCCAGAGATTAAGCAATGGCTTTCGTTTGCTAAGCAAAAGGTAGATGAAATTGTCACTTTAAAACAATTGGTTAATGGAGAAGATGCGGCAGCCGAAAAACTGGCGGAGAATATTAATGCGAATGAAAACCGCAAAACTTCTTCCTTAATCCATAATCAGGCCGTAAAACAAAGAGTTGCTGGTATAACTACTAAAGATGAAAATCGAGAAAATGTTTTCGCAATTCGTAGAGAAGCACAACATAAAGCATTAAAGCTTCCTTTGTTCCCAACAACGACGATAGGGTCATTTCCGCAAACACTTGAGGTAAGAAGCTGGAGAGCTAAATATAAAAAGGGCGACTTGACACTTGCAGAATACGATGCGTTAATCGAAAAGGAAACCGAAGAAACGATTCGTTTTCAGGAAGAGTCCGGTATTGATGTTTTAGTACACGGTGAATTTGAACGTAATGACATGGTTGAGTACTTTGGTGAACAACTTGCAGGTTTTACTTTTACTAAAAATGGCTGGGTACAGAGTTACGGTAGTAGGTGCGTAAAACCACCAGTTATCTATGGTGACGTACATCGCCCTAAGTCAATGACTGTTAGGTGGTCAGCATATGCTCAATCACTTAGCGAAAAATGGGTTAAAGGAATGCTTACCGGTCCGGTAACTATTTTGCAATGGTCGTTTGTTAGAAATGATCAGCCAAGGTCAGAAACCTGTACACAGATTGCGCTTGCAATTAGAGACGAGGTTGTGGATCTTGAAAAGGCAGGTATTAAGATTATCCAGATCGATGAGCCGGCTATTCGTGAGGGCTTGCCATTGCGTAAGGCTGATTGGCAAAGCTATCTTCATTGGGCAGTAAGGGCATTCCGCATCTCAGCAAGTGGAGTTGAAGATGAAACTCAGATTCACACACATATGTGCTACTCCGAATTCAATGACATCATTCAGAACATTGCAGATATGGATGCTGATGTAATTACGATAGAATGTTCAAGATCACAGATGGAATTATTAGATGCCTTTGCTGATTTTAAATATCCTAATGAAATTGGCCCGGGTGTTTATGACATTCACTCGCCAAGGGTTCCGAGCAAAGAAGAGATGGTTTTACTACTTGAAAAGGCCAAATCTGTTATTCCGGCAGCCCAACTTTGGGTGAATCCTGACTGCGGTTTAAAGACCCGCCATTGGGATGAAACAAAAAAAGCTTTAATAGAAATGGTCGCAGCTGCAAAAGTACTGCGGGAATATGTGGAAGAAGCCGTAACTTTGTAAAAAAAAGAGGCAGGTTTTATGCCTGCCCCTTTTACAGAATTACATAAACATAAATGAGAATAAGGAAAAATGCGGTGATTACCGCGGTTGGGGGTTATGTTCCGGACACTATTTTAAGTAACCATGACCTTGAAAAGATGGTAGATACCAATAACGAGTGGATTGTTGCCAGAACCGGGATAAAGGAGAGAAGAATAGTAAATGATCCAAATATTGCTACATCGGACATGGCTACTTATGCCTTGAATAGATTGATGGAAGAAGGAAATGTAGATCCAGATGAAATTGATTGTGTAATTGTCTCTACCTCAACACCCGATTACGTAATGGTATCGACCGGGAGTATGGTTTGTGAAAAGGCAGGTCTAAGAAATGCATGGGGTATTGATACTAACGCAGCTTGTAGTGGTTTTTTATATGCGCTAACGCTTGGTGCAAGTATGATTGAAAGTGGTCGTTGTAAAAAAGTAGTTGTTATTGGTGCTGATAAAAATAGTTCGATAATAAACTATGCCGATCGTAATACTTGCATTCTTTTCGGAGACGGCGCCGGAGCAGTTTTATTAGAGCAAACTGAAGAACCTGTAGGTTTAATGGATAGCTATTTTAGAACTGACGGTAGTGGTAAGGAAAATCTGATTGTTACCGCAGGAGGATCTAAATTCCCTGCATCTCAACAAACACTTGATGATAAGTTACATTACGTGCGTCAGGATGGTCGCGTTGTATTTAAAGCGGCAATTCAGGGTATGACAGATACTTGTAACAAGGTTTTAAAATCTAACGATCTTGAGAGTTCACAAATCAATTATCTTATCCCTCACCAGGCTAATTTAAGAATTATCCAATCTGTGGGTGATTATCTTGGGTTATCGGAAGATCAGGTTAAGGTTAATATTGATAGATATGGTAACACAACCGCAGCAACCATTCCTTTGTGTTTATGGGACTTTAAAGATGATTTCAAGTATGGCGACAAATTGATGTTAACCGCATTTGGTGCTGGTTTTTCATGGGGCGCTACTTATTTGAAATGGGGTAACCTAAGAAATAAACAATCAATTTAATGACATTAGAAGATAAAATTACGGCTTCGGAGACTAGAATTTTTAAAGCCGTTTTTCCAAATACAACCAATCATTACGATACATTATTTGGTGGTACTGCTATGCACATGATGGATGAGGTAGCTTTTATTACCGCTACCCGTTTTAGCAGACAAATTATGGTAACTGTAAGTAGTGATAGGATAGATTTTAAGAAACCAATTCCTGCAGGCACAATTGTGGAATTGGTGGGGAGGGTAAATCATATCGGTAATACAAGCCTTAAAGTTAGTGTAGAGATTTTTATTGAACAGATGTATTCTGAGCATAGAGAAAGAGCAGTAACCGGAGAGTTTTCGTTTGTAGCGATCGACGAGAATAAAAAACCAACCTCAATATTAAAGTAGGTAAATGAATCGTCATTTATGATGCTTACATTTGTCGCATAATGCTATTAAAACCCATAACCATATTACTTTTGTTTAGTTTGCTTAGTGCAAATTGCTCGAATTTATTTGTGTTTATGGGTTTTGAAGTAAATCAGAAATATATTGCTGCCGAACTCTGTGAAAATAGAGACAAACCTCAAATGCATTGTAATGGCAAGTGCTATTTAATGAAGAAATTAAAACAAGCACAAGATAAAGAGCAAAAGCAAGAGAGGCAGTCGCAGAAAACACAGATACAAGATGCTTTAATTGTTAAGCCTCTGGTTTTTAGGCAATATTCATTAGCGGAAATCAAATTTCATATTCCTTTTTCTACCGGAATACCGCAAAGTATTAAAAATTCTATATTTCATCCGCCACAGATAAAGGGGTAAGACAAATAGTACAGATATGTGTTAGGAAGATCAACTGTGCTGTTTTGAGGTTTTTAGGGTAGTTATAAATTTTTAATATTTAGAAATGAAGAAAATAATTTTTGTCGCTTTTATAGCGCTAATAACTGTTGCATGCACGCAGCAAAAGAACGGTACAACAGATTACAAAGCTGTTCGTGATGAAGTAATGAAGTTTCATGATGTGGTAATGGGTGATCATAGTGCACTTGTTGGAAATCAAATGAAATTAGATACTTTGTTGAAGAACCTTAGTGGGTTAAAAATCAAATTTCCTGATCTCGATACCTTAAAGGAAAAACAAGCCATATTAGCAATGGTAAATGATTTAAGTAAGGCTGAAGATCAGATGAACGATTGGATGCACAAATTTGAGCCTGATGTAACTGGCAAATCAAATGAAGTTGCAGTTCAGTATTTTCAAGATGAAAAGAAGAAAATAGAGGTTATTGATAGCTTGTATAAGCAGGAAATTAAATTGTCTGATGATTACCTACGTAAATTTAAGAAGTAATGAGGAATTTGCTTTTTGGGGCTCTAATGATTAGCCTTTTTGCTTTAGGCTGTAAGAATGAGACTAAACGACTACCTTTCTTACAAATGGAAATTTCCGAAAAGGTGGTTGATGGAAAAACTGTTGCCGATACGGCATTTAGAACTATTCCATCATTTAAGTTATTGAACCAGGACAGTGCTGTTGTAACTCAAAAGGATTTCGATGGAACAATTTACGTTGCCGATTTCTTTTTTACCTCTTGCCCTACAATCTGTCCTATTATGCACCGTAATCTGTTTAAGATTTATAAGAAGTATGAAGGAAATCCGGAAGTAAAACTTGCTTCCCATACTATCGACGTAAAGTATGATACCCCTTCAAGAATGAAAGCCTACGCTGATAAACTTGGAGTTAAGGGAACGCAATGGGAATATTTATGGGGATCGAGGGACGAAATCTATACCCTTGCTGAACGCAATTATCTGGCAGCTGCGCAAGAAGATAAAGCCGCTCCAGGTGGTTTTGTTCACGGAGGATATTTGACACTTGTGGATAAAGAGAAACGCATAAGAGGTGTTTACGACGGCACTGATGATGCAGATGTAAAGAAGTTACTGGGAGACATGGACACGTTATTGGCAGAATATAAAAAATAGAAAACCTTCTAATTTTATCTCATTTTGTTAGGGCTGGCTATGGGCTGGCCTTAACTGAAATGCTATGATTTTTATGATAATTTTGTAGAATATATCGATAATTTTTTATCTTTATGTCATGATGATTTGCTCATTAAATTAAATATTTTTGCCTTCTCTGAACTAACATCTAACTCTTATGGTAAACGTAGAACTAGAAAATGATTTAATTGAGTTTAAAGCCCGTCTGGAATTTAGACAAGATGAAATTTTAAGATTAGTTCATGAAATCAACTTGCTTCATATTAGTGAGGCAGTAATTGCGCTGGCGACAGCAGATTTACTTCATGAGTCGGTAGCAGAATTAGAACAGATTTTTGAAAAGCATAAATGAAATTGAAGCTGGCAAGTGCTACTAAGAACCAATTTGAATCTAAATTGTTATTTATACAAGTTTGTTTATTAACTAAATAAAAAGTTTAAAAGCATGGGGTTAATGGGATATTACCTGATAGCAGGAATTATGTTTGTTGTAGGTCTTATTGTCAGCAACAGACTTAAAAGCAAATTTAAAGAATATAGTGAGATTGGACTTGCCAATGGCATGAGTGGTAGAGAGATCGCCGAAAAAATGCTTTCTGATAATGGTATTCATGATGTTCGGGTGATCTCCACACCTGGACATTTAAGCGACCATTATAATCCTGAGGATAAGACGGTAAACCTGAGTCCTGATGTTTTTGAGGGCAGAAGCATATCGGCTGCGGCTGTGGCGGCCCACGAATGTGGTCATGCGGTTCAACATGCTACAGCATATAGTATGCTTACATTTAGAAGTACTATTGTTCCTCTTGTTAATATCAGTACTCAACTTTCTCAATGGGTAATACTTGCAGGCCTGGGCTTTTTAATAGGCCGCGCTAACCCTACGATCTTATTGGTGGGAATTATCTTGTTTGCGATCACCACCGTTTTCACAATTATTACACTTCCAGTTGAATATGACGCGAGTAGCCGTGCATTAAAATGGCTTGAAAATAATCATATTACTACGCCTTATGAGCATGATAAAGCAGCTGATGCACTAAAATGGGCTGCAAGGACATACGTTGTGGCTGCAATAAGTTCAATAGCTACCTTACTGTATTATATTTTACTTTTTGTAAACAGTAGAGATAGGAACTAACAAAATAACCTATATTGAATCTAAAATTATACATCAATGAAAAGATTCCTTGTACTTTGTTCTTTCTCTATTTTTTTGTTGTCTTGTTCCAGCGTTAAGCAACAGAAATCAGACGGCTGGATTAGTTTATTTGATGGCAAAACTTTTAACGGTTGGAAAAAAAATCAAAATCCTGAAACGTTTAGCATAGAGAATGGTGCCATAAAGGTGGCAGGGCCTGTTTCTCATTTATTTTATGATGGTTCAATAAGTAATCATAATTTTAAAAACTTTGAATTTAAAGCACAGGTAATGACTAAGCCTGGTGCAAATTCAGGAATTTATTTCCATACAGTTTTCCAGCAGGAGGGGTTCCCGGGTAAAGGCCACGAAGTTCAGGTAAACAACTCGCATAGTGATTGGCGAAGAACAGGAAGCTTATATGCAGTTCAGGATGTGAAAGAAACTTATGTAAAAGACAATGAATGGTATGAAGAATATATCATGGTTAAAGATAAAAACGTTATCATAAAAATAAACGGAAAAACAGTTGTTGAATATACTGAGCCTGATAATGTTGCAGAGGAAAATGTTGGAGGTAAAGCTATTTCTGAAGGTACCTTTGCCTTACAAGGACATGATCCGGGTAGTGTCATCTATTATAAAGATATTAAGGTTAGGCCGTTGCCCAACTAATTAAATAAAAACTATGAATAATTTGAAGATTGGCTGGGCTGGGCTTGGCAATATGGGCAGCGCTATGGCTGCAAACTTGCTGAGCGCAGGATACGAAGTACAAGTTTACAACAGGAACAAGGATAAAGAAAAGGAATTGACAGATGCAGGGGCGCAATCGGCTAAAGATCTTCGTGAACTGATTGATTCTTGTGATGTTGTTTTTACCATGTTATCTGATGATCATGCGGTAAAGGAAGTTTATAATGAAACCAATGGTCTGCTATCTGGAGAAAACTCAGGTAAATTGTTGATTGATATGAGTACTGTTGCTCCAGAAACATCAAAATATTTATCTGCCCTTTCTGAAAAGCACAAGATGAATTTTATTGAGGCTCCGGTTTCTGGAAGTGTAAAGCCAGCCCACGACGGAACATTGATTATTCTGGTTGGCGGTAGTGCTGAGAACTATGATAAGGCAAAACCCCTTTTTGATGTATTGGGAAAACTTTCTTTATACTTAGGTCCGGCGGGAGCAGGCAGTTCGGCAAAGCTGGCAATCAATTACCTGCTTGGTATCAATATACAAGCGCTTGCTGAGACGGTTCTTTTTGCCGAACAAAATGGAATAAGCAAAGAAAATATGTTAACCATTATAAATGAAGGAGCATGCGGAAATGGAATTATCAAAATTAAAACACCATCGGTTTTAAATAACAGTTATCCAGCGGCCTTTGCGCTTAAATATATTGTTAAAGATTTAAAGTTGGCAAAAGAAGCTGGTCTTTCTTCACCATTATCCGTACCACTGTTGAATACCTTTAGTGCAGCAATGAATGAAGGAGGTCTTGGCGATCAGGATCTTATGGCCGTAATTAAATATCTGGAAAAGGCTTAGCGTGTAATGCTATGTAGGAACGTTACACTGCTTTCAAGTGCAAGTTTACCTGCACTTTTATCCAGGTTAAATTGATATTCGTGCGGCAATTTAGGACTATAATCAGGTTTAAAGAACAGAGTGTCAACCTTTACGTTTAAGCTTTTAAGTTTCCTGGCCATAACCAGTGATTGAGGAAGCAAAGGATCATCATTCCCGGCTGAAATGAAAGAAGCTGGGAACTTGCTTGTAACATAATCTATAACTGAGGCGGTTCTGAATTTTTCAGAAGCCAGAAAATCCTTTTCACCACTGTAAGACCAGAGTACTGTTTTAATAAACGTCCCGAAAGTTCCATTCTGGTTAATGCTTTGCGCATCATATGGGCCGCAATATAAAAGTAATCCAGAGAGCTGGTTTTTACCAATAGAGGGGGCTATATTCATTAAGTGGGCATACCCAGGGTCTGTAATTATATTAGCCAATTGGGCAACAATATGTGCGCCACCAGAGTCGCCTGCCAGTATAAAATTTGTTGTGTCTATGTGTAGTTTTCTTGCATTAGTCAATAAATAGGCCAGCGAGGCATTACTTTGTATAACTGGTGTTGGATATTTTTTTTCGGGAGCTATTGAATAATCAATAGAAACAGCAACAAACCCTTTTGAAGCTAGTATTTTGCAATAATTGCTTATGTGTGCTTTGTTACCCGAAATCCAACCACCCCCATGAACCCATACAATTACAGGCAAAGTTTTCTGATTGGCAGATGGGTAATAAACATCAAGCTTAGCATCTTTATCAGCAACCTTATATTGCAGGTCAATTAGTGAGGTTATTCCTGATGGTACATGTTTGCTTAATGCTTCGTTTACCCTAACAGCTTCTTTATTAAAGACATACCTGATTAACAATGCAGAAGGCCATGGCGTAAATTTAAATGCTAAAAAGGCGCAAATTGTAACAGCTACTAAACCTAGACCAATCCTTATCAGTATTTTCTTCATATTAGGGTATTCTTGATTATAAATATAAAACTTTCACTGACAGAATCAATTCATTTAATGATCCAAGACCCTTAATTTTATTGTTATCTTTAGCACATCGCTATTACATTACTGAATGACAGAAAAAGAAGGATACAACTCGGAAAATTTTGACTTCTCTACGCTGAAGCCGATTTTAAATGCCAAGCAAAGTGTTAAGCTTCCTGTATCTGAAACAAAGGGCAATACTAAAATGATATTGATATTTAGTCAGCATCGTTTTTACAGACATTTGGTAGTAGAACTTGCAGAAGCTGAAATCACTTTAAACGGCAAACCTAAAAACCCACTTACTTTTATTGACCCGACTGACATGATCTGGAAAACAGAAATTCAGGAGGAACTGAAGTTTTATACCGGCATTTCAAAGTTCAGAAACAACTATGATGCAGGTAAATCAGAATCTGATCTGGAAGGGCTTAAAGCATTGGCTAAAAACCCACTGGGATTGGATGTCTACCTTCATGACGATAAAGTTTCAACGAATATTACCGCATCATCTATTATACCGGGGCAGCTAAAGGTTTTAAAGGTTGATCTTACTTTAACTGTAGATGAAAAAGGGGATTTTTTTGAGGTTTCTGCCAAGCTAATGCTGGAAAATAAGCCTTTCTCTTTGGATATGCTTAAAGTAAAGTATCATTATTTTATTCAATTAAGCAATACACTTTACCTGATAAACAATCCTTACTTCCTGAGCGTGCTGACATTTTTCAAACAGCATAATGATATTATAGTAGTGCACAGATCAGAATTTGAACTGTTTCAGGAAAACATACTTTCTAAATTAGAGGATAAGGTTAAGATCAGTTATTCTTATTTAAAAACAGCCACCAAAAAACAAATAGAAGAAAAGGGATTTGATCTTGATAATGAACAGATCATCTACTTATCTGAATCAGAGGATTTTGTACTGGTTACACCTGTTGTCAGATATGGCAGTCTGGAAATTCCGATACTTTCTAAAAAGCAAATTAGAGCTAAAGACAAAAGAGGAAACATATTTACATTAAATAGAGATGAGGATACAGAGTTCCAGTTTATATCCAATATTTCAAGAGAGCACCCGTTCTTTTATGAACAGGTACAGGAATTGCCCGAGCAAGCGCATGCAGATTGCTTTTACCTTCATAAAAAGAGATTTATAGAAGACAACTGGTTCCTGAATGCTTTTGAGGCATGGCGAAATAAAGGGATAACAATTCTTGGTTTTAATGAATTAAAGAACAATAACTTAAACCCATATAAAGCTGATATTTCCATTAACGTGATCAGTGGCATAGATTGGTTCGAAACATCTGTAAAAGTTAAATTTGATAAGCAGGCGGTCTCATTAAAACACCTGCATCGTTCAATCCGTAACAAAAGTAAATTTGTTCAATTGGATGATGGGACGCTAGGGATATTGCCTGACGAATGGATTGAAAAGTTTACGGGCTATTTTAGTGCAGGAGAGTTAGTGGAAGAAACTATTCGTACCTCAAAAATTAATTATGCTTCGGTTGACGAATTGTATGAACTGGAGCAACTAGATGAAATAGTTAAAGATGAAATGAAACTTTATCGCTCTAAATTGTCTGATTTTGAATCTATTAAAGAAGTAGAAGTTCCTTCAGGACTTAATGCCACGCTCCGTGGATATCAGAGAGAAGGTTTAAACTGGTTGAATTTTTTAGATGGTTTTAATTTTGGAGCTTGTTTGGCAGATGATATGGGATTGGGTAAAACCATCCAGATACTCGCATTCATACTTTCACAGCGGGAGAAAGGCCATCACAATACCAATTTAGTGGTGGTTCCGGCCTCACTTATTTTTAACTGGCAACAGGAAGTAGAGAAGTTTGCTCCATCCATTATAATACGGACTGTATACGGTACAGATCGAGCCAAAGTAGTTCATGATTTCGATAATTATGAGATCATTTTAACTTCGTACGGAACGCTATTGGCTGATATCAGGTTCCTTAAAGAATACAGGTTTAACTATATTTTTCTTGATGAATCACAAACAATTAAGAATCCCGAATCGCAACGTTATAAAGCCGTTCGCTTATTGAGATCGAGAAATAAAGTTGTGCTTACCGGAACGCCGATAGAAAACAATACATTCGATTTATATGGGCAGTTGTCCTTTGCTTGCCCTGGTTTGCTTGGAACCAAACAGCAGTTTAAGCGGCTTTATTCTGTACCGATAGATCAATTTAAAAATACCAGAAGCGCTTTGGAACTACAAAAAAAGATCAATCCATTTATACTTAGGCGCACAAAGGAGCAGGTAGCCAAGGAACTGCCTGATAAAACCGAGATGGTGATATATTGTGAAATGGGAGCAGAGCAGCGTGATATTTACGAAGCCAATAAGGAAGAAATTCGTGATTATCTGATAGGTAAATCTGAAGATGAACTTGCCAAGAGCAGTATGCATGTTTTACAGGGAATTACCAAATTAAGGCAGATTTGTAATTCACCGGCAATTCTAAAAGAAGGTAAACATGAAAATACATCCTCTAAACTGGATGTATTAATTGAACAGATAGAAAATAAGTCTCCTCATCATAAGATTCTTGTGTTTTCTCAGTTTGTAACTATGCTTGATCTGGTAAAGCAAGAGCTTGTCGATAAAAGTATTGGTTTTGAATATTTAACAGGCCAAACCAGAAACAGATCTGCCGTGGTCGGATCTTTTCAGGATAACCCAAATATTCGTGTTTTTCTAATTAGTTTAAAGGCAGGAGGAACGGGTTTGAACTTAACTCAGGCCGATTATGTTTATCTGATCGATCCTTGGTGGAACCCGGCGGTCGAAAATCAGGCGATTGACAGAAGCTATCGCATCGGACAACAAAAAAATGTTGTGGCGGTAAGGTTAATTTGCCCTGATACAATTGAAGAGAAGATTATGAAGATGCAGGATAGCAAGAAAGATCTGGCTACAGATTTGATAAAAACAGAAGAGTCAATATTTAAGACGCTGACAAAAAAAGATTTATTGGGATTATTAGGTTAATAGATATATGTTAAAAAATAAATACATCAGAAATGGAATACTTATGTTCTCTGGAATTTTGCTTTCACTATCGTTTTATGCGTTCATAGTAGCAAAAAGGGATATTATTCCATTTAATTTGGAGCGTTTGGCCCGTGTAACCGGCAAATCCATTTCGGGAGAAACCTTACCAAATCCAAATAAAACAAATGAGCTTTACGATGTAGGAGGTACAGATTTAGGTATAGCCTGGAAAATGGGGAATGGAAAAGTAGGTTTCTTTTTTGGTGATACTTATGGTAACGATTTTATAGTGGTAAATGAAGGTGGTCCAGGCAAAGCTGGCAACTGGCGGTCCAACGTATTGGGATTATCGACTGATAAAAATCTAGGAGACGGGCTTACTTTTGGTAGTATGGTAGCCCATCAGATTGTTCCAAGTCCACACATTACAGATGGTACAGGCAGTCATACAACCATTCCAACTGCGGCGATACATGCCGCCGGTGCAGATTATGTTCATTATATGGATGTAAGAAAATGGGGTAGCATTGGAAGCTGGACTACAAACTATTCTGGCTTGCACAAATCTACTAACAATGGCCGGGATTGGTTGAAATGCAAGGAGATACGCTTTGGAGCTTTAAGTAATTTTGCACAGGTTACCTATGCTAAAAAAGACGGTTTTGTGTATATGGTAGGTACTGTTCCGGGTCGCTGGGGATCAGCTCACCTTGCCCGTTTTAAGGAAAGCGATATTTTAAAGCAGGCCGCTTACGAATACTGGAGCAACACAAAAGGCTGGGTTAAAAATGATGAGAATAGTGCTGATGTGATAATTGATGCACCTTTAGGCGAACTTTCGCTGGCATATAATAAAAAGTTTAAGCGATGGATCATCACCTATTTAAATGAAAAGAAAGCCGAAATTGTATTGAGAGATGCTGAAAACATTACAGGCCCCTGGAGCTCCGAGAAAACATTAGTAAAAGCAACAGAATATCCGGGATTGTATGGCGCATTTATGCACCCTGCAAATGAGAATAGTGATGATTTTTATTTTCTGATGTCTATGTGGAAACCTTATAATGTTTTTCTGATGAAGGCTAAACTAAAATTTGCAGATTAGATATACTTACACCATATTTATACAATTAATAAAGTACCTACTAACTACTGAAAAATGCAATACCGGGAATTATTAGATCTGCTTAGAGCGCATGTTGCAAGCTTGTTTCAGTCTCACGAAGACGAACGTTTTATTTATCATAATTTACATCACACGGAGCAGGTTGTTGAAAACGTAGTTAGAATTGCTAACCATTACCAACTATCCGACCAGGATTTCTTTATTGTTGTTGCCGCAAGCTGGTTTCATGATATGGGATATTTTCTTGATTGCACTCAGCATGAAATCAAAGGAGCGGGGTTAGCCAACGATTTTTTGTCTGATAAAGATGTTTCTCCGGAAATAATTGATCAGGTGAAGGGTTGTATTATGGCTACCAAAATGCCTCAAAATCCGGAAGGACTATTGCAGCAGATTGTTTGTGATGCAGATCTTTTTCATCTGGGAAGCGATAGGTTTAAAGAACGCAATAGGTTAATGCGTAAAGAAGCCGAAGCGTTTGATAAGCATAAAATTGATAAGACTACCTGGCGAATTAAAACGATAGCGTTATTTAAAGCACATCATTACCATACGGAATTCTGCCAGCAACTGCTAAATGCTAAAAAGGCAGAAAATCTTGCAGAACTGGAAAATAAACTTATAAAAGAACAAAACGTGGATATAACGGGAGTTTCTATAATGGAAGATTCTAAAGAAAAAGAAACAAAAGGAGATAAAAAGAATAAAAGTGATAAACCAGGGCGAGGTATTGAAACTATGTTCAGAATCACCTCCACAAACCATCAGCGCTTAAGCGATATGGCCGATAATAAGGCTCATATAATGATATCTACCAATTCAATTATCCTTTCAGTTATTTTAAGTGTACTGTTGCGTAAACTTGAGGATAACCCTCATTTGATTATTCCAACATTACTTTTGCTGATCATTTGCGTGGTTACTATGGTGTTTTCTATACTTGCCACCAGACCCTCAATTCCTACTGGTGTATTCACACCAGACGACATTAAGGAAAAACGGGTGAACCTGCTGTTCTTCGGTAATTTCTACCGGATGAGTTTGCCGGATTATGAAAGTGGGATGATTAAAATGATGGACGATCGTGATTTTTTATATGGTAGTCTGATAAAAGACGTATACGCCCAGGGTGTAGTTTTAGGTCGTAAATACAGGTTGTTAAGAATTGCCTACAATGTTTTTATGTTTGGTATTGTTGCAGCCGTATTGGCCTTTATTATTGCGTCTGCTCTGGTAACAATGTAATAACTTTATGGGAGAAGCGGTGTTTTATAACAGAGATCTAAGCTGGCTTGGGTTTAATGAAAGGGTGCTTCTGGAAGCAGCAAAGGATACCGTTCCAATTTTAGAAAGAATTAAGTTCCTCTCTATTTATTCTTCTAATCTGGATGAATTTTATCGGGTAAGGATGCCGGTGTTGATGGCTGTTGATGAGTACCGGCAGAATATCGATGGTCAGGGAAACTATGCGCTTGCCAAAACAGAAATTAACAGACAGCAAAGGAAATTTGGAGCAATCGTTGCAGACCAAATACTTCCGCAACTGACCAGTCACGATATACATTGGATTTATAATACACCTATCCCTGCACAAATAGCAGATCAAATTGTAAACCTATTCTTTAACGAAGTACTGGCCTACATTTATTCAATTTGTATTGATAAGGACCTTACTGATTTTTTTGCTGAAAATAATAAACTTTATCAGTTGGTTATTCTGAAAGATGCACTTGGTGCTGAACGATTGGAGCTGATCAATGTTCCATCGGAGAGTTTACAACGCCTGTATGCTTTAGAAAATGATGGACATAAATACGTTGTTTTTTTGGAAGACATCATTAAGCATAATTTGTCATACCTCTTCCCAAATGATACCATAGAGGGAGTATACAATCTTAAAATTACCCGTGATGCAGAACTAAAGATTGGTCATGCCACAGAAGAAGATATTACGACCGTCTTGGAACGTCAGCTGGAAACCCGTGATTTCGGTTTTGCAACGCGCTTTCTAATTGAACCAGGAATTCCTTTAAGGAGCTTATATCGCTTAATATATGCGTTAAAGCTAGGTAATGCATCTGTTGTTGAAGGGGGAGGATACCATAATCTAAAAGATCTGAATAGTTTTCCATTGAATGGGGCAGAGTTCAGCTATCCAAAATGGCCTTCAATATCTGCTGTACTTATCCCGGAAAAGGATTCATTGTTTAATCTGATTTTAAAAGGAGATATACTTGTAAATGTCCCTTATCAGAGTTACGACCCAATACTCAGATTTTTTAATGAGGCCGCAAATGATGTATTTGTTCAGGAAATATACACCACACTTTACCGGGTTGCAAACAATTCCAGAATTGTAAGTGCCTTAATGACCGCGGCTAAAAATGGCAAAAAGGTAGTCGCACTTGTTGAGCTAAAAGCAAGATTTGATGAAGCCAATAACATCAAATGGGCTAAGCAAATGAAAGCTGCAGGAGTAAAAATTGTTTACAGTAGTATTGATTTAAAAGTGCATGCAAAAGTTGCTCTTGTAAAGCGGGTTATAAGTGGTAAAGAAGAGTTTGTAGGTCTGCTGGCTACCGGGAATTTAAATGAATCAACCGCAAGGTTTTATACAGATCAAATTCTGCTTACTTCCCATCAGCCTATGCTTAAAGAGCTAGAATCCCTGTTCGGTTTTTTGAGTAAAAATAAAAAGGCACCTGGACCAGAAGATCAGATAGATTTTAAGCATTTGCTGGTGGCCCAATTTAATTTACAGCAAAAATTCCTTAACCTTATACAAAAAGAAATAGAAAATGCGAAAGCGGGATTGGCCAATGGAATTACTATAAAATTAAATAATCTTGAAGAGCAGGTACTGATCTCTAAACTTTATGAAGCATCGCAAGCAGGTGTAAAAGTGCAGCTTATTGTAAGAGGAATCTGTTGTTTAATGCCAGGACAAGCCGGATTAAGTGAAAACATTACGGTAACCCGAATTGTAGACCGCTACCTTGAACATGGTCGAATATTCATTTTTGAGAATAATGGGAATAAGGATATTTATATGGGATCTGCAGATTGGATGAACCGTAATATTTATAGCAGAATTGAAGTATGTTTCCCAATATATGATGCTAAATTGCAGGAAATTATAATGAAAATAGTTAACTTACAGTTACACGATAACGCTCAGGAATCCATTTATACATTCCTGAAAGGTACTGATACAATATAAATCCGAATTATTTATGAAACGAATCTACTCTAAGTGTTTATGTATTGTTATTTTGTTAGCTCTTTTTGGAGCCTATGCATGCAAAAGTCCATTGGGAAAATATACAAGTCCAAAGGGTTATGATTTAACTAAACCGGATAAGTTCAATATGCCATCGAGTTTGCTTGAAGTATCAGGTATTGCGTTTCACGACAGTAATAGCGATACTATCTATAGCATTCAGGATGAAGAAGGTAAATTGTTCAGACAAAAATGGGATGTTAAGGAGCAAAAGAACATGAAATTTGGCTCCAGAGGGGATTATGAAGATGTCAGCATATTTCATGACAGGGTCTTTGTCCTTAAAAGCAGTGGTGCCCTTTATTCTTTTCCTTTCTCTGAGGCAATCAAAGAAAATTCTGATCTTGTAAAAGAAACTAAACACCTGGTGCCAAAAGCAGAGTACGAAAGTTTGTACGCAGATGCTGCTACCAGCAAGTTGTATCTTTTATGTAAAAACTGTCCGGATGATAAAAAGGCTAAAACGGCAACGGGGTACATACTGGATTATCAACCAGCTCAGGATACATTAGTTGCTTCAGGTAGTTTTAAGATTGATTTAAAACAACTTAAGTCTGTTTATCCTAAATTCAAAAACGACTTGCGGGCTTCGGCAATGGCTAAAAACCCTAAAACAAATGAATGGTATATTATTTCATCGGTAAGTAAACTATTGGTTATTACTGATGATACATGGAATGTAAAAGAAGCCCATCGTTTAAGTTCATCGATATTTAACCAGCCCGAAGGAATTGCATTTGATAAAGATTTAAATCTGTATATCTCTAACGAAGGAGATGAATTAACAGACGGCAACATTATAAAATTCAAGTATACTCCTTAGAGATAAACAGAATCAGATTAAATAATTACCTTGGTTTTACCTATTATGCAAATACAGGTGCTACCTTTGACAAGTTATTTTTATTTATATTAAAGAATTTATTTCAGCGCTTTAATGTTGTTATTAAGGTTCTGTAACGAATAGATCAATGCAATCAATAACGTTAAATCTAAATCAAACAATAAAGGAGCCAGGAAAACATCCGATAGGTGCGGATATTAAATTGTCCTTAAATCCGTTTATTGAATATATTCAAAAAAGAGCAAACAAGGAAAAAACAGCCAAGATTAACTTTTACAGATATATCCTTGAGCAATTTAATCATTACCCGGAGCTCAGGAGTCCAATACCTCCAGAGAACGCTAGCAATTATGCTACGCTTTTTGAATTAATTTATACCTCATTATCGCCTATTATTAATGATGAAAGTCAACAGTTCTGGGCAATAGGTACACCTATTTCTCCATGTTTTCATTATGGTACTGATGCATTTTATAGTGTATTCATGGAACCATCTATGTGCAGTTTAAAGTCAGACCTGAGTTTGCCATCCAAAAAGGAAATGGATAAAAATCTTCTGGCTACCTTTTATAATCTTATTCTGGAGAAATTTTACAACTTCTCTTTAAACAATAACAAATTCACCATTAAGTCTATTATAGATCCTGAAACTCATTTACTGAAGTATTATCGCTTAAATGTGGACACCAGGTTTTTGGATATCAGGGCAAAAACAAAACTGCCTGAATATAATTTAAAAGATGTTAAGGATTATATTAAAGATGAGCGGAACTCATTAAAGATATTAACAAAACTAATACCACCCGATATCTTTAGTATTGAGGGGATATCCATTGTAACCTTAACTGATGTTACAGATGAGTATGCTTTAGAGACAGTTAAAAATCTCGTTATTGAACATAATGAATCTCAAAACGGACAACATAGCAGGGATATAGCTACTGCGCTGAAAACCCTTGTAGGATCTGATGAAGTAAACTTTGGGATGCTGCCTTATCTTAAATTAAACAAAAAACTGCTGATCAATGATCAATCTGGTTTTCAAAGTAAGATAGTTCAATTGGCTAAAGAAAAGGGTATGGATGACACTGAATATTCCAGCCTCATCGAAGACTATCTTGACCATCCGCGAACATTAATTTTTCCGGATATAGCAGACGAAGAGCCGGAAGTTTACCCTATGCTTAGTCTTTTAGATGAGGTAGGCATTAAATCGTATGCCTTGTTTCCGCTGTTTTATAATGGAAAACTTGTGGGAGCTCTTGAGTTATATACAAAAGATTCTACCAAATTTAACGGAAACACCCTCACAAAAATAGAGGCAGCGTTTCCTTTACTGGCACAGCTTTTCCATAACATAATTATAGATTTTAATAATGAGATTCAGGATGTAATTACAGATAAGTTTACTGCTTTGCAGCCCTCTGTTCAGTGGCGTTTTCATGAGGCAGCCCTTAATTACATACAATCAGGTGCAAGAGACAGAAATTTGCCTATTGAACCTATTTTCTTTAGAAATGTATATCCTTTTTATGGAGCTGTGGATATCAGAAACTCAAGTATACAGCGTAACGCAGCAATTAGGAGGGATCTGTACGTTCATTTCGAGATTCTTGAAGAAACACTTAATGCTGTGAGGAGTACTGTTTCGGCTTGTAAGGAAAACGATATACCCCATGAAACAGCAATTTGGAAATATAAAGATCTTGATGAGCTTTCAGATCGTGAGATCCTAAAAACGGAAGATTATTTGCAAAGACAGATACCGACCTCATTAAATCATCTGCGAGATACCCACCCAGAAATAAAAAGCATAATAGATAGATATTTCATGCTTACAAGTGTTAACGGAAAGGTTTTTGAAAACAGGGAACGCTACGAAAAAAGTATGCAAATGATAAATGTTGCGGTAACACGCCACCTTGATGAATTTAATACAGAAATTCAGAATATTTATCCGAGCTATTTTGAGAAGTTTAGAACAGATGGCGTCGAATTTGATATTTATCTGGGCCAATCTATTGCCCCTAAAATTCCCATGTCTGAAAATTTACTTGGTACATTCCGATTGAAACAGTTGAGGGTACTAGCCGAAATTGCTCAAACAACCAGTAATTTAGGTCCATATTTTTCTTTACCTCTTGAAACCACACAGCTTATTTTCGTTTACGATAAGCCTATTGATGTGAGTTTTAGGATTGATGAACAAAGGTTTGATGTAGAGGGCAGCTATAATATTCGTTATCAGATGGTAAAAAAACGAATTGATAAAGCCCATATCAAAGATACATCTGAGCGGTTAACACAGCCTGGTAAAATATCAATTGTGTATTTTAACAGTTCAGAGGCCAGGGAATACCTCGGGTATATTAAAAAGCTACAAAATGTTGGTTTACTGAATAATGATCTTGAATATTTAGAAATAGAAGAATTACAAGGTGTAGAGGGATTAAAGGCGCTGAGGATAGGAGTAACCTTAAAAAGAATAATTAACTAATATGCGCCCCCTAAAGAAGCTCTTAAGTGCTGTGTTTATGATCTTGTCTATCCCTGCGATAGGGCAGACACAGAAACCGGCAGATTCAATTACAGTTGCTATAGCACCCGAGTATAATAGCGTAAGTGGCTTTCACCGGTTTTGGTTGGGCGAAAGTTATCGCAAAATATGGGCAACCCCTGTAAAAGTTCGCATTATAGATCTTCAGAAAGAAAAAGGAGGACTAAAGATCGTTAAACTTGGAGGGGGGATGCAAACCCGCTCATTACGGTTAGTAGATCCAACTGGCAGAGAGTATGCTTTAAGAACAATACAAAAGTATCCGGAACAGGGTTTGCCTGAAAGTTTAAGGCCAACTATAGCCAAAGACATTGCTCAGGACCAGGTTTCAACTAATCATCCCTTTGCAGCTTTAATTGTTCCTCCTTTGGCAGAAGCGCTTGAGCTTGCCCACTCTAAACCAGAGATCGTATATGTAGCAGATGACCCGGGACTTGGAGAGTATAGAGAAAAATTTGCAAACGCGGCCTATTTACTAGAGCCAAGATCGCCTTTTGAAGAAGAAACAGATAACACAGCTAAAGTACAGCGTAAAATACAGCAAGACAATGACCATACATCAGACCAGAAGCTAACACTTAGGGCCAGGTTACTGGATTTTGTTTTAGGAGATTGGGACAGGCATGAAGATAACTGGCGCTGGCTGGCTCAGAAAGAAAAGGGAGAAACTACTTATATTCCTGTTCCCAGAGATAGAGATAAGGTGTTCTATAAAACTTCGGGAGTATTTCCATGGGTTCTTAACCATCAATGGCTCAAATCTCACTTGCAGCCTTACAGTGACAATATTAGAGATGTAAATCATTGGAACTTTAATGAGCGGTACTTTGACAGGTATTTTTTAAATGAGCTTAGCGAACAAGACTGGAAGGATGCCGTTAAGTTTGTTCAGGGAAAACTAACTACTGAACTTATCAATACTTCTTTCAGGCAAATGCCAGATACAATATTCAAGCTTAGTGGTAATCAGTTGATTGGTCACTTTATATCAAGAAGAGATAAATTGGATACACTTGCTTTACAGTACTATAAATTTTTATCCATAAATGTTGATATACCTACCTCTGATAAAAAAGAGTTTTTTGATGTTAATTATGCCGATAACGGAAATGTAGAAGTTACGGTATATAATATCAATAAGGAGGGCAAGAATGGAAGATTGGTATATAAAAGAACATTTGACCCTAAGGTAACCAAAGAGATTAGGTTGTTTGGAATGGCAGGTGAAGATGTGTTTTCCGTAAGGGGAAAAGAAAACACTAAGATAAAAGTTAGGATGATTGGAGGGACCGATGCCGACAAGTTCCAGATCGCTCAAGCTGTTTCAAATAAGCCATTCGTTTATGATCGTACTGATGAATCAAATGAATTGCCAGATAAAGCAATGGCAAAGATGCGCCTTGCAAATGATACCCTGGTAAACAAATTTGATAAGAATGCGTTCTTATATGATAGATCCGGACCGCTTTTTAATTTTAATTATAACATTGATCAGGGCGTACAAATTGGTTTGGGTTACATCATAGAAAAACAAGGCTTTAGAAAAGAACCCTATGCTTCAAAACATGAGTTCTGGGCCAATTACTCTACTGGTAGGAAATCGTTTATTCTGGACTATCTTGGTGATTTTAAAAAGGCCGTAGGTAATAATGATCTTGTGGTACATGCAAATTTGCTGGGGCCTAACAACTTAAGTAACTTCTTTGGCATCGGAAATAATTCACAATATCTCGATTTAGATAACGATAATGAGGAATCGGATAAAGAAGATGGAATTTCTTATTACAGAAATCGTTACGACTATTTAAATGTAGATGTAAGGCTCAGTAGAAAACTCACCAGGTATTTAAAAATTGAAGGCGGAGTATTGGGATCATTTTATACAAGTACAGAATCCGGGAATGAGGAACGTTTCTTTAATGATTATAATGCCGCCCATCCGGAAGAAGAGATATTTTCAGATAAGTACTACGCCGGTTTTGTAGCGGGGTGGACTTACGACAGCCGTGATAATATTGCAAACCCTAAAAAAGGGTTGTACTGGAAAACATCTTTAACCGCTCAGCAACGGGTTGATAAAACCAACGATCGCTATGGATCTGTAACCACAGAATTTCGGTTCTACATTAATCCTGGGAAATCAGGTTTAGTATTTGCAAATAGGATAGGGGCAGGAACTGTTGTGGGTGATCCGGCTTTCTTTCAGCACATGCAAATAGGCGGCGTTAATAGTTTAAGAGGCTTTAACAGCAAAAGATTTACCGGGACTACTATGGCTTACCATAACCTTGATATGAGGTTAAAACTCTTTAATTTCACTTCCTACCTGGTTCCCGGAACCGTTGGGATGATTGGTTTTAACGATGTAGGTAGGGTATGGGAAAAGGGAGAGTCATCTGCAAGATGGCACCATGGCTATGGAGGCGGCTTGTATGTACTCCCTGGCGAAGTACTTTTGATACAGGCAACACTAGGGTTCTCCAGAGAAGCAACAATGCCTTATTTCTCAATAGGATTTAACTTTTAAAATAAAAAAGGCCATTTATGGCCTTTTTTATTTTACTCTGCTTCGTGATCAATCAGGATCTTTATTTCATGATCTGAAACGGTAATTAAGCGGTCTTTATATAATCCACCAATTACCTTCTTAAATGCATTTTTACTGATTTTAAATCGTGCATATATTTCTTCTGGGGTGCTTTTGTCGCCTAATGCAATTACGCCGCCACTTTCTTTTAATTCTTCCAGCACACTGTCCTTAGTGTCAAGAATATGGCCATAGCCCATTGGTTGCAGACTTAAGTCAATCTTGCCTTCAACACGGATCTTTTTAATCCAGCCTTTTCTTAGTTCACCAGGATTAAGTACATCAAACAATTCGTTCGTGTACAACAACCCGATATACTTATTGTCAACTATGGCATTATATCCAAGATCAGAACGGTCTACTATAAGTAAACTCACCTCATCACCCTCTTCTAAATCTATATCTTCCTCTTCAACAAAGTTGGTTAACCTGGAAGAGGCCACCATACGGTCATTACTCTCGTCAAGAAAAACATAAACTACATGGCGGTCTCCTTTAAACATCGGACGTTTCTGCTCTCTTTTAGGGACATATATATCCTTATCAAGACCCAAATCCATAAAAGCACCATCCTCACTGTCATCAACAACAGTTAAATAAGCAAAATCACCCACACAAGCCAATGGCTTTTTAGTTGTGCCCATTAGCCTGCCATCTTTATGAACATACACGAATAGGGTTATGTTATCGCCTATTTCAGCATTCTTTGGAACATCATTGTAAGGAAGTAATACTTCTTTATCTCCTTCGGTTAAAATAAGGCCGGCTTCTGTTTTATTTATTATTCTTAAATCGTTGTATTGTCCTATTGCTATCATGGTCACTATGTTGAATCATTTCCGATAAACCAGAGATGATTGTATTTACTTATGAACTGCAAAGGTAGCATTACTGAATGGGTAAATTGCTAAGTGAGCCCGGCTGTATGCAAAAATACTTTTCAATTTTGAGTGCAACATGATAGGTGATGTCTTCTTTTGAGTCTATAGGGATAAAACTGTAATTGTCTAATTTATTAATACACTTGCCAATTATCTTCGGAAGCTCTCTTCTCATCGCCTTATAGGCACTATGAGTCAGATTATTCTAAACCTAGAATTTTAAATTTCTTAAGGCCTGTTTTGTCGTGAACCTTATTAAAGAGTATCTTTTTATCCGTACTACTAACCACTGTTTTCTTGCTTGTACTGCTTTTATTTACAATCTGTTTTTCACTTTGAACTTTTTGAGTTTTTTTATGAGTTATTTAAGATTGTAGATCTACACTGCAAGTCTATATAGAAAAGAATATATAGTGGTTGAAATATTGAAATAAAAATTATTTTATTTATTAAGACTCAGAATATAGATCTGAGCATCTGTTCTTGTTTTTAATAAGTTGTAAGCAATTTTACTTCTTAAGCCACTGGTACAGCAAAGTACAATTTTTTTATCCTCGGGGATTGAATGCAAATGATCATTAAGCTCATATAATGGGAAATTATATCCACCGATATTGTATTCATCAAATTCAAAATCCTCTCGCACATCAATTAAAAACAGAGAAGAATCTTTTTCTTTTAAATATTCAAATGCTTCCAGGTTTATCTCCTCATAGTCGTTTTTAGCAGGACCCGAGGCAACCGACTCATAAACCGATTCAAATTTTTTATCAGAGGTTGAATTAGAGTCAATAGCGTTTACACTTTTTCCTATATTAAGGATCAATGAAGAATAGTTGAGTACATTAAGAATGAGTAATTTGCCTGATAGCACTTCGCCAAAGCCACAAATTAGTTTGATGGTTTCATTGGCCATATAACTGCCTATTATCCCCGGTAAACTGCCTATTACACCACCTTCATCACAATTTGGAACTTCATCAGCTGCCGGTGGTTCAGGAAATAGCGCCCTGTAATCCACCCCCCCTTTATGATTAAATACAGATACCTGACCTTCAAATTTAAAAATAGAACCAAATACCAATGGTTTGTTTAAAGCAACACAAGTATCATTAACCAGATAACGGGTAGGGAAGTTATCGGATCCATCCACTACCAGATCATAATCCTGAATTAATGAATTGGCATTATCCAGTTCAATTTTAAAAGGATAGGAAATGAAATTAACATGCGGATTAAGTAGCTGTAGCTTATTTACTGAGGTATCTGCTTTACTTTTTCCGATATCAGTAGTATTAAACAGTATTTGTCTGTGTAAGTTACTTTCATCCACAATATCATGATCAACAACAGCAATTGTGCCTATACCAGCTGCAGCAAGATAAAGTAACACCGGAGAACCCAAACCACCGGCCCCAATAACCAATACTTTGGCCGCTTTTAGCTTTTGCTGGCCCTCTATGCCTAGTTCTGGTAATAGTATCTGTCTGTTATATCTCTTTAATTCAGCGCTATCCATAGTTAATTAGTTTTTTGTTAAACTGACATCCCAATCTTTCCATACCGGTTCATAACCTTGGGAACTAATCATTTGGGCTATCTCTTTTGCGTTGCGCTCGTCAGAAATCTCAAATTGCTCTAACGACTGTGGCTCAACGGCATACCCACCAGGGTTAGTTTTAGAACCTGCACTTATAGATGTGATCCCTAATTTCACAATATTATTCCTAAAAACGATGGATTCACGTGTAGAAATTGATAATTCTACTTCCTCATTATATATTCTGTAAGCACAGATCAGTTGAACCAGCTCTTTGTCGCTCATCACAACTTTAGGCTCCAATCCGCCGCTAAATGGGCGTAAACGCGGAAATGAGATGCTGTATTTACTCTGCCAGTACCTTTTTTCAAGGTAGTTTAAGTGCATTGCTGTGAAAAAAGAATCTGTTCTCCAATCTTCCAAACCTATAAGCACACCTAATCCCATTTTATGAATTCCGGCTTGTCCCAATCTATCAGGCGTTTCCAATCTATACTGAAAGTTGGATTTTTTCCCTTTTGGGTGATGTTTTTTATAATCATCCTGATGATAAGTTTCCTGATAAACAAGAACTGTATTTAACCCATAGGGTGTAAGCTCTTTATAATCTTCGGTGTCTAATGGCTGAACTTCCATCGATATATGAGAAAAGTGAGGCTTAATAAGCTCCAATACTTTTTTGAAATATTCAGTATGCACGGTTTGATTGGCCTCGCCGGTAACCAGCAACACATGATCATATCCCATGTCTTTAATTACGGCGATTTCCTGCATAATTTCCATCGGAGACAGTGTTTTCCTCCTGACCTTATTGTCATAACTAAACCCGCAATAAGTGCAAATGTTATTGCATTCGTTAGAAAGATATAGCGGCACATACATTTGAATGGCTTTACCAAAACGCTTAAGGGTTAACTGCTGACTCATCTGTGCCATTTGTTCCAGATAAGGAGCTGCTGCGGGCGAAATAAGCGCTTTGAAATCCTCTAATGTTCTTTGAGAAGAATTTAGGGCACGCTCCACATCAGCACTCGTTTTGGCATAAATGCTTTTACTGGTCTCGTCCCAGTTGCAGGATTCGAAGAGGTCGGTAAAGCTAGTCATCTAAAAATGAGGTTAATGGGCTGCTGGCCACAGCATGTGAGTTAAGAGAACCAAGTTTGGCCTCAAAAGCCATTCTTCCGGCCTCTACGGCGATCTTAAAAGCTCTGGCCATTTGTTCAGGATATTGCGAAATTGCAATGGCGGTGTTTACTAAAACCGCATCAGCGCCAATTTCCATGGCCTTTGCCGCATCAGAAGGAGCGCCAATTCCTGCGTCAATAATTACGGGAACGTTACTCTGGCTAATGATGATTTCTAAGAAGTCAATCGTTTTTAAACCTTTATTACTGCCAATAGGAGAGCCCAAAGGCATTACAGCCGATGTTCCTGCATCTTCAAGTCGTTTACACAAAACCGGATCGGCATGTATGTAAGGAAGCACAATAAAACCTAGTTTTGCCAGTTCCTCTGTGGCTATTAATGTTTCAATTGGGTCGGGCATTAAATATTTTGGGTCTGGATGGATCTCTAGTTTGATCCAATTGGTTTCTAACGATTCTCTGGCCATTTGAGCCGCAAAAATGGCCTCTTTTGCATTGCGAACACCAGAAGTGTTAGGCAAAAGGTTAATATGAGGATGATTTAGGTGTATTAAAATATCATCGTCATTATGTTTCAGATCAACTCTTTTTAAAGCCACAGTTACCAGCTCCGATTCTGAAGCAAGTAACGCTTTTTCCATTTCAGTAGCTGAGCTGAACTTTCCGGTTCCCGTAAATAATCGGGATTTAAATGTTTTGTCTGCTATTTTTAACATAATAGTTAGTCTACGTTGTTTGTTATCAATGTTGTTTTTTGTTCGTCACCCTGAAATAAATTCAGGATGACGACCGGCTATTCAGGACGACGGAGCTAATAAATTTTCATAAATGCTATTTATAATGTCTGCTGTATTATTCTGATTAGTTAATGCACCCGATAATGCCACACCATGAACCCCGGTTGTCACAATCAAAGAAATATCATCCAATTCTATACCTCCAATTGCAATAATAGGAGTGGTGATACCAACCATAGAAGCCTGTTTCATAATTGTTTCATACCCCTCTAAACCGATTATAGGGCTTAAATTTTGTTTGGTATTGGTAAACCGATAAGGGCCTAATCCTACGTAATCAGCTCCCTCGGCAACTCTTTGTTTAACATGTTCAAATGTGTTTGCCGTACCACCAATAATCATTTGCTCGCCTACAATGCTTCTTGCCTCTGCGATTGGCATGTCGGTTAAGCCTAAATGTAGCCCGTAAGCTTCAGCTTTTAGCGCAGTTAAAGGATGATCATTTACAATTAACCGTGCTCCATAAGCCTTGCAAAGTGCATTGGCCTTAATGGCCAGTTCAAGAATCACGTCCTCAGGCTTGTTTTTAACCCTCAGTTGGATCCACTTTGCACCCGCGATAAGTGCCTTGTTAATGGCGTCAAGGTGGCTTGTGTTTTCAGTTTCCTGTGATATATAGTGTAGTTTATCAATCATAATGAATGGTACCCAAGTAGGGTGCTGTTACTGTTTAAGAATTTTTCGATATATAATTTAGCATTGCTGCAAGCTTGTTTTAATGGATAACCAAGTGCCACATTTGAGGCAATCGCTGCCGATAAAACACAGCCAGAGCCGTGTTTTTGATGAATTTGAGCAACTTGCGGACTAAATTCAGAAATGTTATCCTGCTCATATAGGTAATCAGTGCCTGTTGCAGCAACGCTATGCCCTCCTTTTAATAAAACCGGGCAATATTGTGCCCAAAGCTTAGCGGTCTGCCTTACATCCATTGCCTCGCCACCTAGACTTAGCATCTCATTGTAGTTTGGAGTAATCAAGTCTATCTGTTTAAATACCGGCGATAATATTTCCATTCCATTTGCCCAGTCGTGAAATTCATAACCTGAGCTTGCCTTTAATACTGGGTCTACAATGATCTTTAAATCAGGACTTTTTGATTTAAGGAAATAGACCACCTCCTGTAAGACAGCAACATCCTTTATTAGCCCTATTTTACAGGCCGACACTTGGAATTTGGTCATTAAAGGCTCAAGTTGTGCAATGATTTGAAGTGAATCCAACCAGTCGTTCTTCAAAAATTCGCTGTCTGTTTGCACTGTCAGTGCACTGCAGATGCCAAAGCCATAAACATGGTGTTGTTCAAAGCACTTTACATCTGCCAAAACACCGGCGCCTGCACAGGGATCAAATCCCGCAATACTAATTGCATATGGTCTGTTTGCTAACATCTTTCCTGTATACTTTTAAAATTACGGGTCGCTTTTGAAGGGTCATTCCAAATAAAACCAAGTACGGCCACTCCATCAAAGCCCATTGAATGGAGCGTTTCTGCATTTTCAGCATCAATTCCACCCAGTGCTATCAGTTTTGTGTTGTTTAAACGCTGCGGTAATCTAAAATCCTGATTAAGCACACCAGCATACCTTGGTTTGGATATGCTGTTAAACACCGGTCCGAAAAAGGTATAATCAAATCCTTTCAAATTATTGATATCTTCAAGCTGATGGATAGATGTACTTAACACCATGTCTTTAACATTAAGCGTTGTTTTAGCCTCCTGTAATTGTTTTCTGTAGGCTTCCTTGTAATGCAGTCGTTTAATCCCAAAGAAGTCTGTAAGTTCATGGTAATGATGTAATGCAATCCTACTATGATATGCCTCATCAATTTCAGAAATCAGCTGTTTACAGTACGCTCTAGTACATGAATTTTTTCTTAAATGAAATATATCTAATCCGCTTTCAAACAGTTGATTAATTATATTTGATTCATTATCAAGCATAGAAGGATTTGCAATTACAATTACATTCATCTACAAATAGATTTCGCTGCCTTTCTCTGTAAATTCTTTAGATTTTTCTGCCATTCCTTTGGCCAGTGCATCCTGTTCATCAACGCCCTGCTTTGCGGCATACTCCCTAACATCCTGAGTGATCTTCATCGAGCAGAAGTTAGGCCCGCACATCGAGCAGAAGTGAGCGATCTTTGCACCATCTGCAGGTAAGGTTTCATCATGAAATTCCTTTGCCGTATCCGGATCAAGAGAAAGGTTAAACTGATCTTCCCATCTAAATTCAAATCTTGCCTTGCTCAAAGCGTTGTCTCTGTATTGCGCACCAGGGTGACCTTTTGCTAAATCGGCAGCATGAGCGGCAATTTTATAGGTAATTACACCATCTTTAACGTCTTTTTTATTTGGTAAGCCGAGATGCTCTTTTGGCGTAACATAACACAACATTGCAGTTCCAAACCAACCTATCATGGCGGCGCCGATGGCCGATGTGATGTGATCATAACCCGGAGCAATATCAGTAGTTAGGGGGCCTAAAGTATAGAAAGGAGCTTCAGAGCAATGCTCCAGCTGTTTCTCCATATTTTCTTTAATCAGGTGCATCGGTACGTGACCAGGGCCTTCAATTATGGTTTGCACATCATGTTTCCAGGCAATTTTGGTTAGCTCACCAAGCGTTTCCAATTCAGCAAACTGAGCTTCATCGTTAGCATCGGCAATACAACCGGGTCTTAAACCATCGCCTAACGAAAAGGACACATCATAAGCCTTCATGATCTCGCAAATTTCTTCAAAATGGGTGTAAAGGAAGCTTTCCTTGTGATGTGCAAGGCACCATTTAGCCATAATAGATCCACCTCTTGATACAATTCCGGTTACCCTTTTTGCCGTAAGCGGGATATAACGTAACAAGACACCGGCATGTATAGTAAAGTAATCTACACCCTGTTCTGCCTGTTCAATTAAAGTATCCCTAAAGAGCTCCCAGGTCAAATCTTCGGCTTTTCCATTAACCTTTTCTAATGCCTGATATATTGGAACTGTTCCAATTGGAACCGGAGAATTACGAATAATCCATTCACGTGTTTCGTGGATGTTTTTTCCGGTCGATAAGTCCATTATCGTATCTGCACCCCATCGGCATGCCCATACTGCCTTTTCAACTTCTTCTTCAATAGAAGAGGTTACGGCCGAGTTACCGATGTTGGCGTTGATTTTAACCAGAAAATTACGGCCAATAATCATTGGCTCTAATTCAGGATGGTTAATGTTGCAAGGAATTACCGCCCTGCCCGAAGCTACTTCCTGACGAACAAATTCGGGTGTAATGTAACCTTTTGGTGTATTTGCGCCAAAGCTATGGCCTTTATGCTGATGACTCATTACATCATATTGTGCACCCAGCTGCCCATTTAAAAGATCTATTCTTTGGTTTTCTCTAATGGCAATGTATTCCATTTCGGCAGTAATAATGCCTTTTTTTGCGTAATGCATTTGCGAAACATTAGCACCATTTTTTGCCTTGTAAGGTTTGTTGATGTAGGCAAAACGCAACGAATCCAGTTTACTGTCGGCCAGGCGCTGCTGACCGTAATCAGAAGAAATATGGTCTAGTTGTTCAACATCGAGTCTGTTGGTTATCCATTTTTCTCTTAACCTGGGCAAACCTTCTCTTACATCGATATGGGCACTGGGATCAGTATAGGGCCCACTGGTATCATAAATTGTTACCGGAGGGTTTGGTTCTGTTAAACCGAAGCCATTGTGGATTTTGGTATCGCTCAAACTAATCTCGCGCATGGCAACTTCAATATCGTGCAATTGTCCTTTTACAAAAATCTTGCGTGAGGCAGGGAAGGGACTACGGCTGATCACTTCTTCGGTTGGAGTTTTTTCACTTTTCATAAATACTTTAATTTATAATGAAGGATTGATTTAATACATGATTGGGCTATTAACCACCTTGGGTGGCTTTAATTAGAATTACCTGGTCGCCATGTTTTAGCTCATGTTCAGCCCAGGAAGACTTAGAAATAATGGTTTGATTGATGGCTACAGCGATACCTTTAGCCTGAACGTTAATAACAGACAGCATTTGTTCGACAGAACAAGGGTTGTTAAATTGGTAATTTTGTTGATTTACAGTTATTTCCATCTTTAAGTAAATTGGAAAAACTATAGAGATTGCCCATAACGGGACGAAAAGACAGCAATAGATTTGCTTCTACTTTTCCCTTCGGCAGTACTAACTGCATCAGGTTCAAAGGGTATATCTCAGCGCAAGGCACCCCTAAAGTTTTTTGTAAAGCTATGTTATTTTTTGGAAAAACAAATAGGAGAGGTTTAAAAATTGCATGTAGTGACTCGTCAGTTCTTTGGTTTAATCAAAGGAGATGCAGGCGGTTCGGGAAAATGACAAATATGTCGCACGAAGATATGACGGTTTATCTAGCTCCAGGTATTTCAATACCATAGTAGGTCTATTAATAAATGAAATATTATCTGAAGAGGATTTAACGAACTTCATCAGAGGCAAAGGAGGATCTTTTAAAAATGGCAGAACGACATAAAGACCTTTAGAAAATCTACCACTACGTTTGTGCATCTATAACTACCTCAATTTGTTCTTGTCTAGGTATACTATTTGACTGTTAACAAAGTGAATAAAACTTTTGTTCATTACTAATGAATAATATCTTTTGTTATCAAAGAATAATTGGGCTAAGAAGCATTTAAGAAAAAAATAGTAAGATAAAATAATCTGATCATCTTGCTAAATAGTTTTTTCAGCTCCAATTTGAATTGTTTACATTTGTAGCCTATTAATTACGACTAGCTGCGCTTTAGGGTGATTAATTTTATTTTTTTCATCTCAAGTTAATGATTTCAAATAGTAAACATCGGTTTTTCTTAAGCCTTTTCTTTTTCATTTCAGGATTTAGCTTTGCTACCTGGGCCTCAAGGATTCCTACAATTAAAACCGCGTTTGGATTTAATGAAGCAGAATTAGGAAGTATTTTATTGGCAATGCCGGTTGGTTCTTTAATCGGGTTACCTATCTCGGGTTGGTTAGTATCAAAATACAATAGTCGTGTGCCATTAACGGTTGGCTATGCATTAAATGCACTTTCGCTTGCGCTGATAGGAATTGCGCACAATACCTTTAGTCTTGTCTTTGCAATCTGTGTATTCGCTTTTACAACCAGAATATTCAATATTTCTGTAAATACCCAAACACTAACGCTACAAAAGAGATTTGAGAAAAAGATAATAGGTTCATTTCATGGGTTTTGGAGTATTGGGGGGATAGCAGGAATTGCCTTGTCTACACTTTTACTGACCTTAGATGTTACGCTGGCAGTACACTTTTCTATAGTTGCCGTGTTGATGTTGCTTGTAACCTTGTATTCGTATCAGTTTTTGTTAAAAGGAGATAAATCTGAAACAGGCAACAAGTTGATATTGAGTAAGCCAGACCCCTATATATTTTACCTTGGTATAGTTGTGTTTTTATGCGCAATATGCGAAGGAGGGATGTTCGACTGGAGTGGGATTTACTTTCAGGAAGTGTTAAATGCGCCAATATTTACTTATGGATACCTGATCTTTATGACCTTTATGGCAACATCAAGGTTCCTTTCTGATATTATCATTGTAAGGTTTGGTATGCCAAAAACATATATTATGAGCGCTGTTTTTATTGTGTTAGGAATTTCCCTGGCCATTATATTTCCAACATTCTGGACAGCTATGATCGGTTTTTCATTAGTAGGCTTTGGAACTGCATCAATAATACCAATGTCGTACGCACTGGCAGGTGCGTCAAAGAAGTACTCTCCGGGGATGGCCATATCTATTATAGCCACTTATTCGATAACTGGAATGCTGTTAGGACCTCCTTTAATTGGATACCTGGCGCATGCATTTAATTTAAGAGTATCCTTTGTAATTTTTGGAATATGTGGACTGCTACTTGTTCCAATAACAAAAATGTTTTTCAAACACCAAAGGATAACTCTAGATATTAAACCATAAATTAAGCCTTTTGAATGGCGTCATTTGCATCATCAGCGGTATTTTTGATTGCTGATTTTGCTTTTTCTAATTCAGTATCTCTAAATTCCTTAAACTCCTGAGATACAGAGTTCACTTTAGTCTTAACGTTGTCTACAACCTGATTTTTTAGACCCCCAAGACTTTGTTTTCCATTATTGATATTGTCCTTAATGGAATGGAAACCATCTTTTACGTTATCTGCAAGGTCTAATGCTTTATCAGATATTCTTTCTCTTGTTCTTTTTCCACTGTCAGGAGCAAATAGTACTCCTATAACAGCACCTACCGCTAAACCAGCTAATAATCCAACTATTGCTCCAGATTTGTCAGTTGGCATGGCTGGGAAATTGGATAAGCGGCTAGATATTAATTTTTTATAATTCATAATAGATGTTTTTTACTTAATCTCTAACACATTCCGTACCAGAGTGTTTTAATAAATTGAAATTTAATCATATTGTGTAGTCGCCGGTAGAAAATCGTGTAGCAGTTTAAGAAAGAGAAAGCGGAAAACTGGTATATTTAGGGTAAATATGAAAAGATTCTGTTTCTCCCTGGTTTTATTCCTTGTCATTAATGCAGGTGCAATCAGGTCTCAGTCTATTAATCCCGATAGTACACAACAAGTTTTTACAGAGCTGGTAACACTTAGGAAGCAACTTGTTTTGCAGGTGAAAACTGCTACAGATACAGCCCTTGTAATTAGCCGGATGCTTGAGCTTGGGCTGTGGGGAACAGCTGATAGTTTGATTGAATCATCAAAACATAATGATATAGATTATCAACTACTTAAGTGTAATTACTTGATCTTAAATAATAAATACAAAGATGCCGAAGCAATAATATCTCAGGTGCTTAGACAAGAGCGAAAAAATGAAAAAGCATTGCTGATAAAAGGCTTTCTGGAGATACAGGCATGGCGCTTATTAAAGGCTGAAAATATAGCAAAGCAAGTGCTTCAGAATAACCCCGATAGTGAAGAGGCGGAGCTTTTACTGGGCAGAGTTAAGCTGCTTAAAAAGGAATACGAAACAGCCTTACAGATTGCAAAAGAGATACAGCGGCGAAATCCAAAAAGTGCCAAAGCCTATCTGTTGGAAGCCGATGTTTATTTCTGGGATCAGCATCCTGAAAAGGCCGAACAACCGCTAATTAAATCACTTGAACTAGATCCCTTCAATGCAGATGCAAGATTCAGTTACGGCTATGCAATATGGAGAAGGGTAAATGCAACACAATTAAATGCCATGGCTGCCCAGTGGGAACTGGCACTGGCAATTAATCCGCTTCATTATCAAACCCACTGGCATTGGGGCAATGGCCATACCAATTTAACCTATGCAGATTATGCTGAAGCTAATGATGAAGAGGTTAGAAAGTCGCTTTTAAAGGCCGATCAGCGAATAAGAAGCAATGATGTGCAGGGAGCAATAGATATTACTAGGGCAATAGAAAAGCAATACAGCAACTCTGTTTTGCCTTTAATGCATAGGGCGTCGATTTATTATAGCGCATTTGATCTTGATAGGGGCATGTGCCTTGACTCTGCAGAGTATATTTTTAAAGCCATTTTGCATAGAAAAAAGCACTATGGTCCGGCTCATAATGGTTTGTCGGCAGTTATTAAATCGAAAAGGATTCCTTACCTGGATGCCTTCGATGCCATCACCAAAACACTGGTCAATACCAAGATCAGGGATATGAAGAATTTCACCAAAGTGTTTTCTGATGTAAGCTATTATCCGGGGGAAACTGCGAAAGCAATGGTTTGGAATCAGTTATATTCATCAGTAGCTTATTTTCCTTTTTTATCTAAACAGGCCAATACCTTTAAAATACCTCCATTGCATCAGGATTTAGCGGTAACAATGGGCGCTCCGGCTTTCAGGTACATGACCACATTTGATAACAGGCAGTGGATGGATATTAGAGGGGTAGGAAGTGGAGCCGCAGGAATCGAGTATGTAGAGCGCGGTGCGTTTATGGAGCGAAATGTGGTGTTGCATGAGTACGTGCATTTGTTTCATGGAGCAGTACTAACCGATGCTGAAAGCAGAAAAATAAGGGCGCTATACTACAATGCCATGAAACAAAAGCGTACACTGGATTATTACTCTCAAAACAATGAAAGCGAGTATTTTGCGCAAACTTATCCAGCATATTTTGAGTCTGTAAAAGTGCATCCGCTTGATTTTAAATCAATGAATACAACTGCCGATTTAAAATCAAAGGATCCTGATATGTATCGTTTTTTGGATAACTTGGTTTCAAAGGAAAAGGCCTATTTGGCTGGCGATAAAAAGGCTATGGCCAGCAATTGGGCTGAGGTTTATGTTAACCTGGCAAGTCGGGCCGGTAATTCAAAGCTGGCGGTGGCTTATCTGGATACAGCTTTGACTTATGATGCTAAGTATCTTCCGGCATTTCTGAGTATTGCCCATCTCAAAATTTATAACAAAGATTTTAGCGGAGCTGAGCAGTGGCTGGTAAAGGCTAAAAATATTGATATGGTTTATGCACCTATTTATGCAATGTATGCAGATCTGGTTGCAGCTAAATACTCGGTTAGACAAATCAGTCAGGAAGAATCTGTTAAACAACAGGCAGCTTATCTGCAGCAATCTATTACTCTTGAAGACGATTATCAGGAGCTGGCAAAGGACAATTTGTTGCTTCGGGAAATGTACAGGAAAAATGCCAAGTTGAAGGAAGCCATTGAAGCGGCTGATCTGTATGTTAAAACCGGAGCCACAGTGTCTACCTATTTAAGGGATAGAATAGCTGATGCTATTGCGTTTTCTGCATCTTTAAGGGCGACCTTAGGAGATACACAGCAAGTTGCTGTTTTGAAAAGGCTGGTTGATCAGAAACCTCAGAATTTTGAACTTAGAAATATGTATGCTGATGCTTTGGCCGAAAACAAGCAATATGAATCAGCCATTGCTACATTAAAAGAAGCCCAGAGGATTTTGACCGCTTCAGGAAATGGAAGACCAGATTATAATTTAAGAATAGCAGAGTTCTATAATGAATTGAAAAAGAAGGATAGTGCTAATCTTTATTTGCAGCCATTTTTATCGGGTAAGTTATATGTAAAAGGGCTTGATCAATTAAGGTACATAAGGCTGCTGACCCAAAAAGGCTATAAAACAAAGGCATCAGAGCTATTAAAAAAGGTTAACAGATCTGGCGACAATATTTATGCTTCAGATTATTTATATACTTCTGCAAAATTGCTGCAGGCCAATCGTCGCAAAACAGAAAGTATGGCGCTGTATGAAAAGGCAATTCAGTTAAACCCATATCATTTTGCTGCCTATCAAGAATTAATTGATTATGCTAAAGCTAGAAAACAAGCTAAGAGAATCAGTGAGTTAGAGTTAAAGATTAAAAAAAATAACCTTAGGTAGGCTAAAATTAAAGCTGATTTTTTTTACCAAAAATAGACTAATTAACCTATTTTATTAGCTACTTTTGCAGTGTGTACTTTTTACACTAACTATAGTAGATTATGAAGAAAAGTTTGCTTGCTTTAACCCTTGGAGGCCTTGGAATCGGGATCACAGAATTTGTGATGATGGGCCTTTTGCCAGACATCGCAAAAGATTTACATATTACCATACCCCAGGCCGGGCATCTTATTTCTGCTTATGCTTTAGGAGTTGTAATTGGCGCACCTTTATTAGTAGTTATTGCAGGTAGCTATCCTCCAAAAAAAATACTGATGGTTTTAATGCTCATGTTTACAGGTTTTAATGCCTTTTCGGCATTTGCACCAGATTATAATACCATGTTTGCAGCTCGTTTGCTGGCAGGCTTGCCTCATGGAGCTTTCTTTGGAGTGGGCTCTGTAGTTGCAAGCAGGATTGCAGAAAAGGGTAAAGAAGCTCAATCTGTGTCGCTAATGTTTGCCGGATTAACGATAGCAAACGTAATAGGGGTGCCACTGGGTACTTATATTGGCCATAACTACTCATGGAGATACACTTTCGTCATCATTGTTATTGTAGGTATAGTTACTTTGTTGAGTTTAAAATCATGGATGCCAGCGCTTCCTGCTACCAAAAACCGTGATTTGGGTAAAGAGCTTAACTTCTTTAAACTTCCTGAATCATGGTTAATTATTTTAATGATTGCAATTGGTACAGGTGGGTTGTTTTCTTGGTATAGCTATATCGCTCCACTGCTTACCGAAGTTTCAGGATTCTCGGCCAATTCAATCACGTATATCTTGGTTGTTGCTGGATTAGGGATGTTGGTAGGTAACTTTATCGGAGGTAAACTTGCAGATAAAATATCGCCAGCAAAGGCAACTATAGCACTACTGATCGCAATGTCCGTTAGTCTTTTAATTGTACATTATGTATCTGGAAATCAGGTGTTGGCTGTAATAATGACATTTGTGACCGGTGCAATTGCCTTTGCAGCGGCATCACCAATTCAGATGCTGATGATCAATACGGCTAAAGGTTCAGAAATGCTTGCTGCTTCGGTTAGTCAGGCCAGTTTTAACATAGGTAACGCACTTGGTGCATTTTTAGGTGGTTTGCCACTAGCAGCAGGTTATGATTATACTTCTCCGGTTTCGGTGGGTTCAATAATGGCTTTAACAGGTGCTGCGTTTGCATGGGTACTTATTGCAAGAAGCAGAAGGGTTTCAAAACTGAATTACGCATAAAAGTTCTAGATTAGTGTCGTGAAAGACATTATCCCAGTCCATAAACTCTATGAGCGCTCTTCGGCAGGAATGGAGGTTATTTATTTTGAAAACGTTAAAGAACGTGCTTCGATTTTAAGCGCACACCGCGACGATCATTATATTTTTTTATATCAGGAAAAGGGAGAAAGCAATTTCATGCTTGATTTTAGGTCCCTTTTGGTTAATGACCGTGCCATATTATATGTACTGCCGGGGCAGGTGCATCACAGCATAGATAGTAAAAATGTTTCAGGTTGGTTTTTGGCTATTGATACCCTATTGGTTAATGAAGAGTACAGAACTATTTTTGAGCAGTACATTATAAGCAATGGGCCCTTATCACTTGATGATGCTAAAGCAGAAAAATTTAGACAATGCCTGAAATTACTTCATGAAAGGTTTTTGCTTATTGAGGAGCCATTGAGCAGGGCAATTGCCCATTCTCTTGCACAATCCTATATCGGGATGGTTGCCGAAGCTTATCTTTCACAAACTCAATTTGGGCAAAAGCAAAATACTAGACCGGTGCAGATCAATAGCCAATTTAGGAGTCTGCTGCTGGTCAATTTTAAAACAATTAAAAGCCCTTCTGAGTATGCAGAAAAATTAAACATTTCTCTTACTTATTTAAATGAGGTGGTTAAGGGGCTAACAGGATTTCCGGTTAGTTACTGGATTCATAATGAGATTGTGCTTGAAGCAAAGCGGCTGCTATACTATACCGATCTAACGGTAAAAGAAATCTCATTTGAATTGGGATTCTCAGATCATACTTATTTTTCCAGATTGTTTACTAAGTTTGCCGGCACTTCTGCTGGAGCCTTCAGGGCTATATACCGCAAATAGTCCAATACTTACCTTTGTTTCTTCATTGTAAGGTGAGCGTTTTTAACGTTGTTTTGTAACGTCAAAACAAAGAATTATGAATTTAATAAAAAGAAAGGTGCTTGTATTATTTGAAAAACAATTTGCTAAAACAGGACATGTTCTGGATGTTCGTGCATGGAATCCTTCAACATTTTACGAAATAGACCTGCACTTGCCAGGGGTAGATATGAGCAAGTGGCAAAGCGTACAGCACATGAAATGTAAAGTTGCCGATGGCATTTACAGAGATTATACACCTGCGCATTGGGATGAGGATACACAAACCTGTACATTGTATGTTGATGCAGCGCACGACGGTAGTGGAAGTAAATGGGCTGCCAGCTTAAAACCAAGGGACCAGATTACGTATCTTGGAATTTCAAGTACTTTTACAAAGCCAGTTTCTTCTGCGTCATTAACCTGCCTTGGCGATAGTTCTGCAATAGGGCATTTTTTGGCTTTAGAGCAATTGGCTGGTAAGGGAAATGTTTCGGGAGCTGTAGTAATCAAGGAAGAAGAACACCGTAAAGCATTTATGTCTTATTTCGATTCTACATTGGAGGCTATCCCTCAAAAAGTGAGTAATAACATTAACAACTTGCAGGAGTGGTTACAGGAACAAAACCTTGATGGTAGCGCGGTATACTTAGCAGGCAATGTTCCTATGGTTGTTGAGCTCAGAAAAATAATTAAAGCATTACCAGGTTTTAATGGATGTGTTAAAGTTCAGGGTTTTTGGTGGTAAAATTTTATCTTTGCCGCCAGGAATAAAGAAGGAATAATGAGTAGTGCACCGCTGGAAAGAATCCAAAATGAAATAGAGCCATTAAGGCAACAGATAATCAATCATAAAGTTTATTCAGTTATCAATGATCTTGAAGATCTAAGGATCTTTATGCAATACCATGTGTATGCAGTTTGGGATTTCATGTCGCTGTTAAAATCACTTCAAATTAACCTTACCTGTACTACTATTCCCTGGTTCCCGGTTGGATCAGCAAACAACCGCTATTTAATTAATGAGATTGTTGCCGGAGAAGAATCTGATGTGGATAGTAAAGGCGAAAGGAAAAGTCACTTTGAGATGTATCTTGAGGCAATGAACCAATGCGGAGCAGATACCAGTCAGATTGATCAGTTTGTAAACGCATTGAAAACAACCGGTGATTTGAATAAAGCTTATGAGTTGTCTGAAACTCCAGATGAGGCCAGAAGCTTTGTAGACTTTACTTTTAAAATAATCAGCAGCAATCAGCCGCATTTGCAGGCAAGTACGTTTACGTTTGGCAGAGAAGATTTGATACCTAATATGTTCCTGACTATCGTAAACGACCTGAACAAGAAATTTCCTGATCAGATCTCTTTATTTAAGTACTATCTGGATAGACATATAGAAGTTGATGGAGATCATCATAGTCACCTTGCGCTTGAAATGACGTCAGATCTATGCGGTAATAGCGATGAATACTGGAAAGCCGCAGAGCGAGCTACAATAGAATCGCTTAAAAAGCGGATTGAACTATGGGATGGCGCCTACAACAAAATTGTATTTGCCACCACTACAGCCTAGATTATTTCATCAGATCAAAGAATTTTGGTAAATCCTTTTCATTGCTTGAGTAAAACTTCAGCTTTTTAGCTGTGTCGTAAAGGTATAGTGATGGATATTGTTTTGGGTGAAACAAGGGAATAAACACGCGATCGCGGTCTTGTAGTATCGTAACATTCTTTAGTGCCTGTAATGGCTTACCGTAATTGGTAAAAAAGTAATCTATAGAACGTTGTTCGTCCTGCGTAATCATATAAATATTAACGTTCTTTAGCTCTTTAGTTCTTTTAGACATGTTTGCGGCCGTTCTTTGGCAGTGTTCGCAAGTAGCATCAAAGAACATTAATAAGGCTTTTTTTCCTTTAGCTATCTGACTTGTAGAATAAGCATTGCCATCAGTTTTGTAGAAAACAGCCGTAGGCAACACGCTACCCGGCAAAAGCGCCTGGCTAAAAGCAATTGTAGAAAATGCACAAAGGATTAAAGAGAATATTATTTTTTTCATAGGATGTTCTTAATAAAGAAAGCGCTAATATCATATTCTTTATAATAATTAACGTCATTTAAAACCTAATTTTTACAATAGAACGTTCAGGTATGGATAAGGATGTTTGCTCTAAGTACTTGCAAATGGCTTGTTTGTGCAACAATAAGATGATAAAAGGTTAGCCATAATTGTATATAAAAACTTTTCTCTAAGTTTGTTTACATACAAATGAGCAAGGAATGGAAGTCGAAAATTTAGAGCCGGCAGCGCTTTGGAATAATTTTATCAGTTTAAATGCAATACCCCGTGCATCAAAAAAGGAGCAAAGGGTAATACAGTTTATGGTTGATTTTGGTGAAAGCCTTGGACTGCAAACAATTCAGGATCGTACTGGAAACGTAATTGTAAAGAAGCCGGCAACTGCTGGTATGGAAAACAGACAAACTGTAATTCTGCAGTCGCACCTGGATATGGTTCACCAAAAGAATGGCGATACAATTTTTAATTTTGATACCCAGGGTATTGAAATGTATGTAGATGGGGATTGGGTTAAAGCTAAGGGTACTACACTGGGTGCTGATAATGGTATTGGGGTAGCCACTATTATGAGCATTTTAGCTTCGTCCGATATTGCCCATCCTTCTATTGAAGCTTTATTTACAATAGATGAAGAAACCGGTATGACGGGGGCAAAGGAGCTTGATCCATCTAATCTTTCCGGAACTATTTTGCTTAACCTTGATACCGAAGAAGATGATGAGCTTACCATTGGCTGTGCCGGTGGTATAGATACGAATACAATATATACTTATAAACAAAAACAGGTTGCAGACAGTAGCGTTGCTTTTGAGATCTCTATAAAAGGTTTACTAGGTGGCCACTCTGGTATGGATATCCATAAAGGCAGGGCCAATGCAAATAAATTGATGAACCGGTTGCTTTATGAAGCAAATAAGGAGCTTGGTATTCAGTTGAATTCGGTAAATGGCGGAAGCTTAAGAAATGCCATTCCTAGAGAATCTAAAGCTGTAGTAGTAGTAGCGCCCACTCAAAAAGAGAAATTTAATTCCTTTATAAAAAGTTTTACAGCTATTGTTGAGGCAGAATTTCATGCCATAGAACCTTCTTTGTCGATTTCTGCAGTGGAAACCGAATTGTCTAAGTTTGCAATGGACGAAGGAGATTTTACCAAGATCGTGAATGCAATTTATTCACTTCCCAACGGAGTTTTTAGGATGAGCCCTGATATTGCTGATCTTGTGGAAGCCTCTTCTAATCTGGCCAGAGTTATTGTTGGAAACGGAGAATTTGTTACCCAATCATTGCAGCGCAGTAGTGTTGAAAGTACTAAACGTGATGTAGCAATTGCTGTTGGTGCATCCCTGGAAATTATTGGATGCGATGTTTCGCGCAGCGGTGATTATCCGGGTTGGAAACCTAATCCCGATTCTGGTATTTTAGAATTGATGGCAGATTTATATAGAACCAGTTTTAATTCTGAACCTAATGTTAAAGCCTGCCACGCTGGTTTAGAGTGCGGTATTTTGGGTGGCCATCTGCCTGGAATGGATATGATCTCCTTTGGACCCACAATTCATGGTGCCCATTCTCCGGATGAAAAAGTACAGGTATCTTCAGTACAAAAATTCTGGGGCTATTTGCTAAAAGTACTTCAACAAATTCCACTTAAAAATAACTAAATACTAGCCTACGTTTTGCCCTAATTATGAAAGTTTACATATACGCATTTTTAATACTTATTGTATTTTCTTTATATCAATGTCAGAGTTATAAAAAGGTTTCTACTGCAAAAGCTACTTCCGATAAACCCATCGATTTTAACATATCGCCTGTGGTTCCTGCCAATGAATCGATAAGTAAAATGATTGTAGAAGATGGTTTTGAGGTAGAACTTATTGCGGCCGAACCAATAGTAACAACCCCTGTGGCAATGAGCTTTGATCAGAAAGGGCGCATGTGGGTAGTAGAAATGAATGGATACATGCCTGATACATTGGGTACCGGAGAAGATAAGCCATCGGGTAAGATCATTATTCTGGAAGATAAAAATAAAGATGGTGTTGCAGGCGAACGTAAGTTGGTAATCGACTCTTTGGTGCTTCCAAGAGCCATTTGTTTAATTGAAGATGGAATTTTGGTAGCTGAACCACCCAATTTATGGTACTATGAGCTTAAAAATGATAAACCGGTTAAAAGAACGCTTGTAGATAGTAAATATGCCGTAGATGGGAATGTAGAGCATCAGCCAAATGGCTTGTTAAGGGCCCTTGATAACTGGATTTACAATGCAAAATCGAGTAAACGATATAAAAAGCAAGGCGATAAATGGTTGATTGAGGACACTCATTTTAGAGGTCAATGGGGGGTAAGTCAGGATAATTATGGCAGGTTATACTATAATGATAATTCCACGAACTTGTTGGGCGATTATTTTAGTCCTGGTTTTGGTGCCTCAAATAAAAATCAAAGAGGGGTGGATGGCTTTTCTGAAAGAACGGTGCCAAACAACCGAGTATATCCAATTAGGCCAACGCCGGGCGTAAACAGAGGTTATTCGCCAGGAACATTAGATGATAGCTTAAGATTAAGAAACTTTACAGCAGCTTGTGGTCCGTTGATTTACCGTGGAGACCTGTTTGGCAGTGCTTATGATTTTAACGCTTTTGTAGCAGAACCTTCAGCTAACTTAATTAAAAGAAATATTTTAAAAGAAACCGGATATGTAGTAAAAGGTGAGCAGGCATATAAAGATAAAGAGTTTCTGGCTAGCGTTGATGAAAGATTCAGACCGGTTAGCTTATACAATGGCCCTGATGGGGCATTATATGTTGTAGACATGTATAGAGGGATTATACAGCATAAAACCTATGTTACGCCATATTTGTCGGGGCAGATTAAAGCCAGAAACCTAACGTTGCCATTGGCATGTGGCCGAATTTATAAGATTGTTCCTAAAGGTAAAAAGGCCGTTGCTACAAGCATCCCTAATGATCCTGAAAAATTGATAGCGCTATTGGGAAGTGCTAATGGTTATTTACGAGATATGGCTCAGCAAACTTTGATAGACGGAAAATATAAGCAAGCAATTCCTCATTTAAAGGCAGTTTTAAAACAAACAACAAATTCCCTACAGGTAATTCATGCGTTATGGACGCTGGAAGGCCTTAATGCGTTGGAAACTAACGAGATATTGTCCTTGTTGAAAAATACAGAATGGCCAATTCGTATGCAGGCATTAACGGTACTGCCATCGGTAATTAACTCATCATCTTATACTAGCTATGTGAAAGCATTAGATGAATTAGTTGATAGTAACGATGAATTGGCTGCTCCTTATGTGGCATTTGTATCAAAATATATTAAGCCATTTAATGAACAAGCTGCCGATAACATGCTGGTAAATCTGATTAAAAAGTATCCTAATAACAGTTTTGTTTCTGATGCTGTGATCAGCAATTTAGCCTATCGCGAAGAGTCTTTTAAAGAAGCAATAGCCAAGTTTGAGCCCGATACCAATCTGAGAATAAACAAACAGTTGCAGAAAGTAATCACGACTTATAATAACACTAAAAAGAACCGAGATCCGGATGCGCTTGCTAAAGAGTATCCAAAAGGATCGGCACTGTTCTTATCCACCTGTCAAACTTGCCATTCGCACGATGGTAACGGTATTGCGTCTTTAGCGCCACCATTAAATAAGTCGCAATGGGTAAATGGTGATAAAAACACTTTAATTTCAATTGTCTTATTTGGGCTTACAGGCCCGGTAAATGTTAATGGCCATGTATATGAAGCACCGGAAATTGCCGGTGATATGCCTGGAATTGGCCATAGCGATGAAATTTCCGATGAAGATATTGCTCAGTTGTTAAGCTTTATTAGAAGCTCATGGCAAAACAATGCAGGTAAAATTGATGTTAAAGACGTAGTTAGTGTTCGTGAGAAACTTAAAAGCAGGCAAAAAGCATTTACAGTTGCCGAATTAGAATCAAAAAATTGAAATTAGATTTATGAAAGTAATAATTGGATCAGATCATGCAGGTTTTGCTTATAAAACCGTATTAGTAAAAATGTTGCTTGATGAGGGGTATGAAGTGATAGATAAGGGTACTCATACAAGTGCACCCAGCGATTATCCTGATCATGCTGCGCATGTAGCCCATGCTTTGTTAAATAAAGAAGGCGATAGGGGAATTTTAGTGTGCGGCAGTTCAGTAGGAGTTAGTGTAGCTGCAAATAAATTTAAAGGTATTAGGGCTGGTGTATGCCATGATACCTATTCGGCACATCAGTCTGTTGAGCACGACGATGTGAATGTTTTATGTATTGGAGAACGTGTTATTGGAATTGAGTTGGCCAAGGATATAGTTAGAGCGTTTCTCAGGGCTATCTTTTCTAATGAAGAACGACATGTTAAACGATTAGAAAAAATAGCCGCCATTGAGAGGGGAGAGATGTAGGGGGTTATTGATTTGTAATGACTTGTCCATCAAAAGCATGTTCTGTTCCAGATGGAGTAAGCATGCCTCTTGATATGATGGTATAAGTTTTTCCTTTCTTGATATCGATGTCTTTCAGTTCTTTTTTAACTGCACCAGATGCTTTATCTTTAATTTCGAAGGTATAAATTTTAGCAGGAATCTCTACAAAATCACTTGCAGCTTTGTACGCCTTGTCGGTAGCTACTGCAATGCTATCTTTAAATGCAAGATTAAGCGCAGAAGCATCAGGCGATAAATTAATAAACCTTACAAATGCTTTTTCAGCGGCAGGAGTTTTAATGTCATCGTTGATAAGAAGATAATCAAGGCTTGTTTGTTTGCCGATAAAGAATAGAGAATAGATTTTGCCGTTTTCGAATTTTAAACTCTCTGAAAGCAAGCTTTCTGTACTGCTTTCTGTTGTAAGTTTACCTGTATAGTCACCCGGACTTAAACGGAAATAAGATATAACGCCTCCAAAATTAAGGGCTCCGGAATTTACTTTACTCTGGTTCAAATAGAAATTATAAGTAGCTAATGTTGGCGAGGTATTAGTAACACTTAACAGAGAAATTTCTGGATCTGGTGCAGGATCATCGTTTTTGCAAGATTGCATTAGTAAGGTTAAAAGCAAGATGATTATAGCTACAATGCAGATTATAAATGAGTTTGAGTAAGCGCTTTTAGTAAAGGATTTAGTGGCCATAAGAATTGGTTTAGGGTTTATAGTTAACAATAGAGCATTGATGATGGTAAAAAAACAGAGCCGGCTCACATGAGCCGACCCTGAATCTAAATTAACGCTCTCAAACCACTAAACGAGTCGAGTTGATAAATCGCTACAGCAGGAATAAAAAAAAATGAAAATTATTCTTCTTTAAGTAGCATACTGGCTAAAGGCTCATCTCTGCTGTAAATATCTTTACGGAAATTTAACCGGTTATTTCGGTCAATAAAGGCTGTGAAATAGGCTATATAAACAGGAACCTTGTTTTTTAATGTAACGTATTGCTCTTTTCCCGAATTCATGGCTGTTTTTATCTTAGCTGCATCCCAGCCTTTGCTGTTTTTAAGTAGAAATGCGGCAAGTTTTTCAGGATCTTCTACACGGATACAACCATGGCTAAACGCCCTGGATGACTCTCCGAACAACGATTTTGAAGGGGTGTCGTGCAGGTAGATGTCGTAACTGTTGGGAAACAGGAACTTTACAAGCCCTAAAGAGTTTTTAGGCCCGGGTTTTTGCCTTACCACAGGCAAACCACCACTATAACCCGTTATTTCCATCTGATGGCTTTTAATGTAGTTTTTGTTGCGTCGCATGTTGGGTAGAACCTCATTACGAACAATACTTGTAGGAACATTCCAGTAAGGACTGAATACTACATATTTCATATCACCCGAAAAGATGACTGTTTTGTGTATAGATTGGCCCACTACAACATTTGCACTCCATAATAAGCTATCTGCATGGTAAACATGCAGTTTAAATTCAGGGATGTTTACGCCAAGGTAATTAGAGTCAATTTGTACTGGCAACCATCGGCTACGCTCCATATTTACTAAAAGCTGTCTGATTCTCTTTTTTAACGGTGTATTTAGTCCTGTTAATGTGCCCGGCCCAATTGCCCCATCCGGGGTCATGCCACTTCTTTCCTGAAACTGTTTTACAGCTAAAAGAAATTCATCATTGTAATGAGTATCGGTAGTATCACCTTTAAAATCTTCTAGCTTGAACAGACGTGTTTTTATTTGGGCAATCACTTCCGAAGAATCTCCAGGTTTATAAGATTTTTTATCAGCTACTATCGGGTTCCATGGGTCTTTTTGATCAAGCTCGCGATATTTAATAAGGAAGTTCTTTAAAAGATCATATTGCCTGTAAACCGGAGCAACCGTTGCACCTGCAAATTTGGCTGGGCTTTTAATCATGCTGTCCAGATAAGCATCGTATGCGATCTTTTTACGTGGAAGAAACCATTCAGAAGATTTGCTAATAGAAGCATCCATACCTTCCCATGCTAATTTGGCAAAAACAAAATATTGAGCAGTAAGCATGAGCTCTAGTCTGATGTCTGGTTTTTTACTTGGCTTGGCATAGATCATAGAATCCAATGCAGCCCTATATGGGATATCCTTGTCGATTCCTTCATCTTTAAGATTTTTAACCCGATCGGTAAGGTTGCCTGCCTGTTCTATTAATCCATTTTTGTTATACCATGCAAAAGCAAAGTGTCTGTTGTTATAGAATTTTTGGATTGAAGCAGCATATTCTTTAAGTAATGGATGTGCAGTGATAAATGATTCTATTTGAAGGGTGTCAAAGAAAAGCTCCTGTTCGGAATTAAAATTTCCGGGAATGGTTTTGTTCCAGTCTTTAATAGAACGCCTTTTTAATGAGTCTTTTGTGATTTTTGTTACCTTCTTTTCAGATTGGTTACAGCTATTTAAAGATAGCAAACCAAAAAGCAAAAAGGCTACAATAGGGAAGGGGCGTAACAAATTCATGCTTTAATTTTATTTAATAAATATCATGATTCCAAATTGATTTGAAAAGTAAAGCCGGACTAAAAATGAGGATATGAACATCTTTTTGTATTTTGTTTTTGTAAGTTGCTGTATTACAGTTGTTTTTTGATTTCCAACTGTTCATAACTATGTTGAAAACCTGTTGGTAAACTGTTAGTGGATTGTTAGAAAAATAAATCAGATTTTCCTTGTTTTCAATGGTTTAAGTGTGTAAATTAGATCTATCAATTACGAAGTACTTTGACAGTCTGAAGAAATTCCAAAAAGAACACTTAGCTTAAGGGCAAAAAGATTCTGGTAATTTCGATGATCAGTAAATAAAAACTCGAAGTTCAAAGGAGACAGAGAACACGAGATTTAAGATTACCGGAGCCCCAGCGCAAAGGTATGTAGACTGTGTCAGGACGGACGTATCTCAGATGATGAAGCCTACGGGATGATTTATAAAGAGATAACTTAGACGGGTTTCAAAGTTCGTGAGAACTAAGAATACTACGAAATGGTAAAGTAAAAGAAGAATTGGTGCTTTTTTATGGCTACGGCGATAAAAAGGTGGAAGCGGAGTACTCAAATCGAAAGAAGCGAGACTCCGTTTTCTTGTTTACTGGCCTTTTTGTTCAACTCTTTTTGACCTTTGGTTAAATAATTCTGTCTTAGAAATTTGTGGTTATTTAAATTTGTATTTAATCTTGTATCGGTTAACAAGAAAGGAATAAATCAAAATGTTGAAGCTAAGCGTAAACCCTGAAAAGTAAATTAAAACACAAGCCCGTTCTTTGCAGATTGTGAAATGCCTGATTAATGACGATTGGCAAGAGGGAGGCCTCGCATATATTATGGTTGTCCGCCAGCATAAAACACTTAACTTAATAGTGGGCATCTTTATGATAGACGTGTATTGCCTGGGATTAAAAGAGACAGCTTTTGAATTCAATATACCTCCGGATGAACTCAAAAACTTAACCGCTGATTCAAACTGGGAAGAATGTGATTATGCCCTGGTGCACAATATCATTTATGGAGGTATTGATTACGCAGAAGATTTTGGATTCAGACCACACAAAGATTTTCAGGTTACAAAATTCCTGTTAGAAAATGATGATGACAATATAGAGTTTATAGATATAGAATTTGGTAGGGAAGGGAAGCCGTGCTTTATAATCTCACCTGATGACGATCCTGTTGATGTGAAAAATACCATCAGTACATTGGAGCGCAATGCTGGTCAAGGCAATTTCGAGATCTTGTTTTCAGAAGATTCAGAAGACGAGGGCTGGGATGATGATGATGACCCTGATGAATACTTGGATGAGCATTTCAATCTAGATGAAATGACAAAAGTGACAACTGAATTAAACCTATCCTATAATGAGGCATTCAGAACTCAGGCAGAAGTAAAAAGTTTAATGGACTATCCACTAGCGCAGAATTATGAAATTACCTGGGATTCCATTGAAAATAAATACAATCTCTTTGATAATCAGGAACAAAAAAGGGAATATATCAAGTTTCATAAATTAATCACCCATGATGATGCTGAACTTATCATACCGCAAATAGAAAAAGCGATTGCAAAATGGCCTGATAAAGTCCTATTCTATAACTTATTGCAGTCTGCCTATGCAATTAACGATCAGATTAGCAAATCAAATGCAACCATAAAAGAAATGTTCAAGCTATTTCCTGGCTACATCTTTGCCAAAATATCCTATGCCAACATGATGATCGATGCAGGTGACGCTGAACTGGCTATTAAAGTATTTCAATATAAAACCGATCTGAATCAGCTTTATCCGGAACGTAACGTATTTCATTTTACAGAAGTTACCTCCTATTTTGCAACGCTTTGCCGCTATTATACTGCAATAGGTAACATTGATTTAGCTCATACTTATATGCACTTTTTGATCAATAACAGTATGGTCGGTCTTTCTAGGCAAAGTGTCGCTAACCTTGCAATGATGGAGCTTTGCACTGCAAAAATAGCAAAGCTAGATGCATTGTAATTGTTGTGTCTGCTGTTCTTGTATATTTTTCAACGACTTTCCAACGATTCATAGACGACTTTGAAATGATTCTGAACGACCTTTTGTCGTTTGTAAGACTTTCTGATGTGAGGTGAGAGACGATGGTGTATTA
>NZ_JCAXEI010000015.1:0-128167 GCF_059758925.1 Pedobacter sp. GQ55 | reverse complement strand
CGACAAAAGTACAAATACGACTTGATTTCGCAAATTCAGATTTAGATAATTCCAGATAAAAATGATAACGTACTAAAAATGAGTGAGAAAAATTTATCTTTTCCCCAGTTTATCCTCTATTGGAGCCGCTTTTTTGAATAAATTGAAGTTAGGTCTGATGATTTTTACACTCCTTTTCGACAGATCTACGCTTGCATTTAGCTCAAAACCTACCAAAAGTATCAGGGAATTTAAATAAAGCCAGATCATAATAACGATAAGTGTACCGATAGAACCATAAACTTTATTGTATGAACTGAAGTTATTAATGTAAAAAGAGAAGCCCCAAACAGAGATAAAGGCAAGTATAGTAGCCAGCCATGAACCGGCACTGAAAAACTTCCATTTCTTGGCATGAGCCGGGCCGTATCTGTAAAGGATAGAAATCGTTACAAAGTATAATATCCCTAGCAGGGCCCATCTGGTAAGCTGAATTGCAAATGTTGTAAAACTCGCCTTAATATTAAGGGTGGTTTCAATACGGTTTAATGCAATTTCACCAATTGCCATTGCGATAATGCAAGTAATTACAGAAAAAGCAATCACAAGGGTTAGTAAAACAGCAATTAAGCGTTGGTTTACCCAGCTACGCGTTTCAATGATCAACGATGATTTATTAAAAGCCATCATCAGATTATGCACACCATTTGTTGCAAAAAATAATGACAAAATAAATCCGAACGACAACAAACCGCTGTTTTGCTTATGTACGATCTCATCAAGAGTAGTGCTAAATGCTTTATAAGCATCTTCAGGCAAAACCAAAATAATAAGGTTCATCAGTTGATCCTGAAAACCAATTTTCTTAGGTATAAAAGGGATAAGTGTAAATAAGAAGATAATAGCCGGGAAAATGGCCAGCATAAAATTATAAGCCAATGAAGAAGCCTTATTCACCAAGGAGTCTTTACCAATCTCTTTAAAAAAGAATGTGGCAACAGTATAAAGTGGTAGCGGACTAAAGCCAGGTAAAACACAAACTTTTGTCCAGCTAATAAACATAGAATAAAGCCTGATTTTTAAAAGTTGCTTATGAATCCATTCCATTTATCAAATTTAATTAAAAAATACCCTTAACTTCTCCATAAAATTTTCAGGAGGAGAACAAGGTTTGTTTTTTACCATATCAACAAATACCAGCGTAGTTGTTCCAATGTTAATCAGTTCACCGGCCGGATTCGATAATTCGTATTTAAAATGGATCCTCACACCCGGAAGGTCGTTGATCGTAGTTTTAATTGTTATTTCCTGATCGTATAAAGCCGGCTTTATATATTTACAGTTTAATTCTAAAACTGGCATCATTACTCCTGCACTTTCCATTCCAACATAATCCATGCCCAAACTTCTTAACATCTCTACACGGGCAACTTCGTAGTACTCAGCATAATTTCCGTAATAAACATATCCCATTTGATCCGTTTCGCCGTACCTAACCCTTATTTTGGTAGTATGAGTATACATTATTTAAAAATATTGCGTTGGTTTAAAGCATCTCTGTATTTCTTAGCGTTCCTTTCATGCTCCTGAACCGTTACCGCGAAGTTATGGTAGCCAGAAAAATCTTCCTTAGCACACATGTAAACATAATTGTTATTATCACGGTTTAATACAGCATCAATAGCATTAATACTAGGCATCATGATAGGTCCCGGAGGCAAACCAGCATACTTATAAGTATTGTATTTAGATTGCACACTTAGAAGCGAATTCGTAACACGTTTAACTGTAAAGTCGTTATTAGCAAAAATAACGGTTGGGTCTGCCTGAAGCAATATGCCTTTATTTAAGCGGTTTAAATACAAACCTGCAATAATAGGCATCTCTTTGTCGTACAAAGCTTCAGCATCAACAATTGAAGCTAATATAGAAACCTGAATAGGGGTTAGGTTTAATGATGCTGCTTTCTGCTTCCGATCAGCATTCCAGAATTTATCATATTCAGCGTGCATTCTGTCAAAGAACTCCGGAGCAGTAACATTCCAATACATTTCGTAGGTGTTGGGAATGAACATCACATAGCTGTTTTCTTTATTAAATCCATACTTTTCAAGCAAAGAAGCAGAGTCAAGCAGATTTATAAAAGTTAAAGAATCTGGTTCAAGATTTCTTGAGAGATAGCCGGCAAAGTTTTCCTTTTTTCTTAAGTTTTGAAACTTAAGTTTTACAGGATCCTGATTACCCGATTTCAGCATATTAATAATGCTACGGTTATTCATCCCTTTTGCCAGTTTATAACGGCCTGGTTTTAAAGAACGCGCAAGTTGCATTTTACCTGATGCTTCACTAAAAGAACCTATATCGGTAAACATATCTTTTAGTTTAATCTCTTTAAACAAGTCGTCGATGTTATAACCTGTTCTTACATACAGGTACTTTACGTTACCCGTAACGTTTGGTGCAAAGTATACTTTATATAATTTGAGTCCATAAAAGCCCCCGGCAATTAAAACAAGCAATAGTAAGCCTAATATTATTTTGGTGTTCTTTTTAAGACCTGCTTTATTTTCTTCGTTTGACATATATAAATGATAGTGTGATTAATTTTTATTAGATAATGTAATGTTTACCGGTGTTCCGGTTTTTACTTTAGTTACCGAATCTGTTGCAAATGGTTCCTGTTTAATGATTACAGCATTGGCAGAATCCGTAACAACCCCCTCATAAGTAACTGTTCCAAGGTTTAGCTTTGCGCCATTTCTCAGTGCAAACAGTGCCTCATCCTTAGTTAGGCCAATAAGAACTGGAATTTCTACTTCTTCATTTCCTTCTCCATCGCCCAATAAAAAGTCAATTCTTGATCCTTTAGGAACCATTTCTCCGACTTTAATAGGTTGGTTGCCAAAAGAAACCTCCAAAACAACATCTTTGCTCACATCTGGTTTATAAGTAGTATCCCCAAGTTTCAGACCAAAACTTTCAATTATTGCCTGTGCTTGTCTTAATGATTTAAATACAACATCCGGGAATTTAACATTTGGTGCCTTGTTCATGCTCACCGTCAGGTAAATTGTTCTGTTGTCTTTTACAAAAGTATTAGGATTGGGATCCTGATCTATTACTGTTTCAGGAGGTGTATCCATAATATAAACAGAATCGACCTCATAGCGTAAGCCCAACTGCTCAAGTTTACTAACTGCTTGTGTAAATGATAGTCCTTTAACTGAAGGTACATTTAAACCCTGACCATGTTTGGTGTAATACCTTAAACTAAAGAATGCGATAAATAAGATTACCGCAACGGTAATTACAGCTGCAATAAGATTGTTCCTAAATGAATTTGTTTTTAAATATGATATGAATTTGCCCATGCGTTTTTCTATTCTGAAGGTATAGCGTCCAAATTTAGATTAAAATAATATTTTATTGGAATTAAAATGACATCTGCACCAACTAATTTATATTTGTGCATGCAATCAGGATGCCGTTTAAAACAAAGAGCCTAAGATGCTGATATGAATTAAACGGTTTTTAATACAATTATAATATGAAGAAGACAATAGCATTGCTAACCGGAGGTACCACTGGCGAATGGGTCGTGTCCGTTAAAAGCGCTGCAACAATAGCACAGAATCTAGATACCAATAAATTTGATGTTTATAAGATTATGCTTACCCAGCAAGGCTGGTTTTATGAGCCTGCAGACTCAGTGAAAATAGAAATAGACCGTAACGATTTTTCTCTTACCATTAAAGGAAGAAAAATAATGTTCGAGGGAGTGTTTATAGCTATACACGGCTCTCCGGGTGAAGATGGCAAGCTGCAAGGGTATTTCGATATGCTTAATATTCCTTATACAACATGTGATGCGCTTACATCGGCCATTACCATGAACAAAGGTTACACCAAGGCAATTGTTCAGGACATTGATCAGCTCAATGTTGCTAAATCTGCGCAAATCTTTAAAAATGTACCTTACGATTTGGTCCAACTAAAAAAAGACCTTAAACTACCATACTTTGTTAAACCAAACAACGGTGGCAGTAGTATAGGCATGAGTAAAGTAAGCCATGGCCATGATTTGGAAGCAGCTCTTGCAAAAGCTTTTCATGAGGATAGCCAAATTCTGATAGAAGAATTCATATCAGGCAGAGAATTTACTGTTGGTGTAGTAAAACTTGATGGCAAAATAAAGGTGTTGCCTATTACAGAAGTAGAAACAGCAAAAGAGTTTTTTGATTTCGAAGCTAAATATACTCCTGGAGTAGCAACTGAAACAACTCCAGCCGTGATTAAATCCGAAACAAGAGACAGAGTAGCTAAAATAGCTGAGGCTGTTTACATTAAGTTGAATTGCCGGGGTGTAGTGCGTATAGATTTTATTCTTACAGAAGATGAAGGCGATTTTTACTTCATTGAGATAAATACCATCCCAGGACAAACTTCGACCAGCTTTATTCCTCAGCAAGTTGCAGCAATGGGAATGAAGTTGAATGATTTTTATACTAAGCTTATTAAAGAAACAATAGGGTAGCATTTGACATGAAAAGGCATTTTCATCATGACAATTAAATATTTGCTGGATAATAGTTATAAACCCTCTCTTTATAAAAAAGGAGATGTAATTTATGAACCCGGAGCTCAACCCAGAGCGGTATATTTTATAAAGACCGGTAAGGTGAGAATGGTGACTGTTAATGATGATGGTAAAGAATTTATACAAGGCATCTTTAAAACCAATGAATATTTCGGAGAACCTGCCTTATTGGTGAATAAATCCTATCTGGCATACACAATTGCCACTCAGGATTCGGAAATTATAGTGGTAAAAAGGGAGGACTTTCTTAAAATGCTAAAGGAACATCCTGATTTTAGTATGAAGCTTATTGAAACCCTGAGCCATCGCCTGTTTTATAAATCGATGATGCTCGAAGAACTGGCAAATGAACATGCAGAACACAGAATAAGAACACTTATTGCTTACCTGTTTAAAGATGTAGAATATAGTGATGAGCTAAAGGTAACCCGGCAGCAGCTCGCAGACATGAGTGGACTGCGAGTGGAAACAGTTATCCGTATCATCAAAAAGCTTTCTGATCAGAAGGAATTGAAACTGCTTAGGGGCAAAATCATTAGAATTTAAGTATGATCTGGATCATAAATTAACTGTTTTATCTGTCGTATTTTTGTATCATAATATTAAAGTTATGAAACCAATATCAAAAATACAGGCAGTTGTAGAGTGTAAATGTCCAAGATGTAGAAAAGGCCCAATATTTTCTGGTAAGCTTTATGCTTTTAAGGGCCAGACAACGAATGAATATTGCCCCGTTTGCAACCTTCGTTTTGAAAGGGAACCTGGCTTTTTTTATGTAGCAATGTTCATTAGTTATGCGATGAACGTTGCTGAAATGATTACCATCGCAGTAGCCGCTTATATACTGGGAGTAGATCTTACTTACGAGAACCTTTGGATGTATGTAGCCATTATTATGGTTGGTGTATTTCTATTCGCTCCTTTTAATTACCGTTATTCAAGAGTGTTTTTACTGCATTGGCTTACACCGGGCTTGGGATATGTTCCAAACCTGAAACGACAGGCATAAGGTATTAATATTTTCATAGCACAAGCCGTCATCTCCGTTGGTTAACCAAAGGAGATGACGAAAGTTTATAATGCAGTTAGACTTTTATAGTCTTCCATTTTCCTATTTTGAATAGAATATAACCTGCTATTGCAATCCCTGTTTCGGCAACTGGAATGGCAATGAACACGCCTGTAGGACCCATTTCTAGATATTTAGCAAGGAAGTAACCCAAAGGAATCTGGAACAACCAGAAACCAAAAAGATTAACCCATGTAGGTGTCCAGGTATCTCCGGCACCGTTAAAGGTGCTGATCAATACCATTCCAATACCATAAAAGATATATCCAACACTCATAATCTGAAGGGCATTTTTGGCAACCTCCTGTATTAAAACATCATTAGTGAAAAATGATATAAAATAGCGCCCAACGCCAAAGGTTAACACCATAACAAAGAGCATATAAATTACCACATATTTAGCAGTTTTCATTACAGATTGCTCAGCCCGGTCAATATGTTTTGCGCCCAGATTCTGGCCAACCAGTGTGGCTGCCGCATTGCTCATTCCCCATGCCGGAAGCATAAAGAACATCATAAGCCTTAATGCGGTTTGATAACCTGCCGACCCATGATCTCCACCTGTTGTTGCTACAAGCTGTGCCAAAAATATCCAGCTGCATGATGCAATAACAAATTGGAAAATACCAGGTGTCGCAATTTTTAATAAGGCTTTTATCTGCTCAAAATGAGGCTTAAAATAGGATAGCTTTATTTTTAAAAGGCTTTTGCCACTCACAAGGTGATAAACCTGATAGCACACACCAATGCCACGCCCGATACTTGTAGCCATTGCTGCACCTGTCAATCCAAATGCGGGGATTGGTCCAAAACCATTAATTAAAACAGGGCATAGAATGATGTTGGCAATATTGGCAATCCATAAACTTTTCATGGCTATAGCAGCATTACCTGCACCTCTGAATATCCCGTTAATAAGGAAGAGCAACACAATAATAATACTGCCGCCCATCATAATGCGCATAAATGTTGTGCCTTGTGCCGCTGTTTCAGCGGATGCTCCCATTAATAATAAAATGTCTGTTGCGTAAATTAGCCCAGCGATGCTAATGATCAGGTTAAACGCAACTGCAATTATTATTGCCTGCATTCCTGCTTTTGAGGCAGCAACCGGATCTTTCTCGCCAATCCTTCTGGCAACCACAGCCGTTGCAGCCATGCTCATCCCAATGGCGAGCGAGTATATAACTGTAAGCACAGATTCTGTAAGTCCCACGGTTTGTATTGCATGGCTACTGTTGTGTAAATGGCCCACAAAATAGAGGTCTACCAGTGCAAAAACAGATTCCATAGCCATTTCCAGCATCATCGGGATGGCCAGTAAAATAACAGCTTTACGAATGCTACCTTGGGTAAAATCGAGATCTTCGCCTTTAAGGGCTTGTTTAATAAGTGTAAAAATTTGAGATAGCTTGCCTAATGAAGCTGTTTTTTGTTCTAACATGGGGTAAATGAAAAAGTAATAAATAGACCGCGATCAGCCAGAAAAGCTGTATCAGTATTTTCGTGAAAAGGTGGAGTCCTTGGTCTTTAGAACCTCAAACGGACTGCAAATACTTTCATCGTAATGCGGTTGAGTTAGAAAACAAATATATATTTTTTACAAATACAATTCTGTATTTTATTGAAAAAAAATGAAAACCGATAAAAGAAGGGCAAAGTATTAAATGCTGTATGCCTTTATCATTTCTTCATTTACTTTACAGCCTTTTCCAGTGGTAGTGTCAATCATCACATAATCAAACCATCCATCAGAAGCAATTTTACCTGTTCTTTTATTTTCAATTTCGAACTGTACACGACAGCCTTTTTCGTTAATGGTTAAAATTCCGGTACGGACAGCAATTACATCTCCAAGAATAAGAGGACGTTTAAAATCAACAAGTGCAGTACGTACCACCCATCCAAAGCCACTGTTTAAAAAAGATTCCATTGGCATTTTGTAAAATTCGGCCATTTGATCATAACGGGCAGCAAGCACGTAATCAAAGTATTTGCTGTTATGGACATGGTTAAACATATCGATATCATCAGGACGTACTTTTAGTTCACTTTCAAATATACTGTATTGATTTTTTTCCATAAATAAGTCGTTACAGCAACAAAAATAGGATTTAGTAATGGCCAATTTTCTTGTCGTGCCAAAATTTTACGCATACTTGTTAATCTTTAAAACTTACACTATCTTTGCACCCAATTAATTAATCATTTAAACTTTAGTATCATTCAAGAATGTATTTAAGTAAAGAAAAGAAAGCTGACATCTTTAAACAGCACGGTGAAGTAGAAACAAACACAGGTTCTGCAGAAGGTCAAGTAGCGTTATTTACATATCGTATTGCGCATTTAACTGAGCACTTAAAGAAAAATCGTAAAGATTTCTCAACTCAGCTATCACTACAAAAATTAGTAGGTAAACGCCGCGGTATTTTGGCATATCTATTTAAAAAAGATATTGAGCGCTATCGTGCTATCATCAAGACTTTAGGTCTAAGGGATATCATCAAATAGAACTACTTATATCAAGAAAAGCCATTCTTTAGGGATGGCTTTTTTAATTTCTTGATATTATTATCTTAACTTGCAAAGTAAAATTATATATATAAATCCGGTGTGTGAAAAGAGGAAAACACACCACAACAATTTTTAAATGAATGTAATAAAAAAATCGTTCGACTTGGGCGATGGAAGAACAATCGAAATTGAAACAGGAAAATTAGCTAAACAGGCTGATGGTTCGGTGGTAGTTAAAATGGGTGATACCATGCTTTTGGCAACTGTAGTTTCTACAGTAGGAGCTAAGGCTGGTGTTGATTTTTTACCTTTATCTGTTGATTATCAGGAGAAATATGCTGCCGCAGGCCGTATCCCTGGAGGTTTTCTTCGTCGCGAGGCAAGATTATCTGATTATGAAGTTTTAATTTCACGTTTAGTAGATCGCGCTTTGCGCCCGATGTTCCCTGAAGATTATCACTCTGATACTCAGGTAATGATCTCATTGATCTCTTCTGATAAAAACATAATGCCAGACTGTTTAGCTGGTTTAGCTGCTTCGGCTGCTATTGCAGTTTCAGATATTCCGTTTAACGGACCAATCTCTGAAGTACGTGTAGCTAAAATTGATGGTAAACTAGTAATTAACCCTTATGTTAGTGATTTAGAGCGTGCTTCATTGGAATTCCTTGTTGCAGGTACTGAAAAAGATATCGTAATGGTTGAAGGTGAGTGTGATGAGATTTCTGAGACTGAAATGGTTGAGGCAATTGAATTTGCTCATAAAGCAATCGTTATTCAGGTTCAGGCTCAAAAAGAACTTGCTGAGCTTGTAGGTAAAACTGTAAAGCGTGCATATTCTCATGAAGACAGCAATCCTGAATTAAAGGAGCAGGTTTATGCCGCTACTTACGATAAGGTTTATGCTGTAGCTAAAAGCAACACAAGCAAAGGTGAGCGTGGTGATGCATTTGGTACGATCTTAATGGACTTCATTGCTACATTAGGAGAAGATATCGATGATGTAACTGGTTTCCTTTCTAAGAAATATTTCCACGATGTACAATATGACGCTATCCGTAACCTTGTTTTAGATGAAGGAATTCGTTTAGACGGTCGTGATGTACGTACAGTACGCCCAATCTGGAGTGAAGTAGGTTACTTGCCTGCAGCTCACGGTTCTGCAGTATTTACACGTGGTGAAACGCAATCATTAACTACCGTTACTTTAGGATCTAAAGATGATGAACAAATGATTGATGGTGCTTTCATCAATGGATACAACAAATTCTTATTGCACTATAATTTCCCTGGTTTCTCAACTGGTGAGGTTCGTCCTAACAGAGGTGCTGGTCGTCGTGAAATTGGTCATGGTAACTTGGCTATGCGTTCTTTAAAGAAAGTATTGCCAGGATTAGAAGAAAATCCTTATACCATCCGTATCGTTTCCGATATCTTAGAATCTAACGGTTCTTCGTCAATGGCAACTGTTTGTGCAGGTACATTAGCACTTATGGATGCTGGTATTAAAATCAAAGCTCCGGTATCGGGTATTGCAATGGGTTTAATTACTGATGAGAAAACTGGTAAATATGCAATCCTTTCTGATATTTTAGGTGATGAAGATCATCTAGGTGATATGGACTTTAAAGTAACCGGTACTGAAAAAGGTATTGTTGCTTGTCAAATGGACTTAAAAATCAATGGTTTGAAATGGGAAGTGTTAACAAATGCTTTAATTCAGGCTAAAGAAGCTCGTTTGCACATCTTAAACGAGATGAAGAAAACAATTTCTGCACCTCGTGAAGATTATAAAGACCATGCTCCACGTATTGTTTCTTTAAGTATTGATAAAGAATTTATTGGTGCTGTAATAGGGCCAGGTGGTAAAATTATTCAGGAAATGCAACGTGAAACCGGCGCTTCCATCTCTATCGAAGAGGTTGGAAACAAAGGTATCGTTGAGATCTTTGCCGATAACAAAGCTGCAATTGATGCTGCTGTTACCCGTATCAATGCAATAGCTGCTAAACCGGAAATAGGTGCAACTTACAGTGGTAAAGTAAAATCTATTATGCCTTTTGGTGCATTCGTAGAGATTATGCCAGGTAAAGATGGTTTACTTCACATTTCTGAAATTGACTGGACCCGTTTAGAAACAATGGACGGTGTATTTAAAGAAGGTGATAAAGTTGAAGTGAAACTTTTGGATGTTGATAAGCAAGGTAAAATGAAACTTTCTAGAAAAGCTTTATTGCCTCGCCCACCAAAAGCAGAAGCTGCTCCAGCTGAAAATAAACCAGCTTAATTAAAAGGCAGGTCTGTCAGCCGAGGGTAAATCCTTCGGTTTGTCAGCTTTTCATATACCAAAAAACCCCGCAATTTGCGGGGTTTTTTGGTATAAAATGGGTTATTTCTTTATATTTACAATTGTGAACCAGCTATAAATTAAAAACACATTCCTCATGAAACACCTTATTGCTCCCTCTTTACTTGCCGCTGATTTTGCTAACCTGCAACGTGATATTGAAATGGTTAATTCGAGTGAGGCAGACTGGTTTCATGTAGATGTAATGGATGGTGTGTTTGTGCCAAACATATCTTTTGGTTTTCCGGTAATGGAAGCGATAAAAAAATATGCAACAAAGCCTTTGGACGTGCACCTGATGATTGTTAATCCTGATCAATATATTGAACGTTTTGCAGCTGCAGGAGCGTCGGTGATAACAGTGCATTATGAAGCATGTACTCACTTGCATAGAACGGTCCAGGCGATTCATGCAGCTGGTTGTAAGGCAGGTGTTGCAATTAACCCTCATACCCCTGTGACCTTGCTTAAAGATGTTTTGGTAGATCTGGATCTGGTACTTGTTATGTCGGTAAATCCGGGGTTTGGTGGCCAAAAGTTTATTCCTAATACGCTAAATAAATTAAGGGAGTTAAAAGCTATGGCATCAGTTGTCAATCCTGGTCTGCTAATAGAAGTTGATGGTGGGGTAGGCATACAAAACCTGGCCGATCTGATTCAGGCAGGTGCCAGCGTTTTTGTTGCAGGAAATGCCATTTTTGGTGCGCCTTCTCCTTCGGTCATGATCTCTGAATTAAAGCAACTTGATGCACAATTGAAATCATCATAAGCCCACAGCTTTGTAACATAAATGTATAGACGCTATCTGCTGCTCTCAGTTTTACTATTTGGTTTTACATATGTAAATGCACAACCTCTTGTAAAAGTGTCGGGCCTAATTACAGATGATCTGAGGAGTCCATTACCTATGGTAACCATTAGTGTAGTTGGACAAAATCAGTCGACTGCTTCTGATGATAATGGGATCTATAATATTTATTCAAGTACTACTTCCTTTACGTTGAAATATAGCCTGTTAGGTTATAAATCTGTTTTGGTTGAGTTTAAATATGGTAAGGCTGGCAGGATTATTCAAAACGTTTCTTTAACACGAAATATAAACGAGCTGGAGCAGGTTACCATCACCACAAAGCAGAATCAACTTCGTAACAGCACCACGATTAATATTGCAGATATTGCTTCTATACCCTCGGTTTCGGGTAATTTTGAAGTGGTTCTTAAAACATTGCCGGGCGTATCTACCAATAACGAACTAAGCGCTCAGTATAGCGTTAGGGGAGGTAATTTTGATGAAAACCTGGTATATGTAAATGATGTTGAAATTAGCCGGCCTGTATTGATTAGGAATGGACAGCAGGAGGGGTTGAGTTTCATTAACAGTGATTTGTTAAGCTCTGCTAAGTTTTCTACAGGTGGTTTTGAATCTCGCTATGGTGATAAATTATCATCAGTACTGGATGTGAGATATGATAGGCCGGATAGTAGTGAAGCTGTATTGAATCTTGGTATGCTGGGTGCCGGGTTTAGTTCTAAGATTTTAAATAAAAACAGCTATTTGCTTGCCGGATTGAGGTATAAAAACAATACGAGCATACTAAACAGACAAGATAATAAGGGGAGCTACGCACCTAATTTTACCGACGCACAACTGATTTATCATCAAAATGTTTCGTCTAAAATGAGTGTGGATTTTTTAGGGAGTTTCAACAGTGGTATCTTTAAGTTAATACCAGAAAGCAGAGAAACCCAGTTTGGTACATTGAGTACTGTGATGCGCTTGCAAACTGAGTATAGCGGGGAAGAAGTAGATGATTATCAGACTGCCGGCGGAGCGATAACCTTTGCGTTTTATCCTAAATCGAATCTGGTTATAAAATGGATAAACAGTTATTTTAACACCCTTGAAAGGGAAAGAATAGACATAGAAGGAAGATATGTGTTTGATGAGGTTAACAGTAGCTTTGCAAATGGAAACTTTGGTTCTGTTAGAATCAACAAAGGTATAGGGAAGTATATAAATTATGCCCGTAATAATCTGGAGTCAGAAAACTTCAGCTCGGAGGTAAAGGTAGACCAGGATTATGAAAACCATACTTTTTCACTGGGTCTAAAGGTGGAAAACAAGAAATATATTGACAATTTAAATGAGTATAGTCTTATAGATTCTGCCGGATATATACAGCTAGGAGGACTAAATAACTTCTATCAGGATAATCTTATTAATGTTAGAAATGACCTGGCAATTCAATACTACAGTGCCTATATTCAGGATAGTTATACCTTATCGGCCAATTCAACCCTTCAGCTTGGCGTAAGAGGTAATTATAATACCCTGAGTAAACAATTTCTTCTTAGCCCAAGGTTGCTTTTGGCTTACAGGCCATCAAGTAATAATAAAATTTTCAGGTTTACTGCCGGAGTATATCAGCAGGCTCCTGACTACAGGAGTATCAGGGATTTTAATGGGGTTCTTAATTTAAATCAGCAGGCGCAAAGATCATATAACACATCGGCAGGTTTGGACTATGCATTCGATGGGCTGGGAACACGCCTAAAGTTTACTTCTGAGCTTTATTTTAAATATCAGGACAGGCTTATTCCTTATATGATGGATAATGTAAGGGTTAAGTATCTTGCCGGAGAGTTGGCAAAAGGTTACATCTATGGAGCAGACTTGAGTATAGGTGGTGAGTTTGTAAAGGACCTGGTGTCTTATTTCAGGGTGTCTTTAATGAAGGCCAATCAGAACATCTTCAATGATGAACGTGGTTATTTAAAAAGGCCAACCGATCAAAGAATTAACTTTTCAGTTTATTTTCAGGATAGATTGCCGAACAGCCCTACTTATAAAGTGCATTTAAATATGATGTATGGTTCTAAATTGCCGGTAGGAGCACCTCTTGTACGTCGTTATTCCGATAATTTTAATATCCCTGCTTATAAGCGTGTGGATATTGGATTTTCTAAAGATTTTTTAGACGATGCCGGAATAAAAAAACCGAGGTTGCTGGATAAATATTTTAGTTCGTTTTCTGCTCATTTAGAGGTATTTAATTTGTTGAATATTGACAATACGGTTTCATATTTATGGCTTAAGGATGTAGATAACGTACAATATGCTATTCCTAATTATTTAACCGGCAGACAACTAAATTTGAAATTGATCATAAAGTTCAAGAATTCGAAATAATAAATAATATAAAACTGTTACATTTACAAGCATTAAAAATCACTATAAAATGAGACACAATTTCGGCGCAGGCCCCTGTATTTTACCTCAGGAAGTATTTAAGCAAGCAGCACAAGCAGTTCTAGATTTTAAGGATGGTTTATCTATTCTGGAGATCTCTCACCGCACATCTGAATTTGAAGGTGTAGTAGCAGAAGCAGAAAAATTAGTTAAGGAATTATTAAATGTACCTTCCGGATATTCTGTTTTATTTTTACAAGGCGGTGCAAGTTTGCAGTTTGCAATGGTTCCGATGAACTTATTACCTGAAGGAAAAACTGCCAGTTATCTGGAAACAGGCGTTTGGGCAAACAAGGCCATTAAAGAGGTATCTACTTTTGGTAAAGCAAACATTGTTGCTTCTTCAAAAGAATCAAACTTTACCTTTATTCCTAAAGATTATAGTATTCCTGAAGACAGTGCATATTTCCACTTCACTTCTAACAATACTATTTACGGAACAGAAATGTTCAGTTTACCTAAAACCAGTATTCCTGTAGTTTGTGATATGTCTTCGGATATCATGAGCAGGGTTATTGATGTTTCCCAATATGATTTGATCTATGCAGGAGCTCAAAAAAATATCGGTCCGGCTGGCTTAACAGTAGTAATTGTTAAAGATGAGATCCTAGGTAAATCAGGCAGAAAAATACCTTCTATGCTTGACTATAAGGTGCATATCGATGGTGGTTCTATGTATAACACGCCTCCGGTATTTTCTATATATGTAGCTATGCTTAACTTAAGATGGTTGAAATCTAAAGGAGGCGTTGCTGAAATTGAAAAAGAAAATATAGCAAAAGCCAGAGCTTTGTATACTGAGATTGACAGAAATCCATTGTTTAAAGGAACTTGTGCTGTTGAAGATCGTTCTAAAATGAATGTTTGTTTTGTAATGGAAAACCCGGAGCTTGAAAAACCATTCTTGAAATATGCTGAAGAAAATGGAATTGAAGGCATTAAAGGACATAGAAGTGTTGGTGGTTTTAGAGCCTCTATATACAATGCACTTCCAATTACAAGTGTTCATGCACTAGTTGAATTAATGCAGAATTTTGCTGAAAAACACACCAATTAAAATAAAAATTAATGATTAAGATACTTGCAAACGATGGGATAGATCCTATCGGTAAAGCGTTATTAGAAAAAGCGGGTTTTGTTGTTGATACGGAAACAGTACCTCAGGATCAATTGGCAGAAGCTTTAAAAAACTATGATGGTATTACAGTTAGAAGTGCCACCAAATTACGTAAAGAATTGATTGATCAGGTGCCTAACATTAAACTGATTGGCAGAGGTGGGGTAGGTATGGATAATATTGACGTTGAATATGCCCGCAGTAAGGGTGTTGCAGTGGTAAACACACCTGCAGCTTCTTCGTTATCTGTTGCGGAACTGGTATTTGCACATTTGTTTACCGGTATCCGTTTTTTACAGGATTCAAATAGAAAAATGCCTGTTGAAGGAGCTACCAAATTCAATGCTTTGAAAAAAGCGTATGCAGGTGGTGTTGAACTTCAAGGTAAAACTATGGGTATTATCGGTTTCGGTCGTATTGGTCGTGAAACTGCTAAAGTGGCCCTTAGATTAGGTATGAATGTATTGGCTTATGATCTTTATCCTGCCGAAGGTACTTTACCATTGACTTTTCAGGGTGGTGTTTCTGTTGAGATTCCATTCAAAACAGTATCAGTGGATGAGGTAATTGCAAACAGTGATTTCATCAGTTTACATACTCCATTTGCAGATAAACCTATTTTAGGAGCAGAAGAGTTTGCAAAAATGAAACAAGGTGTTGGTGTTGTGAACTGCTCAAGAGGCGGTACTATTGATGAAGAGGCACTCATTGCTGCTTTAGACAGTGGTAAAGTATCTTTTGCTGGTTTGGATGTGTTTGATGACGAACCTACACCTAGAGCGTCAATTTTACAACATGCTAAAATCTCTTTAACCCCTCATATTGGAGCTGCTACCAATGAAGCTCAAGAACGTATAGGCGTTGAACTTGCCTCATTAATTATTGAGCATTTTAATAAGTAAGATTAGTGGTCAAAGCTATTTTTTTATATAGCTTTGACCATTATTCATAATCAAGTATGCCTCTTATAAAGCCTTTCTGCGCGCTTAAACCTGCAGTACATTTACAATCACTGGTTGTAACAAGGCCGCTTGAATACTATAGTACAGGCGAAGCGAGGTTAATTGCTTCAGAAAATAAATGTACTTTTCTTCATCTGATTAATCCGGAACTCGATAATCCATATCTAAGGGGAACAAGAGAGGAGGTGGTATATAAAAAGATCAGCGAAAATCTTGAGGGATTTATTGAGCATCAATTTCTTATTAAACAGGATAAACCTGCCATTTATATTTACCGAGTGAAACACAATGAGCTGGTGCAAACAGGCATCTGGACACTTACTCATATTAAAGATTATTTAGCGGGGAGGATAAAGAAGCATGAATCGACTGTAGAGCGCAGGGAGAGGCTTCTGGCCGATTATCTCCAGCAAACCGGGCTAGATGCTAACCCTGTACTAATTACCTACCACCCTGATCAGATTATTGATTCCATTACAGACAAATACACCAAGGGTAAAGCCGACCTTGATTTTACATTCGCAGATGGTACAATACATCAGGTATGGGCTGTTACTGATCATCCGGATCTGGATGATCTGACTGCCGCCTTTTATGATATTCCCTTTGTATACATCGCTGATGGTCACCATAGAGCAGCGTCAATGGCAAAGATGGGTTTGCAAAAGCAAGCGTTAAATAAGGAACGCCATACTGGAACCGAAGGCTATAATTATTTTACCACAGTTTATATGAATACCAGAGAGGTTAAAATACTGGAATTTAACAGACTGGTTAGAGACCTTGGTGATCTGGATCCTCAGTCGTTGATTGGATTATTAAGACAATCATTTTTAGTACAGGAATCTCCAGATGCGGTTAAGCCGAATCAATTACATAAGATTGGGATGTATTTTGATGAAAAATGGTATGTGCTTGAGCCAAAAAAAGAAATCTATGATGAAAATGATCCTGTTAAAGCGCTTGATGTGAGTATTGTACAAGATTATATTCTTGGCCCCATATTAAATATAAAAGATCCCAGGACTGATGCCCGAATTACTTTTGAGGGTGGAAGAACTCCAGTTTCTGAACTCCAGCTTAAGGTTGATAATGGCCTTTATGCATTGGCTTTTACGCTATTCCCTGTTTCGATAGATCAGGTTATTGCGGTAGCTGATGTTAATGGGGGGATGCCTCCAAAATCAACCTGGGTTGAACCAAAATTTCTGGTAGGGCTATTAACTAATTATTTTAATTAAGCGACTGAGTTAAAACCCAATACCTATAGCCTAATATTGCTTTTTGAAATGAAGTTAGTTTTAGCGGGTCTTTTTTATACAGACTTGGTAAAATAGCTTTGTTAATTTTTACAAAAATTTTAAAGACTGCTGTTTTCATCATGCTTTTTTAAATTTTTTGTAGAATAAATAACAGGCTACAAACAAGGTAAGTGTCAGAAACATAACTATATAATTGGTAATTTGTTTTTCTTTATTTGCAATAGCATAATCCTTTTTTAGCTGTATGTTTTGATCTTGTAGTTTTTTTATTGATGTTTTGTAGTTTTCGATTCTATCGTTGGTACTATTAGCTTCATTTTTAATACGTTTAACTTCCTCATCTTTGTAGTCCATGAGTATTTTAAGCTCTTTAAAGACATTGTTGTCATTTAAAACTATTTGACGCAGTATTTCATTGGAGTTTTTTATATCACCTTTAGTTTGGAAGCCAAATATTCCTGTTTTATTATCCAAGCTTTGATCGTACTGACCAAATTTGGCACTTCTTTCTTTAAGAAGAGCGTTTACTTTTAATCTTTGGGTTTGATAAGCACTTGTGTCCGTTTGAAATGGTGCGGCTTGCAATGAAGTGCTAAAAATGAAAATAATAAACAATACGTTTTTGATCATGTTTAAGTGTTTTTAAGGGATAAGCAAACTCCATGCCTGATGGGAAATACACTTTTAAGGATGAAATTCGATCCTGATAATGTCGTTAAGGTGTAAACCTAATAATCCGCTGGCCTTTCCTTTGTTAATGGCAATTTCAAGATGGTTGCTGATGCCAAACAGGCACAATTTTTCTCCTTCAGGTACTTCATTATAATGCCAGCTTAACTGTGTGATGGTTTCGCTTTTTCTGAAATACAAGGTGAAGTCCCGGTTGCGCTGAATTTTTGTAAAAAGATCTTTTGTGATGTTGGTTATTACATTGCAGAAGGTATCGATATAGATTACGCTGCCTCTGATGATGTCGCGTTCAATAACCGGATTTAACAACATTCTTTCTTCAATACTTTCTGTCGGTACACCAATGTCCCTCAGCTTAGCACCTTTGGCAAGCTGCGTTGCAGCTTTAACAAATATATCAACCAAAGGAAAGTGAAGATATTTAAGGTCCTGCATAATATTCAGCTCCACAATCTCTTCTGGCTTCTCATTAAAAAGTAAGGAAAAAATTCCATTATCAGCACCTACAAAGAAATGTTCTTTATGTTTTAGTGCAATATATTTTGTGTTTTCACTAAATACAGAATCAATGCCAATAAGGTGAACAGTGCCCTTGGGGAAGTATGGATAAACGTTCTTTAAAACGAATGCAGCGTGCGAAATATTAAAAGATGGCACTTCATGCGTTACATCAACAATGTTAGCTGTAGGTAGGATACTCAGGATACTACCCTTAAGGGCAGCCTGATAGAAATCTTTAGAACCTAAATCTGTTGTTAAAGTAATAATGGCCATTAAAAATTGAATATTTATTCTTAATCTTGCGTAGGTGGTAAAACGCGTACAAATATTCAATTTTTAAATCAAAATATACACTCCAATCTAAAAAACAATATTTTGAACGAACTAAAATTAACATTAGAATCGGTAGATCCGGTACAATTTTGGGGTGCTAATAACGAGCATTACGAGCTTGTTAAAAGTGCTTTTCCAAAATTAAAGATTGTGGCAAGAGGAAACGAAGTAAAGGTACTAGGTGACGAACAGGAACTTAAGGTTTTTGAAAAGAAGTATGGTCAGCTGATTAGTCAGTTAGAGAAGTATAGCTCTTTAACTGCAAATGACGTAGAATCTATTTTGGTTTCAAAGAAAATACCGTCGGCCGACGAACCCGCTGCTGAAAAAGCAAGCAATGGGGGAGGCGGAGAGGTCATTGTGTTTGGTACCAATGGTTTAATGGTAAAAGCAAGGACCGCCAATCAGCGGAAGATGGTTGAGAGCATTAATAAAAATGATGTGCTTTTTGCTATCGGACCTGCCGGAACCGGAAAAACTTATACAGCCGTCGCCCTTGCGGTAAGAGCATTAAAAAATAAAGAGATCAAGCGGATCATCTTAACCAGACCAGCTGTTGAGGCAGGAGAGAATCTTGGGTTTTTACCCGGAGATTTGAAGGAAAAGGTTGATCCTTATTTACGCCCATTGTATGATGCATTGGACGATATGATCCCTGCCGAAAAACTTAAATTATATATTGAAAACAGAACTATCGAGATTGCTCCGCTTGCATTTATGCGTGGAAGGACGCTTGATAACTGCTTTGTAATTTTAGATGAGGCACAGAACTCTACTGATTTGCAATTGAAAATGTTTTTGACCCGTATGGGACCATCAGCTAAATTCATTGTAACAGGCGACATAACACAAATAGATTTACCGAAAAAGCAGATGTCGGGTTTACATAATGCACTGCGTATTCTTGAAGATATACCAGGTATTGATATTATTTATTTAACAGGTGAAGATGTGGTAAGACACAAACTGGTTAAACGAATATTGAAAGCCTATGGTGATATTCAGTAATTTAAATAATCAATAAAGGCTTTTTAGCACATAGCATGACAGCAATTAAAGAAACAAATTTTAGCTTCCTTAAGCAGACAAATTTTTACAAAGGAAAAGTGAGAGATGTTTATACCATTAACAACCAATTTATGGCAATGGTAGTAACAGACAGGATATCTGCATTTGATGTGGTTTTACCTGAGGCAATACCTTTTAAAGGGCAAGTATTGAATCAGATAGCGGCTAAATTTTTAGATGCAACAAAAGACATTGTTCCGAACTGGGTTATTGATGTACCTGATGAAATGGTTACCATCGGACGTATTTGTGAGCCGTTTAAAGTAGAAATGGTAATTAGAGGTTATTTAGCAGGACATGCCTGGAGAGAATACAGCGCCGGAAAGCGTAGTGTTTGCGGAGTGGCTTTGCCAGATGGTTTAAAGGAAAATGATAAATTACCTAAACCAATGATAACACCCACAACTAAGGCTTCTGTTGGACATGATGAGGATATTTCTAAAGAAGATATTTTAGCTAAGGGCATCGTATCTGTAGCAGATTATACTCATCTTGAAAATTACACTTATGCATTGTATGAGCGTGGTACCCAAATGGCTGCCGAGCGAGGTCTTATCCTTGTTGATACCAAGTATGAATTTGGTAAAGTTGGCTCAGATATTTATTTAATTGATGAGATCCATACTCCTGATTCTTCACGTTATTTTTATGCAGAAGGTTACGCAGATAGGCAGGATAGGAATGAACCACAGAAGCAGTTATCTAAAGAATTTGTAAGGAAATGGTTAATAGAAAACGGTTTTCAGGGTAAGGATGGACAAACCATCCCGGGGATGACTCCTGAAATTGTGAACTCTATATCTGATCGTTACATTGAGCTTTATGAACAAATAACAGGAGATCGGTTTGTGAAGAATGAGACAGCTGATGTTGTTAGCAGAATAGAAAAAAATGTAGGTGATTCTTTAAGTAAACTCTTATCGGCGTAGGTACCTAATCTACTTCAATAATTAAATAAATCAGAGAATTTTAACTACATTCGTAATCAAACTAAATAAATCAATATCATGAAATTTTCAGTAGATAAGCATGAAAAGTATGTTGTTCTGAAGCTTAATGAATCTAAGTTTACGAACGATAATACACCGAAATTGAAATCTGAATTCATCTTATTGAATACAGAGGGGTATCGTAATATCGTATTAGATTTATCGGCTATAAAGCAATGTGATGATTCTCAGGATCTGAGCAGTTTGCTTGTTGGAGACAGACTTTGTAAGAAATCTAATGGCCTGTTTATCGTAACAGGAATAAATGAGGTTGTGGCTAAAATATTGGAGATGTCCAATTTAGATCAGTCTCTGACAATTGTGTCAAAACTTGATGAAGCAACCGATCTAATCTTTATGGAAGAAATAGAAAAAGAGTTGTTGGGAAGCGTAGATAAAGATTAATGAAATTTGAGATTACTATTTTAGGGAGCAGCTCTGCCACACCCGTATATAATAGAAATCCTACAGCACAGCTTTTAAATTGCAATGAAAAGTTTTATTTGATTGACTGTGGCGAGGGTACTCAGCAGCAGTTGATCAAATACGGCTTTAAAGCCAGTAAGATAGATTATGTGTTTATAAGCCATTTACATGGCGATCATTACTTTGGATTAATAGGTTTGCTTTCCAGTCTGCATTTAAACGGACGCGTTAAGCCTCTTAAGATTTTTGCGCCGGAACCTTTACAGGAAATACTGGCTCTTCAATTTAAATATTCAGAAACGGTCATCAGGTATCCGATAGAGTTTGTGGTAACGCAGGCAAATGAATCTGTTCAGATCTTTGAAAATGCTGACCTGATTGTTGATAGCTTTGTTCTAAATCATAGAATTCCATGCACAGGATTTAAGTTCACTCAAAAGAAACGACTACGTAAGCTCATTGTTGAGAAACTTGAACAGGAGCAGATTGATATTGAGTATTATCCTTTGCTAAAAAGGGGCGTTGACCTTAATTTACCTGACGGCAGAGTTATCCTGAATAAGGATTATACTACTGACTCTGATACCCCTAAAAAATATGGGTATTGTTCTGATACCTTGTTTGACCAAGGATACTTTAGCAACATTGCAGATTGTGATTTGCTTTATCACGAAGCTACATTTTTACATGAAATGCTGGATAGGGCAAATATAACACATCACACAACGGCTTTACAGGCCGGTGAGATCGCTAAAATAACCGGAGCTGTAAAATTACTTATTGGACACTTTTCGTCGAGATACAAGACCTTGCAGCCGCTTTTAGATGAAGCGAAATCTGTTTTTGAGAACACTGAACTTGCAATAGAAGGTAATACCTATACCATTTGATTACTTATCCTTTTTGCCACCACCAAATATGGAGAAGTGAACGTAACGTTTTGGATTTGCTTTCAGATCTATCATCAAGTTATCAAGGCTTTTAGACGCGTTGTTTAGGTTGTCGTACATTTTTGTATCGTTAACTAACAGGCCAAGTGTTCCTTCACCATTGTTAATTTTACCTACAATAGTTTGAAGATCTACAACCGCTTTATTGGCATTATCTATTGTTTGCTTGAAATTTGCTGCAGCTACCTGATCAGTAATTGAATTGATGTTATTCAATATAGCAGATATTTTGGCATTGTTCTGTTTTAGATTGCCCGAAATTGCTTCTACATTGGCAAGAATTGCAGATATACGAGTACCTTCTGAACCAACAAGATTATCAACCTTTTTGGAGGTAGATTCTAAAGAAGAAAGGGTAGAGGCTATGCTGTTAAAGCTTTTATCAACATTCTTTTGGAAATTGGGATTCAAGATTGAGTTGACACTTGTTAATATGGAGTCCATTTTACCAATAATTAACTCAGCCTTTTTTTGAACCGGCTGCACTGTTTCAAGAATTCCTTTTTGAACATTTGCATTCAATGTGTCCCCATCCTGAGCGAAGTCATTACCCGTACCTAGCGCCATCACAATTGCTTTACTTCCTAAAAGGTCTGTGCTTTCAAGCTTGGCAACACTATTTCTTGGAATCTCGTACTTGCCTTTGATTTTGAGCGTGGCAACAATTGATCCGTCTGTTTGTAATTCCAGTTTATCTACACGGCCAATTTGATAACCATTAATTAAAACCGGTTTTGATACCGCAAGACCATCAACGCGCGAATATTTTGCATATAAAACAGTTTCACTTGAAAAAATGGCATTTCCCTTTAAAAAATTATAGCCTATAATTAACAGGGCTATAGAAAAGGCAGCTAATATGCCTACTTTGGTTTCATTTGCTATCTTCATTCAGTGTATGTTCTTGGTATGTATTTACTTAATTTGTTTCAGTTTCCTTTTTGTAAGTTTTTATTGCTTTGTAAATTGAATTAACAATTTCCTCTTGTCCACGCGCTGAATTCATATATTCTTCTTCGGTAGGGTTAGAAATAAATCCGATTTCTGTTAGTACCGCAGGCATTCCGCATCTTTGAAGAATTAAAAGTCCTTGTTCCTTTATCCCTCTGTTTACTCTATTGTCGTCATGGGTATAATTGTACTGAATCAATTTAGCTAATTTCAGACTCTTATCCCTAAATATATTTTTGAACAAAGATAGTATAATAAATGTTTCAGGATCATTAGGATCGTAGCCATTATAATTCTGCTTATAATTCTTTTCAAGTTTGATATCCTCATTTTCCCTAATTGCAGCATCTTGCTCATTTAAGCGGTGGGAACCCGCAACAAATGTTTCCGTGCCACTTGTAGATTTATTCTTCACATAGGAATATTTAGGGATCCTTTTGCCTCTTCTGCTTTTTGTATAACCGGTGACCACCCTTTTATCGGGCATTGAGTTACAGTGAATGGAGATGAAAAGATCGGCTTTATTGTCATTTGCAAGGGCGGCTCTTTTGTAGAAATCTACATCAACATCAGTTTTTCGGGTATAAAGGATTTTTACTCCGGGTAATTCTTCTTCAAGCTTTTTCCCTAGCTTTAAAGCTACTTTTAGCGCTACATTTTTCTCTAATGAAAAACTTCCTCTGGCACCGGGTTTTGTGCCACCATGCCCGGCATCAATAACAATGGTTTTAACTTTATAGGTTTGGGAAAGTACTAGTTGTGAACTAAATAAACATAGTAATAATAACAGGGTCGCATTTTTCTTTACACTCATCTAATAATAGTTATTGATTCAATTATTTATCCTTCTATGCTTTTCTTGTAGTTTTCAATAGCCTTTAACAGACAATTGGTTATTTCATTTTGTCCGGCCTCAGAATTCATATAGTCCTCTTCATCAGGGTTACTTATGAAACCAATTTCGGTTAATATGGCAGGCATACCCGCGCGAGCTAAAACTGCCAGGCTTTTTTCCTGAACACCACGGTCGATGCGGCCAACATTAACGTATTGATCTTGTACCAGCTTAGCCAGTTTTAAACTTTGGGTTCTGAAAGTATTTTTCATTAGAGAAAGTATAATGAAATTTTCAGGATTGTTCGGGTCGAAGCCTTCGTAATTTTCTTTATAATTTTCCTCTAAGAATATTGATGCATTTTCTCTCTTAATAGCCTCGTCTTGTTCATTTACACGTCCCATACCTGAAACAAATGTTTCAACACCTCTTGTGGATGTACTTTTTCTGCTAACTGTACTGGTTATTGGAATTCTTTTCCCCCTGCTATTTTTTCTATATCCTGTTACCACAGTTGATCTGTATACGGGCATATCATTACAGTGAATTGAAATGAAAAGATCCGCTTTAGCATTGTTTGCAATAGCAATACGTTCGTAAAGAGGGATAAAAACATCTTCAGTTCTTGTATAAATTACTTTTACATCCTTCATATTCGCTTCAATAGCGGCACCAAGATGTAAGGCCGTTTTAAGAGCTACGTCTTTTTCAGTAGAGTAGAGCCCTCTTGTACTGCCATCTTTTCCGCCATGACCGGCGTCAATAACAATAGTTTTTATTTTATATTCTTGCGTAAATGCTTGATAATTAGATATAGTAATAATAACTGCAGAAATAAATGCAATCAAAATTGCATTTGGTCTGAGCAATGGTATATTTTTCATTAATTTTGAACGTTTTGGATTAAACATTAATGCAAAAATAACATTCACACACGAATTTGAAACTTTTACGGTACATCATTTTTTTAAACTTCATTGTTTTATTAACATCTGTTGGTAATCGAGCCCTCGCTTTGAACAATTTTTCATGGCAACAAGTAATTAAACAAGCAGACACTACTAAGAAAGGTAACGCACAAACTGCGCCAAAAGATACGATTGCCAGTGAGAAAATAGAATACTCTGCTCAGGATTCCAGTTTTGTTGATAAGGAGAAAGAAATGGTTTATCTATATGGTAAAGCCAGAGTTAAGTATCAAGACTTTGAACTTGATGCGGACTATATTACTTACAATTCAAAAACTAATGAGATTTATGCCAGTGGAAGAACTGATGCTAAAGGAAAATATGTAGGTAGACCTATTGTTAAAATGACCGGGCAATCTACATCTCTTGCAGACTCACTATTTTATAATACAGAAACCAGTATTGGTCGGATATGGGGCGTATATACAGAGCAGGAGGGAGGATTCTTTACCGGAGGTAAAGCAAAGAAGCAACCGGATGATGAAATTCACAGTAAAGGACAGACCTATAGTACTTGTAATTTACCACATCCACACTTTGGTATTTATATTACAAAGGGTATTGTGACTGAAAATCAGATTATTACCGGTCCGGTATATTTAAAAATAGAGGACATTCCTTTACCTATTGGCTTGCCCTTTGCATTTTTCCCCAAGCCTAACAAAAAATCGTCTGGAGTCATTTTGCCAAGTCCGGGTGAAGATTATACAAGAGGTTTCTTTTTGCGGGACGGGGGGTATTACCTTGGTCTAAATGATTACTGGGATGCAAAAATGTTGGCTACAATTTATACCAGAGGTTCATACGAAGGTTCATTGCTCTCTAATTATACAAAGAGATATAAGTACAATGGTAACATAAATTTCCGATATTCAAATTCAAGGTACGGTTTGGAAGGTACACCTGAATATACACCAAGAAAGGATTTTAACCTGCAGTGGACACACAGTCAGAATGCAAACGCCAAACCCGGTACAACATTTTCTGCTTCGGTAGACGCCGGTACGAGTTCATTTAATGAAAACACGGCAGGTGGTAGTAGTTATGATTATAGCCAGTTTACTAAAAATACCTTAAGATCATCAATATCTTATGGTCGTGTTTTTGGTAATGGTATCACCCTTGGTGTTGCGGCAGATGGTTCGCAGGAAACACAAAATAAGTCTGTCAGCTTAAGATTACCCGACATAAGTTTAAGTGTTCCAACCTTTAATCCATTTGATTCAAAGGATAGGTTAGGGGAACAAAAATGGTATCAAAAGATAACGGTTGGTTATAGTATGCAAGCTAGTAACACGATTACAACAACTGAGGATCAGCTATTTAAAAGAGAGTCGCTTAATAAATTTAAAAATGGGGTTAGTCACCAGATCCCTATAAATATGGCCTTTAATATATTGAATTATTTTAATTTCAATACAGGTGTATCCTATACGGAGAGATGGCAATTTCAAACTGTGCGTAAATCTTATTTAAAGGTTTTAAACAACAGTGACCAGGAGATAATTGACACGGTTGCAGGTTTTAAACGCAATGGCGAGTATAGCTTAAACATGGGCGTGTCTACAAAGATTTATAGTACGGCTCAGTTTACGAAGTTTGGTAATTTCAAGGCATTGAGGCATGTGATGACTCCTCAGGTAAGCTTTAGCTACAGACCAGATTTTTCTGATTTAGCTAAAGGATATTATAAACTCGCTTACTATACCGACGGAACTCCAAAAATTGGATCGGACGGACAGCAACAAAAATATTCAATTTTTGAAGGCTCACCTTATGGATTTCCGGGAGCTGGCCGCTCTGCCTCAATTTCATTTAGTTTAGACAATACAGTCGAGGCAAAGGTGCTTACTCCAAATGATACTACAGGAAAAGGCGATAAAAAAATTCCTATTATCCAGGGTTTGAGTATTAGCGGTTCATACAACTTTCTGGCCCCAAGCTTTAAGCTATCGACACTTGGATTTAGTGGACGTTCACAGTTTACAGATAAGTTGGGCATAAATTATTATGGTACTTTAGATCCCTATAGATATGCCGATACTGTAGATGTTTTGACAGGAAAGGTGAGCAGGAAACTGATCGATGATTACGTTTGGAATGTGGGTAAATTACCTCGTTTAACTAATTTTGGTTTCTCCTTTAATTATAGCTTAAATCCGGAGGCTTTAAAAAAGAAGAATGAAAACGAACAGAATTTAAAGGATAAAGCTGCTAAGACAGGTATGACACCTGAGCAGTCAGAGGAACTTGCTAAAGTAAGCAGGGACCCTAATGCATTTGTGGATTTTAAAATTCCGTGGAACTTTGCCTTTAGCTACACTTTTAATTACAATACAGACAGGTTGGGACAAAATTCAACGATCACCAATACATTGAATTTTAATGGTGATGCCAACATTACCCCGAAATGGAAAGTCCAGTTTAACTCCGGTTGGGATTTTAAGGCGAGTACCTTCTCGCAAACCTCTTTGGCTATATACCGGGATTTACATTGCTGGGATATGAGCTTTAGCTGGATCCCTTTTGGTGCGTATCAGTTTTATTCTGTAGACATCAAAGTAAAAGCATCAGTGCTTCAGGATTTAAAACTGAGCAAGAGAAAGAATTACTATACCCGATTCTAATATTTGAATTTATGCTAGCTGAAATAATAACGATAGGAGACGAGATGCTTATTGGTCAGATTGTAGATACCAATTCCGCCTGGATGGCCAAAGAACTTAATCTGATAGGAATTAAAGTAAAACAAATTACCTCAGTATCTGACGATGCTGATCATATAACTGAAGCTTTAGCGCTTGCCGAAAAAAGAGCTAAAGTGATTTTGATTACTGGTGGGTTAGGCCCCACTAAAGATGATATTACAAAAATAACCCTAGCTAAATATTTTAATATGGGACTTAGGAGGGATGAGGATACATTGGGCCACATTACTGAGATCTTTAAAAGACACAACAGGCCAATGATTGAATCTAATATAAAACAGGCCGATGTTCCAGAGGGTTGTACTGTTATCAAAAATGAGAACGGGACAGCGCCTTGCATGTGGTTTGAGCATAATGGAAACATCATTGTATCTATGCCAGGGGTTCCGTTTGAAATGATGTATCTGATGCAGGAACAGATTCTTCCACGCTTAAAAGGAGCATTTAAACTTCCGTTCATTGTTCATAAAACCATACTTACCGCTAATATAGGAGAGTCTTTTTTAGCAGCTGAAATTGAAGATATTGAAAATAGCTTACCTGAGCATATTAAACTTGCCTACCTGCCAAGACTAGGTCAGGTACGTTTAAGATTGAGCAGTACAGGAACTGATGAAGTAATACTGAAAAATGAGGTAGAACTTTATGCTCAGCAGATTATTGCTAAAGTAAAGAAAAACGTTGTTGTAGAAGAGGATATTGCCCTTGAAAAGGCAATTCTAAATATAATGGAGGAGAGAAAGCTTACACTTTCGACGGCCGAAAGTTGCACCGGTGGTTATATTGCCCACTTGATTACACAACATCCCGGATGTTCATCTGTTTATGTTGGAGGGGCAGTAGTCTATTCTTATGAACTTAAGGAATCAGTTTTAGGTGTTAGCCCTCAAACCCTAAATAATTACGGTGCAGTGAGCGAACAGACTGTAAAAGAAATGGCGCGGGGAGCAATAGATCATTTTAAAACAGATTATGCTGTAGCGGTAAGTGGAATTGCTGGTCCGGATGGCGGTCTGCCTGGTAAACCCGTTGGTACCGTGTGGATTGCCGTAGCGAGTAGTAAGCGCGTTGTGGCAAGGGTTTATAGTTTTGGAAATAAAAGAGCGCAAAACATAGAACGTTCAGCCATAGCGGCTTTGACCATGATTTTGAATGAACTTAACCAATATGGGGATTAAGTGTTCAAAATACTTTACTTTTGCATCCGATATCAATCATGAAATAAAAAATGGCTCAATACGAATTATTGTTACCTAAAATGGGGGAAAGTGTTGCAGAAGCAACCATCATTAAATGGGTTAAACAACCCGGAGATATGATAGAGATGGATGATACGGTTCTGGAAATTGCTACAGATAAGGTTGATTCTGAAGTTCCATCACCAATAGCAGGTAAGCTAATTAAACAGTTGTTCACCGAAGATGAAATTGTGCAGGTAGGTACAGTAATTGCGATTATAGAAACCGACGCTGAAACGACAGAAGATGTCCCGGTTACCATGCCAGCAGCGGAACAGCCTATTATTGAAAGTATTCCGGGAACAGAACAACTGGTGTCAAATGATGCCGGGGAAGCTACGAAAGAAGATAGTGGTTCTGATCGTTTTTATTCTCCTTTAGTAAAAAATATAGCCGCACAGGAAAATATTGAAACAAGTGAATTAGATACAATATCTGGTACAGGTGCTGATGGACGTTTGACTAAGGATGACTTGTTAAATTATATTCAAAATAAAAGAGGAGGTGCATCGTCAATACCTCCTGCTCCGCAAACAGCTAAAATTGAAGCGTCTGTTAAAGAAGAAGCTGTTAAGCCTGTATCTCAGCCATTGACAAGTATAAGTGGCGGTGATGAGATTATCGAGATGGATAGGATGCGTAAATTAATTGCCGAACATATGGTAATGAGTAAGCATACTTCGGCGCACGTAACCTCATTTGTGGAAGCAGATGTGACCAATCTGGTCTTATGGCGTGATAAAGTGAAAGGCAGCTTTGAAAAACGCGAAAATGAAAAGATTACTTTTACCCCCTTATTTATAGAAGCTGTTGCCAAGGCAATAAAAGATTATCCAATGATCAACGTTTCCATAAATGGAAACCAGATTATTAAAAAGAGAGACATTAACATCGGCATGGCAGCTGCTTTACCTAGTGGCAACCTGATTGTTCCTGTTATTAAAAATGCAGATCAGTTTAATTTGGTTGGATTAACTAAATCGGTAAACGATTTGGCAAAACGTGCACGTATTTCTAAGCTTAAGCCTGATGAAACGCAAAATGGAACGTTTACATTAACTAACGTAGGTTCTTTTGGTAATGTAATGGGAACACCGATTATTAATCAACCTCAGGTAGCTATTTTAGCCGTAGGCGCAATTAAAAAGAAACCAGCAGTATTAGAAACAGAGTTTGGGGATGTGATCGCTATACGCCATATGATGTTCCTTTCGCTTTCATATGACCACCGTGTTGTAGATGGCGCGTTGGGTGGCTCTTTTGTAAGAAGGGTAGCTGATTATCTTGAAAATTGGGATTTGAATAGAGAAATATAAAACAACATAAAGCAAAAGGCCCCATTAGGGGCCTTTTTACTATCAAAACAAAGCAAAAATAATAACTAGTTAAATATTACTTCCTCTTCAGAAACCTTTAGGATTTGCTGTTCGGTGTAAGTGTACCTACCAGTATGAGCAATAAAAACATCCTTTTGCTCAAGAAGGTCGCGGTTAGCCAATAAAGTTTTCAGGCTTACATTTCCAATGACATATTTGTAATCATTACGGGAGAACCGCTCAATAATATTATCTATCTGAAGCTTTTCCAATGTGTACTCATGGGTGTAACGCAGGTAAACTTCAATGTTTACATTATCAGTATGAACTAATCCGTTATGCTGATGATATTTCTTATACTCATAGCGGTAATCATACCTTAAGGCAGCTATATCTGATAAAACAGCTGCTCCGGTAGGATGTCCGCCGGCACCTTTTCCAAAGAAAAACTGCTTATCAGCAAAGGCGGCCTGAACCGTTACACCGTTATATTCGTTTTCTACATTGAACAGGAAATCATCAGATTTTACAAACTTTGGCAATACATAAGTAATGATTTGCTTGGTACTTATTTTACGGGCAGTAGGTACAAGTTTAATTTTAAAGTTCTTCTCCCTGGCATACTTAATGTCGTGCTCTGATAAGTTCTGAATGCCTACATTGAGTATCTTATTAGGATCAATAAATAACCCGTAAGCATGAGCAGTCGCAATAGCCAGCTTAAATTTAGGATCATAGCCCCCAACATCCAGAATAGGATTAGATTCAGCAAAACCAAGATCTTGTGCCTGTTTTAATGCAACGCCATATTCAAGATTTTCATTAAATATTTTCGATAGAATGTAGTTAGATGACCCGTTGAATATTCCACTTATACCGTGTAGTAATTCATTGTCGTAATATTCTTCCAGATTACGGATGATGGGTATGCTGCCACAAACTGCACCTTCGTATAGTAGAGAAGCATTGTGTTTTTCTTGCAATTCAACCAGTTCGGCCAGATGAGTGGCAATCATTTTTTTGTTGGCAGAAACTACATTTTTGCCGCTAATTAATGCTCTTTTAACGATGTTGTACGCAATCTCTGCGTCATCAATTAATTCAACTACAGTGTTGATTTCACTATTGTCTAATATTTCATCATGATTTGTGGTGAAAAGATGTGCCTCAAGGCTACGTTTTTTCTCAGGATTTTTAATAGCTATTTTAACGATCTCAAGGTTGAGGTCCTGACCGCGAATAATATCATGCAATCCTTGTCCAACAACTCCAAAACCAAATAAACCGATCTTAAGTTTCTTACTCATCTAAATGCTATGCTGTTTTATGTAATTTAATTATTTTCTTATTGGCACTTTCTTTTAAGAATGTGCCAATAATGTTGGTTAATATGTCTGTCTCAATTAAAAAACCATCGTGGCCATAAGCAGAGCTAATACTTTGGAGTGCTGCTCCCTGAATATGCTTTGCTAAGAATTCTTGTTCACAAAGCGGGAATAGCACATCGTTTTCAATTCCTATTACCAGTGTATTTGCTTTAACCAATGCCAAGGCATCAACAATACTTTTTCTGCTTCGGCCAACATTATGGCTGTCCATAGCTTTGCTTAGGTACCAATAGCTATAGGCATTAAAGCGTTTACATAGTTTTTCGCCCTGATAATTCTGGTAAGAGGCAGCTCTGAATGAACCCGTTTTGTCATTTACACTTTCTAATTGTGTAGCTGAATATGCCTCATAGGTACGGTAAGATAATAAAGCAATGCTCCTTGCAGCCTTTAACCCTTTTAAGCCACCATCTGGCTGCTGTGCGTAAAATGTACGATCAGTGCTGATGGCTAAACGCTGACTCTCATTAAATGCAATTCCCCATGGCGAGTGTACTGCATTTGTCGCTACAAGAATTAGATTGTCTACGCTTTTGCTATCCGTAATGGCCCATTCCAATGCTTGTTGTCCGCCTAAAGAACCGCCAATTAACACTTTAATGTGTTGAATCTCAAGATGTGTTGCAAGCAGGCGGTGAGCAGCTACCAAATCTCTTATCGTAAATTCTGGAAAAGCAAGGTAATAGGGTTGCCCCGTTACCGGATTTATACTTAGCGGGTTGGTTGTACCGTAATTAGAACCTAATACATTTGCACAAATGATAAAGTGTTCCTCAGGGTTAAACAGATCGTTATTACCGAAAAGTCCTTTCCACCAGTCTAAAACATCAGCATTGGCTGTAAGTGCATGGCATACCCAGATCGCATTATCTTTCTTCGCATTTAGTTTGCCATAAGTTTGATAAGCAACTTCTAATTTGCGTAGTTTTTTCCCGTTCTCCAGTTTAAACAACTTTGTATGCGTATATGTGGCAGTAGTACTCATTCTTTAGATCTTGTAGCGTTTTATTTTATTTGTTTATAGCAGCAAAGGCTTGTTCGAAATCAGCCTTGATATCATCTATGTGTTCAATTCCTACTGAAACACGTAGCTGGCTGGCAGTAATGCCTGCTGCAATTTGTTCTTGGTCACTTAGCTGTTGATGCGTAGTTGCTGAGGGTTGTATGATAAGGGTTTTTGCATCACCCAGGTTTGCAAGGTGACTAACAAGCTTAAGATTGTCTACCAATGCCGTTGCTTTTTCTTTATCACCATGTAGTTCAAAAGATAGCACTGCACCGAAACCATTCTTTAAATATTTTTTGGCATTGGCATGGTATGGGCTGCTTTCAAGTCCAGGATAATTAACACTTTTCACAGCATCATGGCGCTCCAACCAGGTTGCCAGTGCAAGTGTGTTGTCTACGTGCCGTTGCACGCGAAGCGATAAAGTTTCTAATCCCTGAATTAAAAGGAAAGAATTGAAAGGAGAGATGGCCGGGCCAAAATCCCTTAAGCCTTCAACGCGGGCACGAATAATGAATTGAATATTTCCAAAGGGACCACCAATTCCAAAAACATCATTAAAAATTAAACCATGATATCCTTCCGATGGTTCGGTAAATTGAGGGAATTTACCATTTCCCCAGTTGTAATTTCCGCCATCTACTATTACTCCGCCAATACTGGTGCCGTGTCCGCCAATCCATTTGGTAGCAGATTGAACAACAATATGGGCCCCGTGTTCTAAAGGTTTAAATAGGTAACCGGCTGCACCAAAAGTATTATCTACTATTAGTGGTAAATCGTGTCTGTTGGCAATGGCAGATAATTTTTCGAAATCAGCAATACTAAAAGCCGGATTACCAATGGTTTCTAAATATATAGCTTTGGTATTTGCATCGATTTTTGTTTCAAAATCATTAGCATCATCACCATTAGCGAATCTAACCTCAATACCAAGACGTTTAAAGCTTACTTTGAACTGATTATATGATCCACCATATAAATGAGATGAGGATACAAAATTGTCACCTGCTTGTAGGATGTTATTTAACGCAATAAATTGAGCTGCCTGTCCCGAAGCTACTGCTAAAGCAGCCACACCGCCTTCAAGCGCTGCTACTCTTTTTTCGAAAACATCTGTTGTTGGATTCATGATCCTGGTATAAATGTTTCCGAATTCCTTTAGCGCAAATAAGTTTGCACCGTGTTCAGAGTTCTTAAAGCCGTAAGAGGTGGTTTGATATATTGGAACAGCTCTTGATCCTGTTGTAGGATCAATTTCCTGACCTGCATGTACTTGTAATGTTTCGAATTTATGTGATGTTGACATGTTATATTTAGTTTTAAGTGGTTCCTGTTATGTTTTTGATTAGATACGTTATAAGATTTTTAGCTTCGGAAACGTATACGGTTGTTAAGCGTACCCCTGCAAGGGGCCTTCCGTATGAATGTGAAATGCAAAAGGAAGATTTGTAAATTATAGTATGCAACAGCACATGCAATTAGCCTGCTGAGGATAACAATAATTTAACAGATTTGAAGTAATTCTTACAGTTTTCATTTTGTTTCAATTTATCTTTCCAAACGACACCACGTCTTTTGGTCAGGAATTGGCACCTTCTCCATCTTGGGAGGGTTGCCAGTGGGTCAAAGAGCCTGTCTCTCGCCACTTCTTTATAAATCAAACCTTTTATTAAGGAAGGTTGACTTGATTAGCTTTCGCTAAATGATACTGCAAATGTAGATTTAAGTTAATAAATATCCAAAATTATATTTTGGATATTTATTAACTCGTTGTTTTACAGCGCTGTAAATTGGTTTTTTGATGGATTAGCTTGGTTTTATCCGGCAAGTGCCTGATCTAAATCTGCTATTAAGTCATCTATATGTTCAAGTCCAACAGATATCCGAATTAAATTTTGTGGGGTTTTGGTGTCCGGTCCTTCAACAGATGCACGGTGTTCTATTAAACTTTCAACTCCACCTAAACTTGTAGCCTGCGCAAAGAGTTTAACTCTATTAACCACTTTTCTGGCCTCATCAGATCCTCCTTTAACTAAAACTGATAACATTCCTCCAAAGCCGGTCATTTGCTTTTTTGCTATGTCATGCTGAGGATGGGTTGTTAATCCTGGATAATAAACTGCTACAATAGCAGCATGTTTTTCCAGGTGTAATGCTAAAGCCATTCCATTAGCGCAGTGGCCACGCATACGATATGCCAATGTTTTGATGCTTCTTACCAACAGGAAACAATCGAAAGGAGAGGGTACTGCTCCGCCAACTTGCTGTATATTTCTGATCTTTTCCCAAAATTCATTTTTTTCTGCGGTGATAAGTACACCACCAAGAACATCACTATGGCCACCAATGTATTTTGTTGACGAGTGCATAACAATATCAGCCCCAAAATCAATTGGATTTTGCAAGCATGGCGAAGCAAAAGTGCTGTCGCAGGCAAGGATAAGGTTGTTTTCCTTAGCAATTTTGGAAACTCCGGCAACGTCTGTAATTTTTAATAATGGATTTGAGGGGGTTTCTACCCATATCAGTACTGTATTCTTTTTAATGAATTTTGCTATGTTATCAAGGTTAGTAAGATCTATAAAATCAATTTCAAGGATGTCTTTAAAGATCGTCTGCAATTGTTTTTTAAAACCCCAGTACATGTCATCAGGAGCAATGATATGGCTCCCTGGCTTTAAAGCTTGAAAAACTGCCATCCCCGCTGTATTTCCTGAAGAGAATGCACAGGCTTCTACGCCTTTTTCCAATTCTGAAAGCGCATTTTCTAATGCTGATCTATTTGGATTACTCACTCTGCTATACATGTGTCCACCAGAGTAGCCACCGTCTTCATTTCTCAGGAAGGTGGTAGATAGATTTATAGGGGGGGTGACATCGTTAGTACTGACTTTGTATAAATTTCCAGCATGTATTGCAAGTGTTTCTGGCTTCATTATTACGGGGTTAAAAGTTAAGATTGGGCATAAGATGTAACAAAGTTAAGGGTATAATATTATTCACCTTGAGTTTTGGCAAGATTTATGTAATTGAATTATCAAATTAAAGAAGAATATGAAAAGAATATTACTGATAGCAGCCATTTTATGCAGTTCGTTAATGGTTTTGCAAAGTTGTTCACCTAAAGGTGGTGCAACTCAAAGTTTAAAGAAAGGTAATGTAACTGGTAATTGGGTTTTAAATGATATTACATTTGAAGGCTTGCCGCAATCAGCAGTAAAATCATTATTTGATGAAGGTTCTTACACTTGTTTTCAAGGAAGTACCTGGAGCCTTACTAACAGCGGTAATGGAAGTTATACCTTACCAGGTGGTGGAGCGTGTACTGCAAAAACTCAGAAAATATACTGGTCAGTAAGTCCTGCAGATGAGACATTCCAATTCAAAAAGATCTTTGAAGGTGAAAAAGCCAAAAACGTAACCTCTGGTTACAGATCGGTATTGTCTTCTACAGATGGCAACAGCATGGTTATTAAATCACCAGTAGAATACGGAGCAAAAACTGCTTACATTGTATTGAATTTTACAAAAGCAGCAAAATAAGCGTAAAATAGTTTGGTTTAGGGAAAAGGGTTCAATTCGTTTTGAGCCCTTTTTTTATGGATTTCTTTTGTTTGATATCTTTTATTATCTACATTTGAATTCATCTGATGATATGATGAATCAATATGAAGAATCTTATACAAAAAAAGTCTTTGGCGGATGAAGTAGCCGCACGATTAAGTGAACAGATTTCTCTTGGACAATACAAAGTGAATGAACAGTTGCCGATAGAGCCGGAATTGATGAAAAACTTTGGTGTTGGGCGTTCAACGATAAGGGAAGCCATCAAAATATTAGCCAACTCAGGATTGCTCAGGGTTCAGCAAGGAGTTGGAACTTTTGTAGATCAGCTAACAGCAAATAGGGAGCCTATGGATTTGCGGTTAAAGCGTGCTAACGTTAAAGATCTGGATGAGGTCAGGCAATTACTGGAAATGAAAATTGCAGAGAAAGCGGCACTTAACAGAACTGAAAGTGATATTTTGACAATAAGAAACCATCTCGAAAACAGAAGAAAGGCAGCTAAAGAAGGACTGTTAGAAGAGTGTATTGACGCAGACGTGCAATTTCATATCTCAATTGCTGAAGCTTCAAAGAATGAAATACTGGCCGATTTATATAAATCAGCCTCCATTCATTTAAAAAATTGGTTCCTTCAAACACACTCAGATGCCAGAGCCTTTGAAGAAACTTACATATATCATGAGCAACTGCTTAAAAGCATTATCGCTGGAGATCCTAAAAAGGCGTGGAACATTGCAGCAAAAATATTAGGACACATATCTCAATAAAAATTTATAATAATTCATCAGATGATCTGATCTAAAAATATGGAAAAAACATCTTTTACAAACACTACCGTTATCGACACAAAGAGAGTTACACAGCAAACAGTATTCTCTATTTTATTCACAATTAGTTTTACCCATTTACTTAATGATATGCTTCAGGCAGTAATTCCTGCTGTATATCCTGTAATAAAAGAAAAGTTCAGTCTTACTTTTGCTCAAATAGGTCTTATCACTTTAACTTATCAGCTAACGGCATCAATTTTGCAGCCCTTTATTGGTTTTTATACGGATAAGAGGCCCCGTCCGTATTCACTTGCTATTGCAATGGGCTTTACACTCTGTGGACTTGTAGCCGTGTCTTTTGCGTCCAGCTTTTTAAATATCCTTCTTGCGGTAAGTTTAATAGGAGTTGGGTCTTCAATATTTCATCCGGAATCTTCCAGGGTGGCACATTTAGCTTCCGGAGGTAAAAAGGGACTTGCACAATCTATTTTTCAGCTGGGTGGAAATGCGGGTAGTGCTATTGGTCCGCTTTTAGCAGCAATTATAGTTGTCCCTTATGGTCAATTTTACATTATATGGTTTTCATTAGCTGCAATTTTAGGTATTCTAGTACTGTCTAGAGTTGCAAAATGGTATCAGGAACAATTGGCATTAAAGGCATTAAATAAAAGTATTGTTAAGGAAGAGATTCATCATAATTTATCAAAGAACCGAGTGGTACTTTCCTTAGGTATTTTAATGGTACTTATCTTTTCAAAATACTTCTATATGGCTAGTATGACTAGCTATTACACATTCTACCTAATGGACAAATTTAATGTGTCGGTGCAGCAGTCTCAAGTCTACCTATTTGCTTTTTTAGGGGCAGTTGCTGCCGGTACGTTAATTGGAGGACCATTAGGAGACAGATTTGGCCGTAAGTATATCATCTGGATTTCGATTCTAGGTGCGGCGCCATTCACATTACTGTTGCCATATGTTTCTTTATTCTGGACAGGTGCTTTATCTGTTATTATCGGCCTAATTATTTCTTCTGCATTTTCTGCAATACTGGTTTATGCAACCGAATTGGTACCCGGAAAGGTTGGCATGATTGCAGGATTGTTTTTTGGTTTTGCCTTTGGTATGGGCGGATTAGGCTCTGCAGTTTTGGGTAAGCTGGCTGATCAGACCAGTATTGAATATGTATTTAAAATTTGTGCTTTTCTTCCTTTGATTGGGGTTTTTACCGGATTCCTCCCAAATATCGAAGGCAGTAAAAAACGATAATTTTTGCGCTCAACTGTACTCCTTTATTCATTAAATAGTATGAATTGGGAGTACTTTTTATTTATCCCACCATAGCCTTGAGGTCAAAGCATCACCACCATTTAATCTGGCAACTGCAGCTTTGTAGTTCACAGGATTATTCAAAGCTTCAGATGATAAGTATATCATTCTTCTGGGGATGGTTCCGTTAGTTACATTACCGATATAGTTAACAGGTATCAATTTAGGGTAGTCTGATCTTTTCCATGTACGCTGCCTTAGCAACTGTCTGAAAAACAGCTAAGTGATCTGGTAAATAGGTTCGTAAAGTAGCTGCCGATTAGCGCTCTTTACATAATACTGACAGGTAAAATCCCTTAAAAAGGGGTTATCTGTTGATTTTATCTTACTTTTGTTCATTATACGTTATAAATGGATACTACTTCAAAACTAGCTCTGATTTTAAACGATCCAGATCTGCCTGAGGCACTTAAAGCAGTTGCACAAAAGGTACAAAATCAAGAAAGGATTACTTTTGACGAGGGTGTTTACCTTTATGAACATGCCGAACTTGGGTATCTTGGTACTTTAGCTAATCACATAAGAGAGCAAAAGCACGGTGATAAAACTTATTTTAACCGTAATTTTCATCTGGAGCCGACTAACCTTTGTGTTTACGACTGTAAATTCTGTTCCTATTCCCGCTTAATTAAACAGAAAGAAGAGGGCTGGGCCCTAACGATGGAGGAAATGCTCGATGTAGTTAAAAAGTATGACAACGAACCTGTTACCGAAGTACATATTGTGGGTGGGGTTTTACCTCAATACGATGTGGCCTTTTATTCAGCGCTGTTTACGGCAATAAAAAAACACCGCCCTGAGCTTCATGTTAAAGCATTAACACCCGTAGAATACCATTATATATTTAAAAAGGCTAAAATTGACTACGCCACTGGTATGAAGTTAATGAAAGAGGCCGGGTTAGAGTCAATTCCTGGAGGAGGGGCAGAGATCTTTCATCCTGAGGTAAGAGACCTGATATCTAAAGATAAATGTACCGGCGAACAATGGCTGGCTATACACGAAGAATGGCATAAGCTGGGGATGCGTTCTAATGCAACTATGTTATACGGTCATATCGAAAGATATGAACATCGTATAGATCATATGGAGCAATTACGTCAGTTACAAGATAAGACAGGAGGTTTCCAGACTTTTATTCCTCTTAAATTCAGAAATCAGCACAACCAGATGAGTAATGTGCCAGAAGTATCTGTAATTGAAGATCTGAGGAACTATGCAATTGCGCGTATTTACATGGATAACTTTGATCACATTAAAGCCTATTGGGCAATGATCAGCAGGCAAACTGCTCAACTTTCATTGAACTTTGGAGTAGACGATATAGATGGTACCTTAGACGATACCACTAAAATCTATTCAATGGCTGGTGCCGAAGAGCAAACTCCTGCAATGAGTACACAAGACCTCGTAAATCTGATAAAACAGGTGAAACGTCAACCCATTGAAAGAGATACTTTATATAATGTTGTAACAGATTACACTGATTTCATTTTTGAGGATGAAGTGAAACCTCAATACTACAAATTACCCGTAATTAACTAATGGATAAGGAAATATATATCATCAGACATGGTGAAACAGAATTAAATAAACTAGGAATTGTACAAGGCAGGGGAATAAACAGCGACCTTAATGATACCGGACGGAGTCAGGCTGCTTCATTTTATGCCATGTATAAAGATGTACCATTTGAAAAGGTTTATACCTCAAAGTTAAAACGTACTCATCAAACAGTTCAGGGATTTATTGATGCCGGAATTCCATGGGAACAGGTAGCAGGTTTAGATGAGCTTGCATGGGGCAAGTGGGAAGGGAAACCTAATGATGATAATGCTATAGCAGCGTTTAAAGCAATAGTTACAGCCTGGGATGAAGGTGATTATGATGCACATTTTGAAGGTGGAGAAAGCCCTAATCAGGTTTTAGCCAGACTTAAAGAAGCGGTAGACCTGATCAAATCCAAAAAAGATGAAAAGCTGATCTTGGTTTGTATGCATGGCCGTGCAATGCGTTTATTGCTGTGCTTGCTTATGAATAAACCTTTGTCCGAGATGGGAGATTTCCCGCACCAAAATACAACACTTTATAAAGTTGAACTTACTGGCGATGAATTTAACATCATTGAGTTTAATAATACCGACCATTTAAAATAATTCCTTTGAGTAATATTAAAATATCTGCAGTTTCCTACACAAATACTAAGCCCTTCATTTACGGAATTGAGCATTCGGAAATTTTAAATAAGATAGATCTAAGTTTAGATATTCCTTCAGATTGTGCTGCTAAATTAATTAACAACCAGGTTGATATAGGATTAATTCCTGTTGCGGCAATACCGCATGTGCCTAATGCTAATATTGTTGCAGATTACTGTATTGGCTCTGTTGGTGCAGTAAACTCAGTGTTTATTTTTAGCGACGTTGAAGTTTCAGAAATTAAAACGGTAAGATTAGATAGTCATTCCCGTACTTCAAATAATCTTGCAAAAGTATTATTGAAATTTCACTGGAAACTGGATGTAGAATTTACTACAGATATCGATGCAAAAACTGATGCAATAGTGTTAATTGGCGATAGAACTTTTGGTAAAAAGGCTGATTATGCTTTTGCTTATGATATGGGGCAGGAATGGATGGGTTTTACAGGACTGCCATTTGTTTATGCCGCCTGGGTTGCCAATAAAACTATTCCTCAGTCTTTTATTAAAGAATTTAATGAGGCATTGGCTTTTGGGTTAGGTCATCGTGCAGAACTGTTAAAAAAATTACCTGCTCGCGATGATTTTGATTTGAATGATTACCTTTTTCATAAGCTTGATTTTGACCTTACTGAAAAGAAAAGAGAAGCACTGGATTTATTCCTTTCTTACATTGCCCGGCTTTAAACCTATAAACATTTTTTAAATTTTCAACAAATCATAAAGCCTACACATCAAGATAGTATCTTTACGATTTTGTAAACAGAATCATTTTGGCTAAAGATAATACTAAAGAAACCCCGTTAATGCAACAATACAATGCTATTAAAGCAAAGTATCCCGGAGCATTATTGCTATTTAGGGTTGGCGATTTCTATGAAACATTTGGCGAGGATGCGGTTAAAACGGCACAGATATTAGGTATCGTACTTACCAGAAGAGGCACAGGGCCAAATGGCGCTTTGGAATTAGCTGGTTTTCCTCATCATTCATTAGATAATTATCTTTCAAAGTTAGTTAGGGCAGGCCAGAGGGTGGCGATTTGCGATCAGCTGGAAGATCCCAAAACAACAAAAACAATTGTTAAAAGAGGGGTTACAGAACTGGTTACACCAGGGGTGGCTTACAATGACAATATATTAAGCCAAAAATCTAACAATTATCTGGCTGCCGTTTATTTCGATAAAAATTCAATAGGTGTATCTTTTGCAGATATCTCAACTGGCGAATTCCTAGTTGCACAGGGTGATGCCGAATACATAGATAAACTTTTACAAGGTTTTAAGCCAAATGAAGTAGTTTTTCAGAAAAGCAAAAGAAAAGAGTTCCTGGAAAATTTTGGCGACAAGTTTTATACTTTTCACCTGGATGACTGGGCATTTACCAGTGATTACGCTAATGAAATTCTAACCAAACACTTTGAAGTAACTTCTTTAAAAGGATTTGGTGTCGATAAACTGCAAACCGGTATTGTAGCTGCGGGAGTTGTTCTTCATTATTTAAACGAAACGGAGCACCGTAATTTAAAGCACATTTCTTCCATCTCTCGTTTAGAAGAGGATAACTATGTGTGGTTAGATCGCTTTACCATCAGAAACCTGGAATTGGTTAGTTCTACAAATGATAATGCCATTACGCTTTTCGAAGTGCTTGATCAAACATCAACCCCAATGGGTGCCCGTTTGCTGCACAAATGGATCATAATGCCATTAAAAGAATTAAAACCTATCGAGGAGCGTTTAGGCGTGGTAGGCTTCCTGATTAAAAAAGAACCGCTTTTAGAAGAATTCTTAACCCATATTAAGCAGATTGGTGATTTAGAAAGATTGATTTCTAAAGTAGGGCTACAAAAAGTAGGCCCAAGGGAACTTTGTCAGCTAAAAAAAGCACTGTATCATATAGAATCTGTTAAAAAGATAGCAGAAGAGGTAAAGAACCCTTTCTTGTCCGTTCTTGCAGATCAGCTGAATCCATGTTTAACCATCAGAGAAAAGCTCGAAAGAGAATTACAGCAAGATCCCCCCGCTTTATTAATCAAGGGGAATGTAATAGCTGATGGGATTGACGAGGATCTCGACAGGCTTAGAAAAATAGCCTTCGGCGGTAAAGATTACCTGGTTGAAATTCAAAAGAGAGAAGCTGCCATCACTGGTATCCCGTCGTTAAAAGTAGCCTTTAACAATGTTTTCGGTTATTACCTTGAAGTTACCCATACCCATAAAGATAAAGTACCTGCAGACTGGATCAGAAAACAAACACTTGTAAATGCGGAAAGATACATTACACCTGAACTAAAGCAATACGAAGAGCAGATACTTGGTGCGGAAGAAAAAATTCAGCAGATAGAGATTCGTTTGTACAATGAATTGGTGTATCAGGTAGCTGTATATATTAAGCAGATTCAGTTAAATGCCTTCCAGATAGCTCAATTAGATGTGTTATTGTGCTTTGCCCAGCTGGCTATTAAAAATCACTACGTTAAGCCCGAAATTACTACAGGAAAAGCGTTAGATATTAAAGGCGGAAGGCACCCTGTAATAGAAAAAAGATTGCCTGTAGGCGAGGAGTACATCACCAATGATGTGTTTTTAGATAATGATACTCAGCAGATTATTATCATCACCGGTCCCAATATGTCGGGTAAGTCCGCTATTTTAAGGCAAACAGGTCTCATTGTTCTAATGGCCCAAATGGGTTGTTTTGTGCCTGCAAAAGCTGCAAGTATAGGGCTAATAGATAAGATATTTACGCGTGTAGGTGCTTCCGATAACCTTTCTTCAGGTGAGAGTACATTCATGGTAGAAATGAATGAAACTGCAAGTATCCTAAACAATATATCAGATAACAGTCTAATTCTGCTTGATGAAATTGGTAGGGGAACAAGTACTTACGATGGTATTTCTATTGCCTGGGCAATTGCAGAGTTTCTGCATACGCATCCAACCGCACGCCCAAAAACATTGTTTGCTACCCACTATCATGAGTTAAATGAACTTGCCAACACCATGAGCCGCGTTAAAAACTTTAATGTATCTATTAAAGAGGTCTCAAATAAAGTGATCTTCCTACGTAAACTGATACCAGGTGGCAGCGAGCACAGTTTTGGTATACATGTTGCTAAAATGGCTGGTATGCCTCCTAAACTGATCAATAGGGCAAATGAGATCCTTAAAAAACTTGAAATAGACAGAACAGAAGGACAAAGTATTAAAGATAGTATTAAGAAGGTTCAAAATCAGGCTTATCAGTTGCAGATGTTTGCTATTGATGATCCTGTTTTAGTGAAAATAAGAGATACACTTAATAATCTGGATGTGAATATACTTACTCCGGTTGAAGCGCTTTTAAAGCTCGATGAAATACAACGGATAATAAAACAATAAAGGCTATGATGATTTTGAATACGCAGAAAAACAATGTTAAAGCTGTACTATTTGTACTTATGTTAATCGTGTTGTCTTCTTGCGGTTCAAGAAAAGCAAGTGTAAAACCTAACCCAAATTCAGCATCTAAGATTGCTTATGCGATGTCCCATTTAAAAAGCAAGCAATTGTATCGCTTTATTAACGACTGGACAGGGGTAAGGTATCGTTTGGGTGGACTAGATAAACGTGGTGTTGATTGCTCTGGCTTTGCTTTCTTATTGCAGAAAGATATTTATGGCAATAGCTTACCCAGAAGGTCCCGCGATCAGGCCGAAACAATTAAAGAAAAAAGCATTAGTCAGTTAAAAGAAGGAGATCTTATCTTTTTCTCTTTCGGCGGCGGTACAGTAGATCATGTTGGAATATACCTTAACGACACATATTTTGTTCATGCATCTACAACCCGTGGGGTAGTGGTTGATGACTTAACCCTTCCTGCTTACCAAAAAGCGATGGTTAAAGCAGGTTCTTTTAAAAACTAAATTATGTCAGAACAGAAACAAGATTCATTTTGGAATAAGTATAAACGCTTTGCTACAACCGAAATTCTGATGTACCTCATCATGATTATCGGAATAGCCCTTGGAATTATATTTCTAAGTTAATTCGTTTTAAAAATCACCTTACTATTATCTGAACTGCTTACCTCACTAAAGAAACGCATAAAGCTTTCATAATTATCAGCTGGGTATGTTCCATTATTTAAAACAAATTTTCTGTTATATATCAACTTTTTACCCTCCATTGTAACCTTTATCGCATAGCTGCCAAATGGCGATTTAATTTCTCTGTCGTTAGGTTTAGCCTCAATACTATATCCTTCAGGCAGGTTGTATATTATTTCATCTTCATCAGTAAAGCCTCTGTTCACATATACGGGTAATGTTCTGTTTCTAACCTCGGGAATGGAGTTGGTTTTGTTAAATGCATTCAGTACCATGTAGATTCTGTCATTTGTACGGGGCGCATACTTCTGAATAGTTAGATCTAAGGATTCTGAGGTTACCGGATTACTATCTTTTCTTTGGGCAAGTTTAAGATTGCTAAAATCAATATTGTCAATGTCATACTCTTCTTTTAACAATTTTAACTGCTCAGATGAGGGTTTACTAATGATACGACGGTAATTGTCATACTGGGAGCCACTAAAGTCGGTGTGAAGCTTGCCATTAACATTTCCATCCTTATCTAAATTAAGCTCTGCCTTACGTTTTAGCAGGCTTGCAGCAGTAGTTAAGGCTGGTGTTTTTAGTAATTTGCCGCCTTCTTCTGTGCAGGCCAATACAACACGGTCGTCAGTAAAACTTCCTAAATATCCAAACGGACTATCCTGACTGGTACATTCTAACCAGGTGGTATCACTTTTAAGTGGTACGCACAAAATGATATGGTTTCCCTGATCCATACTTGCAAAATCAGCATCGATGCTCTTTTTATAGGTATCGCCATATACCACGCAATAAAGACTGTTTATACCCACGGCTTTTAATAAACTTTGTGTGTAGTTTACCAGGGCTTTACAGTCGCCATAAGAAACACGGTGCACTTCTGCCGCTTCAAAAGGCTGGAATCCACCTATACCAATCTGTACACTAATGTATCTTGTTTTCTTTTGCACATACTCATAGATCTTTTTTGCCTTCTCTTTATCACTGTTTAATCCTTTTACCAGGTTGTTCATCTCCTGTATAATATCCGGCGAAAGTGTTTGTCTTGTCTTTACAAGGTCATCATAAACCCACTTTCCTAATTCCTGCCAGTTACTATAACTTCCTTTATGTCCATAATAAGTAAATTGCTCCGGCGCAATTTTTACATAGGTAAGGTAATTGTCAGGATCAGGAGCATAAGGCTCACGCTTAATCGCGCTTAGGTTAGTCACCTTCCATGTCCGGCTAATAACCTTATCTGATTTTACTGCCTCTGCATTCCCTTTGTAGTTGTATTCTTTTATGCGTATTTTATCATCGGGCCTGGAGATAAAGGTATAACTGGTTTTCTCTACAGAAACATCAGAATAGGGAGTAGCATACCAGTCAGGGATGATTAGATTTTGTTTAAACCGGATTTCATATTCGTACGAGATCGTATAAGGATAAGTTAAAACATTAGGATTATACCTCTTAATCCGGGCATCTTCAAACAGCGAGAAATCACTAACAGCACTTTCATCCAGGAAGTTACTTAAGGTAAACTTCCCGGTTGGCTTTCCAAAAGAATCCATAATAATTCCCTTTACACCTTTAATGGAGGTGGCTTTGTTGTAAAAGAGTGCCAAAGCTGCCACCTGATCTCCGTTCTTATTCAGAACAGTAATGGCTTTTTTAACATTAAGGATAACATTCTCTGGAGCACGCATATCTACGGTAGTCTCCATGTTTCTGATTACAGCATTAGCACGACTTTTTAATGCAGAAGGAATGTTTGCTACATTATAATCTGGTTGGTCCTGAGCGTATCCCTTAAAGACAACAGCAATAAAAATCAGAAGTAATAATCTCTTCAACATTTACTTGGTTTTTTTAAATACAATATCAGTTTTTTGTGATTGTATAATCCGGCTATAAAATTCTTTCAGTGATAAATATTCATCAGATTCGTAAATGGGTTTATTGAATTGAAGCATTTCATTGAAAACAAAAGAATCGTCTTGCATTGCTGTTGAGGCGAGATATTTCCCCCCATTATCTGCAAGAGCCATTGACATATCTTTCGGTTTATCAATTACAGAAATATTAGCAGGAAGTTTGATGATCATGGTAATTCTTTGTTCGCTTGCCGCTCCCATATCAACAGGATAAGTCCTTTCATTTAAATTGAATGGGTTTTTAGTAATACGGTTAATAAAGAATGGATTAAAATATGATTGATCGGCATTTAAATTGTCAAAAACCTTCATTTCAACCTCATACTCTTCTACTAGCGTGTTGTCCAGACTATCAACATTTTCTATGGAATGTTTCAGTATGCTTATTCCCGGCATTTGTTCGTCTAACTTTTCTACGTATTCATCTACAGAGTTAGCTGCTACAATACGCTGGCGCTTTTTAAGTGCAGCATATCCCAATGAGTAAGTAGTTAATTTGCCCTTTAGTTTTCCATCCGCAGTTAATTCAGCATTAAGAATATACTTTGTTGATTCTTTTTGACTGGCTTTTAAATCGTACCAGTAAGACGGTTTCTTTAAATTAATAACTCTGCCATTTCCATTTATACAATGTAACGGTAGCAGGCCAAATGGTAATAGGGGCTCTGTTGCATCCAATAAATAGCTTTTATCACCAATATTAACCTTTGCAACCACATAATTAAAATCGCTGATTACCGGAAAAAGGTTGTTAACTACCCCATTTGCCCTGGTTGATAAGATTACGGCTTCAGCATCCAGATCTGCGGCACTTAAAGCAGCAATTAATGCGAAATTTATATCTCCGGTATTTCCTGAATGCTTTTCAAGCGCAGTTTTAATGTTGTTCTCACTGTAAATACCGATGAAACCATTCATTTTTATGTTCTTTCCAATGTAAGTGTAAATGGCTTTTGCCTTGCTTAAATCATCACTGGCTTTGCCCAAGATTTGAGGCATCAACTCTTTAAATACATCTTTTCGCTTCATTTGAGCGCCGAATGATTTGTCTGAATTTAACTCATAATCAACATCTTTCCAGGTCTTGGTGATACTTTTTTTACCACCATTAAGCATAACATAATCAGAAAGTTCGTAGTAAATAGCTGATCTGAAGTTACTTGGGGCAGTCATATAATCCTCTTCAACCAAAGCCGGAACGTCCTTCATAATATAGGTCATTTTCGAACAGTCAATCTTGTTTCCTGCAATCATCAGGCACTCTTTCTTCAATTCTGCATTCTGCTTGGCAAGTTTCTGCCCTCCTCTTAACGAAACATTGTAATTATAGATGGCAGGAATATTGGCTATATACTCACTGTGTAACTTAGGAATGTCCGATTGAAATTCCCAGGTTTTAAAGTTGAAGATAGTGGGCAAACGCTGTCGGTAGCTATATTCAATAATGCTCCCATCCATTAGGTTTGGCATCGTAAATTTTGTTAGCGAAACGTATTTGTTCTTTTTCTCATTAAATACTTTTTTCTTATCCAGCTCAGTTTTAACCAGCTGACCATTTACAAAATTTATTGTCGTAGCTTTTAATTCTTTAATTTCATCTTCATCATCCCGATATATCCTCAATGGAATTACAATATTTCCATGGTTAAAACCTTCTTTATTGAAAATTTTAATGCGTACATGATATTCAAAGTCAATATAGGTTTTGCCGGTTGCATTATCCAGTTGAACAGCTGCGGTGCCAAATTCTCTAATAACCATAGCATTGGCATTGCTATCTAGTTGTGTGTTTTTTAATTCAATATCACTTCCCGTAATTCTTGCATACTCAAAATCCTGAGCATAAGAATAACTAATCGAAAAAAACGATAAAAGAAGCGCAATGGAAAGAGGTTTCATAATGGAGCGATATTATATAGCAGTATTGATACAGCAAAGGAAATAAAAATATATATTAAAACCATTTGTTTCCGAATTTAATGCATTCTCAAATAAGTTAAGGTTTAATGGATGATTTTTACGACTTTTGAAGAGCTACAAAATGTTAGAAATGAAATTATATTTAAATCGTCCGCTTGCTTTTTTTGATTTAGAAACTACCGGAGTTAATGTTGGTGCCGATCGTATAGTAGAAATTGCCATACTAAAAGCTATGCCTGATGGCTCAGAACTGATTAAAACACTTCGTATTAATCCTGAAATGCCTATCCCATTACAATCGTCATTAATTCATGGAATTTATGATAAAGATATTGCCAACGAGCCAACATTTAAAGATGTAGCACAAGAGCTTTCCGATTTTATTGGCGATGCTGATTTAGCAGGATATAACTCAAACAGATTTGATATTCCTGTATTGCTCGAAGAGTTTCTAAGAGCAGGAGTAGATTTTGATATGTCTGACAGGAAGTTTGTAGATGTTCAGAATATATTCCATCAAATGGAGCAACGTACCTTACGTGCTGCATATAAATTCTACTGCGATAAAGATATTGTAAATGCGCATTCTGCAGAAGCAGATATCACAGCTACTTATCATGTTTTATTGGCTCAAATTGAGCGCTATAAGGACACAGAATTTGAAGATAAGCAAGGTAATATATCAAAACCGGTTCAGAACAGTGTAGAAGCACTTCATACTTTTACAAATATGAATAAACCCGTGGATTTTGCAGGCCGCATGGTTTTTAATGAAGATAACCAAGAGATTTTCAACTTCGGAAAACACAAAGGCAAAACTGTAGAGCAGGTTTTTGATACTGAACCTAGTTACTATGCCTGGATGAAACAGGGTGATTTTCCTTTATACACCAAGAAAAAACTAGGCGAAATTTGGGATAGATGGAATAAAAAGAAGGAAAAGCTTAAACTTGAGAAACAACAGCAACAAGGGCAACAGTCGCAGGCCCCTAAGCAGGCACAGCCCCATGTAGCAAATAAGCCTAACCCAAGCCAGTCAAAACCGGTCTTTAAACCTCAGCCTAAAAAAGAAAAACCTGCGGTTGATGTGACCAATGATATGTTGGAGCAGCTTAAAATGAAGTTCGGGAAATAGATACGAGATTCGAAAAATATAAATGATTAAGAACTACCCGGAGTAACTATCCCGGTAGTTTTTTTATGAAATCTATATTCCTGGTAAGTCCTTTGAATTTAGTTCTTTTAACCGCCGAGTTCTTAAATATATTTTTAAATACATCTTCGGTAATGTCAAGCCAGTCTTCCCGTTTCATGTTTAGCAGGTTCTCTTTAGGCTGAAACTTAGGCTCAGAGTGAGGAACAGAGAATCTGTTCCAGGGGCACACATCCTGACAAATATCACATCCGAACATCCAGTTTTCCATCTTATCATTAAAAGTATTAGGGATTTCGTCTCTTAACTCGATCGTTAAATAAGAAATACACTTTTTGGCATCAATAATAAATGGCGATAAGATCGCATCGGTAGGGCAGGCATCTATGCATTTGGTACACGTTCCGCAATGATCAGTTTCAAAAGCATTATCATATTCCAGGTCTAAGTCTACAATAAGTTCGGCCAGAAAGAAGAATGAGCCACTTTTTTTGCTGATCAGGTTACTGTTTTTCCCGATCCATCCAATGCCTGCACGTTTTGCCCATGCACGGTCCAGAACAGGGGCTGAATCTACAAAAGCGCGCCCATTGACCTCACCAATTTCTTCTGAAATAAAATTGAGCAATTGAAACAGCTTGTCTTTAATTACCAGGTGGTAATCTGTACCGTAAGCATACTTAGATATTTTTGGTGCATCAGGATCAGTCTGTTGCTCTTCCGGGAAATAGTTTAATGTGAGCGATATCACAGATTTTGAATCATCTACCAATAATCTTGGGTCCAGGCGTTTATCGAAATGATTCTCCATGTAGGCCATTTCTCCATGGTAATTATTATTTAACCATTTCTCAAGCCTTGGCGCTTCATCTTCAAGGAATTCAGCTTTGGCAATACCGCATTGCATGAAGCCTAACCGAAGGGCTTCATCCTTAATCATTTTGCTGTATTTTGCTGAATTACTATTCATGAAATGCAAAGATAATCTTTGCATTTCAAACCTTTGAGTTCTTTAATTGTTTATTAAGTAACTAAAATTTACTGTTATGGATAATTTAGATGTTAAACACTCAGAGGATCCACTAAAGCCTCATAAGCCAATCGAAACGAATTATTCAAAGCATCAGGCTGATCCGGGACCTTCACGTCAGGCTGTAGATGAATACGATAAAAATGGGGCTGCTCCAGTATTAAAATGGATAATTCCTATTCTTGTTGTTGCTTTGTTGATCTATTGGCTGTTTTTTAAAGGCTAATGGAGTATAATGATCAGAATAATTTACCTGTTTGGCCAGGAAAATTTCTTTTCAAATGCTTGTACGCTGCTTCTGTTGCTTCACGGCCACGAGAGGTGCGCATTAAAAAGCCTTCTTGTATCAGAAAAGGCTCATAAACTTCCTCAATGGTTCCTTCATCATCCCCAACCGCGGTAGCAATCGTCTTTAGGCCAACAGGTCCACCTTTAAACTTATCTATAATGGTGGTAAGAATTTTATTGTCCATTTCGTCCAAACCGTGCTCATCAACATTCAGGGCATTAAGTGCATAGCGCGCAATCTCTGTATCAATCTTACCATTTCCTTTAATCTGGGCAAAATCCCTTGTCCGCCTTAATAGTGCATTGGCAATACGCGGTGTACCGCGGCTTCTGCGCGCAATTTCATAAGCGCCTTCCTCAGTAATTGGCGTTTTTAAAATATCAGATGATCTTAAAACTATGGTTGTAAGTAACTTGGCGTCGTAGTAAGCCAGCCTGGAATTAATTCCAAACCTTGCCCTTAAAGGTGCAGTTAGTAAACCGGAACGGGTAGTTGCTCCCACTAATGTAAAAGGATTCAGACTGATTTGTACTGACCGGGCATTGGGACCGCTTTCGAGCATGATATCAATCTTATAATCTTCCATTGCTGAGTATAAATACTCTTCAACCAGTGGACTTAATCTGTGAATCTCATCAATAAAGAGGATATCGCCTGTATCCAGATTTGTAAGTAGTCCGGCAAGGTCTCCCGGTTTATCTAAAACTGGTCCCGATGTTATTTTAATACCCACGCCCATCTCATTTGCAATGATGTGAGAAAGTGTAGTTTTACCTAAACCCGGGGGGCCATGTAATAAAACATGGTCTAATGGCTCTCCTCTTAACTTTGCCGCTTTTACAAAGATTTTGAGGTTTTCCATAATTTTCTCTTGCCCTGTAAAGTCCTCAAAAACTTGCGGACGCAGCACTTTCTCTATATCACGTTCAATAGGAGATAGGCTTTCAGAAGAAGGATCGAGATTTTCGTTCATTTATTACAGTATAATATTATGTTCTTCGAGGTCAGGACGAGGTGACGTTTTAGCATAGGTACCATCATATCTATACGATTCAAAAATACATTTAAAATTACATATATGGAATTCAATTCAACTACTATGCACTAAACTTGGCTGCAACTTTGGCTTCTTTAACACCTTCAGAATAATTATAGAAGCCTTCGCCAGATTTAATTCCGTTATTACCGGCAGTAACCATATTTACCAATAGTGGGCATGGAGCATACTTAGGATTCCCAAATCCGTCATGCAGTACGCGTAATATAGCCAGGCAAACATCCAGACCTATAAAGTCAGCTAGCTGCAATGGACCCATCGGATGTGCCATTCCTAACTTCATTACCGTATCAATCTCTTCAACACCCGCAACATTTTCATAAAGTGTATATATAGCCTCGTTTATCATGGGCATTAATATTCTATTGGCAACAAAGCCTGGGTAGTCATTTACCTCTACAGGAGCCTTTTCAAGCTTTTTGGAAAGATCCATTATTGTAGCAGTAGTTTCGTCGCTGGTTGCATAACCACGAATCACCTCAACCAATTTCATCACCGGTACAGGATTCATAAAATGCATTCCAATAACTTTGGCGCCTCTATTGGTAACAGATGCTATTTTGGTAATGGAGATAGAAGAAGTGTTACTTGCTAAAATAGCCTCTGGTTTAGCAAAAGCATCCAGATCTTTAAATATTTTCAGCTTTAGATCAAGGTTTTCAGTGGCAGCTTCAACAACAAGATCTGCATTTGCAACACCCGACTGCATATCGGTAAATACGGTAATATTTTTGAGCGTTTCGGCCTTTTGTGCTTCTGTAATTGTACCTTTTGCAACCTGTCGATCAAGGTTTTTGCCAATCGTATTGATTGCCTTTTCAAGTGCTTCCTCGTTAATGTCGACCAGGTTTACCTGATATCCGAATTGAGCAAAAACATGCGCAATCCCATTGCCCATAGTGCCTGAGCCTATTACTGAGATGTTTTTCATTTAAGTTTTTTTACGGAGCTAATCTATTGATAATCCACGAACCTTCCACCAAATCGTAAACAATCCTGTCATGCAGCCTGCTTGGCCTGCCTTGCCAGAATTCTATATGAGTAGGCTCCACTAAATAACCACCCCAATGTAACGGACGTGGGATTTCCTGATCAGCATATTGGGTAGTAAGTTGCTCAACTTTACGCTCTAGCGATTCCCTGTCACTAATTACTTTACTCTGAGGAGAGGCCATTGCTCCAAGTTGACTGCCTATTGGACGTGAGTGAAAATACTCAGAAGAAGTCTGCTCGCTAACCTTACTTACCACACCTTCTATACGCACCTGTCGTTCTAACTCTGGCCAAAAGAAAACAAGGGCAGCTTGCGGGTTTTCTACAAGATCACGGCCTTTTTTACTCTCGTAATTGGTGTAAAATACAAAACCATCCTCATCAATACCTTTCAATAATACTATCCTTGCCGTGGGCTTTCCAAACCTATCTGAAGTAGCAAGCGTCATCACATTAGGCTCATATAGCTGTGAACTAACAGCATCCTGAAACCATTTTTTAAATTGAAGAATTGGATGGCTATCTACATCATTTTCAGAAAGACTTGCCGAGCGATAATCTTGGCGTAGGTTTTGTATATTTTCTTTAGTAAGGTCCATACACAAAAATAGGGTTAGTTTAGTTAATTTTGTTTTAAATTTCTAAAATGTTAAGTCGCTTAGAGCCATCTGTAGGTAAATTATTAATTTCTGAACCATTTTTAATGGATCCTAATTTTAAACGTTCTGTGGTTTTAATCACCGAGCATCAGGACGAGGGAACTGTTGGTTTTATTTTAAACCAAAGAAGTGCACTTGTGCTGAGTGATTTAATTCCCGAATTAGAAAATGCAGACTTTCCGGTTTACATCGGCGGTCCTGTTGGAACAGATACCGTTCATTTCATGCACCGTTGTTATGATAAGCTTAATGATGGAGAAGAAATTGCAAAAGGTGTTTATTGGGGAGGCAATTTTGAAGCACTAAAAATTCTGATCAGCAATGGATTTATCCAACCTGACGAAATCAAGTTTTTTATTGGCTATTCTGGCTGGGGCGTAGAGCAGCTTAAGGATGAGCTTAAAGAAAATACATGGATTGTATCAGACACCTATCATGCTGATGTGGTTTTTTCTAACGATGAGGAAGACTTATGGAGAGAGGTGATCATTAACCTGGGGCCGAAGTATGCCCACGTTAGTAATTTTCCAAGTAATCCTAATTTGAATTAGGAAAGCGCATTCTTTAAAACTGTCGTCTCGACCATAGGAGAGATCTCTTACCCATGAAGTACTTGCTGAGCAAATTGGCATAGCCAAGAGATCCCTCGGATTCGGGATGACGCGCTGGTGATAGCGATGTGTTTTCTAATGCCAGGCTCTCAGGATGACGAGTGTATTAAAATATTAATCTTCCAGCTCTGCAGCGCTTTCTTCAACTTTCTTTCTAAGCTCATCCTTGTAAGCTTGCATTTTAACAGCAAGACTTGTATCAGCAGTAGAAAGTATCTGAACAGCAAGTAAACCTGCATTTTTTGCTGCATTAAGGGCAACCGTTGCAACAGGGATACCATTAGGCATTTGTAAAATAGAAAGGATAGAATCCCATCCATCAATAGAATTTGAAGATTTTACAGGAACTCCAATTACAGGTAAAACAGTAATAGAAGCCACCATTCCAGGTAAGTGTGCTGCGCCACCGGCACCTGCAATAATTACCTTCAAGCCACGGTCAGCAGCCTGTTTTGCATAATCAAACATTCTTTCAGGTGTACGGTGAGCAGAAACAACTGTCATTTCAAATTCGACCCCGAATTCTTTAAAAACATCAGCAGCATCCTTCATAATATGAAGATCCGATTTGCTGCCCATTATAATGCCAACTTGTACGCTCATTAGGAAATAACTTTTAATGTGTTTTTAATATAATTTGCTTTTTCTATTGCACTTTCGCGGTTTTGGTCAACAACAGTAATGTGACCCATTTTACGGAAAGGCTTGGTATATTTTTTTCCGTACAAATGTACATATACACCATCAATTGCCATGATTTTTTCTAATCCATGGTACTTTGCTACCCCATTATGGTTTTTTTCACCAAGCAGGTTAATCATCACCGCGTTGTTTATTGCACGGGTATCGCCCAGAGGCAGGTTAAAGATAGCTCTTAAATGCTGCTCAAACTGAGACACATAATTGCCTTCTATAGTATGGTGACCGCTATTATGAGGGCGAGGAGCAAGCTCATTTACTAAGATGTTGCCATCCCTGGTAATAAACATCTCAACCGCCAATAATCCGGTAATATTTAATGATGAAGCAATGTTTTTAGCAATAACTTCAGCTCTTTCCTGAATCGCCTCCGGATAGGTAGAGGGAGAGATTAGAAATTCAACCAGATTTGCCTCTGCATTAAATTCCATCTCAACCAAAGGGAAAGTTTTTACATCTCCGTTCGGGTTTCTTGCCACAATAACTGCAATCTCCTTTTCAAAATCTACAAGTTCCTCAATTAAACAAGGGCCTTCAAAGGCGTTTTCGACATCTGCGGCATTGTTTATTTTCATTACCCCTTTGCCATCGTAACCATCTTTGCGCTGTTTAAGCATATAAGGGAAAGGAATGTTGCTGTTTAACATCTCCGGCTTACTGTTTACCAGCTGAAATGGAGCGGTAGGAATATCATTTTCTTTGAAAAACTGTTTTTGAACACCTTTATCCTGAATTAAACGGATTACCCTCGATTGTGGATAAACATGTTTTCCTTCTTTTTCTAATTGTTCAAGAGCCTCAATATTTACTTTTTCTATTTCAATAGTAATGATATCGGCTTTTTTACCAAAATTATAAACGGTATCGAAATCAGTAATTGAGCCACACTCAAAATAGTTCGCAATATGTTTACAAGGTGCGTCTGTGTCGGGATCTAAAATTAAAGTGGTTAAATTATAATTGATAGCCTCTTGTATCAGCATTCTACCCAATTGTCCGCCCCCAAGTATGCCCAATTTTAAATCACTTATCTGTTTTGCCATATCTATATGAAAAAGTTATGCTTATTTTGCACAAAAATAACAATATAAACGGATTGATGGATGCAGATGCTATAATTATTGGAGCCGGAGCGTGTGGTTTGATGTGCGCCGTACAGGCAGGTTACCTTGGTAAAAAGGTTATCTTGCTGGAAAAAAGCGATAAACCGGGAGCTAAAATCCTGATCTCGGGCGGTGGAAGGTGCAATTATACCAACCTGTTTGCTACCGATGAACAGTTTATATCTAACAATAAGCATTTCAGTAAATCGGCATTTACACAATGGACTGTTGATGATACCATCAGTTTTTTTGAAACCTACGGCATCACAGGAAAAGAAAAAACTTTAGGTCAGCTTTTTCCGGACGGCAAAAATGCTAAAGATATTGTAGAAGTATTTACTACGATATGCGCTGATTTTGAACAACAGATTATCTGCAATGCACAGGTGTCAGAAATAGAATTTCTTAACGATGGCTCCTTTACCATAATATATGAAAAAGGAGGGAAGCAGCGTACTTTAAAAGCTCCAAAACTGGTCATAACTACCGGTGGCTTACCAATTCCTAAAATGGGTGCAACAGATTTTGCGCTTCGTTTTGCCAGAAAACATGCTTTAAATATCATCGAAACCGCACCTGCCTTAGTGCCATTAACCATTACCGGTAAAGACGAAGACTGGTACGCTCAACTATCCGGAAACAGTGTTTTTTGCGAAGTAAGCAACGATCGTATCTCTTTTGAAGAGAATATTTTGTTTACTCATTGGGGACTTAGCGGCCCTGCTATTTTACAGATTTCTTCTTATTGGAGAAGGGGGGAAGAGATAAATATTGACCTGTTGCCCGGTAAAGATGTAACAAACCTAATTGAAGAGGAAAGAAGAATGAACGGGAAATCTTTACTTTCAACTCTGTTTAACCGGTTTTACCCTAAAAAACTTACCGATGCAATGAGCAAGTTTTTGCCAATAGAGAAGCAGGTAGCATCATTAACCAAAGCGGAGCTTGAACTGATCCATAAAACCATTCACCTGTTTAAAGTAAAGCCAGCGGGCGATAAGGGGTACGACAAAGCTGAGGTGATGCGTGGTGGTATTGATACCAATGAACTTTCTTCTAAAACACTTGAGTGTAAAAACATACCCGGACTGTATTTTGGCGGCGAATGTATAGACGTAACTGGCTGGCTAGGTGGTTATAACTTTCAGTGGGCCTGGGCAAATGGCTATGTAATTGCTCAGAATTTGTAAAAGAGTAAGGTTAAACAAGACCCTATCAACGCCCTAACAACCGAAGCTTTTGACAAGCCAAATGACAATGTGAAATTTTGAGCGGGCTGTAGCGAAATGCCAGGTTTATACGTATAACGAAGTAAACCAAATCATTAACCAAATGAAAAAGAACTACATCTTACTTTTAGCGATAGCCACTTTAATTACCACCACCACATCTTGTAAAAAGGATAACAAACCAACAGATCAGGGAAAAGATCTGATTTTAACGGCAAGAGAGCAACAAAAGGCAGAAGCCGATAATGCTTTTACTTTTAAACTGTTTAAGGAAACTTTGTTAAAGCCATTGGCGGGTAAAAACCTCATGCTATCACCTTTAAGCGTAAGTATAGCTTTGGGCATGACCAGTAACGGCAGCAGTGGCTCGACCCTGGAGGCCATAAGAAATACAATGGAGTTTAAAGATTTTACTGAGGCCGAAGTAAACAGTTATTACCACAAAATAACAACTGAACTGCCTCAGCTAGACCCTAAAGCTACATTAGAAATTGCCAACTCAATTTGGTATGAAAATACCTTTACACCATTGCCTGCTTTTTTAAAGGTGAATGCAGATAACTATAATGCCGAAGTTGAGGCGCTAGATTTTACAAGCCCTATGGCAAAAGACAAAATTAATAACTGGGTAAATAACAGCACACACGGAAAGATTCCAAGTATAATTGATAAGATCGGTAGTGATATGGTAATGTACCTGATTAATGCTGTTTACTTTAAAAGCGATTGGAAATATAAGTTTGATAAAAATAAAACTGCCAAAGCGGATTTTAATCTTGACGCTAACAATAAAATTCAAGCAGACTTTATGGTTGCTCAAGCCTCAGTTAATTATTTAAGCTCACAGGAGGCAAATGTTTACGAACTTCCCTATGGAAATGAGAAATATAGTATGGTAATTGTGTTGCCTAATGTTGCCAATACTACAATTAATGAATTTGCCAGCTCAATTACTTCTGCAAAATGGAAAGGTTGGATGACTAATTTAAAGAAAACGGGAATGGAAATAAAAATGCCTAAGTTCAAATTTAGCTATGATATCAGGCTAAATGATCAATTAGAGCATCTGGGTATGGGGGTGGCGTTTGGCAAAAATGACTTTGCCGATTTTACAAGAATTAATCCAGCAGGGCATTTGCAAATAGACGAGGTGAAACATAAAACTTTTATTGAAGTAAATGAAAGCGGAACTGAAGCCGCCGCTGTTACTTCTGTTGGGATTGAACCCACATCGGTGCAACAACCTTCTGCTGTGCTTATTAATCGTCCATTTGTATATGCAATCCGAGAAATGAAAACCGGACTGATTTTGTTTACCGGTATTTTAAACAACCCGTTACCGGATAAGTAACGGGTTGTTCGATTTTACTCGCAATTAGGGGTGGTAAAGGTCCAGGTTTCGGCATTTCCTGTTGGGAAACTGTAAACCATACCTTTGCCCATCTCAAACCATAGTTTGCCACGTAATTTTTCGCGACCACCAATTTCATTCATAGATAAGCTGTCGTAAATACGACCATTTAGCATTACATATTTTATCTTTTCTGAGTTTCTGATGTCGTCCAATGGATTGGCATCCATAATTACCAGGTCGGCAAGTTTACCATTTTCCAATGAACCTATTTCTTTTTCCATACCCAGATAAGAAGCGCCGTTTACCGTGGCCGATCTGATGGCTTGTAAAGGAGTCATGCCACCTTGTACCAACATCCATAGCTCCCAATGAGCTCCCAGACCTTGAATTTGTCCGTGGGCACCTAAGTTTACTTTAGTACCGCCATCAGCAATTTGCTTAACTGCTTTTGATACTTCAATGTGGCCGTAATCTCCATATTCAGAGGTGGTTCTTCTTCTCGAACGTGAATCTATGATCGGACGAGGTGTAAATGCCATTAACCTTTCATTTTCCCATACATTGGTTCGGTCGTACCAATAGTTTTCGCCCCACTGACTGCCGTAACTTACAATAAGCGTTGGCGTATAGGCCACTTTGGTATTGTTCCAAAATGAAACTACATCTTTATAAACCGGAGCAACCGGGATGCTATGCTCAATGCCGGTATGACCATCAGAAATCATGTTCATGTTGGTGAAAAAGGTAGAACCGCCTTCTGGAACTACTTCCATTTTTAATAGTCTGGCGGCTTCTAAAATCTGTTGACGCTGATCACGACGAGGTTGGTTGTACGATTTAACAGAGAAAGCACCTACGGCTTTTAATCTTCTGAGATTAGATAAGGCATCGTCCAGACTGTTAATAACGACCTTGAAATCACCGTCTGCACCATATAATATAGAGCCCGTTGAGTATAATCTTGGCCCTACCATGCGGCCTGATCTGATCATCTCTGATTGACTAAATACCATTTCTGTATTGCTTGATGGATCGTGCGAAGTAGTTACACCAAAAGCAAGGTTAGCAAGGTATGACCAATCTTGTTGCGGACTAATGCCATCCGGACTGGTACGTAAATGTGCGTGTACATCTATAATACCTGGCATTATTGTTTTTCCCGTTACATCAATCACTTTAGCATTCTGCGGTATACTTACTTCGCTAGCTTTACCTACTGCTACAACTTTGTTGTGATCTATTATAATGGTTCCTTCTTCAATAACTTCATCACCTTTCATGGTAATTATTCTGGCTCCTTTTAAGGCAGTTATACCATCCGGTACATCCGTTTTAAGGCGCAGGCCAATAGAAACACCTGTAGAATCTGGTGGCGGAATGGTTTGTGGAGCACCCTCTACAAAATTAAAGCTGTTTTTAATTTCACGACTAAAGTATTGCGCTCCCAAAGTCCATTGTAACTTGCTGCCATCATTACTCCAGTGTAAATAGGTTCCGGCATCTTTGGTAACTCTGGTTAGTGGAATGGATTTGTTTGTTGATGAAAGTTCTAAAGGTGATCCCGTGGTAACCATCGGGGTGATGTATACATTAAATAACTCTGTAAATGCCATCCATTTGCCATCAGGACTTGGGCAAAACTGGGTAACATAGGTAGAGGTATAGTGTGTGCGTGGGTTGCCACCATTTAGATCTACACTTTTAAAAGCCTTTTTGCCATCCTCATTGCCCTGAAAAAAGATACGGGTATCGTCTTTGTTAAACTGTGGTTTTATGCCGTTTTCGGAGATCAGCGTTTTTGCTGATCCATCAGCAGCCATGGTAAATATACCTGTACCACGGCCATAAGCATAGCCTAAAACATCGTTCCCAACGCCTTTACGGTAAACAACTTTATCTCCTTTGGTTGAGTACGATGGAGAGTAATAGAGGCCTTTTTCGTCAGTAAGTGGTATTGTTTTACCAGATTTCAGATCAGCTCTTTTAATGGCGCCTTTAAACTCATCGCTCCATGTAGTATAAATTACAAATTTTCCATCCGGACTAATGTCTGGCTCAAATTCAAAATCAATACCGTTGGTAACTCTCTCGGGAGTGCCATTTGGCAGCTCTTTTTTATATAAAAACCCTGCTGCATTAAATACTACAAACTTACCATCGGGCGAGGTGGTTAGTTGTCTGATCATTTTTGAGGTGAACTCAGCACTGAATACTTGTTTTGGAAAATGCAGAGATTCTTGTATGGTCTGCGTGCTTGTTACTTTAAAAGGGATATCGGAAATAACCAATGAGCTGAGCTCTATCTTTTTGATTTTTCCTTTAGCATAAAAAATGATGTTTTTGGAATCGGGAGTCCATGCGAAATTAGGGTAAACACCAAATATAGCCCATGTTTCCTGTTGGTCGTGGGTAAGGTCTTCTGTTAGTGTCCATTCTTCGCCCGAATTAATATTCTGTACAACAAGTACAGATTTTAATCTGATCCGTTTAACATAAGCCATCATTTTACCATCGGGCGAGATCTGAGGACGAGCTGAACCTCCCGGTTGCTCTATCATATCTGTCAATTTGCCGGTAGTCATGTCTAGCTGACGGATCGCATATATTACACCATTTGGATCTTTGCTGTACTCGAAATTAGGACCTGGCGACACATCTTCGCTAAAATATAAGTATCTGCCATCAGGTGATACATTGGGCTCACCCGCATCTTGCTGGTCGTTTTTTCTTTTGGTTAATTGTACACCTTCGCCACCATATATACTATACATCCACATTTCTCCGGCGCCTAGTGAGCGACTGCCGGTAAAATGTTTACGAGCAATAAGGTAATCACTGTTTGGCATCCATGTGGCATTGTTTAGTAATCTGAATGTTTCTTTGGTAATTTGTCTTTTATTAGATCCGTCGCGATTCATAATCCAGATGTTATCCGCTCCGGTTTTATCGCTGGTATAGGATATGTATTTGCCATTCGGACTAAAACGCGGCTGAACATCCCAGGCAATACCTCCGCTTAACAGCACTGCCGTGCCACCTGTAACGGGCATGGAATAAATATCACCTAAAAGATCAAAAACGATATCTTTACCATCGGCGCTTACATCTAAATTCATCCATGTACCCTCGTCTGTGCTGATATTAAACGTTTTAGTTGGGCCATGATATTTTTCAACATCCCATTTTTTTTCCTGGGCGTAGCTGAAATGAAGTATAGTTAGGAAACATAATAGTAGTAACGATGTTTTCATAAGCGATGGGTGTTAATTAGCCCGCAATTTAGTAATATCAGTTCATTTTTATAGTTTTGGGCTTAACCTTTTTATGAGCGAAGTAGAGATATTAAAACGATACTGGGGATTTGATAGTTTCAGGCCATCACAGGACGAAATTATTACATCGGTTTTAAACGGAAATGATACCTTAGCATTATTGCCAACAGGAGGGGGCAAATCGCTTTGCTTTCAGGTGCCTGCAATGGTTATGGAGGGAATATGTATCGTTATTTCGCCTCTGGTGGCGTTAATGAAAGATCAGGTAGAAGGGTTAAAAGACAAGGGGATCGATGCGGTGGCCATTTATGCAGGTATGGGCAAAAGGGAGATCGATATCCTTTTAGACAATTGCATTTATGGCAATATTAAATTTCTTTACCTGTCTCCTGAGCGGTTGCTTTCTGAATTGGTTAGAGAACGGATCTCTTACATGAAAGTAAACCTTATAGCGGTTGATGAGGCACATTGTGTTTCTCAATGGGGCTATGATTTCAGACCGCCATATCTATTGGTTAGTGCCATTAGAGAGATTCATCCAAAAGTTCCGGTTTTGGCTTTAACGGCTACTGCTACTCAGTTTGTACGAAATGATATTGTAGAGAAATTACAGTTTAAAAATGCAAAGATTTTTGTTCAGAGTTTTGCGCGTAAAAACCTGAGTTATGTGGTTTTAAACGATGAGGACAAACACAGAAAGCTGATAGATATTGTTAAGAATGTAAAGGGTAGCGGACTGGTATATGTGCGGAACCGACGAGAAACCTCGGAAATAGCATTGTTTTTAAAACGAAACGGTGTTGCTTCCGATTTTTACCATGCGGGGGTTGAAAAGGAAGAGCGCTTTAAAAGGCAGGAAAACTGGAAGCAAAACGTAATCCGTGTAATGGTGGCCACCAATGCTTTTGGGATGGGAATAGATAAGCCTGATGTTCGCTTTGTGGTTCACCTGGATTTGCCCGAAAGTTTAGAAGCATATTATCAGGAAGCCGGCAGGGCAGGCAGGGATGGTAAAAGATCATACGGCGTTCTATTGTCCAATAAATCAGATCAGATGGCCCTGCAGGCTAAATATGCCAATAGTTTCCCTACGCTAGACGAGATTAAAAAGATTTATCATTATCTGGGCAATTACTTTCAGCTGGCATTTGGTGCGGGAGAGGGCTTAAGTTTTAACTTCGATATTGCCGATTTTTGTAAACGGTTTAATGTGGGCGTGGTAAAAACAATTGCCGCCCTTAAGTTTTTGGAACGTGATGGATATATCACCTTGTCGGAAAATATTTTTTTACAATCCAGGGTGCTGTTTACAATTGGTAACGAAGATGTTTATCGCTTCCAGATAGAAAATGCAGGCTATGATCCGCTTATTAAGGCTATTTTAAGGTCATATGGTGGTGCTTTTGATCAATATGTAAAGATTCAGGAAGCAGATATTGCAAAAAAAGTAAGGATGTCGTTTAATGATGTGGTAAGGTTGCTGAACAATTTACAGGATCAGGGTATTTTGTCTTACCTGCCCCAAACCGATCAACCCCAGCTGCAATATATACGTGCCAGAGTTGATCTGCTTCATATAGATATTGATGTTAAGTATATTGAACTGAGAAAGAAAATTCAAACAGATCAGATAAATGCGGTATTGGCTTATGCCGGAAAAGCCGAGTGCAGAAGCATTCAGCTACTGACTTATTTTGACGAGCCTGATTCTGAAAAATGTGGAGTTTGCGACATCTGCCTTGCAGAGAAAAAAGCTGAAGATCTCGATCAGTTATCTGACAAGATAGATTTTGAGATTGTTACTTTATTACAGAGCCAGACTCATGCATTGGACGACCTTATAAATGCGATAAAAGTTGGTGCTGAAAATGAAATACTAGACCGGGTAAGGGAGTTGCTTGATGCCGGGAAAATTAAAACTGACGGGAAAAATTATTACCTTTAATATTATGAGAAAGATTATCGCTATTGTTTGTGCTATTCCTGTTCTTTTAGCAGGATGTTCCTCTGAATGTATACAGGATTCGGGTAAACACATTGTTAAAGATGCTGTTGTAAAGAATTTTGATCAGATAAAAATTACCGGAGCTATTAAACTCGTGATCAAACAAGATAGTTCTTATGCTATAAAAATTGATGCAGACTCAAGTATTGTTAACATGGTAAGAACCGATGTGAGCAGTGGTGAACTTAGGGTGAAACTGGACGATGGAATATACTGCGGGACAGACTCTGTAGTTGTTTATGCAGGGATTGGCGAATTGAAAAAGCTAAATACAGTAGGAGCGGTGAAAGTTGTTAGTGATGGCCGTATTTATGCAACAGATGTTGATCTGAAACTTGAAGGTACATCTGATGTTTCGTTAGACTTGAGTGCATCTAAACTAATTACCAGGATTGATGGGATTGGTAAGCTTACCCTGACCGGACAAACCGGTGTACACAATTTAACAGCTAAAGGAACATCCACTGTTAATGCATTTGATTTTGTAGCAGGTATTTACGATATAAATATCGATGGAACCGGAAAGGCCAACATAAATGTGCTGAACGATTTGAAAATTAAAACTTCAGGTTCAAGCGAGGTATATTATAAAGGGAACCCGAAAAACGTTGATGAGAAAAAATCAGGAGCTACCAAATTGGAGAAAGTAAATTAATACCGAATGCTGTTTTTTTAGTTACTTTAGGAGCTCATTTTAATACATGGAACAAAAAAATGATAAAAAAGTCATCCGCTCCTGGGCGTTCTTTGACTGGGCTAATTCAGCATATAATCTAGTTATTACTTCTACCATTTTTCCTGCTTATTATACCATAATAACTACCACCCAGGAACATGGCGATAAGGTTTCTTTTTTTGGAAGAACGTTTACCAATACAGCCTTGTCGAACTATGCGCTATCTGTGGCCTATATGATAATGGCCTTGTTGTTGCCTATCCTTTCGTCAATTGCAGATTACAGAGGTAACAAGAAGATTTTCATGAAAATCTTTACCTATATAGGCGGTATTGCTTGCATGGGTTTGTACTTTTTTAAGCTTGACACACTGGAGCTGGGCATCATTTGTTTTGCTATTGCTGCTATGGGGTATATAGGAGGGGTGTTGTTTAATAACTCTTACCTGCCGGAAATAGCTACTGTAGACCAGCAAGATGCGGTAAGTGCAAAAGGCTTTGCTTATGGTTATGTAGGTAGTGTTTTGCTTCAAATCATTTGTTTTGTTTTTGTGTTGAAACCTCAACTGTTTGGCATTACAGATTTATCGTTTCCGCCAAGGTTATCATTCTTACTGGTGGGGATCTGGTGGATCGCCTTTGCGCAGATTCCATTTAAAAAGCTTCCAGCGGGTAGCCCAAATTATTCGTCGATTAATAAAAGTGTAATAAGGAGTGGTTTCCAGGAATTGTCTAAAGTTTGGAACCAGTTACACCATATGAAAGTGCTTAAAATGTTTTTGCTGGCATTTTTCTTTTATTCAATGGGTGTGCAAACCATTATGCTGGCAGCTGCTGGTTTTGGAGAAAAGACCTTAAGACTGGGAACTTCTAAACTTATTGTAACCATTTTAATTATACAGTTGGTAGCCATATTGGGTGCCATGATGATGTCTCATTTTGCAAAGAAAATTGGAAATGTTCGTGTATTGATTTGCGTTGTTTTGATCTGGATTGCGTTTTGCATTTGCGCTTATTTTATTACAACTGAATATCAGTTTTATGGCCTGGCAGCCGTAGCAGGCTTAATTATGGGAGGTATTCAGTCTTTATCAAGATCAACATATTCAAAATATTTGCCGGCCAATACACCCGATACTGCCTCATTCTTTAGCTTTTATGATGTGACCGAAAAGATAGCTATTGTGATTGGTTTGTTTAGCTTTGCTTACATTGAAGAAGTAACAGGAAACATGCGGAACTCTATAATAGCTTTGGCATCGTTTTTTGTAATAGGTTTGGTGTTTTTGGTGGTGTTAAGAAGCGTTGAAAAGAAAACTGTTTTATAAAATACTTACCATAAATGCTCATGAATGCTTAACGCTATGGCACATACCGCCATCTCTGCTGTCGTCGAGATGACGATCGCTTTAAAATAAATACAGGATGACGGTCGTTTTATGTTAAATAAAATGGTCACTTTTAACCAAAATAATAGAGAATATAATATTAATGAAAGTAGAATTATTTGTACCCTGTTTTGTAGATCAGTTATATCCGGAAACGGCATTTAATACCATAAAGTTATTGGAGAAGGCTGGTTGTGAGGTGTTCTATAATTCTAATCAGACCTGCTGCGGTCAGCCTGCCTATAACGCTGGTTATTGGGAGCAGGCAAAGGAAACGGGCACTAAATTCCTTAGTGATTTTTCGGAAACAGATTATATAGTAGCCCCATCTGCATCATGTGTAGGTATGGTTAAAAGTGGATATAGCGACCTGTTTACCAATAGTACTGTACATAATAAATGTAGAAATATCCAATCCAATATTTTTGAGCTTTCAGATTTTCTGGTAAACGTTCTTAAAAGAGACTATTTTGGCGCAGAACTAGACGGAAAAGCTGTTTATCATGATTCATGCAGCGGACTACGCGAGTGCAAAATCAAAGAAGAGCCAAGATTACTTTTGTCTAAGGTACACGGATTGGAAATGGTAGAGATGAAGGATACTGATATGTGCTGCGGCTTTGGCGGTACCTTTGCTGTTAAATTTGACGCCATTTCATCGGCAATGGCTGAGCAGAAGGTGAATAATGCTTTGGAGCAAGGTGCTGAGTATGTTATTTCTACCGACTTATCATGTCTGATGCATTTACAGGGTTACATCGATAAAAATAATATTCCGCTTAAAACGATGCATTTAGCCGATGTATTGGCAAATGGATGGTTAGAAAGTACGGAATATTAATTAACTTTGTAATTCAGAATCACATTGTAGGTGATTTATAACACAAATTTTATTAATTTTTAAATCATAGTTGTAGATGATTAACATTACACTGCCTGATGGCTCTAGCCGTCAGTACGAAAAGGGCACAACTGCCCATCAAATTGCATTATCAATTTCTGAGGGTTTAGCCCGGAATGTTTTAGCTGCCGAAGTAAACGGCGAAGTTTGGGATTCATCCAGATCAATAGAGTCCGATGCGTCCTTAAAACTTTTAACCTGGAACGACACTGCAGGTAAAGCTACATTCTGGCATTCATCGGCCCACATTATGGCTGAGGCATTGGAAGCATTGTATCCAGGTACAAAGTTTGGTATTGGACCGGCTATTGAAACCGGATTTTACTATGATGTAGATTTTGGCGACAGAGAGTTTTCTTCTGATGATTTTAAGGCTATCGAAACAAAAATCATTGAACTGGCAAAACAGAAAGAGGTTTTTGTTAGAGAATCCGTTTCAAAAGCTGATGCTGTTAAGTATTTTACTGAAAAAGGAGATGAATATAAATTAGACCTTATTGATGGCCTTGAAGATGGCAAGATCACTTTTTATACTCAAGGTCAATTTACCGATCTATGTCGCGGCCCGCATATCCCTAACACAGGGTTTATTAAAGCTGTTAAGTTGATGAACGTTGCCGGTGCTTACTGGCGTGGTGATGAGACTAAAAAACAGCTTACACGTATTTATGGTGTTACTTTCCCTAAAGCAAGTGAGCTTACTGAATATCTTCATATGATTGAAGAGGCTAAGAAAAGAGATCACAGAAAGTTAGGTAAGGAGCTTGAACTGTTTGCTTTTTCTGAAAAAGTAGGCATGGGATTGCCATTGTGGTTGCCTAAAGGTGCTGCATTGCGCGAACGTTTGGTGCAGTTTTTAACAAAAGCACAAGGTAAGGCAGGGTATGAGCAGGTTGTAACTCCACATATTGGCCACAAGAATTTATACATTACTTCGGGTCACTATGAGAAATACGGTAAAGATGCATTTCAACCTATAAAGACACCACAGGAAGGAGAGGAGTTTTTCCTTAAACCGATGAACTGCCCGCACCATTGCGAGATCTATAAAGTTAAACCACGTTCATATAAGGATCTTCCTTTACGTTTTGCTGAATTTGGGACCGTATATCGTTATGAGCAAAGTGGAGAGTTGCATGGCTTAACAAGGGTTCGTGGATTTACTCAGGATGATGCGCATTTATTCTGTCGCCCAGACCAGGTAAAAGAGGAATTTAAAAAGGTAATTGATCTTGTACTATATGTATTTAAATCATTGGGTTTCAACGATTATATCGCCCAGGTTTCTTTAAGAGACCCTGAGAACAGGGCAAAATACATTGGTAGTGATGAGAATTGGCATCTGGCAGAAACGGCTATTATTGAAGCAGCTGCCGAGAAAGGTTTACCAACAGTTGTGGAGTATGGCGAAGCAGCATTTTATGGCCCGAAATTAGATTTCATGGTTAAGGATGCACTGGGTCGAAAATGGCAGCTTGGAACTATTCAGGTTGATTATAATTTACCGGAGCGGTTTGAGTTGGAATATACTGGCAGCGATAATCAAAAACACAGACCCGTGATGATTCATAGGGCTCCATTTGGTTCTCTTGAGCGTTTTATTGCAGTTTTGATTGAACATTGTGCTGGTAATTTCCCGTTATGGCTTTCTCCTGAACAATTTATTATTCTTCCTATCTCAGAAAAGTATGAAGAATATGCAAAAAAAGTTTCAGATGAACTAAATAATTCCGATATTCGCGGGCTGATTGACTTTCGTGATGAGAAGATTGGAAGGAAAATCAGAGACGCAGAGGTTAAAAAAATACCTTATATGTTGATTATTGGTGAGAAGGAAATGGCTGAAGGAAAGGTTTCTGTACGGAAACATGGCGAAGGCGATTTAGGTGAAATGACTCTGCAAGAGTTTAGTGAATTATTAATTAAAGAAATAACAGTTTAAATAAGATACAAATTTGGCATTAGGCAGACCAGGATTTAATAGGGGACCACGTCCTCCTTTTAAGAAAAAAGAAGCAGAACATAATATTAATCAGTTTATCAGGGCACAAGAGGTGAGATTAGCTGGAGATAATGTTGAACCGGGGATCTATCCTTTGGCAAAAGCTTTGGCCCTTGCCGATGAGTTAGAATTGGATTTGGTGGAGATTTCTCCGAATGCAGTCCCTCCAGTATGTAGAATAATCGATTACAGCAAGTTTGTTTACGAGCAAAAGAAAAAGCAGAAAGAGATTAAAGCTAACGCTAAACAAACTGTTATTAAGGAGATTAGATTCGGACCTAACACTAACGATCATGATTTTCAATTTAAACTAAAGCATGCTGTTAGTTTCCTTGAAAATGGTGAGAAAGTTAGAGCTTATGTTCACTTTAAAGGGAGAGCAATCGTTTATAAAGAACAAGGAGAGATTCTTCTTCTGAAATTTGCTCAGGCTCTTGAGGATATAGGTAAGGTAGAATTGCTACCGAAATTAGAGGGTAAGCGTATGTTTTTAACACTTGCTCCAAAAGTTGCTAAGAAATAAATAAATTACATATAATAAAAACAGGTTATGCCAAAAATGAAAACCAATTCCAGTGCTAAAAAGCGTTTTTCGCTTACTGGAACAGGTAAAATCGCAAGAAAGAACGCATACAAAAGCCACATCTTAACAAAGATGTCGACAAAACGTAAGCGTAACTTAGGTCAAACATCAATGGTGTCTGATGCTGATATGGGCAACGTTAAACGTATGCTTGCAATCGGTAAATAATTAAATTTTTAACCAGGTAACCGGTAGTAAGTTTGCTGTAATACGCAACACCGTTTATCAAAAACAACAAAAACATGCCACGTTCGGTAAACGCAGTAGCTTCGAGAAGAAGAAGGAAAAAAGTCCTAAATTTAGCCAAAGGCTATTGGGGATCAAGAAGCAAGGTTTTCACCATTGCTAAAAATACGGTAGAAAAAGGTTTGCAATATGCATACCGTGACCGTAAAGTTAAGAAAAGAGAATTTCGTGGATTGTGGATTCAACGTATCAACGCTGGAGCACGTCAACACGGTATATCTTACTCTCAATTAATTGGTAAATTAGCGACTAAAAATATCGGTTTAAACCGTAAAGTTTTAGCTGACTTAGCTATGAACCATCCGGAAGCTTTCAAAGCTGTAATTGATGCAGTAAAATAGATGTAAGTTGAGTTATAAAAAAAGGGAGCATTTAGCTCCCTTTTTTTATGTCGTCTATTTTATATATTAATGTGCTGACCTGCACTGATGATATGTTCCTTATCGATTCTGCTCATGAAAGGAATTTTTCCAATTACCCTAACCCCACTATAATTCTGAATGTAATCTTCTGTCTCCGCATTTGCAGGGCCGTTGAATATCAGTCCTTCTACAGAAATCTTGTTTGCCTTAAGTACTTCTAGTGTAAGTAAGGTATGGTTAATGCTGCCAAGATAATTCTGAGAAACTACAATAACCTTTGCATCAAGTGATTGGATCAGGTCGCATATAAGTTCCTTATCATTCAATGGTACCATTAAACCTCCGGCACCTTCAATAATCAGACTGTTATCTGTAAGCGGTTTTTTTATAGAAGCAGTGGTAATGTGAACACCGTCTATTTTTGCCGACAAGTGCGGAGAAAGTGGCTGACCAAGTCTGTATCTTTCAGGATGTATTACTGTTTTGGAATTGCTTATCAGGTTTCCCACAAATAAGCTATCACTTATTTCCAGATCCCCTGACTGGATGGGTTTCCAATAATCTGCCTTTAGTTTTTCTGTTAGTATTGAGCTTATAATCGTTTTACCAATGCCGGTTCCTATTCCGGTAACGAAATATGTACTATTCATGTTCTTTTAATGATATAAGTTGGTCTACGAGCATTTTGATTTCTTCATCGGTATTAAATAGATGTAAGCATATTCTTAACCGCTCTTTACCTTCTGCAACCGTAGGGCTTAAAATAGCGCGCACATCTATACCTTTATCTTGCAATGCTTCGGCAGCAAATTTAGCTTTTTGATTGCTGTTGTATATAATAGTTTGTATGGTACTTGGGCTTGGTTGAATGCCGTGGATACCCGATTTGCTAATTAAGCTCGAATATAATGCTATTTTTTTTGCAATTAATGGGCGATAATCTGTTTCAGTCAGCATTTGGTAAGCACTTCTTATAGCTGCAATAGCATGAATAGGAGCTGCTGTAGAGTAGATGAAAGAACGTGCAAAATTTATGAGGTAGTTGTGTAAAGCATTGCTTCCTAATACAATTGCCCCGTGGCAGCCCAATGCTTTGCCAAAGGTTACAATGCGTGCAAATACCTTATGCTCCAGGCCTGCCCGCTGTACCAGTCCCTGGCCATAATTCCCGAAAACACCCAAAGCATGCGCTTCATCAACAATCAGATTTGCCTCATACCTTTCACACAAGCTATTTATTTCAGATAGAGCTGCAACATCGCCATCCATAGAATAAACACTTTCTACAACCACATAAACGTTTCCCTTCGCAACTTTTAGCTTGGCTTCAAGGTCGTTAAGATTATTATGTTTAAAGGAATAGCGGTTGGCATGAGTTAGCCGGGCGCCATCAATAAGGCTGGCGTGAATCAGCTCATCAGATATAATGGTGTCGCCACGCTGCGCTAAACTCGAAATAAGGCCTACATTTGCATCGTATCCGGAATTAAAGATAAGGCCACTTTCTGCGTGATGGAAGTCAGCAATAAACGCTTCGGTCTGTTCAGTGAAAGCATGATTGCCACTTAGCAAACGGGAACCGGTAGCCCCATTGCCATGATGGGGGATATGCAATAAAGCTTCATTGATCGCATTTTTTAATTGAGGCGATCTTGCAAAGCCGAGGTAATCATTAGAGCAAAAATCCATAGGAAAAACCTTTGCAGATAATTTCCTTAATGAGCCCTTTTCTGTCCTGTTGAGTAGCCTTTCGTTTATGAATTGCTCAGCTTTATTCATTTAGTGCTGTTCTGTAGCGTATTAATTTTTGTTTAACTGTGATATAGATTTCTGCATTTGAGACATCATATTTGTTAGGGTTTCAATAGTAGGCTCAGGTGTAGGATCGGGCAGGGTAGATGAAATATAAGCTTTTGCTTTCCAGATTTCAAGAATATCTTCTGCTGCTATAGTGTAAGGATCATATACTTTATTGTCTGAGATTAACTTCAGCTCTTTATTTTCCTTGAAACGGTTGCCGGCTCTTTTATAAACTACACCTTCGTTCTTGCTTACAATGACATAGGTTTCGCCGGTTTTAACATCATTCCAGTTGTCCATGTATTCTCCTAATATTACGCTTCCCGATTGGATAGGCAACATAGAATCACCAACGATTTCGAAAGCTCTGAACGTTCCTTGTTTTAGGAAAGGCAGGGGCAATTGAAATTTAGGGAGGTCTTTAATATATTGTGGATCTGCGAAACCATTTAAATATCCGGCGCTTGCCTTAACAGGAACCATCTCGATATTCTCATTGTCATCTTTGTCCACAGATATACTTAGGATCCTAAGGTTCGAACCCTGGCTTTTTGGTTTAGGTTTCCAGCTGTCGTTTATATTTTCATTGATAAATTCATCTATAGTTAGTTCAAAATGTTCTGCTATTTTCTTTAGTAAATCGTATTTTGGTTCCGCTCGGTCCTCTTCGTAAGCGCCAATCAATGATCTTTTAATTCCCATTACATCAGCGAATTGCTGCTGTGTGTGACCCTTTTTCTTTCTTAAGTACTTAAGATTGGATGAAATATTTGACATAAAATTAAAATTTAAGATTTATTTGTTTTTACTAAAATAATTAGTATTATTGTACCAATAAAGTTAGTATTATTTATTTGAATATCCAAAAGGAGTACTAATTAATTTAGTTTATAATAATTTAACCTTAAGGCCATGAAAAAGTTCGTATACATTGTGACAGACAGAAACCGTACTAGTTTACACGTTGGAATGAGTTCTGATTTAATTAAGACGCTGGATTTCTACAAGCAAATGCCTTGTTTGTTTTTTGATAGCAGTCAACAACTTACCAGATTGGTGTATTTTGAAGAATTTAAAACAGAAGCACAGGCTTTAAGCAGATTTAAAATAATGAGCAGATTCACCAGGATGCAAAAGGAGCGGGTAGTGAGGTCATGTAACCCTGATTGGGTAGATTTAACTATAGGGTTGGATTTTGAACATATCATTTCCAGCAAAAAGCTGATCAATCAGGTTAACCTGCCGTTTAATATGTACTCTTAACGGGTTTCTCTACGATTACATTAAAGGGTTCGAATAGATCTATTCGAACCCTTTAATAATATTATTAAATAATAACCTTACCAGCCAGGGGCAAATGTTAATCCAAATACACCGGCTTTAACATCTTTACGTTGGAATGGAAAAGCATAATAGGGTTCCAGTACAAAGTAACCAAACACATTCACCCTAACGGAAACACCAGCACTTAAAGCCGGTACTCTTTCAGCAGGTTTGCCGTTTGGCAATAGCACACCATTAGGCTGGCTTTTGAAAGATACTTTTGAATCTTCATCCCAGGCCAATCCGGCATCAAAGAATAGGTTTAAGTCCGTAAATAAAAACTTAGATGGGATTTGAGCTAATTTTTTAGGACCTGTAAATGGCAGACGGACTTCAAAATTCACTACGGCAATCTTACTTCCAGATAGCTGGTTGATATCGAAGTTCCCTCCTAAATTATTGCTTTTATATAGAGAGTTCGCTTCATAACCTCTTATTAAGTACGGATATCCTGCATACAATGGATACAGGTTTTCACCATCTCTTCCAATTCTGATGTAGTTGTAAGTTCTGGCGGCAAAGGTGAAAGGTTTAACGCGCACATATTTCCTTAAGTCAACCGTAATGGCAGAGAAACTGTAATCGCCAAAATATTGTTCAGCTCCAACTCGATATCTAAAGCCGTCGAGAGGAGAGGTAACCCCCATGATAGAGTTATCGCCAACAAATGATGCATTAGCCTGGAAAATAGTAAATGAATTAAATGGTATACCTAACTCTTGCGAAGCCTGGTCTGTTGGTATTTTTTTCTTTTCAGAACCAAGATAGTAGGAACCTGTTTCATCGTAATAGTTACTTATACGATCTATACGGTAACTGTAACGTGAAAATGCACCACCTAGCTCGAATCTATGTACCTTATTAAACGGATATGCACCAAATAACTGCATCTGATCTTCAAATGTCCGTATCAGGTTTGTTCTGTCGTTTATAACATTTAGCTTACTGCCGTCACTCTGATCAATTTGTTCTGGCGCGATGTCTCTAAAACCGGTTATATATGGGATGTGCGACAAGGCAAACCCCCAGTTAATTCTGCTTTGCTGGTTAATGTAGCCTACAAGACCACCAAAATCATAGATTTCGCCATTTACAGATAAGTTGGCTATGATCTGATTTTTACCTAAAATATCGCTGAACATCCCCACAATACCACCCTGAACTCCAGTTCCAAACCTGCTTGTTGAAACACCAACGCCGCTATTAGCAAGGTAATCAAGTTTGAACTTTGGTTTGTATGGAACCAGTTTCATCGAGTCAGCAACTGTCTTTTCAAATTTTTCAAAGTTTCCAAGATTAGAATTTACAATGTCAACCCCTGTGTTTTCCATTGGAGGCAATATTGCCGCATCGAAATTCACCTCGTTAACATCAACTGGTTTTGATTTGAAATTGCTGACAGGAGAGTTGTACAAAGTATACCTCTGGTAACGATAATAACTATAGATAATATCGTCGTTTCTTGAAACTGAAATAGCTGGCGAGAACTCAGTAACACCGCTAATACCGGTAAAGTAGTCGGTAAGCTGTTTTACGGTATTATCGCCAAGGTTGTATTCATATAAATTCCTGAAACCATCTCTGTTAGATAAGAAGAATAACCTTTTGCTATCGCCAGAGAATTGTGCATTTAAGTTATTTGCACCCGGGAACACAGGTATATCCGTTAACGACTTACTCTCAATATCATAAACAGTTAGGTTAATGGGGTGCACAGCATTGCTGCTGTTTTTTATTATTGAAGCCCTATCTGATGAAAAAACCAGTTTTTCCCCGTCTGGAGAATAACTAGGTGCATAATCAGAATAAGCATCATTGGTAATCGGAGTTACTGTTTTCGTTTTAATATTGTATGTGAAAATATCACTCTGTCCTTCAACCATTCCGGAGAACGCAATGTCATCTCCATTCGGTGACCAGGTCAGGTTTCCAAACTGCTCAACATTAGACATATCTGCTCTTAAGGCAACACTTCCATTGTCAACATTAATCACCATCAGCTGATTTCGGCCCTTGCTGAAGATACTAAAGGCAAACTGCTTACTGTCGGGCGACCATGCACCAGCAGATTCCAGGAAGTTAAAATCGTCGATATGCGAATTGGCTACCTGGCTGCTTAACTTTCGCATTATCTTGCCCGTTTTGGCATCCGCTAAAAACAAATCTATACCAAATAAGTCTTTTTCTGAAAGAAAGCAGAGGTATTTTCCATCGGGACTGATTGCAGGGGCCACATTCATATTTCCTGCATTCTTGTTGTCGATAATTTTGGTGCCGCTGATCTTAGTCTGAGAACTATCTGATTTTAACATTGGACGATAATGCGACTCTATCGCATTTTTCCATAGTCCGGATAGGGTATTGTCGTCATATCCGAAGGTATATTTTAATCCATTCTCATAGCCAAATCTCGCTGTAGCTTTAAACAAAGGAACAATAGTAGTATCGCCATAAACAGAACCTACAAAAGTCCAGAATGCTTGTCCGTAACGATAGGGAAAGTACTTGTTAGAATTAGTAAGGTCCTTTAAAGAAGGAATATCCCTGTTTAATAAAGCATCCCTCATCCACATTGAGGTAAAAGCGTCGGTTTTACCAACAGACAAATACTCAGCCATACCCTCAATCATCCATAAGGGAATCTGACTGATGTTTTCCAGACCAATAGAATCCTTTTCAAGCAGGATGTGATATTGAAAGGCGTGAACCAACTCGTGACCTAAAACGTGTCTGGTTTGGTTATTCAGTTCCATTACAGGCATAATTACCCTATTCTTAAGCGCCTCAGTAACACCGCCTGTACCCACTCCAATTTCGCCCTGCAGAGCAGTAGTCTGTTGAAAATCCGGGTGATTGTTGTAAAGGATGATGGGGTTCTTCTTAAGAAATGTATCTCTGAAAATCTCCTGATGCATTTTATACCATGTTTCCGCATCCTGTGCGAATTTCTGGATCATCTTTTCATTTTTAAGATAATAATAAAGCTCAAAATGTGGGGTTTGCAGCACCTTAAACTTCTCATTTTTATACCGCACCTTGTTCTGTCCAAAGTATTGAGCCTGAACGGAAACAACAGATATCATTAGGAAGACCAGCAGTGGAATTAGCCTTCTCAAAAATGTAGAGTTCATGATCATAGTATGACTATTATTGGTTATAATTTATAAATTAAAAACTACTGTTGTTCATTTTTCTTTCTCTCTTTTTCTTTTTCCTTTTCTTCCTGGCGCTGCTTTCTCTTTAACTGACGCTCTTCTTTTTTAGTTAGGGGAGCTTCTGTGGCTGGTTGTTGTGGTTTAGCAGGTTCAGGTGTTTTATTTTCTTCAGGCTTAGGAACTACAACATCCTGTTGAACAGGTTGTACTTCTTCAGCCGGAGGAACATCAAAATTCGTTGAATCTACAGCCATGCTGTCGGTACTTGTGGTGTCAACAGTATATCTAGGCGTAGGGCAATCAATATCTCTGGTAATTTTAACTTTCGATTTAGGGAAAGGGCCCATTGTATATCCGGTACTTTGATCCTTGTAAACCTTTTCCATAAATTTCGCGAAAATAGGCAGGGCAGTTCTTGAACCTTCACCGGTTTCCCCGTTTTTAAAGTGTGCAGTGCGTTCGTCGCAGCCAACCCAAACACCCGTAACCAGATCCTTGGTAACCCCCATATACCAGGCATCAACATAATCCGATGATGTTCCTGTTTTGCCACCAATTTGGTTGTTGTTTTTCCACAGATCCCATTCCCAAAGTGCCTGCGAAGTTCCACCGGGTTCTTCCATACCGCCTCTAAGCATATATAGCATTAACCAGGCTATTTCTTCGGTAAGTGTTCTTTTTGTTTTCGGCTTAAATTCTTTAATGACGTTATCATCCAGATCGGTAACCTTTTCGACCAGAATAGGTTCGGTGTTGATACCGCCATTTAAGAAGGTTCCATATGCTTTAACCATTTCATATACAGTTACATCATTTGGTCCAAGGCTCACAGAAGGTACAGAAGCCAGGTGACTATCAATACCACATTCATGTGCCCATTTTACCACGTTTTCTGCGCCTACTTTTTCAGTAACCTGAGCAGTAATGGTGTTTACTGATTTGGCCATGGCCCAGCGTAGCGACATTTCACGATAGCTATTGCTCCAGTCTGCATTTCTTGGCTCCCAATATTCTGTCTTTCCATTTTCCTGATAAGAGATGCGGACAGGTTTGTCTGTAAACTTATCGCACGGACTCATTCCTGATTCCAAGGCTGCTAAATAAGCAAATGGTTTAAAGGTAGAACCGGCTTGTCTTTTAGATTGATTTACATGGTCATATTTAAAGAACTTATGATCAATACCGCCAACCCAAACTTTAATCTTTCCATTAAAGGGATCCATGGTCATCATTCCGGTATTCATTATCTTCCCATAATACCTGATGGAATCCATGGTCGAAAAGAGCGTATCTCTGTCGCCTTTCCAGGTAAAAATTTTCATCTTCTTTTTCTTATTGAAATAGGCTTCTACCGAATCAGGAGCATTGCTGAATTTCTTTTGAAGAAGCGCATATATAGGTAAGTTTTTCTTCGCGCGCTCAGGATAGTCTACCTTTTTCTTTTCCGAATCTTCCCATGGATCTTCCTTACCCCAAACGTTATAAAACCTTTTCTGAATCACCTTCATTTGTTCTGAAACAGCTTCCTCTGCATATTTTTGCAGTTTAGAATCTATGGTGGTATATATTTTCAGACCGTCTTCATACAAGTCGTAACCATTCTCTTCACACCATTTTTCCAGGTATTTATCCACTGCAGCCCTTAAGTAAGAGTCGCCATCGCTACCTTCATCAATACGTCCTTCTTTAAGCTTTATTGATTTGCGTTTGAAACTGTCCAGCTGAGCAGCATTGATGTAATTGTATTTATTCATTTGAGCCAAAGCCACATTGCGTCTTTCTAAGGCTCTTTCAGGGTTTTTTATAGGGTTATAGAAACTCGTGCCTTTTAACATACCCACCAATAAGGCCGATTCCGGTATATCCAGTTCGTTTGTCTGCTTATCAAAATATATTCTTGCCGCTGTTTTTATTCCATAAGCATTATTCCCAAAAGAAACGGTATTCAGGTACATGGTTATGATGTCGTTTTTGGAATAATTAGATTCCAGTTTAACAGCTGTAAGCCATTCTTTAAGCTTAGGTATAAGCGTCCGCAATAGCGGGATATGACTTAAAAGTCCTTGCGATTTATTATAACGTGTGCGATAAAGGTTTTTCGCCAACTGCTGAGTAATTGTACTGGCACCTCTTTTATCACCGGTAGCGGTAGATATCCCGCTTGATAGTAAGGAACGAAAATCGATTCCCATGTGGCTGTAAAAGCGTACGTCTTCAGTCGCTACAAGTGCATTAATTACACTTGGTGCTATTTCATTAAAATTTACCGGAGTACGGTTTTCTTTGTAATAGCGGCCAATTAATTTGCCGTCGGCCGTGTATAATTCTGAGCCTACACGAAGGGTAGGGGCTTTTATATCTTTAGAGGAAGGAGAATAACCAAATAACCATAAAAAGTTAAGTTGCAACGCACAAAAGAAGATAATGATACAAAAAAGAACTATGCTCGAATAACGGATGTACTTATTGCGAATTTCTTTAAACATGTGATAAAGATGAAAAAAAACGTAAAACTGTTAGTGTTAAATAGTGTTAAAACTTGCAATGCAAATAAACACAATTAATTAATAAACTGGTTGATTTGATATTTGAAGTTGCTTTATTCTATTTAGCGTATAATTGAGCGTGTAAAAAGATTTATAAAACAATTGTTAATCAGGAAAATAAGAACGCAAATGCCAGTTCTCAGCATCTGGAATTACTATGAATTTAGGCTTTATGCTTCAAAAAACATAAACAAAGATAATAAATTGGGAGTCCAATTATTCAAGAAATCATGATGATGATCACAGCTGCGTTGTTATTTAATTTTTACCAGATAAAAATGTTCCAGAACCGAGGGGCGGCTATTTGCCAGTATAAACTTTGCTTTCAGTTTGGTGATGTGGTAATATTCAAATCGTTTTAGTATTTCCAACTGGTATTTACTTTTAAGATAGGGCAACTCTGATTCATGGGTATAGATCACCGTCTCTTGGTGTTGCTTCGCCTTTTCAAGGTCGGCATCATCGTATAGGTAATTGACTTCTCTATTCGCATAGAAATCAAAAGAGAAAGCATGATCGTATCTGAAAACAGCCGGGATAGCTTTTATATCGTTTTCCTGCAGCCACGTGCCTGCTTCCATGCCCGACTGGTATTTTAAAATAGAAGGATAAAAGAACACATAAAGAAAACTCATTATCCCAATTGATAAAATTGCACCTCTGCCTACAATGGTTTTAATGAATGCTCCTTTAAATAATAAAAAAGCACTAACTGCGGCGATTAGTAAAATTGCAACTGCCACCCCATAAAACTGAAATTTGAAACAAACTGCAATTGTGCCAAGCAGTAAAATCACAATCAGGAAGATCACATTTTGTACAATAACGAATATTTTGATTCCCTTTTCACCGATCCTCACTAAATATAGGGCGGCAATGATCGAAAATTGGGGAAATATCACCAGTATATAATGGGGGAGCTGGAATTTAGAAAATGAAAACAACAAAAAGGTTATAAATGCCGAACTCCAGATGATAATTGTTTCCGGAGGAAGATCATTTCCTGAACGTTTTTTAAATAAGTCGATTATGCCCGCATAAAACAGTACAGACCAGGGTAAAAATGCCCATAAAGTAGTATGCAGGAAAAAGGAGAGGTCACCCTTACCTTTAATTGGGCCGGTATTAAAGAACCGACCGAACTGGCTATCCCAGAAAAAGAATTTAAGTCCTGATACCCCTTGCTGCCCAAATACTGTTTTTTCAGGATGCAGGTCAAATTGCACATACAGGGAATATAGTTCGGGGGTTATAAAAATTAAAATAAGTGCAATGGCGATCCACCATTTCGGTTTTAACAATTCCTTTAATTGTCTGGTTATAGCCCAGTAAATAATAAAACCACAAAATACCGGAACCAGGACAAATATGCCTTTAACCATTACTGCGCAGGCTGCAAAAAAAGACCCTGCAACAATATGTAAGAAAGATTTTTGACGTGCCTTGTCGTAATGGTAAATGGCCGCTGTAACAAATGCTGCAAGGTAAGCTTCGGCTCTTACGTCAGAATTGGAGATTAATACATGCAAACTTGTTAGAAATATAATAACACTAATCAGCGCAGTTTGCCGGTTAAAATGATCCTTAGTAAAACGATAAAGGTAAAACGTCCCCATCAAACTAATTAAAAAGGAGGGGAGTTTATAGGCAAAAGCAGATACCCCAAAAAGCTTAAAACTTGCAGCAGCGAGCCAGAAAGGAAGATGCGGTTTATCCAGCCAGTCTTTGCCATGTACATAAAGGTTAAGCCAGTCCTTTCTCAGGATCATATTTTTGGAAATTCCGGCATATAAGGCCCCGTCCGGTTCCATTACCTCGTTAAATAATGACAAACAGCTAATAGCAATCAGCACCCAAATCAGCACTTGATAACACCTGTCTTCAGATAATTTTAAGGATATCATAGGTAGCTAAAGTATCCTTAAGCTATAAGCTGATTATTAACTTATTAATACCTAATAGTTAAATAGCCAGCTTGTCCAATGTTTATGGTTTATTTTCGTTTTATGGTAGTAGAAAACTTTATTTTACGATTCTTTTCAATTGTATAATGGATGCCTCCATCAGTGCTGTAAGAAGCACCGGCATTCTGTTCAGTAGCTTCATCATGATACATAAAGCCATAAGCCCCCTTTTTTGAAGCAGACTTTAATGCCAATACATAGCGGTTGCCTGCCACAACACGAATATCTGGACGAACGATAATATTTGAGGGCGACCAGCTCACCGAATCTTTAGCGATGTTAATTGTTTTTAGCGGTTTTCCAACTGGCAGGAAAGAGGCATCTGCCTGATAGAGCATTAAGGTCAGATCGGCATCAGGATCATTGTTTTGGAAAGTAGTAACCGAAACAGTATTGAGAATTCCACTGCGGCTTGCTTTAAATCCCTGTCCACGTTGAGTCTGCTGGCCAATGTCGCAAAAGTCTTTGAAATTTTTAATACCCGTATCATTATCCACGTCCTTAATCACCTGCTGTTTTCCCTTGCTGCCTATTGCCAGCGAAAGTGTAACCTCATTCTGGCAGACCATCGGAAGTATAGAACCATCCTCCCCAAAGCTTAAAGGTGCCCAGTAAAAATTAGCAAGTGATTCATTTTTTGCAGCATTGTTCCATAGATCGCTTCCATAGAGGTAGATCACGCCCGAAGTTAATTTTATCGGCGAAACAAATGAAGGCTGCCCCCCGCAAGAATTATTACTGATCTGAATTCCTTCAGACCATGGGCCTAACGGTGTTTTTGCCGTTCGGTAAGAAGTGCCGGTTCCAGCACAATAGCCACAGTTAGGGTCTGAATAGGTCAGGTAATAGATCCCGTTTCTTTCAAACAAAGAAGGAGCTTCTGTTTGCCCTGGTGTAATTGCTTTGGTAACCGTTCCGCTGCCACTCAGGTAATCACCATTCAATTTTTCAATCACTATTGTGCCTTTTGATCTCCAATCGGTATAAGCCAGGTATCCGGTACCATCTTTATCTACAAAAGTATCGTGATCTCCATTGTTCAATCCAGCGGCAGGAGCGTCTGCATTGACCGCCAATTTTGGTTCTGCAACTTCAGTAAACGGACCCGCAGGACTTTTACTGGTAAGTACCCGAAAGCCGGAAACATTGTCGTAAACATTGATCCATAGTACATATAAAGAAGTTTTTTTGTTGAAAATGACATGCGGGCGAAAACAGCCATAAGTGCTTCCGTTACATCTCGACTGCCATAGGGGAGTGTTGGCATCAAATAAAAAGCCGTTAGCTGTCCAATGCACCATGTCTGTCGAAGAATAGGTTTTAAATCCACAAAAAGGTGCTTCTTTTTTACCCCATTGAAAACCACATCCGTAACTTGTTCCATACAAATAATAAACACCTTCAAAAAACGCAATTTCTCCGTCATGGGCATCTAAGGCTTCTCCAATAGTACTAAACCTTGTAACCTGTTCAGAAGCATCATTGAAATTCCGAAAAGTAGTCTTTGTTTGTCCTTGTGCACTTACTGATAACAAGACGATTATAAACAGGATTAGCGTAGCTAAATTAGATTTTTTGAAGAAGTACTGCATATTACACATGAAACACAATTGCTTAATTATTATTCGGAGAACAAACCAAATTTAAAGATTAAACGCCTAAGCAAGCTGTCCAATTTGATTAAAGAAATGTATTTTTTGATAAAAATCATCTTGATGCTGCAGTGCTTTTTCTGAGTTTTATTCTATATTTAGCTAAACATGTAGCTTATGAAAGATGAGATAGAACAGTATTTGGCAGCACCAGGAAAAAAAGTATCTCTTAAAAACTATGATACCCGTTACAGAGGGAATCTGGAGAAAGAAGAAGGGAAGGAAAGGCTGGAAGAGATTAAACTTAACTTAAGTGCTGCTCAGGAAACACTATATGCAGAAAATACACGCTCTGTGTTGATTATTTTTCAGGCAATGGATGCCGCAGGGAAAGATAGCGCCATACAGCATGTGATGTCTGGCTTAAACCCACAGGGCTGCCAGGTCTACAGTTTTAAAGCTCCGAATTCCGAAGAATATGACCACGATTTTCTATGGCGCCATTATAAGGCCCTGCCAGAAAAGGGGAGAATAGGAATTCATAACCGGTCCCATTATGAAAACGTGCTGGTTTGTAAAGTACATCCCGAATATGTGCTTAATGAGAACATTCCTGGATATCAGGATGTAAAAAAGATTGACAATGCGTTCTGGAAAAAGCGTTACGACAGCATCAGGAACTTTGAACAACACTTAAACGAAAATGGAACCGTTATCATAAAAATATTCCTGTATGTTTCTAAAGAAGAGCAAAAACAACGGTTTTTGGATAGGATAAATGATCCGGCAAAGAATTGGAAATTTGCTTCGGGAGATATAGCAGAGCGTAAATTATGGAAGCAGTACATGACTGCTTATGAGGAGGCAATAACTGCAACCTCCACAGAAAGCGCTCCATGGTATATTATTCCGGCCGATCAGAAATGGTATGCACGATTGGCAATCAGCCATATACTGGCTGAAACACTCAAAAAGCTTAACCTTAAATTCCCGGTTCTGGCAAAAGAAGAAGTAAAGAAACTGGATGATATAAAGGCGCAATTGCTCAATGAAGAATAGTTAATTATACTTCATCCTGAATTTTTTAAGATCAGGTACGGTTTTACGTTTCCTTTCCAGCTCATGCGCATAAATCGTCTGGCCAAGGTTTTTCATAAAAGGAAAGCATACCGTATCATATTCGTATTTGTTGTCGTTAAAAATGCCGTCCTGATTTGATTGAACCACGGCTGTAAGAAAGAATTCAATATTGTTTTTGAAATCTACGAAATACGAATTATCGATAATGAAACCGTAGGAGTCGCCATATTTATTAAATATCCTGATGTTCGAATCAATTTGAGCATCCTTATCCCTGCCATAGTACAGCATTTTGGCGTATGTCGGCCAGAATGCTTTAGGGTCATAAGCAGGGTAGTCGCTTTCAGTCGGCAATTTGCTCATGTAAGTATAGATCAGTTTATAGTCGTCAGGGGTTAAATTAAACCGTTCCTTAATAGCAAAAGCCTCCGGGTATATCAGTTTCCTCATCATGGTCTGCTGATCCGAAATGCTAAAAGCATTCTTATTTTCGAGGTTAAAAGGCTTATTTATCAGTTTATCTGTGCTGTCGAGATAACCCGTACCCATAACCGTATTTGTTAACGAAAGCACATATTCTTTAGGATCGTACTGCGCGGCCTGGCTATACACCAGTTTATCTCCATTGTAGAATTTAATAGGGTTGGTATGTTTTGCCGTTTCGCCAGCATCACCTATAGCCAATCGGTTTAAGATCCGGCTGTTGTCAAAACCGTATTTCTTTAGCTTGCTGTTAATTTCAGCGCGGCCAATAAACTCAAACAGCCGGTTAAATGCATCGTTATCGCTGGTAAGTAATATTTTTTTAATGTAATGTTCAATAGATGGCAATTCATTTTTAGCTGTACTATCGGTCAGTACCTTGGTTTGTGCAGTATAGGAGCTATCGCTAATCATAGTGCTTTTGGCTGTTAACCCGGCTATTTTAAGTTCATTTACTTTTTCAAGTGCAAAAATTACCGCTGCCAGTTTAACTGTACTTGCGGGGTAAAAGTACCTGTGGTCGTCTAAATTATAGCTATAGGTTTTAAAAACAGGCTTATTTTTCGCGTCCCTGTCAATCTGAGTATAAAGAACCTGAATCTGATTCTTTTGCGGATGGTTTAGTATTCCTGCAAAAAGATCAGGGTGCTTACCCATCAATTGCGCTATAAAGGTAGTATCTGTTTTCTGAGCCATTGCATTCAGGCTAACCATAACAAGTAAAAAGGAGACAAACTTCATCATCACAATAAGAATTATAATGGGAATAAATATAAGGATAAAAGAGGATTGCGAGCTGTTTTTACGTTAAGTTAGTTTTCGCGCAAAGTGACCGTAAAAAAACAGCAAAATCAATCCCTGTTTTTAGGTATTTTGTTTCCTGTGATACGTTATTACTTTGTATATTTAAATGATAACTGCAATCTTTATTAATGCTTTCAATATATGAGTAAAAACGCCCTTATCCAAAGTAAGATTGATAATGCTATAGCCAAAATTTCTGCAATAGCAGATGAACTCCCTGGTGTTGTTATTTTGCATGACCTTAGGGACTGGTCTGTTGCCTGGATGTCTAAAAGAGGGCTGCAGCAGCTTGGCGTTTCCCTGGAGGACATTACCAAAATAACTGCCGAAGAATATTACAACAGGTATTTCAACGAAGATGACGCTAAAGATTATGTGCCTAAAATACTGGGTTTGATAGAACAAAATAATGATGAGCACCTGTGTACTTTTTTTCAGCAGGTTCGTTTCTCAGATTCAAGCGACTGGAACTGGCACATGTCAAGCGTAAAGGTTTATATCCGGGACGAGGATAACAAGCCATTGCTTGTTATCACAATCGCGTTGCCAATTGATTCGATGCACCACATGACCGTTAAGGCATCCAGGCTGCTCGAAGAGAATAACTTTCTGCGGAACAACTACCATCATTTTACAAAATTAAGTGCCCGGGAACGTGAAATTTTGGGGCTAATGGCCCTGGGTAAATCCTCATCAGAAACGGCAGAAAAGCTTTTTATTTCACCCAGTACGGTCGAAACACATCGAAAAAACATCAAGCAAAAACTCAACACGCACTCTTATTACGAGATCTGTCAATATGCCAGAGCGTTCGATTTGATATAGAAAGCTAATCAGGTTTGCTTCAAGCTATTTATTTAAGTACATTTGCATCGCTTTTGGTTCCCGATGTGCTTATTCGGGATTAAAAGGGAATACGGTGCAAATCCGTAACTGTCCCGCAGCTGTAAGCTTCATAACGGTGTTCAAATCAAGGCCACTTTTTCTGGTCCTTTAAAAGGGATGAAGGATTGGGAAGGCAGAATAACCGGAAGTAAGTCAGAAGACCTGCCATAAGTGGTAATATTTCATAGCTTTCGGGGATTGAAGCTTGGAGTGAGTGCTTGTTTATTGTATTTCATTTCCTTGATCTAACTGTTTGCTGTGGGTAACAAGCTCACAACAAAATGAAAAGAAGTAAAAACGCTTTTACAGGCGTAAAGTCTATTTTTTTTACTTTTCTGGCTATTATATGGCTGGGCATGTGTACGTCTGTTCAGTCGTTTGCCCAAACTGATTCCATAAAACGCAACACTACAGATTCTGCACATAAGGTTAATCAGCTTAAAGAGGTACAGATCAGAAAAATAAAGATCACCAAAAGACAAACTTCTTCAACACCTTTACAAATATTATCAGGAGCGGAGCTCGAAAAGCTAAACAGCCTTTCAGTGGCTGATGCCGTTCGTTTCTTTTCGGGCGTGCAGCTTAAAGACTATGGGGGCATTGGTGGTCTGAAAACCATTAATGTGCGGAGTATGGGAACAAACCATACGGCAGTTTTTTATGACGGGGTGCAATTGGGCAATGCACAGAACGGCCAGGTAGATCTTGGTAAATTTTCATTGGATAATATCGAGGAGATAGAACTATATAACGGACAAAAGAGCGCTATTTTTCAATCTGCAAAAGGTTTTGCCTCAGCAAGCTCATTATATCTTACTTCAAAACAACCGGATTTCCCGGACGGCAGAACCCAAAAAATTCGTGCATCAGTAAAAGCAGGGTCATTCGGCCTTATAAATCCATCTTTATTGTGGCAAAGCAAAATAAGTAACAATATTTATGGCACCCTAAGTGCCGAGTATAAAAATGCCAATGGCAAATATAAATTCCGGTCTACCAATGGGGTATACGATACTACAGCGGTAAGAAAGGATGGCGATATTGAAACCATGAGGTTAGAGCTGGGATTAAACGGAGTATTGCCCGACAGTAGTAAGTGGAAAGTAAAACTATACGGTTATAAAGACAACCAGGGCTTGCCGGGTGCAGTGGTCAACAACGTGTTTGCATTTTCACAACGGATGTGGAATAAGAACTTTTTCGCCCAATCTTCCTATGAAAAGAATGTAGGAAAGTACAGTTTGCTGGCAACAGCCAAATATGGAAATGACAGTCAACGTTACCTAAACCCGGATATCGTAACGATTGATGGGTTACAGGAAAACAATTTTCATCTACAGGAAATATATGTATCACTGGCTAATAAGTTGAAAATTACCAATTACTGGGATGTAGTATTGTCTACAGATTATCAGCGGAACGATTTAAACGCAGACCTTTATCGTTTTTCATATCCGGTAAGAAACACTATTTTAACGGCTTTGGCTACCCAGTTTCGCTTTGCTAAATTTGACATTCAGGCCAACTTACTAAGCACCCTTAAGTACGATAAGACTCAAAGCGGGCCGGCAGATAAAAATAGAAACGAACTGACACCAACTGTTATGTTGTCATGGCAGCCCTTTAACCAGAAAGAGTTTAGGCTGCGTTCGTTTTATAAAAGCATTTTCCGTATGCCAACCTTTAATGACCTTTATTACACCAATTACGGATTTACCGTTTTAAAACCCGAGTATACCAAACAATACGATTTAGGGTTTACTTATATAAAAGGGTACCGGGGTAGGATGTTGAGCCAGTTTTCGATACAGGCAGATGCCTATTATAACAAAGTTAAAAACAAGATAGTTGCCGTGCCAGGCAACAGTCAGGCAAGATGGAGTATGCAGAACCTGGGGCTTGTAGAAATCAAGGGGCTAGATGTGAACATCCAAACTGCATGGCAGCTTACCGATTACATCAACTTTACAACAGGTCTTAGCTATACTTATCAAAAGGCAATAGATGCAGATAAAGCCTCAGCAAGCTATAAGGATTTAATTCCTTACACCCCAATTCATAGCGGGTCTTTTTTAGCAAGCGCAGTGTATAGAAATTTCTCAATGAATTACAGCTTCATTTATACCGGAGAACGTTATAATCAAAGTACAAATAACGTATACAACTATGTGCAGCCATGGTATACTCACGATTTAGCCTTGCATTGCAACACAAAAATAAATAGCCGAGAAGTTCGCCTCACCGCAGAAATCAATAACCTGCTGAATCAGGATTATGAAGTGATTACGAACTTCCCTATGCCCGGTCGCTATTATCGTTTTGGATTAACCTATAACTATTAGCACTTATGAAAACGAATAAATTACTTAATGCCATTAGTTTAGTACTTCTAATTACCGCAATAGGACTTACGGTTTCTTGTCGTAAAGACCTTAAACCGGTACCTGAACAACAAGAAACCCTTTTGCCTCCTGATCCATCCGCTCAGGTTAAAGGATTTTATATCGTGAACGAGGGCAATATGAATATGAACAAGGCATCTTTAGATTACCTTGATTATACTACCGGAATTTACAGAAGAAACATTTATAATGAGGTAAACCCTGAAATCGTAAAGGGATTAGGTGATGTTGGTAATGATATAGGTGTTTATGGTTCCAAACTATATGTAGTCGTTAATGTATCCAATAAAATTGAGGTTTTGGATGTTAAAACCGGTAAACGGATTAAACAAATTAACATTACCAATTGTCGGTATATCACATTTAACGAAGGCAAAGCTTATGTGAGTGCGTACCTTGGTACAGTAGGAGATCCGAATGCCCCATTGGGGATTGTAGCTCAAATTGATACCAGCTCTTTAACAGAAATAAAAAGAGTAAATGTTGGCCGGCAGCCCGAAGAAATGGCTATTGTTGGCCAAAAGCTTTATGTGGCAAATTCAGGCGGTTATAGTCCTCAGAAATACGAAAGAACCGTTTCTGTCGTAGACCTGAATACATTTTCTGTCACCAAACAGATTGATGTAGCCATCAATTTACACAGAATAAAGGCTGACAGGTATGGTGACCTTTATGTAACCTCAAGGGGGAATTACTTTGATATCCCTTCAAAAATGTTTGTAATAGACACAAAAACAGATCAGGTAAAAAAGACCTTTGACATCGCGGTAAACAACCTTGCTATTGATGGAGATATCGCTTATTACTATGGTTCAGAATGGAACTATAACGAAGCAAAATACACGATAACCTACGGTATGCTCAACGTAAAAGACGAAGTAATACTCGATCAGAAGTTCATTACAGACGGAACGGAGAAATCAATTGCCATTCCTTATGGAATAGCCGTGCATCCCATTACCAGGGAAGTTCTGGTTACCGATGCTAAAAATTATGTTTCGCCAGGCACACTTTACTGTTTCGATCCCCGCGGGAAAAAGAAATGGTCGGTCAATACCGGAGATATTCCTGCTCACTTTGCATTTGTATATAAATAACCATATCTAAATTAAAAATGAAGTTCAATCAAAATGCAATTCTTGGTCTTTCAGCAGTTTTACTTTTGCAGTTGTGTTTAAGCTCCTGTTCAAAGGACGAAGATGTTAATAGGGATACTTACATTCCACGCCCAATAACAAGTACAAGCAGTAAATTTATCACTAAAATCTATGAATATGAGCCGGCTCCTGGTCAATTTATAAACTCTTTAACAGGTAGCCCGGAAAGTGCACAAAAAACTATAGGGGATGTTAAGAACACCAGTCTGGTATCTTTGGGAGGCTTTGGTGGCTTCATTACCTTTGGTTTTGATCACTCTATAATTAATAAAGATGGAAATGACCTGGCTATTTATGGAAATCCTTTAGGCCCAATACAACAATGGTCTGAGCCAGGCATTGTTCAGGTTAGTCAGGATAAAAATGGAAACGATTTACCTGACGATGAATGGTATGAACTGGCAGGAAGTGAGCATACTGCCGCCACAACAATTAAAAACTATGAAATCACTTATTATAACCCCAAAGCAACAGCAAATGTAACCTGGAAAGACAATCAAGGTAAAACGGGAAGTGTCGAGGTAAACGGATTTCATAACCATAACTATTATCCACTTTTCGCTGCAAATCAGGATAGCATCAAATTTAAAGGAACTTTGCTGAAATCTACATGGGGTAAATTAGGGAGCATTTTTGTAAATCTCGCATTCGAATGGGGATATACAGATAGCTATTCAACCGGCGATGATTATGATAACAAACGTTACAACGCATTCGATCTATCTTGGGCAGTAGATAAAAACGGCAACCAAGTAAATCTTACTGCTGTCGATTTTGTAAAAGTATACACGGGTCAAAATGAAAAAGGAAACACTTTACTTGGCGAAATATCTACAGAAGTAGGGGGTGCCGCTGATTTAAATATAAATTAAGTAACTATCTATAAGATGAATTATAACAAACTCATACTTTGTTTTTTAGGCGGGTTTATGGCGCTAACCATCGCTTGTAAAAAAGATAAAGTTAACGGTGGCGATGAGCCAGAGGCTTTAATGCCAAAAGAAACCATTGGCGTTTATATGTTGTGCGAAGGCACCATGAATAATAATAATGGTGCGATCTCCTATTACAATATTAAAACAGGCGATTCAGAGAAAGATTACTTTAAAAAAGTAAACGGATACGCATTGGGCGAAACCGCAAATGATTTACAGCGCTACGGCAGTAAAATGTACTGTGTAGTTTCAGGAATACAAGGGGGTAAAAATTCATATCTGGAAGTTATAGAAGTTGCTACAGGAAAATCATTAAAAAGAATTCCCTTTTTTGATGCCGAAGGTGAGTATATACCACGTTATGTAGCTTTTAACAAAAATAAAGCTTATGTGTCTGGTTATGACGGAAAAATTACCCGTGTAGACACAGCAACTTTAGCCATTGACTCAAGAGTTGCAGTGGGTGGGGCACTTGAAGGGCTAGCTGTCGTAAATAATAAAATCTATGTTAGCAATTCAGATCATCCGATTCATCCCGACGGCAAAAAGGATGTAGTTTCTGTTGTGGATCTGACCACTTTTACAAAAACACAGGATATCGAAGTTATCCATAATCCGGTTAGAATTGCAGCAGCAGGAAATGGGGATTTATTGGTGATTTCATGGGGTAATTATGGCGACATAGCACCTGGTCTAACACGTATTAATAGCACAACAGACAAGGTTACAGGTAACTACGAATACAGCGCAGGGGCATTAGCTATAGGAGGAAATACTACCTATTTAAGTCTGAATTGGGGGACGTCTATAAAACCACTTGATGTAGGTACTGGTATAATGGGTAAGGAGTTTATTACAGACGAGACCATTATCGGGAGCATTTACGGAATAACCTTTAATCCGGTAGGTAACGAAGTTTACATCGGAGATGATAAAAATTATGCAACAGAAGGAAAAGCATTTTGCTTCGGTGCTGATGGTAAAAAGAAGTTTGAATTTGCAACCGGTCCCTTACCACAACACGCAGTATTCAACTACGGATATTAATAAAAATATATAAAAACAATAATCATGAATAAACCAGTACTAAACTATAGAAAGCCAGCATTGTTCGCAATCCTTGGCAGTGTTTTAGGATTAGCATCCTGTAAAAAAGACAGGCTCCCTGTAATAAATGATAGGCCAGTTTCTACAGCCGGTATATATGTATTGTGCGAAGGCGCTTTTGGCCAGACGAACAATAGCTCTATTACTTATTATGAAATTGCTACAAAAAAGCTAACCCAGAACTATTTTCAGCTGCAAAACGCTATTCCTTTGGGGACTGATGCCAGTGATTTAAAACAATACGGCAGCAAAATGTATTGTGTAGTTACAGGAGCAAGGGACACGAACAAAGATGCACATGTTGAGGTCATTAACATTGCAACAGGAAAATCTATTAAAAGAATCCCTTTCTTTGATGATAATAAAGATTTTATGCCTCGCTATGTAGCATTCTACAAAAACAAAGCTTATGTATCTAGTTACGATGGTTATATCAGCAAAATTGATACTGCTACTTTAACCATAGAGTCGAGAATTGCAGTTGGTGGTGTACTAGAAGGTCTGGCTGTAGTAAATGGCAAACTATATGTAACCAATTCTAATCATGTTTGGTATCCTAATCCCAACAATTCATCCGTTTCTGTGGTTGACCTAAGTACATTCACAAAAAAACTTGATATCAATGTGGGTCTTAATCCAACAAAAATTGCAGCAACTGCCAATGGTGATCTGTTTACAGTAGTAAAAGGAAACTATGCCGATGTTCCGGCTCAACTGGTTAAATTGAGTAGTGTAACAGATAAAAAAATTAGTTCTAACGAAGTGGGTCTTGAATATTTAAATATTACCGGAACAAAAGGCTTTGTTATTGGTGACTTTAACGACCCACATGTTAAAACATTCGATATATCGACCGGCGCACTTAATGGAAATTTTGTTACAGATCAGACTGCAATTACAACCCCTTATGGCGTTACTGTAAATGCGCTGGATAACGACGTATATGTTGGGGACGCAAACGGTTATGCTCCAACAGGCAAGTTTTTTGGTTTTGGTGCTGATGGTAAAAAGAAATTTGAAATTGTTACAGGTGCTTTACCTCAATGTGCGGTATTCAATTACAACTATAAATAACGATATTGTATTCCTTAAGTAAACCCGTTATGAACATTAAATATTACCTACTTTTCGCCTTATTGAGCATTAGTGCTCTGTCTGCCTGTACAAAAGACGAGGATGCAGAGCAGGCTCCTGTGGTTAAAATGAAAATTGAAGATAGCCCTATAAACGGCAAGGTCAATGAAAAGATCGCATTTTCAGCTTTTAATGTCAACGACAAGGTTTATGATCAGGAATGGAAATTAGAAGGCGAGGTTACCAGTACTACCTCAACTTACGATTTTACGCCGCTAAAAGCAGGTATATATAACATAGAGTACACTGCTACAAATAGCAGTGGCTCTTTTAACTATAAATATGTGGTTAATGTGGGCATCCCAACAGTGCCCTCAAATCCGGGAAGCAATAATTACGTAACCAAAGTATTTGAATATTTACCAGCTCCAGGGCAATTCACCAACAAATCGTTAGGAACTCCAGAGGGCGCAAAAAGCATCGAGGGTAGACAGGGTATCGTATCTCTGGGTGCCTGGGGTGGATATATTGTACTCGGTTTCGACCATACGGTGATCAATGAAAATCAGAAAGACGACATTGTTATTTATGGCAACGCTCAGTCAAACTGGGCAGAACCGGGAGTAGTTTGGGTAATGCAGGACGAGAATGGAAACGGCAGACCGGATGATACCTGGTATGAGCTCAAAGGAAGTGAGTTTGGCCAAGAAGGATATGTTCGCGATTACGAGGTAACCTATACAAAACCAAGCACAGGTGGCAGTGTATCATGGAAAGATAATAAAGGAAAAACTGGTGTAGTGACCATTTCAGGAGCTACTTCACAGGCATTTCCATCATGGATAGAGGGTAACGAATATACACTTAAAGGCACATTGCTGCCTTCCTCGGGGATTAAACCTGAAACGCCAACATACATTACCAGTGCACCATTTGAATTTGGATATGCCGATAACAAGGTAGGTGTCGACAATATAGATATTGCAAATGCCATTGATAAAGATGGTAAAGCGGTACATCTTGCCGGTATAGATTTTATCAAAATCCAAACCGGTATCCAGGCAGATCTTGGCTGGTTAGGCGAACTGTCGACCGAAATAATAGGTGTTGCCGACTTAAATCTGGCTAAATAATTCCCCCAATTAATAATTAAATCAATTTTATAATAAGCCGCTCCAAAAAAATCAAAACAAATAAATGAACAACTTTAGTTTTAAAAAATCGCTTTTACTTACAGTATTAGCCGGAACGCTATTTGCTTGTAAAAAAGACAGCAACCAGGAAATTCAACAACCTGAACAAGGGAAATTCGAAGACGGATTCTTTGTGATCAACGAGGGCTGGTATGGCCATGGTACAGGTTCAGTAACCTTTTTCGACGCCGTTTCAGGCACATTAAAAGACAGCGTTTTTCAGAAAGAAAACCCTGGAAAAGACTTTGAACCCAAAAGCTCAACCATTCAGTTTGCAACCATATTCAATAAAAATCTATATGTAGTAAGTAAAATAGGTGGCCCTGTTGTAGTGGCTGACGCTACGACACTTAAGGAAGTTGGCCGTATCCCTGCATCGCCTCAAAGCGATTGGCGTGCTTTTATTGGTCTGGATGAAAATAATGGTCTTTTAAGTAGCAGCAAAGGCATCTTTAAAGTTAACCTTAAAACTTACGATGCACCTGCACAACTCGCCCGAACCGGTGGCCAAACAGGAGATATGCTTAAAGCAGGAAAATACGTTTATACCCTTTCTCAATCAGAGGGAGCGGTAATCTACAATGCTGCAGACCTTAGTGTAGCCAAAAAAATAAAAGATGTTTCACTGGGTTTTGCACAAACGCCAAACAATAAAGTATGGTATACAAAAGGAAAATTCCTGTATAACTCTGATCCATTAACCTTAGCTGCCGATAGTGTAGAATTGCCTTTTACACCTGTAAGCACATGGTCTGCCTGGTTTTCATCACCTATAATTGCATCTACTAAGGAAAACACGATTTTCCTTCTAAAGTCGCCGGGATTTGGTGGCGGTAAAATGCTGTACAGATATATAGAAGGAAATAAGACATCACTTGATCAGCCATTTATAACCACTCCTGATAAACAGTCATTCTACAAAAAGAACCTTGGTTATTATGCTAAAACAAACCAGATCGTAACCACAACAGTCCAGGACGGATATGGAGCCAATTATGGCGTAAACAACATTTACTTTTACGACGCCGCATCGGGTAACTTAGTTAAAAAGATTCCTTACCAGGGATATTATTTCCCGGCAATGTTTGTGTTTCATTAAAATATAACGGTTTTCATAATAAATACCTTGTTTTTTTATACCATAGAAATAATATAACTTTGTGTTATAATCTTAAAAATATGTCTGAATTTAAATTCAATCCACGTACTGCCATTCTTTTGCTAATTATTGTTGTGATCAGCCTCATTCGTGTTGCTGCTCCACTTTCAGATAATTTCAAAGAAATTGCAAATTTCTCTGCCGTGGGGGCGATAGCCTTATTTGGAGGAGCATATTTTAATAACAATTACAAAGCCTTCGGATTTCCGCTGTTGCTTTTGTTGTTAAGCGATATTTTCATCGCAAAAACATCTGGTTATGGCTTCTTTTATGCAGGCTGGTACTGGACCTATATCGCATTTGTGCTAATGGTTCTGGTTGCCAAGCTGATCATCAGGAAAGTAACGGTATTGAGTTTCCTAGGCGCATCTGCATTGGGGGTTCTGGTACACTGGATCGTTGCCGATATTGGCGTGATGTATTTTCCGGGGTTGTACGAACCAACCTTGGCAGGATACATTAAGTGCTTAGGAGCGGCAATACCTTACGAGAAATTATTCCTTTACGGAACACTTGCTTACAGTACCATTATGTTCGGTGCATTTGAGGTATTAAGAGCGAAGTATCCGCGTTTAAGTTTATCAGCAAATACATCGGTATAATTGTAATTAAGGTATCTATGATATTAATATTGTATTGAAAGTTATGTTGAAGGCTGTTCTTTTTTTAGAACAGCTTTTTTATTAGCAGCTCCTCAGGACAATCGCTTTAACCAGACAGCTAACTCAAAAGCTAAACAAGGCTTATGAAAAGAAAACTTGTCGTATTAACCGGCGCCGGCATTAGTGCTGAAAGCGGTTTAAAAACCTTCAGGGACACCGATGGACTTTGGGAAGGATACAACGTTTACGATGTAGCCACACCAGAGGCCTGGAAACGCAATCCTGCGATGGTACAGGACTTCTATAACCAAAGAAGGATGCAGGTGCTTCAAGCGCAACCAAACGCTGCTCACAAAGCCCTTGCAGACCTTGAAGAATTTTTCGACGTACACATCATTACTCAAAACATAGATGATTTACATGAGCGTGCCGGATCAACAAAGGTTACCCATTTACACGGCGTAATTACCCGCTCACAATCAGATCTAAACCCCAACTTAACTTATCCGGTAAACGGATGGGAGCTTAAAACAGGGGACTACTGCGAACTTGGTTCGCAACTAAGACCTCATGTAGTTTGGTTCGGAGAGGATGTACCCATGATAGGGCCTGCTACTTCCATTTGCTCAAAGGCCCATGTTTTTATGTTGATAGGGACTTCTCTGGCTGTTTATCCGGCAGCAGGATTAATAAATTTTGTTCCGCGTACCACCGTTAAATACATAGTTGATCCTAAAATACCCGAGGTAGATCATTATAAAAACATAGTTAAAATAGAAAAAACAGCAACCGCAGGTGTGGCTGAAGTGGTAAAAATGCTAACCACTACATAATGGTAATCCCCACATTCCAGCCAATCCAGCCTTTAGACCTTTTGCTAATGTAGTCATGCTTTGCAGGGGCAATATTTTGTTTGTAGCCTTTACCGCTTGAACCTTCCGGGGCATCTGTATTATAGATAGAATAGACAGGGCCACCAAACACTGTTATACCTTTAACCAACTGAATTTGGAGGTTGGTCTGGAACCTGTGCAGGAAGTTTGAATAATCCCAATTGCCCAGATATAAATATTGAGAGGTTATCTCGGCAGCTACAGAGAATCTGTTGCTAAATATAAAGTCGTGGCCAAAGCCTAAACCCGCAGTTTGAATATTGGCAGAATCGGCAAAGTTTTTTCCAACCAATATGATGTTGTATAATTTCGCATTCCCCATTTTAAAGGAAACATTGGCATTTATAGTTTCATTGGTAGAAAAACTAAGCTTATGATAACCATGATGCACATAGTTAACAAGACCTATGCTATAGCCATCCGATTTACCCGCAATATTTACGATACCAATCTGTAAACCATCCATTTCCTTAGCGTAATTAAGGAAACCTGCAATCTGAATTCCTTTCATTTGCTGCGAAGCCATGTTACCAAAACCTGCAATCTGCATACCCTTAAAGTTTTTAGATGTAAGGTTCCCAAATCCGGCAATCTGCATGCCCATCATGTCTTTAGATACCACATTACCAAATCCAGCAATCTGAAAACCCTCGGCCTTCTCTTTTACGTGGTTAAGCAAGCCAGCAACCTGCACACCTTTAACACTCGTTCTTACATCATTAAGTGCTCCAGCTACCTGTACGCCATCAACAGAGCCACCAACGCCATTAAACACACCGGCCACCTGCAACTTCTTTACGTTTCCTTTGGTAATGTTAAATACACCGGCTACCTCAACGCCATCTGTTCCTGCAGTATAACCACCTAAAATATTCAGTGATACTTTATTTATCACCTGTGAACTCATTATCCCATGTGTACTTAAACCAGGTGTAAGTGAAGCTTGAAAGGGCGTGTTTGCAAAGAAATCAGGAATATTTAAACTCTGCATTCTTTGTTTTGAGGTGATAAAGAACCTGCTGATTCCCGAGTTCTCAATAGAGTTGAAAAACTCACTGCCCTGCTCAGAATCTTCCTCTTTATAACCCTCCGGCTTAACCGTAATATCGGCCAGAAAAACCAGCGAAGTATCCCTGTAGGTATCTTTACTGGCCGTTAACGTCACATCAGTATGGTCACCCTTAAAGCGAAGTCTGAAATAACCCTCGTTATCCGTAAGTGTCGATTGGAGTAAACGCTTTTCGTAAACACTCGCCTGTTTTATTTTTTTGCCCGTTTCCGTATCAATAACATATCCGCTAATGATGTACAATTTATCTGCGCTGGTAATGTTTTCAGGTTCAATAGTCAGGTGATTGGCCGCATAGCGAAGTATAATGTACTGCCCGGTTTCTTTATAATCCACTTTTCCGTTAAATAAGCGATCAAGTATATCTCTAACCTGCATACCCTTCACCTTCAGGTTTATTATACTGTCCTGCTTAAATAAAGAGCCTGTGTACGAGAAATAGAAATCGCCTGCCTTACTCATTTTATTGAGTACCTCAGAAATCGGTTGTTGTTTTATATCCAGATCAACCCTTCTGTCCAAATTACGCAGGTAATTGGTTACTGAAGACTGGGCCTTGCAATATCCGGTTATAAATAATAATAGGGCTATGATTATTTTTAATCTCATTATTTAATTTTAGACAGTGTGATCTGTCCATCGTTACGATCTATTTTTAAATTCTGCATAGTATCTTTAATGTACTCCAGGTTCTTATCTAATTGATTAGCCTCTTCAAACGTAGTATTAAGTGTTTCATTAGCAATGGAAGGATCTTGTATAACGATATGCACATCATAAGCCTCATTTAAAACCTCTACTACCTTCCAAAGAGGCGTTTTATAGAACACAAACTTTCCGCTGCGGTAATAGCTATACAACTGGTCTGTATTCTGCTCTTTAATCAATTTAGGCGATACTTCTTTAATCAAAACTTTTTCTCCTTTATGCAGTTCTACCATTTCATTGCCGTTGCTCACCTTTACAATACCTGTCTCTACAATTACTTCAGTTTCTCCTTTTAAGTATTTCACGTTAAAGGAAGTACCAACAACCGTTACCGATACTTTATTAATCTTTATTACAAACGGTTTTGATTTATCGTGCGCTACATTAAAAAATACATCACCTTTTTTAAGCCTCACACTGCGGTCGTCTTTAAAATCTGTAACGTAGCTGATCTGCGAATTTTTATTCAAAGTTACTTCCGATCCGTCAGGAAGGTGTTCAACGATCACCTTATTACTGGCCACAAGATCTGTATAATTTGCAGGACCAAATACATTGTACATCATCCATGCTCCGGCCAATAAAACCAATACTGCGGCAATTTTTAACCACCCGAAATTTTGTTTAATTGGTCGCACTATAGCCTCATTTGATCCCGATGCAGTTCTTGCTTTGAATTTTATCCATGCCTGTTCTTCATTAACATTGCTAGTAGTACTTAAACTTTTACTTGCAGTCCAGATTTTTTCCAGCTGGGTAAACTCGGCCCTGTTAGAGGTAGCCTCATCCAGCCATTTTTTTACAGCAATACTTTCTTCTTCACTTGTTTCTTTTAAAAGAAACTTTATCAATATTTCCTCGGTCATCTGTTCCTCTTAATTAAAAAAAATCCTTGTAATACATGATTATGCCTGGTAAAATGAGCGTGATGAAATCGGCCAGTTTCAAACGCAATATCTTTAAAGCTTTGCCCATCTGGTTTTCTACTGTTTTGATAGAAAGGTCCAGTTGCTCGGCTATCTCTCTATATTTTAATTCCTCAAACCTGCTCATCTGGAAAATGGTTCTGCAATGTTCAGGTAATTCATTTAATGCCTCCTGCAGCTTATATTGAAGCTCAGTGAGCTCTACTCTTGATGATGCAGCTTCATAATGATCATTCATGGTATATGTTGCAAAATCCTGGTATTTCATTTTAACTTTTTGGTGTTTAAGGTAGTTTAAGCTATCGTTATAAACACATTTATATAGATATGCTTTTATTGAAGTCTGTACATTTAATAATTCTCTCTTTTCCCAGAATTTAAGAAACATAGATTGCACAATTTCTTCCGCAGTGTCTTCATCCCTAAGCATAACGTTGGCATAGGAGTGAAGCTCTTTATAATGCGCCTTGAACATTTGTTCAAATGCCTTATCATCATATTGATGCAGAAGGGTGGTTTTTTGATTTATCACTGGTTTGTTTCTTACTACTTTAATTTATTGCTGGTCTGTTCAAATATATTAGTTTTTTTCGGCCTGGTCATGCTGCTAAGGCGATCGCCATTCTGAATTTGTTTCAGGATCTCTCACCAGAAAGGCGGAATAGCGCTTCCGGGGTCCTGAAATAAATTCAGGATGACCAAGAGGTTAGCCTAGGCGTTCTCACACCCACCCCTAAATCTCAATCCGCTTTAAAAACTCAATCCCCGAAGCGCTATTCACTGTTATCAAATCAATGTACTCCACTTTTGGGAACCAGAACGAACCACCATTTACCCTTACAAAAACCCGTTTTAGTAATAAATCTTTACCCTCATCCTTTATATAAATTTTGTACTTGTTATCAATTTCAGACCTTTTAAGGTACAATGGGAGCTTTTTATACGCAACCAGTCTGATCTCAAATTCGCCATTCTCCAATGCCTTACACTTAAGCCCATAGGCAAACCTGCGCTCAATACCGGTTAGTTCTTTGTATTTGCCTTGTTCTGCATACCTGATCCATGATCCTTTAACCGGATTTTCACGATCAAGAACGCCTTCGCTTTTGAAGTTAAGCTCATAAATTACGGTATTGGCATCCGGGTTTCTCTGCAGAAAAAACAACAGGTTTTCTCCTATAGGAGTAGGCAGGGCCGAGGTTTCAGCCTCAACTGCTTTCTTTAAAGGCTGGCTTAAAACATCTAACGACTCACTAAGCAATAAAATAATCACCAGCAACATACCTGCAAATTTTAAAACCTTTATTCCCTTGTTTTTAAGGTAGGTTGCTTTATCTAAAACCGGAGCTTTATCGGCCTTCTCAATATTGGCAAGTTTGTGTCTGTAAATCTTACCCGGACTGGCAAAAATGAAGAAAAGCATTTCCTTCATTCCATCACTCTGCTTTACATCCTTAATCATGTCCCTGTACTCATGAAAGTTCAAAATAAAAGGATTCGTTTTATTGTCTACAGGAGTAGTAAGGCCATACACAGGCTTTTCTTCTTCGTATTGAAAAGTGCCAAACAAATGGTCCCAGATCATAAAAGTAGCACCGAAATTCTTGTCGAGGTATTTCTCCTGACTGCCGTGATGCACCCTGTGGTTAGATGGCGTACCAAAATATTTTTCAATAAAAGGATGTAATTTTCCAATGGCTTCGGTATGTACCCAAAACTGATATAACGTGCTCAGTTGACTGGCAACAAAGAATATAACCGGGTTAAAACCCATTAAAGCCACCGGTATAAAAAACACAGTTTTAAAATGCTGCACCCAGCTTTGTCTGAAAGCCACCGTTAAATTGTAATGCTCGGCCGAGTGGTGTACTACATGTGTTGCCCAAAAGAACCTGTTGAAATGTGATATACGGTGCGACCAATAACTGCAGCAATCGTAAATGATAAAACACGGAATCAAGGTCCACCAGTTCAAATGTATGCGCCATGGCATAACATTGTAGATCCACACTGCTCCATAAAGCAATATTGCTTTCATTAAAAGGTTAACGGCTAAATTTCCAAGACCAATAAAAAGCGAGCCTATGGTTTCTTTCTTTTCATAGCTTTTATGTTCAGCAAAGTGAGAAAATCCACATTCCAAAGCCGTGCAAAAGAACACCAACGGCAATGCATATATCAGTAAGTCAGGGGCACTTTTCTCTAACTGATGGATGTCATTAATCGGAATTCTTGCTGCTCCGAATATAGAGATGAAGTTTTGCCAAATTGATTGAAGTGAAGCCATGACCGTAGTTTTTAAAATTTAATTACTTTTCCAGAACCATTGATGTCGGAATTAACTTGTGGAGTACCCAAGTAGTGTACATTGCCGCTGCCGCTTATTGCAGCCTTTAACACATCCTGAACTTTAATCTTCACATTGCCACTTCCAGATATGTCTATGTCGGCATTTTTAGCGTTTAGTTTCTCCAAATCGACATTTCCAGAACCTGAAATATCTACTTTTGCCTGTCTTGCATTAAAGGTTTCGTCTACCTCAATTTCTCCAGATCCGCTAAGAGAGGCTCTAAAAGTATCCACGTCAGGAAATCGGCCTTTTATTTCAACTTCTCCACTACCGCTTAACGAAACGCGGTCTATCAAAGGCATGGTAATAAATACCTCGATATCGTCGTGCAGTACACTTGTGCGCTCATATTCCAGATACAATACGCTGCTCATTACCTTGGTTTTAAAGTGAGGGATCAAGTTGTCAGATCCTTTAAGTACCACCTTGAAATCGGCGCCATAAACCACATGGACAGGATTGGATCCACTTGCATTTATACCAGTAAAGCTGCCGGGGTTACGTTCCTTTGTGATTTTATCACCGCTGGCCGTTAGTCTGTCTTTCGAACAAGAGATAAAAAGCAGACTGATGTAAACGTACAATAATAGGTTTCTCATAGTAGTTTGGTTTTTGTGTGTTATAAATGATGATTGTTAGTTTTAATTTAAGGTTGCATCAGGTTAAAAGATTACCTGAATACCCCCTGTATAGCCTACATACAATCCCTGGAAGTCGTTTTCTTTGTTGTCCCATTTAGAAATGTAGTGTTTGTTTAAATCTTTACCCTCAACCGTATTGGTGTTTACGTAGTTAAGAGACGGACCACCATAGATCTCCAGAAATTTGGCGATCCTTAAGGCAGGCAATACACGGAATGAAGCGTTAAAATATTCTCCGTGTTTAAAGCTCTCTAAGGTAGTTGCCGATAATTCTGTGTTCAGTCTAAAGCGATTTGATTGGAAAAAATGAGCCCCCAAACCGGCTTCAACTGCATATACTTCTTTGTCATTTTTAAAGTTGTATCCAACACCTAAAATACCATAAAGCACTCTGCCTCCCGATCTGAAGGTTAGCATGGTGGTCAGGTTGTCGTTGGTGCTTACACCGATACTTTTCTCGCCGTTTTTTATAATGTTTACAATACCTATCGGGAAATCACTGCTCTCTGCGATGTTTATAAAGCCGGCTATCTGGGCTCCTTTAACCTTTTTCGCAATATTTATGAAACCTGCAATTTGAGAGCCTTTCACATCTTTTGCTATATTGATGAAACCGGCAAACTGAGATGCTGTTCCCGCTTTGGCCACATTGCCGAAGCCAGCAAACTGGGCACCATTCATTTCCTTAGCAATGTTGGCGAAACCAGCAAATTGAGCACCCTTTACATTTTCTGATGATATGTTAGCGAAGCCAGCAAAAGCAAAACCATCGCCACCACCATAAGTGTTCAGGAAACCTGCAAATTGTCCGCCGTCTGCATTTTTGATCACATGATTAGAAAATCCTGCAAACAGGAATCCTTTGGCATCATGTAATACCACATTCGAAAGCCCTGCAAATGCCAAACCACGTTCAGCTGCAGATACACCGCCAAGCAGGTTAAAAGAAAGGTTATTGGTATCTAAAGGGGCATGGGTTCCGTTAGTACTTAAAGGATACACGATACCAATATGCATTTTCCCTGGCATTTGATTTTGTGCATTTGCACCCAGGCAGATAGCTAATAATACTGATGCTGTTATAAAAGATTTGATGTTCATTGTTGTCTTGTTTTAGAGTAAGACAACATGACTAACTTATACCCCTACGTAGGGGGAAAAAAAAATAGTGGCCGCCGCAAGGAAGCTACCGTCCTTCGACCACTCTCGTCTCGATAGGAGAAATCCCTTGGTTATGCTATTTCAAGAGATCTCCTATCGTCGAGATGACGCCATTTAATATAGCATAACGATCGCTTTAGTTACTCGCTGGCGCTGTCACAATATTTCTTCTTCCAACAGTTAGAACAGTAAGTGCAATCACAGATGTTACTGTCATAATTAAAACCATTGGCACAGCCGATGTTTGTTCAAAAAAGCCAATACATGCCGAGGCCAATGCACCTAATCCCATTTGAAGTGCGCCCATTAAAGCAGAGGCACTACCCGCATTTTTAGAGAAAGGAGCAAGCGAAAGTGCTAGCGCATTCGGGTTAGCTACCCCTAAACAGCATAAGAATAAAAAGAGAAAACCAATAGTTTCGGCAAGGCCGAACCAATCATTAACACTGCCAATCAAAAACACGATTACGATAATAACCTGTCCAATTAAAGCAGCAAAGATCAGTTGCTCGCTTTTATATTTCCTTAGCATCAATGTATTAACCTGGCTGGCGCCAATAAATCCTACAGAAAGAAAGGCAAAGATCCATCCATAAGTCTCTTCTTTCACTTTAAATAGTGACATAAAAAGGATAGGAGAACTGGTAATGTATACAAACAAACCAGCAAATGCCATAGCTCCGGTAAACGCATAAGTGTAAAACTGAGGTTCACGTAACACCGCTATAAAGTTGCTTATTATAGGTTTGGGTTTTAAAGACATGGTAGTATCCGGCTTATAACTTTCGGGCAGCCAAAGCCAGCTGGCTATTAAATTAAACAAGCCTAAGCCTAGTAAAATCAAAAACACCGTATGCCAGCCAAAAGCCACCGTTACATACCCGCCAACAGTAGGGGCAATCATAGGCGAAACACTCAGCACAAGCATCAATAAGGCAAATACCTTGGCGTTTTCACTAACAGGAAACAAATCTCGAACCATAGCAACCGATGCAACAGTAGCCGCACAGCTTCCAATTGCCTGAATAAACCTCAATACAATAAACGAGTCAATATCTTTAACCAGCGCACAGCCGGCAGCTGCCAAAATATATACCAGTAAACCAATAAATAGAGGTTTCTTCCTTCCAAAACGATCTAACAATGGCCCATAAAGCAACTGACCAGCGGAGATACCTATAAAATAGCTTGATAATGACCATGCCACCCTCGCTTCGGTGGTATTCAGGTCTTTGGCTATGGCCTTAAAACCCGGCAGGTACATGTCGATAGAAAAAGGGCCGAGAGCGGTGAGTGAACCAAGTATTAAAATTAAGAACAGATATCTTTTTTGCGTCATGCTACAAAAGTAGTTATTTGATAGCCTGCTTTTCGTCACACCAATTCCAAATTATGTAAATAAAATACATTAAAAGCCGATACCAATGCCTGCATTGGCAATACCATAATTTCCAGAAATACCATAAGAGGCATAAATACTTATGACAGGCAGCTTAACCTGAAAACCTGCATCAACACGAAAATCTTTTAGGTAGGTTCTCTCAATCCTTACAGGATTAGAAAATGTTTTATAAGTAATTTGATCACCGTTAAATCCGTTTATTATCGGATAGTTTCCGCTCAGTCCCATGTCTGCGCTTGATACATTGTAGCCTAAAGACAGATAGGGAGTGAACACTGAAAACTGTTTGGATATCAATGCCTGGAATAGATAGTTATTAAAGTTCCCAAAAATTTCTTGTCCGGAAAAGTCCGTAGACTGTTCGTTGTCTTGTGGTACTGAATTCTCAATTGGCTGAAGACTGAGTGATTTCTTATATTTCAGATTATTGTAACTGAAGGCCAAAGCGAGATCAAAAGGCACATCTTTTTCATCCTTAGACAAATCACGCATAAAATTATGTTTGATTCCAAAACCAATTAGAGAAACCGAACCTATTTTTCGGCCAATTCTGAACCTTGGTGCTGCCCGAATAGTGACATCGGTATTGGCAAACAGGCCTATCGTTAACTGGAGCTGAGGTGTAGGTACATAATCCTCCAGCATTCCACTGGGCAATTCAAAAGAAATCAGTTTGTTATTGTTCTCATCATAAACATCCATTAAAGGACCGTTAGACTTGGTGTTGCCACTAAATGAAGGTGCCATGACGCTGTTGGGATCAGCTGGACGCAAGTTACTGGACAAACCGATCTGGGTAACGTTGAATGATTTAGCCGAAGAAGGCACTATTACAGCCGTTCCGGTAACGCGTAGGTCAACATGGTACAATCCCAGGGTCTGAGCACTGTTTGTCCATCCACTGTTCATGCCCAATCCAAAGCCCTTAAAAAGAGACTTCGAATAAGCATCTACCAGTTTTGTGGCATCGGCAGGCCCAGCGTTGATCAGCTGTTCGAAACCGGTCTGGGCAAATAATTCATAGGAGCAAATAATAGAGAACAGGGATATAATAGCAAAAACTTTCTTCATACTGTTATAACGTCAGTAGATTGAATTTATCATATATGTGATTCATTTAAAAAGGGGATAAATGAGGATATAATCTGAATTATATAAATTAAACTCCATATTATGTAACCCCTAGGAGCCCCGGACATGGTACCTTTGTAATGTAAATAACAGAAAGATTATGGCATTACAAGAAAATATAGAAACCACTTCTTTTCCCGTTCTGGGGATGACTTGTGCCAGTTGTGCGGTAAGTGTAGAATCTATGATAGGCGCACAAACCGGTGTAAAACAAGCTGAGGTAAATTATGCTACCCAAAAAGTAAAAGTAACCTATGATGCAGGTGTGATCCAACCAGAGGGAATGCAAAAGGTTGTTCAATCGATAGGCTACGACTTAATTCTGGATACAGAGAAAGGAAACGAAAAACAAGAGCAAGCACAGGCCGACAATTATAAAGCGTTAAAAAAGAGAATAATTGCAGCAGGAATATTAACCATACCTGTAGTAGTAATAGGCATGCTTTTCATGGATATGCCTTACGCCAATTACATTATGCTGGTTTTATCGGCCCCGGTAGTTTTCTACTTTGGTAAAAACTTCTTTATAAACGCCTTTAAACAAGCAAAACACAGCAGGGCAAATATGGATACGCTGGTTGCATTAAGTACCGGTATCGCCTTTATTTTTAGTCTGTTTAATACTTTTTATCCCGAGTTTTGGCACCAAAGGGACGTGCATCCGCATGTTTATTACGAAGCCGCTGCTGTAGTTATCGTGTTTATCATGCTCGGCAAGCTACTCGAAGAACGTGCTAAATCCAATACTTCATCTGCCATTAAGAAACTGATTGGGTTACAGCCCAAAACGGTAATGCTGATTACGGATGATGGCGAAAAAGAAATTAAAGTTGCTGATGTAAAAGCGGGCGACAAACTATTGGTCAGATCAGGAGAGAAAATCCCGGTGGATGGTAAAGTATACGAGGGAAATTCATTTGTAGATGAAAGCATGATTACCGGTGAACCTGTGGCAGTGTCTAAACAAAAAGACGATAATGTTTTCGCAGGCACCATCAATCAAAAAGGCAGCTTCCGTTTTATAGCGGAAAAAGTGGGTAGCGAAACCATGTTGGCACACATTATTCAGCTGGTACAGGAAGCCCAGGGCTCTAAAGCGCCGGTTCAAAAACTGGTTGATAAGGTAGCGGGAATATTTGTACCTATAGTGATGCTGATTGCTATCATTACACTGGGTGTGTGGTTGTTATTTGGCGGCGAACATGCCTTTACACAGGGATTGTTAGCTATGGTTACTGTATTGGTGATTGCTTGTCCTTGTGCGTTAGGGCTGGCAACACCAACCGCAATTATGGTTGGAATAGGGAAAGGTGCAGAAAGCGGTATTTTAATTAAAGATGCCGAAGCGCTTGAACTTGGTTACAAAGTAAACGCCATCGTTTTAGATAAAACCGGAACCATCACAGAAGGCAAACCAGAAGTTACCTCTATACACTGGGCCGGTTCTTTACCTGAAAATGCAGATGTGTTAAAACAGGTGTTTGCGGCTATGGAGCAACGCTCTGAGCATCCATTGGCCGAAGCAATTTTTAATCACCTTAAAAAGGATAGTGTAAAGCCTGCTGGCGTTACAGATTTCGACAGCTTAACGGGTAAGGGTGTATCAGCAGTTTACAGCGGTAAGAAGTATTGGGCAGGAAGCCATAAAATATTATCTGATCATAATCAGGTTATATCCAGTGAATTAAGAGGTCAGTCTAAAGTGTTGCAAGACAACGCACAAACGGTAATTTATTTTGCCAATGAAACCCAGGTCCTGGCAGTAGTATCAATTGCTGATCAGATAAAGAAAGGCTCAAAAGAAGCGGTTTCGAAACTTATTAAACAAGGTATTGAGGTTTATATGCTTACCGGCGATAATAAAGAAACTGCTGCTGCGGTGGCTGCGGCTGCGGGGATAGAAAACTTTGCAGCAGAGGTATTGCCATCTGATAAGGCTGAGTTTGTTAAGAAACTGCAAGCCGAGGGTAAAGTGGTTGCCATGATAGGCGATGGGATAAACGACAGCCAGGCATTGGCGCAATCAAACGTGTCGATAGCGATGGGTAGAGGTTCCGATATTGCTATAGATGTGGCAAAGATTACGCTGATATCTTCAGATCTTTTGCAGGTGCCGAAGGCTTTGAAATTGTCCAGGAAAACAGTTAGGACGATTAAACAAAACCTGTTCTGGGCGTTTATTTACAATCTTATAGGAATTCCAATTGCGGCAGGGGTATTGTATCCGGTTAATGGGTTTTTGTTAAACCCGATGATCGCAGGAGCGGCTATGGCGTTAAGTTCTATATCTGTAGTGAGTAATAGCTTAAGATTGAAATTTGCGAAGTTTTAGTGGGGCTGACCGGGCTGATCATAAAACAATCTCCCGTCATCCTGAATTTATTTCAGAATGACCAGGATGTTGGCAGAATGACCAGGTCTAAGAAAACATAACATAATAACAACAATTAAACTCAAAAAAAATGCAAACTTTAAAATTCAAAACAAATATTAAATGCGGTGGTTGTATAGCAACCGTAACACCTCACTTAAACGGCTTAAACAAAATAGACAACTGGGAAGTTGACATAGAAAACCCAGATAAAATTTTAAAAGTGGAAGCCGATGATGAGCTTAAAGCCGCAGAAATAATTGATACCTTAGAAAAAGCCGGTTATAAGGCCGAACAAGTATGATATTAGCTGAACAAATATGACATTATATGTAAAAAATATGGTTTGCGACCGCTGTATTATGATCGTTAATGAGCGGTTGCAGAACTTAGGTTTTTCGGTTAAACAAATTACCTTAGGTAAAGTTGAGGTTGCTCCAGATCCCAATCAGGAACAGTTAAAAGATATTGCTTTCGAATTTCAGGCTTTAGGTTTTGAACTTATAGAAAAGGAAAAGAACCAGTTAGTAGAGCAAATTAAAAACGAGGTAATCAATTTAGTTCACTATTCAGATCTGGGCGATATTAATCAGAGCCTGATGCATTTGGTAGCCGATAAATTAAATAAAGACTACAATTACCTGAGCAGATTGTTTTCGGAATCAGAGGGTTTAACCATCGAGAAATACATTATTCAGCAAAAAGTAGAAAAAGTAAAGGAACTGTTGGAGTATGGCGAATTGAACCTGAATGAAATATCCTTTAAAATGGGATATAGCAGCAGCGCCCATTTGTCTGCGCAGTTTAAATCTCTAACAGGGCTTTCTCCAAGCAAATACAAAGCTTCAGCCGTTAAAAACAGGAAACCCCTTGATAAATTGAACTAAGCGCCTGCTTAGTTATTGCTCAAGTGAATGGTTGATAGTTATGCCTTATCAACTTCAGGGTTAGTTCGAACCCAATCGAATAACCCTGAAGAAAGTTTTGAACCATTGTTAAGCAGTTGTGAAAGCAAACAGAAAAGAAATTATGATTTAAAGTGTTGATTATTAGATAATTGCATATGTTTGTTGCTGAGGGGTGAAATTTGTAAGCGTGTAATTAACAAATGACAGACTACAGATCGCCTTGGGATCAGGAGCTAGAAATTAAATGACGAAGAAGAAGCAAAAGATATTATTCAGGAGCTTTTTGCAACGTTGTGGACTAACCCAGAAACCATACTTCAGGATACCAATTCTGGCGCCTATTTATATACCTGGGTAGGAACAGGGTACGCGGTTACTTTTCGCATCAAAAAGTAGTTTCAAGATATATTGATTCATTGCAGGGTTTTATCGATACAGATCCCGCTTGGGCAGATGATTGGGTGCATGAGTGTGAACTACTGGAATTTATATAGGCCGAAATACAATCACCACCTCCAAAAATGAGTTTTTCTGTTGAGCACGGAACAGAACTTATCACGTCAGGGAATTGCAGATCAGTAGGGCATTTCCGAGCAAACCGTTTCAAAGCAGATTTCTAATGCGCTTAAAATTCTCCCAACGAAATGGGGGCATCGGTATTTGTATTTTTCTTATTTCATATTTAAACCTTTTACAGCGATCTACAGGACTTTTATAGCCACACCAATTACTGCTGCAAGCAATATTAAATAAGGCTCTTTGATTCGCTTAATATAAATTAAAGCGAGGGCAGAAAGTACGGCAATGGCACCTGTTGGTATATCTATAATTGCACGTGTTGCTATGATGATTACTGCACCCACCAATGCGCCAATTACGGCACCCGTAATGCCATCAACAAAAGCCTTAATACTGGGATTTTTTGCAATCCTTTTAAAGGAAGGAGCCAGGGCAACAGTAAAAAGGTAGCAAGGCAAAAAAGTAGCCAGAGCTGCCAGGCAAGCGCCTGGAAAACCCGCCACCAGATACCCGATAAAAGCAACTGTGATCACCACAGGGCCGGGGCTAATCATTGCAACCGCCACAGCATCCAAAAACTCCTGTTCATTAAGCCATCCAAATTCCTGTACTACCCCTCCGTGTAAAAAAGGAACAATTGCCAGTCCACTGCCAAATACAAATGCACCGGCTTTTAAGAAAAACCAACCAATCTCCTGCAATGTTTTACCTTCGTATTGCCAGAAACCAACGCTCAGCAAAATCAGAGAAGGAGCCGAGGATGGCCGTTTAATCCATTGCGGTGGTGCTTTAACAAACATATAAATCACACCGCAGATGATAAAAAATAAAACATCTTCTCTCTTTGTGATCACGGTAATTACCACCCCTGCCAGGTAAAATATCCAAAGCAGCCAATTTGATTTAACGGCTTCAAGGTTTAGTTTACTTACAGATTTAATGGTCAGTTTATATGCGCTCACCGTGATAATTCCAATTACCGAGGCGCTTACCCCATAAAATACGGCTTGCATGCCGGGTAAACCGCTATAGAGCTTATAAGCAACCCCCAGTATAACCACCATAATGAACGAGGGGATTATGAAAGCAAGTCCTGCTAATGTTGCGCCCAGCAATCCGTAATGAACAAAACCCATGTAGATACCCAGTTGGGCGGCTAAAGGCCCTGGAGCCAGCTGTGCCAGAGCAAGGCCTTCTTTGTATTCCTCCTCAGAGATCCATTTCTTTTGCTCAACTAAATCCCGGTGCATGTAGCCAACCAGCGCAACTGGTCCGCCAAAACCCCAGGTACCAAGTTTTAAAAAGTAGACAACCAGCTCGGTTAGTGTGTATGTTGTGTTGTTTTTCATGTCCTTGTTAAAATGCGATTCCAAACTGAAACCCTACGCCGTAAGACCAAGGCTGATCGTTACCCAAACGTGCAGGAAGAGGAATGGCCACAAAGTAACTGCTGCCTTTGTTTTTCTTTACAACTTTATTGAATACCGGGGTAAGGCCGTATCGTCCGGAAGTTTCGAAAGCCAGTCGGCCGGCAAAAGTAAAGCCATTGCCCAGGGCCACTAAAATGCCGGGATGAAACAGTACATTATTCACTTTGCTGCTTGCATTTGTGGCCTTTATAAATGGCACTATTTCGCTGGAAAAACCAATTTTAGCGCTTTTCCATATGTTGATGCCAATGGGTAGGCCAATAATATAGCTGTCTTTAAAATTGGTATGGGTGCCATCAGAACTGAAGGATACAATAGGATGAACGATGCCTGCATAACCAGCTACTTTTGGATAAGCTGGTTGCAGGTTTTGAGCTGAAGCGACTGCAGAAGTAAATAGACTGCAGATACAGAATATTGCGAAGCGTATTTTATTGACTTGAATTTGCATGAACAATGGTACTGCATCGCGAAAAATTAAAATAGAACGGATTTAACTGTTGGTACAGAATTTACTATTTTTGGCATGTTATTAGCAATACCGACCTAAAATGAATATGAAAAAGATATATTTTGTACTGACTATTTGCAGTATGATGTTTTTAATGTCGTGTTATACGCAAAGAACTGCAGGAAATAGTGGTAAAGTTCCTCCGGGGCAAGCAAAAAAACGCACAGGGTCTAAGTCTGCAAAACCATACGCACCTGGTCAGCAGAAAAAGAACTAAACTGTTTTGTTCCTGCTCTTTTTGAACTGGGAGGGTTTAGTACCCGTTTCCAGTTTAAAAATTCGGGTGAAATGGCTTTGATCTGAAAATCCTGTGAGGTAAGCGATTTCAGAAAGCGAATAATCTGTTGTTTCGATATATGCAATTGCTTTGTCGACCCTTAGTTTCCTGATGTACTCGCCAAAAGAAAGGTCATTAAAGTATTTAGAGAACTCTCTGGATACGTATGCGGGATTCACATTTAATTCAGTGGAGATTCCAGTTAAACTTAATGCAAGATTCGTGTCGATCTGATCTTGAATAATTGTTTTTAGCTCTTTTGCCCATGCAGGCACTTTATCTGTAATGCCTTTTTTAAGGAACTTCTGATATACTTCTATTAACAACTGCTCTACAGGGCCTTCTGTATGCTTTACATTTTGGAGGTGCACAGCCCAGGTGTACAGAGCGTCGTAAATTACCATACCTGCTTTTAAAAGCTCCTGATCATCTTTAATGTTGTAAGCCATGCCTGCAGCTATTGCCCATAGGCCGGAAGCCTGATTTGCTAAATTATGGCGATCTGTATCTGCTCCTCTAACAATGGGGGCTATTGTGGCGAGGGCAGGATCATCAAGGTTGTATTTTTTTATAAGCGCATCGAATGTGCAAAGGTCATTTTTATGTGTGAGCTCCACACTGGGAACGTCAAAAGGAGTAGCGTTTAACTCTGCAGCTTTTTCGATTACCTGATCAAAAGGCACGTAAAAGAAATGCGCGTGTTTATCAATAAAGTTTTTGATTAGCCATGGGCATGCAATTCTGTCTATTTTTGGCCGCTCTCTTGTGATCCAGTTCATATTGTGCGATAATATAGGCTAAAGTTACGCAACATGGATTTGTTTTTAATGCCATTTTAATCTCAGTAGGTTATTCTTGTACCAGGTTAATATCATACATTTTATAACATATGTTACATAACACATTACTAGCGGCATTGGGCACACAGGAGATCCTGGTTATTTTATTTGTAGTTCTTTTGCTTTTTGGCGGAAAGAAAATCCCGGAATTGATGAGTGGTTTGGGGAAAGGGATAAGGGAATTTAATAATGGAAAAGACGGGGTTGAGGAAAAGCAAGGGAAGACTTAAGCCTCTGCTGGAGGACGACTGTTGTTTGACGAACGTGTGATATCAAATAAATCTGTATCGCTCAGTAATAACGTTTTTGTATCTGTATCCCTTTGTTGCTATTCCATAATTTTGTGGAATAAGTTTAACGTTATGGGATCAACAGAAATAAAAAAAGAGGATATCAAGCTTCGAGAAGTTTATTTGGAAGATTTGAAGTCGGTTATAAACCTTTACCAGAACAGTTTAGTATCCACTAAACATGCAGATGGTTCTGGTAAGGAGCTTACTTCTGATTTTGGATTGCCCATTGGAATTGCAGAAAAGAGCGGCAAAGTGATTGCTTATTCTCGTGTAAATATTGATAGCAAAGGAAAACCAGTTTTCCAGATCCATAGCAATGAAGCGTGTGTAACCGATACACTTTGCGAAAACCTGAATAGTTTTTCGGAGAAACGTTTTACAGCTATCTGGGGCAGTCATGCTGAGCAAGGCTTATTATTGAATAAACCAGTCCAAAATGCCATTAGCAGGCTGGTAGATTGGCTTAATCACACTGATCAGTGATTTTGGTAGTTAATCCAGTAATCTGTATACCTATCTATCAGAGAATAGCTGAGATCAGCGAAAAAGGAGCATATATAATACGGTTAAGCCCGCCATATAGCGTGTCATTTCAAAAGCGGTTTCAGGAACAGGAATATAGTCATTGTGTTAAAAATCAAGTCACTTCCGATGTCCCCTCAACTTCTGCAAAAAGTCCCGAGAAATAATTACATTTGGGTATGAGAATGACCGTAATGTTATAATATAAATTTTCAAGTCGTAAGGCTAATGTCCCGCAGGGGCACTAATTCTTTATTGTCTAAATTTTATATAAAACATTATGCACAACATCTTAAATCCACAACAAATACAATCTTTTATTGCAGACGGCTTTGTCCGTATTGATAACGCTTTTTCTGCTGACCTTGCCGCTGAGGCTAGAAGTATCCTTTGGAAAGACATTCCTGCTGATCCTAATGACAGTAGCACATGGACCAAGCCGGTGGTGTGGCTGGGTATGTATACCCAAGAGCCATTTATTAAGGCGGCCAATACCGATATTCTTCATGCTGCATTCGATCAGCTGGTTGGTAAAGACAAATGGATGCCCTGTATGAGTATGGGTGCTTTTCCGGTTCGTTTCCCGTCGGAAGTTGATTCGGGCGATACCGGATGGCACGTAGATGCAGGTTTTGCCGGTGCAGATCCTAATGATTTTTTCGCCGCCCGAATCAATGTATATTCAAAAGGCCGTGGTTTGCTGATGCTGTTTCTGTTTTCGGATGTAGGGCAGAGAGATGCGCCAACCAGGATTTTGAAGGGCTCACATCTGGATGTTGCCAAATTGCTGAAACCAGAAGGTGAAGACGGGTTGTCTTTCATGGAACTTGCAAAGAAATTGCCGGAATTACCCAAGAGAGAGGAAGTGTTGGCTGTGGGGAAGGCTGGTACGGTATACCTTTGTCATCCTTTTTTGGTTCATGCAGCGCAAAGACATCGTGGTACGGTGCCTAAATTTATGGCACAGCCACCGTTGTTGGTTAGGAGTGGTTTTGATATCAGTGGTACGGGCGCATGTAGCCCGGTAGAGGAAGCTATAATACGGATACAGACCTGAGATTTAGCATGAAAGATTAGTATGTAAATTGCATTTTTCGTATGCAAAAGTTACTTGTTTTTGCATACGAAAAATGCAATATGGAGAATTTACAGATCAAATCCAGCGTTGTTATTCAAGATCAAGCTATGGATATTATACGCAATCAAGCTCGTATAATAGACTGGAATGATAATTTGTCTGATTTCGCGCACCAGCCCAGATAACAAGCAGGGGAAATATTATTTATAGATCAAGTCCACAGTATTCGGATTGGGCGCGGGAAATTAAAAACATTTATGGCTTTTACAAGGATCTCAAAATAGTGTTTACAAGATCATCTGTTATTTGATATTTCCAGGCGAAATGCAGATTTAAGCAGGCTTGCGGTTCAATATGAATTAACGGGTTTCTCTTATCGGGAGTTTTTACACATCCCGGGCATTGCCAAGCCTGAAGCAATTTCTTTAAAAGATATGTCGAAGACTCATGTAGAAATTGCTCACGTTTTAAGCCGTTGCCATATTTTGGTGACTATCTTAAGATATGATGTAAAACAGATGTACGCTTTTGGCCCTGTTTGCTCTTCCGATCTGGCCCTAAAAGTGATGTGGATTTGTTAGTTTCATTTAATGAACCGCTTTCTGCTGACTCTTATGCAGACAACTGGTTTTCTTTTAAAACGAAACCCGAAAAGCTATTTAAAAGAAAGGTTGATCTGGTTATTGAACGATGGCATCAATTCCGGAACAAAATTAGGTGAAGGGGCTTTCTTTGAATTTGTAATAGTTCAAATAGAAGATAAGATAGGCTGCCGATATGTTTATCAATACTGAAATACACATTAAGTTAAATAGGATTAGCATAAATGTGATTGCAAAAGTTGCAAAAACGACTTTAAAGTATTTTTCCTGATCTAAGCCTAAAGGGTACAATGAGCTGGAGAATAGTGAAATAATACTTAAGCAGAACGCAAATAAGCCCAGGGCGGTTAATGCATGGAGGTTAAATAAGAGCCAAATGAATTCCGGAAATAACAGTAAACCAAAAGTGCCTATTTGGGAAATGAATAATTTGAATCTGGATATGGGCAGTGTTCTGGCAAATGTTAGAAAGGTGATTTCAAACTGCCTCGCCTCTAAAACCAGCATACAGTGGGTTGCAGCTACTGCTAGCATTGCTATTGAGGCTACCCGGATATCGGTTTTAACATCAGTAAACAATAGAAATACTGCTGTTATGGCAAGATATGACAGGAGCTTAATGATTAAGTATTTTATTTTGACAGCGTGAAAAACATGGTAAACATATAGCGTAAAGAAGGGTTTTCGAAATGGGCGGGTTAGTTTTAAAATGAGGCTTGATTTGTGGCCATCAATTAGCTTGTTGATTTGCCAGGTGTAAAATAAAGCACTAAGTAATAGTAAAGCTGCAAGGTATACCAGGATGATAAAGGCTGAGAAATAATATTGGTGACTGATGGCCAGGGCAACGCTGATTAGCATATACGTGAGGATGGGGATGCAAACTACTGCCTGCACGATTACCCATGCAAATATTTGTTGGATTTTAGCGTAAGAGTTGACGCTGTAAAATAGAAATTGCTGGTGAACCTGGTAGATCTTAGCCGAGATAAAATGTAAGCATTTAAGGGTGTATAGTAAGAGCACGCCAAAAGCGATGACCATGATTAATGGCTTGGCTATAAAATACAGCATTAGTGATTTGTGGAAGGTTATTACGCTTCCGAAGTATCCCAACCCCAGCAGAGTTAGCAGCAGGAAAAGGAATATGCCTGCATGGGCTTTGTAAAAACTCTTGGCAAAGACTTTTACTAAAACATTGGCTGGTGGGGTAAGCATGTTGTATGTTTGATGAATTGTTTAAGGAGATGTTACAAGAGGGAGGGAGAAATCCAGGACGGTGCGTTTTTTATGAGTTGAGCATTTGTTATATTGTCAATAAGTATTTATTATAATGTCTAAAAGGTTTAATTTATTCTTTTTACTATAACATTGAGGGTGCCGCTTTATACATACAAAGTCGGATTTGGGGTAAGTTTTACAATAGACTATTCGGCAACAAGGTTGTTGGTATTACAAACACTTTGATTATAATGACATGGTTATACTATGCCTTAAACTACTTCCAGCTGGAGCTATATATGATAATAATTGTTATTTTATTAATGATAATAGTATGGGTTTCTTATCATTTTAAGCAGCCTTTTAAAAGGAAAAACAGTGATCAAAAGATTGATGATTATTTGAGGTTAACTCCTTTTGCAAGATGGCTCTATGCCTTGTATATAATAGGCGTTTTTATGGTTCTCCCGGTATTGGTCATTTCATTCGCATTTCTGAATCACTTTAATATTATATAATTTAATATTAAAGTGATTTTATCCATGTTTGGCTTCTTTGTCTTTTGAGCTCATCATAATTTTGATTTATTAAGCAAGTAAATAAATTATGACCACTTCTGTTGAGAACGGAAAAGGATGGACTCAAAAGAACTGCTAAGTATTTGGTTTACAGCATCCCTGTCAACGTTCTGTTGCATTTGGTAAAGCAGTCGGCTTTCAGGATCATGACCATGCTGCGCCCAGATCTGCACTAACTTACATGATGACCTTGCCAGCTGATTATGCGGCTACTACGATACATTGCTGTGGTGGTTAAATCATTTAAGCCACATCGGGTTGTGATGTGGCTGATAGGGTGTATTAGTGCAGTATAAATTAAGATTTGGGGAAATCTGCACCGACGGTGGTTTTTTCCCATGCATCAAAATCATGTGCCAGTTCTTCAATTTTTTTACGGGCATTTTTTAATGCTGCAGCGCCTAGTAATAAGCGTAGTGGAGGGTTTTCGGCCTCTACTACTTTAATAATGGCCTGGGCTGCCCGTACCGGATCTCCTGGTTGATTGCCATTGTAAGCCCTGATGTTGTCTTTATTTGCACCGGCGGTTGTTTTGTAATCTTCAATTTCGTTCTGTACTTCGTTGGCCGAACGTCCAGCCCAGTCGGTACGGAAACCGCTTGGTGCTACGATGGTTACTTTTATGCCAAGAGGAGCGGTTTCTTTTGCCAGTGATTCGGAAAATCCATCAACAGCAAATTTAGTTGCGTTGTAGTAAGCTAGTGCCGGAAAGGCCATTAAGCCTCCGATTGAAGCGATATTGATGATGTGTCCGCTTCGTTGTTTTCTCATATGTGGCAGCACTGCTTTTGTCATGTTGGCCAGTCCGAAGAAGTTGATGTCGAACATTCTTCTGGTTTCATGCTCGTCGCTGGCTTCTACAGAGCCAAAATAGCCGATGCCGGCATTGTTTACCAATACATCAACCCGTCCGAATATTTCGGTTAATTGTTTTAGCGCATCGGTAATATGATCGTGCCTGGTTACATCAAGCGTTATCGCTATTGAGGTTTCTGGGTATTGTTTAACAATATCTTCTACATCGGCAATGTTACGGGCGGCAACTCCGGCTTTGTAGCCAAGTTCCAGTACTTGTTTTGCTAATTCTCGACCAAAGCCTGTTGAACAGCCTGTTATGAGCCATACTTTTTCCATAATATGTATTTTATAATTTTATATCTAAATAACAGTATAACTGGAAGATGGTTGTCAGTATTTGATCATTTTAAATGAAGTATGGAAAACCGATCTTTTTTAGCATTTTAGTGGAATTTCAAAACAGAAGTGAAAAATGAATAATAATTTAATTGATCACCCCGGGGTGATTACGGGATTTGCAGTTGTTGTTGTTGTGATGTTGCTTTTAGACTTGGGTGTATTTAACAAAAAAGTGCATGCTGTAAGTAGTAAAGAGGCGGCAATATGGTCGGTAGTATGGATAAGTTTATCCATGATTTTTAGCGGGGTAATTTACCTGACTTCGGGCTTTGAGAAGTTTACGCAATTTCAATCGGCGTACTGGATAGAAAAAGCGCTATCGGTTGATAATCTTTTTGTGTTTATTCTGGTGTTTGGATTTTTTAATGTGCCTAAGGAATTGCACCACAAAGTGTTGTTTTGGGGAATTATTGGAGCATTGGTGTTTCGCGCCATTTTCATATTTGCAGGTGTTGGCTTGATTAATTTAACTTATTTGCCTGAAATGACGGTGTTTGGTGAGCTGGTCCGTATTAATGTTGTTTTATTGATTTTTGGTATATTTCTTATTTATGCGGGTATTAAATCCGGACTGGCCAATGACCATGATGATCAGGACAAAGACTTTAGCAAAAGCCCCGGTGCCCGCCTGATTTATAAATTCTTTAAAGTGAGCAAGGAGTTTGATGGTGCCAAATTTTTTACTGTACAAAATGGTGTGAGGCTTGCTACTCCTTTATTGGTTGTTGTGGCTGTTATTGAATTTACGGATCTATTGTTTGCTGTAGATTCTATCCCTGCTATTTTTGCCATTGCACCTGATGATCCGCTGATTTTATATACATCTAATATTTTTGCAATACTTGGTTTAAGGGCTTTGTATTTTCTGCTGGCTAACTTTATTTATATGTTTAGCTTGTTGAAATATGGTTTGGCGGTTATACTGGCGTTTATTGGGGTTAAGATGGTGATTGCACCCTTTTATCATATTTCCTCGCCGTTGTCTTTGTCTATTGTCGGAGGGGTTTTGGTGTTGAGTGTGGTTGCTTCGTTGGTGTTTGCGCCCAAGAAGGAGGTTCAGGGCTAAGTTATGCCCCTGAACCTGAATTCATTTCACTGTTGTCGGGTTAACTTTATAGCATATGTAATTTTATGGCTTAGATTGTTGCCAGGCCATTTTTAGTTCGTAAATCCAATATCCAAGTCCCCAATACGACCTGGTTTGTAATCCAGGCTGATCAGAGCTTATCGGGCTCGTTCAAAAAGGTAAAATTAATCTAACTCATAAGGTGTAATCTGATAACAGAATTAAGATTAGAGAATGCCCACTTCTTTTTGAGCGGCATTTGTACCCGTTTTATTAGTAGGTCAGCGATAAGGCAGACCATATCTGAATTTTAATTGCATTTTCACTATCTCCCGGGAGATATTATTCAGGTGTGGTAACTCAAAATATGTCAGCAATGTGCTGGCTTTGAAGCTAGCCCTTTTCTCCGGACAACGGTGAATTTATTTCAGGATGACCCTGTGTTGGGATGAGGATCGTTTTGGTAGGGTATATAAACAATAAAAGCCCGGTCAAATGACCAGGCTTTTATTAACCAGACTAATATTTAAACTAGTGAGATACTAGTATAAAGTAAATTCTACTCTACGGTTTTTCTGACGGCCATCGGCAGTTTTGTTAGATGCGATAGGTTGGTTTGGACCGTAACCTGTTGCTTCGATACGTGAAGCATTTGCACCTTGTGATACCAGGTAAGCTTTGATTGATTCAGCTCTGTCTTTAGATAAACGTAAATTTAACGCCATTGAACCTGTATTGTCTGTGTGACCAGCTAATTTCAAGCTAAAGTTTTTGGCGATTAACAACTCAGCTACTTTATTTAAAGTTGAGTATGAAGTAGAACGGATTGTTGATTTACCTAAATCAAACTCCAGGTTTTTGATTGCTTCATCAACAACTTTACGGTCAGCTTCTGTTACAACAACTTTAGTTTCTTTGATCACTTCACGTTGAACTTTAATTGGACATCCCGCGCCATCTACTACAGTGTTTGCAGTTGTACCAGCACATTTGTCGAATTTGTTAGCTACACCGTCTCCATCATCATCACCTAACTGAGCTTCCAACGCTTCTTTATCTCTTTTCGCATTTTCTTCAGCAGTTGACAATGCTCTTCTTAATTCTGCACTTTCAGCAGCACTTTCTTCGCGGATAGCAGCGATAGGGCTGAAGTTTTGTAATTGAGAAGTTCCTTTTCTACCTAAAGCGATTTCGATACCTGCATGAGCGTATGAGAATCTGTCGTTAGCACCAGCTGTTACACCATCAAAGTTGTTTGATTTCATGAAGCTAACTGTGTAGCCTAAATCGATGTTAACACCTTTTGATACGCCCAATTTAAAACCTGCTCCAATTGGAACAAACCAATTTTGGTCATATCCTGTGCTTGCTCCGCCCGGATAATCAGTTGTTGCAGCAGATGACATATAACCCGCACCAATTGTTGCATATGGTGAAAGGAAATTGCGTTTTTGGTTTAAGCTCATGTTGGCGATAGTAAAGTTACCACTAACAGCTGCTGACCAGTCGATTCTAGATTCGAAAGTTGATTTAGTACCAGCAATAACGTTGGCACCTTTAACTTTACCTGCAAGGAAATCGGCCTGGATACCAAATCCTGGTACAATTTGTTTTTTGATGTAACCTCCGTAACCCCAGGATTCGTATGGAGTATTGAAGTTTCCATTGGTTCTGTTATTGAAAGGGGTGTAGTGCGTTAACATACCACCATTAAGTCCTACAGACCAGGTACGGAAATATTTTTTAGAGAATTTTTCTGACGATTGAGAGTCGGCCTCCTGTGCAAATAATTGTGTTGATAGTCCCACCAGGGATAATATCATTGCTGCTTTTGTAATTTTTGATTTCATGTTTTTAATAAATTAGATATTTGAGTTCTCTTCAGTTTAATTTCAATACTGAATGATTATCTGCTTGTAATAATCCTGCCAAAGGCGGGTTTATCTAATTTTAAATTTGAATTCGCTAATAATCAGTAGATTAGTTTTGCCTTCCATTTATACCAAAAAAAGGAAACCAACGTTTAAACGCTGAGAATTTTGTATAGTATTTAATACAGTTTGTGCCTGAACGGATATTTTATAACTCGATAGTTTCACCTTTTTCAGGTAAATTAACTTTGTAGCCAAGCTCCGCTAATGCATCGCCAAGCATGTTCATGCTTTTTATTTCTCCATGAACTAGGAATACTGATTTAAGTTTTTCGGGATCTTGCTGCTTAACGGTATTGACAAGGTCGTTATGATCGCCATGGCCACTTAACAGATCTGTTTTTTGTATGGTGGCGTAAACCATCAGATCGCGGTTTCTTAGGCGGACAATTGGGTCGCCTCGTAATAGTCTATCGCCCAGCGTTCCTTTGGCGCAATAACCAATGAATAGGATGGTGCAATAGTAATTTTGAATGTTGTAATAAAGGTGATCCTGGATACGGCCACCCTCGAGCATCCCGGCGGAGGAAATGATGATGCATGGTTCATGATAATTGGAAACCGACTGGCTTTCGCGCTTATCATGCACGTAAGAGAGTTCCTCAAATTCGAATTCATCACCTTGTTTGCGGTAGAAGTCCTGGGATTCCTGATTTAACAGGTCATGATGCTTTCTATAAATATCTGTTGCAATGGTAGCAAGTGGACTATCTACAAATATTTTTACGGGTGGGAGTAGCCCGCTGCTAAAGATCTTATTTAGAGAATATACTAATGCCTGTGTACGACCAATGCTAAAGGCGGGAATGATTAGCCTGCCGGGGTATTTAACACATGATTCGTTTATGGTTGCTATTAACTTGTCTTGCAGGGTTACATCGGTAGTGTGCAATCGGCCACCATAGGTGGATTCGGATACTAGATAATCAACCTGGGGTAATGGTTCCGGATCAACCAGAACAGGGTAGTTGGTACGGCCGATATCGCCGGTAAAGGCAATCTTTTTTCCTACACCTTTATCTTGCAGGGTTAAAACTACTGCTGCGGCACCTAGTAAGTGGCCAACGGGTATAAAGGTTAATGATACATTGCCATTTAAACGGAACTCTTTATGGAATGCTATGGTAACAAACCTGTCCATGGTGTCGTTTACGTGTTTTTGAAGGTACAGGGGCTGAGGGCCTGATCTGCCTCCTCTGCGACCTTTAGGACGTCTGTTTTGCTTGCCAATAAATACGTTTACGGAATCGTGCAAGAGCAGCTCCGTTAAATCGGCTGTTGGTGGCGTGCTTAGGATTTGTCCTTCGAAACCCAACCGAACCAGCGTTGGCAGGTTACCGGAGTGGTCTATATGGGCATGGGTTAGGATAACTACATCTATAGAAGCTGGGTCGAAAGGGAAATATTGGTTTTCTTCCTGAAAGGTTTCTTTTTCGTAGTCGAGCCCACAATCAATTAATATATTATAATTTTCTAATTGTAGAAGGTGCATGCTTCCGGTTACCTGTTTAGCTGCTCCCCAAATGGTCAATTTCATATTTTTTGGTTATCCTAATAAGGGCAAGATATCATTTTAACAGTTAAGCGTAAACTAAAATTATAATTTACCTTTTTGCAACCACTGTACCCAATTGGTTATCTGGTAATTATATTTTAATACGGTAGATGATTGATTGGAGTTAATTATTTTCCAGGCGGTAAGTTCGTTTATAAATGTTGGTGGCACCAGCCCAGAGTTGAGGGTTGCTTGTGTGTAAAATGCTTGTTTTTCGGGATGGTGAGGGGTGCAGGCGTTGAATGTATGCCCAAAACTTTCAGTTTCTATGATGTGGGTGCTGATACCAACGCAATCGGTTAAGTGGATTAGATTTATTGGGGCTTTCCCGTTTGGGGAATTTACTTTACCGGTGAAGAACTTGCCCGGATCCCGACCAGGGCCAATGAGGCCGCCGAACCTGAGTACAGTTGTTTTGAAAGATGGGTGGTGTTGAAGTATTTTTTCTGCCGCTACCATCGCTTTTCCGGATGGGGTATCGGGATCTGGTTGGTCAGATTCTGATAATTCGGTATTGCGATCGCCATATACTGAGGTAGAGCTTATAAATAGTATATTTTTGACGGTGTTGTTGTTTGCTGCCTTGCAGATTTCGGTTATTTTATCTGGAAAGCCGGCTTGTTCGACACTGCTTCTTTTGGGCGGGATGCAGATGACCAATGTGTGGCTGTTAAAGAATGCAGGGTCGTAGTTTATGCTTTGTTCGTTAAAGCTAACTAAATAGGGCTGTATTCCTTGTGTCTGAAGGGTGGGCAGTTTATTGGCACTAGTCGTTGATCCTTTTACTTTATAGCCTTTGGCGAGTAGGTGTTTTGCTAATGCTAAGCCGTACCAGCCACATCCTAGTATGCTGATTGTTTTTTGCATAGGTTTTATTGAGGGGGTTTTGAAGCTATCGTCGAGGACGGGGGCAGTAAGTATGACGCAACATTGTGTTATACGAAAAAAGCCTGATCAGGTTTTATGATACAGGCTCTTTTTTGATTGAAAGAGGATTATTAAAGAACTTTTACATTCTGAGCCTCTGGGCCTTTTTTTCCTTCGTTCAATTCGAATTCTACACTGTCACCTTCATTTAGTTCTCTGAATGAATCTCCTGCTATTGCAGAAAAATGTACGAAAATATCTTTTCCTCCATCTTCTGGAGTTATAAATCCAAATCCTTTTGCAGAATTAAACCATTTAACTTTTCCTGTTGTACGCATAGTATTAATGTTATTTCGATGTGAAAGTAATCAATTGAATATTAAAATCAAAATGTTGCATTTGGAGTTGCTTTGTTCAATTTTTGAAACTTAAAAGTTCAACTTTTGTTGTGTCTACTGACTTAAGTACACTCTTTATGGCTGCTAAAATGAAAAAGAAGGCTGATCTGAAACTGAAGAAAAATAATTTGGATGACGATAATTTAGGATTAGATGCTGATCACTCGTCGGATCCACCATCGTTAATGACAAGATTAGACGACGATAATGACCGGATTTCAGGAAATAGGGACGGATAAAATGATGTTGATGAAAATTATAGTAGTGTAGTTTACAGTCCGTTAGACGATAAATAACGTTTTTGGCACCATTTTCTCTAGATAGGGGTAGTAAACTAAATTTTATAGTCATGAAGTATTTATTTTCAATAGTAATAGCAGGAACAATGTTATTATCGGCGTGCTCGAATAACAATGAAAAGGAACAAGCGCTAATTAAGCAACAGGCAATTGCCGCAGTAAAAGACAGCTTGAAACTAGATAGCTTTAAAAAAGCAGAAGTAAAGAAAAAAGAGGATGCAAAAATTGCTGCTCAGGTGAAAGAAGAAAAAAGAACCTTATTATTAGCTGAAAGAAATGAAGCTGCTTCTCAATCTTCGGGAAACCGAAATTATGAAGAGCCAGCTGCTGCAAAGAAAAAAGGATGGAGTGAAGCTGCTAAAGGTACTGCAATTGGTGCCGGAGCAGGAGCTCTTGGAGGTGCGCTAATTGATAAGAAAAAAGGAAGAGGCGCCATTATTGGTGGTGTTGTAGGTGCGGGTGCAGGATATTTAATAGGAAGGGATAAAGATAGAAAATCGGGAAGAGTACAACCTAAAAACTAGTACAGGTTAATATTTTACTATCGTTTAAAAAAAAAACGGCTGTTATTTATATAACAGCCGTTTTTTTTGTTTGAATTTTCGTGGTATTTGTTTTTAATTAAGGACTGTGGAATATATTCTACAATAAGGGTGTTTTTGATTTAATTTATACTGTGTACACAAAAGTGTGTAATAAGTGTGAAACTTATTTTTAGTGTGTATAATGCTCGAAAACACCTATTAAAGGCTGATTTTACTGCAAAAAATATTGCTGGCTTGATTTTTTCAATTACTTATTTAAAAACAGTAAAAAATGAGGCTTAACATCGGTTTATTAGCAATAATTTTCATCTCTTTGAGCAGCTGCACAAAAAACTCAACATTTAGCAATCCCGAAATCGCTATAAGTAAAGAAGGGATACTGAGAATTGAATGTGAGAACTGTGATGTGAACTATCACATTAATAACAAGGACTTTAATGTTAGTGTTTCTAACGGAAGTAATGATATCCCATTTTATTATTCCAGTGACTTTAAATTAAAAACAGAAGTAGTATCAAAAGCAGATCAAAATATAAGAGTGCTGGTGATTGATTCTTTTGGACGTATAGTTTCAAATGAATTGAGCACTAGAGAAAAAGGGGAAGTTAGTAAAATGGAGTTTGCTATTAAAACAAAGTAATAGAAAGGTGTAGAAATTGGAAAGTGATTGTAAGATAATTAACTAAGGATTTTAAGAAAGGAGATAAGATTATGGAAAGTAATACAACAAATAGAAAACAGATACTGGTTGTTGATGATGAGCTAAGTATTCTTAGACTATTGACATTTATTTTGTCTGCTGACTATGATCTTGTGATTAAGAAGAGTGGTATAGAGGCGATAAGCTGGTTAGAGGAGGGAAATGATCCGAATTTAATTATATCTGATTTGATGATGCCCTATTTTGATGGCAGCACATTGATTAGAAATCTGAAAATTAGTGGCCTTTATAGAGATACTCCTGTTATTTTATTATCGGGCGCAGAAGATTTAGAAGATAAGGTGAAAAATATGCCTTTTAAAATTGATAGCTACCTCGAAAAACCATTTAATCCTGCTGTTTTAAAATCGAAGATAGCACAATTAATAAACTGAAATCAAATAAACCGAAGCCAAACCAACTAGAATATGACATCTCCAACCATTGAATTTCATAAAGTAAGTGCCAAAATCGTGTATTTTGGTAAGCTACTGAAAGAAGTGATATCTGAAGAACTTGACGGCGATATCACTTACCTTGAAGATCCTGCTGATTTTAAAAGGTATTTAGACAATCAGTCTTTTTTAAGCGTGCCAGATATTGTTTTGATAGAGGTTGATGAAAACAATCAGTGCTTTGATCAGGTAAAATACATAAAAAAGAACCCTTTACTGCAAGGACTTATCATTGTATTGCTTGGTGTTAAAGAAGATAAAGCCTGGAGGAAAATGGCGCTGGAGTTGAAAGTTAACGACTACTACACTTATCCTTTTCCATATGAAGATTTCTGCGAACGCATGAACTTTTTGGTGAAGTTTAAGTTGATTAAGCCAAAGTTGATGGACATTGCCCAGCAAATGGAAGTGGAATATAAGATTCCAAGAACCAAAAGGATATTTGATGTACTTGCATCAGGATTTGCTTTATTGTGTTTACTGCCATTGTTTGTAATTGTGGCAATACTAGTAAGACTCGAATCTAAAGGCAAAATTATATACAAGAGCAAAAGGGTTGGTGCCGGATATAAAATCTTTGATTTTTACAAGTTCAGATCTATGAGAAGCGATGCTGACAAAATGCTTGCTTCGATGGCCAACCTTAATCAATACACCAATTCTGAGGAGAATAAAGATAATAAATCGGCCTTTGTTAAATTTAAAAATGATCCTAGAATAACTAAGGTGGGATCTTTTCTGAGGAAAACAAGTATTGACGAGTTACCTCAGTTGATAAATGTGCTGATTGGCGATATGTCGTTAGTAGGTAACAGACCATTGCCATTGTATGAAGCTGAACAGCTGACTACAAACGAATGGTCGACCAGATTCCTGGGCCCTGCCGGATTAACCGGATTATGGCAAATCAGTAAAAGAGGTCAGGATGATATGTCGGAACGTGAGCGTAAGGAGCTGGATAATTATTATGCTTCGAACTACTCCATTTTCCTTGATATGAAAATTATCCTTAAAACAATACCTGCATTGATCCAAAAGGAGAATGTTTAATTCTCTCTAATTTTTTAAACCATCTAATATTAACTACAAAATATAAAATTAAATGAAAAACCTATCAAAATTCACTTTAATTGTCCTGATGTTTCTAAGTCTGGATAGTTTTTCACAAGAGTCAATAATTGGCGAAATCAAATATTCCGATTTGGAGAAGTACATTGATCTGGCGGTACAAAACTATCCCAGGTTAAAGATTACTGATATAAACGTTGAAAAAGCGAAAACAGACGTTTCAATGAACGCAATATCATATCTTGATATATTTAATGCTTCCTATTTTTACAGACCGAATAATAAGACAGCTATTGATGTGATTAATCCTTATGCCGTAAACGGTTTTCAACTTAGTGTTAATTTGAACCTTGGAAACTTCCTTCAAAAGCCTTTAGCAGGAAAAAAAGCCAAGGCAGATTATAAAATTGCAAAATTAGAGGCAGAAGATTTCAGATTAACCCTTGCTACAGAGGTAAAGAAAAGATATTATGCGTACATTCAACAAATTAACCAGTTGAAAATTTATACCCAAAGTGTACAGGATAATCAAAACGTAGCCGACAATTTAAAAAACAAGTTTGAAAAGGGCGAAGTAGCTTTAGATACTTATAATCAATCGAGAATAAATCTTACAATTGCCAGCACCTCTAAAATTCAAACTGAAGTTAACTTGTTAAGTGCAAAAGATGCATTGGAAGAGATAATAGGAATGAAATTATCAGAGGTTAAATAAGATATATTTACACAGTTATAAATGGACATAAAAGCATTTTTACGACTTCTAGCTAAGTATAAATGGGTTTTGATATTGGTACCCTTGGTAACCGGGGTAACTACTTATTTTCTGGTAAAGAACCTTCCCAAACAATATAGTTCTGAGGCCCAGATTGCTACAGGCTTAATTGATCAATCTAAACAGGTTGTGGTTAACTCTAACCAGAATTCGGATATTTTTAAGATCAACCAGCAGTTTTCAAACATCATTGAGCGGATGAAAATGAGGCGGATCATGAGTATCCTTTCTTATAACCTGATACTTCATGATCTGGAAAGTCAGAAAGCTTCGTTCAGACCATACAGCAAGCAGGTATCGTCATTGGGACAAACCGGTATCGATGAAGTAATAAGACTTTACAGAGAAAGGTTGCTGAACAAACAGGTGATTACCATTAGTGATAATTCTGGTAAATATCCGTTGTATGACATCATCAGCTCTATGGGCTATGATAATGAAAGCATCAACAATAACTTAAAAGTGTACCGCCCTGATAACAGTGATTTTGTAAACGTGTATTATGTTTCGGAGAACCCGTTGCTGTCTACATTTGTTGTGAACACACTGTCGACTGATTTTATTAACAACTACGGTCAGGATGTTAATCTGAATCAGAATAACTCTATAGAGCTTTTGGATTCATTGATGAAGAAGAAAGAGGTGGCTATGAACCAGAAGAATGCGGCTTTGAAATCATTTAAGATGAAGAATGGTGTGCTAAACCTGGACAAGCAGTCGGAAATGGTTTACTCGCAGATCTCA
>NZ_JCAXEI010000014.1:0-128913 GCF_059758925.1 Pedobacter sp. GQ55 | reverse complement strand
GGATTGGCAGCCATGTACCATTCTAACAATATCCCTTCTTACCTGAGAAGCAATATCTTCTAATTCTTTGATTGTATGTTTCATTTAAAAAAATTTAGTTTGTACTGAATATTCCGAAAAAGTAGTTAAGTTCTGTAAAAAAATAGGCAGCGTAATTCTGGTGCCGAAATGTCTTACTTGATCGCTTTATAAAAGCTGATCATAAAAGAGAGAATTTTCAGTACCCTCTTAATGATCAGCTACTTTTATAACATTAATACCATTAATGCGCTGCTGTAATAGCTGACACACTACTCTTTACGTTTTTTTGCCAGAAGAAAAATATAACAAACAAAACGACCAGTATTCCAGGGAAAGCAATCATTTTCACTAAGGTATCCTGACCTGCGGCAAGTTCCAGCGCTCCTCCTTTTAAACCTAATGCTACATTTTCTGCTCTTGCTGAATCAATCCAACTTCCAATAAAGGGTTGAAAAATTGCAGTTGAGAACATCCCAACTCCTCCAACAATTGACATTCCTAAAGCACCGCTTAATGGAACACGTTGCGCAACTGCGCCAATCATAACCGGCCAGAAATAACATACCCCTAAGGCAAATATTACCGTGGCAACATATGCAAGCGGTCCTGTAACCACGCTGAACATGTAAATACCAATTGCTGCCAAGATCGCCGACATTAATAAAACACCGGTTTGGCCTAATGAATGAACAACCGGACCGGCAAAGAATCTACCTACTGCCATCAATCCGCTTGTAAGCGCAAGGATCAGCATTGGACTGGCACCGCTGTTACTCATAATCACACTCACCCACTGGTTAGGACCAAATTCGGTAATTGCTGTAAGGGCCATACAGATAAACAAGAATATAAAAACAGGGTTAAGCATTGCTTTAAGATTCTCCGCAATTGAAGTACTGCCATCCGCTCTGGGCTCTACAAATTTCTTTCCATAGAACAAAGCAGCATATATAACAGTTGGAATCATAGTAACCCACATCTGAGCCTGCCAGCCCATTCCAAAATCGGTCATAAATTTAGAGATAAGCGCTCCGATAAGGATTCCTCCAGGGAACCACATATGGAACCTACTTAGCATTTTATTCATTTTCGGACCCGCATATGCATCTGCAATCAAAGGATTACAAGCTGCTTCTGTACATCCGTTACCAAACCCTATAAAAAGTGTAGAAACAAGTAACCCTACATATCCCCCGGCATATATGGTCAATAATATACCAATAGTATGGGCTACAAATGCAGCCTTCATAATGTTTTTAGGCCCAAAAGTGTGGTAAACCAACCCACCAATGATCATAGAGATAGGAAATCCTAAAAAGAACATACTGTTAATAAATCCAAGCTGTTCTGCAGTCAGGTTAAATTGCGCTCCGAGCTGGGGTAAAATACCCGCCCTGATCGAGAAGGTAAAAGCTGTGGTGATAACAGCAAAGCAACTCCCGTTGAATAAGGCACTCTTGTTAATGTTTTCATTCATAATATAATGGTTATTTGATTTGATTTAACAGCAATATTAGTATTTGGTTAAACGAAATTAGTAAAATATTTAATCTAGGCAATCGATTGCTGTAAAATATTTACATCTATTTACGAGATTAAAAATTTGCACTATATAGATTCAAATAAGGCGCTGTCCTAACCGCTATCAATGCGCTGCGAAACAGCCGGACAAACTTATGGTAGTGCTTTTATTTGAATATGACGGTACTCCATCTGTCCGTGATCACCTTCCAATCCTATAGGACCATTGGCAGGAAGCTCAAGCGCATCCTCGAGCACCTCACCGTTGCATTCGCAATGCGCAATATTGTTCTTCACGGTCACAACAATCGTATTCCAGTCCTGTGGCCTGTAATTTTTCAAGTCTTTATAAGGTCCAGCCAACGTGTAATCACGGCATTGAAGCTGTGGCCCGCGTAGAAAAATGCCGCTGTCCGCATTTGGGGATGCTCGAAATTCTATCTTCAGGATAAAATTTCCAGGAAACTCCCGAAGCGTCCAGGCCTCCTGAATCTTCCGATCCACTCCTACCGGGTAGTTTACCGTAAGTATCCCATTCGCAGCAGTATAACGTCCGTCTGAAGACACTTTCTTTCCATCGAATTTTTCGGTTACTTCCCCATCCTTATTCCGGTAACCCCATCCTTGAAGTGTGGTCCCGTCAAACAGCTTCTGGAATCCTGCATCCGGTTTCCAATCTGTGGCTTTGAGTTTGGTTTTTTGAGTGCTTGTCGACGCTCCTGTTTGAGCATTTACATTCAGGCTGGTTGACAACAATCCAACTACGATCATAAAAGCGGGTGGGATCAGGCCCAGCTTAATTTTTAAATTGATGATTTTCCTGCTCATAATTTGTTTTTTTGGTTATGCTTAAATATTATTTAGTGTCCAACTAATTCAAATACCAATTCGAACACGAGGTAGCTTGATTACAAAAAGTGTAAAACTGGCTTATAGATTTATACGATCGGCATTTCTAACCGCTGAAATTAACCACAAGTAATCTATCTAAAGGTACAATTTAATAGGCCTTATTTTTCCGTGGAAATGGAACCTGTTATGCGAAAAAAGTCAAAATCAGCCGCGCCACCTATATTTTTTGTAGCGTAATTAAACAAAGCAAAACGATAGCCCATAAAATGTGGGAAGGTATAAGCCATTTTTAGTTGTGTGCCCAATGGTATCCACATTTTCCCGTCCAGGCTATAAAAAAAATCTGCTACGTCTTTTCTATTCGTAAAATTACATTCCGCCTTAAAGTATACTACTTTTTGGTTTAAGGGGATTTTTTGTGCTTCTACAGGTTTTCCGGTGCTTGCATTGATCATTATGACAGCTTTGGTATCCCCGGTTATTTTTACACCAGCCAACCCGTAATTTTTTTGCAGAAGACCCAAACCCGCAAAATCACCATCTTTCATTTTAGAAATGTCTAGCGAAACTGTCCCGGAGCATACAGGTCCAATAGTGCGTTGTGTCAATGAATTTCGTGCCATCTCGAAATCGGTGTCGATCCTGCCAGTGGTGAGTCGTAGATACCCTTTTCGCGCTGTAACAGACCACAAGCTATTATCCGGATTGTGGTTCCATTGCCAAGCCAGTGGCAAAGCACGTTCGTCTTTTTTACGGGTAAATTCGTCTGAAGCAACGATGCCTGGGATCAAACCTTTGCCGGCCGGCAGATCGAGTGTATCGGGCACTTTGCCGTCTGTGCCTAACACGGGCCATCCATCCTCCCACTTTACAGGAACCAAATACGGTATACGGCCCACCGAACCATAATCACGGAACAAATAAGAATACCAGGTCCCGTTTGGCGCTTCGACCAGCCCCCCTTGCGCCACACCCAGATCCTGGAGGCCAATTCGTCCTTCATACGGGCCGGTAATTTTATCTGCCCGGTGTATGATAACAGTGCGTATGCTGCCAGGTGGCCATGTAATATTGAAAAGATAATATTTGCCGTTTATCTTAAACAGCTGGGAGCCCTCCGGACCGAGGCCAGCGCCGCCCGAAGGCACGCTTGCCTTTTCAATGATAACCTGGTCCGTTCCGCCAGGCTTTATGTCCGAAAGGTCCTCTTTTAACTCAACTAACCTTAAATTTCCGCTCCCGCAAATCATATAAACCTTCCCGTCATCATCAAAAAACAAGGAGTGATCACCCAGATCGGGGGCAAATGACCTTGCTTTCCACGGCCCTTTTTCGATATTCCTGGTAGAATAGATATAAGTTTTGCCCGTGGTTTGCGCAAATGTGCTTACATAATAAGTGCCATTATGGAAACAAATAGAACTCGCCCACGAACCGGCCCCATATGCGTTTTTGCCATTTGTGAGATTTAATGCATCAACATTTGCTAAAGTATCATATGCATAATTCACCAGCTTCCAGTTCACCAGGTCGTTCGACTTCATAATCGGTACGCCGGGACTCATGTGCATCGTTGTGCTGCTCATGTAATAGCTATTGCCTACACGTACAATTGAAATATCTGGTACGTCTGCATAAATAAGGGGATTAGGCGCTTTTTGTGCATATAAACATGGCACTATAAGGGTAATAATTAAGGCTGTCATCCATAACCTGTAAATCGCATTTCTCATATTCTCATTGAGGTTTTTCATTCTAACCTGATTAAATGAATTTCCATTCATCAAACAAAAAATCCTCTCCATTAAATACAAAATAGATATTCTCTACTCCTTTATCTATTTTCAGTGCTATTTTCTTTGAGAGCGTAGTCCATTCCTTGGCATCACATATAATGGAAACAAGAGATGTACCTTTAAGATTATTTATATAAACATCAATTTTACCTTTTCCTCTCACCCTGGCTTCGAATTTGGCGGGAATCTGTTTGCTAAAATCGGCTCCCAGTATCATGAGACATTGTTTATCTGCTTTTCCTTTGGCAACCATATTGCCCGGACTACCGACAGCTTCGAACTGGACCTGCCCAGAAGTGCCTCCGGTGGTTTCTGCTTGCTGAAGAACGAATGGATTTAATGGGTTAAGTTGTAACGGACCTTTAAAAGTTGCTTTGCCCTTGCTGATATTCACATTTTCTTCATCCACCTGCATTTCTTCGATACCCACATTACGAAAACCACCCTTAGTGCCAAAATAATCCTGCAAATACATCGCATGGTAAGTAATATAATATTTCTCTTTAAACTTGAACAGGTGAGTGTGATTGTTTGTCCAAGGACCCAGGTTATCTTCGCCAGCATTCTTAAAGTAATTATCGCGATACTTCCAACTATCCGGACTTAAGGGTGTTTTACTCGTCATATAAGAAATGCCGCATTTGGTTGGTTTATCAATGTTGTTATAAGGCCATTCTGTACGCTCTTCCCAACTCGTATTATAGGTGTAAACCCAGGTTCCATTGATAAAGTTAAGGTCGCTTGCCTCAAAATAATAAGGGGCGGGTATCTTAGCAACATCGCTAGCCAAACTGATCATATCTGCTCCTAATTTGACGATTCTGGCATTATCTGGCATATATTTCGTTTTAGGCGTTCCGCCTCCAAAAGTCAGCCAGCCTGTACCTTGGTCATCAATAAGAACTCCGGGATCGAATGGAGCATCGACATCCAAACCAGGGACAGAATGGTCGACTATGTTCTTTCCCAATGGGTCGCTCCAGGGCCCAACGGGAGAGGTAGAAGTAAGCACGGCCGAGCCACCACCGCCATTGGAGTAATACAAATAGAAGTGTGTCTTACCATCTGCTTCCAGTCTCGACGTAATGGACGGCGCCCAGGAATTCGTACTCCATGGCGCCAGCTTTGCTGTATTTATGAGGCCATGATAAGTCCAGTTGACCATATCATCGGAAGACATCATAACCAGTGTGCGGATATATTGGTATCCATTTTTCCCATCCTTTCCTACATGCTCATACTGTTGATGATCATTTGTGGCATACACATAAATTCTTCCATTGTATTCTACAGCTGTTGGGTCGGCCGTAAACATAAAATCTAATAATGGATTCGCATGATTTGAGATAAGTTTCGGCGAAACATTTGCAAATTTTTCTTCCAGTTTTTCATTAATCACTCTCGGTTTATCTGCATTAGTCTGAGCTTCTGCATCTTTTTTACATCCCAAAAGAGAGAGCGCGAAAACTGTACTTAACAACACTTTTTTTCTAAACATGTTTTCTTATTTTACCTAAAAAACGGATACTCGTTAAAGGTTAATTTCAATTGATTAACTATTCTCTAAGCTACTGTAACAAATGAGGTTAACCCTTCCCCTGGACTGGCGAATGCTTAACCAATCTCAGGGAAGGGAAATAACCTTATGCTATAACTGACACTATACCATTACTTAGCTCCGGCAGTAATGGCATCTAACAAACGCTGGTCCTTCACCACATTATTAGCTCTGTCTAAAGTAAAACCTACCTCCCACCAAAATGGAAGAAGACCATGCACTTTAGCCTGTTTGGTCACATAAGTTGCCCAGTAATCCACAGACTTGTTGTGCATATCCAGATCCTTAGGAACAGGCTTGTCGAGGTTGGCTGTCCTCCTCCAGGATGCATATTCACCAAGCACCACAGGGATACCTTTATCAACAAACTTCTGTTTCATTTTTTGGAATTCATCAAGGATCTCATCTTCTTCTCCATAGGTGGCGTTGCGGTCTGGCTCAATAGTAGAATGATTCCCAGCTCCCCAGTAGTAAACCATTTTGCCCCAACTTACATCTCCATCCAATACTATGGTAAATGTAGCAGGCGTATAGTTATGTATCTCAACCATCAAACGATCAGGTACCGGGTCTTGAGGAAGCGTATTCATCAGGTCATAAGTTAAAGCACCATTAGTTGTAGGTCCCTGCACAACCAGCACCCGATAACTGTTCCTGCCTCCGGTAGCGCGAACTGCATTAATAAACGTCTGGTGGTAACTATTGAGTACGGACATCTCCTCTGCATTTTTAACCAAAGGTTCATTCGCGCCGGCAAATATAAGGTGCTCATCAAAATCACGCATGGCTGTAGCGATCTGCTCCCAAAGCGCCTTTTGCTTCGCATTAATGGAATCTTGCATTGTGGTATTGACATTATTTTCCAGCCAGCCATTATCCCCATGAGCATTCAGTATCACATACATATCATTAGCCACACACCATCCAACCACTTCTTTCACCCGGGCAAGCCACGCAGGGTCAATTTTCGCTTTTGCCGGATCGCTTAAATGACTCCAATTCCAGTTACAGGGAATCCGTACAGCATTGAAACCTATTTGTTTTACAAATTTCACATACGATTCGGTAATTTTACTATTCACCCATTCACCTTCGACTGGGGATTCCATGGTATTGCCAAAATTTATTCCCAAATGCATTTTTGCTGCCAGTTGCACAGCCGTGCTGCTCATACCGGTTGCATCGGGTGCTTGCGGCGAGATATTATATGTTGGATATAAATTACCTGTTTGTGTAATCTTAATCCTCCTCGCTTGGCCATTACGGGATGTAATCGTCACAATACCATAACGCGATGCACCGGTACCATTACCGGAAAATTTCAACCACAACTGTGTAGCACCTGCTTCGCCCACCGTGCGATCTGTCTCTATCCAGGGTGCCGTATCATTGATAGCTGCTGTCCATGCGTCGTTGGAGTTAATGGTCACTTCTGTACTATCACGTTCCGCCTGTGCTGTAACATCCAATGAAGAAACTACGAGCTCTGCTGTAACTTCCGACTTCTTACAGTATGAGAAGAAGAAGGCGATAACGATCAGGAAACCTAAAAATATCCTATGACTTCTATTTTTCACATTTATAATATTGTTCATTTTTGTTAGTTTATATTTTATCTTTTCACAACCCTCAAGTTGTCGAAGGCTTTTTTACCACCGGTCTTTTGAAAAAGTTATTTCAGCGTAGGTATTGTCAAAAACCTGATTTCTTTTAACTTCATTCCGGTAATTTTTCTTATTTGTGCGTAAGTGTTTATACTGAACAAGGGTACAGACAGAAATTGCTTATTTTTTCAGCATCTTTAGCTTACATTTTTAGAAACGCCCATTGCTGGTTACGTCCTCCAGAGTAGTCCCATTGATTAGCGCTGCCGCCGTTATTCAGCGAATATCCTGAAATTTCCAGCGCCTTCCCGCTATTTACATTGATCAATTTATAGTATCCGTTGTCAGTTGCTTGAATTGACCATTTTTGATTATTTCCGCCTGAATAATCCCACAAATCTGCCTGACCGCCGTTGGCTACTGACCAGCTATCGATCTCTAAACACTTTCCTGAGGCATGCATTGGCGTTAACCTGTAATAACCACTACCGGCATCTTCAACTTTAAATTGCTGATTTGCTCCGGCTAAATATTCCCATTGATCAGCCAATGTATGGTTAGCAGTGCCCCATCCGGCGAACTCTAGTGCTTTAAAACTATTTCTATTCATAACCTGATAGACACTTCCTACCTGAATCCCGGGCGACGCACCGTTTTGCTCCCCTTGCACAAGAGCGGCTAAACCTTGTTGATCACCCACAGTGTTTGTTTGCCTGTTCAAAATTGCCCCGGTGTCCCAATAAAATGGAAGAATACCGCGTGACAAAGCCTGGCGTGTAACCTGATTTAAAAAATATGCTCTGGAAACCTGATTGAGCGTCAGCGCATCACCTGTGAGCGACGACCGGGTATATGCTCCATATTCTCCCAAAACTACCGGAATGCCTTGGTCAACAAACTTTGTTTTCATCGATTGGAAATACGCGCTTAGGTCAGCCTCCTCTCCCGAGGTGGAATTTCGTGAAGGATCGGTGGTGGAATGATATCCCGATCCCCAGTAATAAAACATATTACCCCATGATTGGTCCGACGACATCAGACAAAATTGGTAAGGGGTATAGTAATGAACTTCAACCATTAGCCGATTGGCTACCTGGTCTGTAGGAAGCGTGTTCATCAGATTATTTGTTTTGTCAATATCTGTTGAGGGTCCCTGGACAACCAGCACTCTGTAACTGTTGCGTCCTCCAGTTGATCTAACCGCGTTGATAAACGTTTGATGATAAGAAAGCAGGACGTTCATCTGCGTGGCATCCTCTACGTTAGGTTCGTTTGCACTGGCAAAAATTAAGTGCTCGTCAAAACCCCGCATATGTGTTGCAATTTGCTCCCAAAAAGCTTTTTGTTTGGCGTTAACTGCATCTTGCTGGGCGGGGGTACAGTTGTTCTCCAGCCATCCGCCATCCCAATGTATATTTAATATCACATACATATCTTTGTTAACGCAGTACTGAATAACCTGCTTAACCCTGTTGAGCCATACTTGCTGAAGTTCTGCTGTACTACTGTTGGCCATATATTGATCCCAGGAGCAAGGGATCCGAATGGCATTGAAACCGCTTTTTTTGGCCAGATCGACGTATGCTTGGGTAACCAGAGGATTACCCCAGGCGGTTTCACCACCTGTCGCTTCGAGTGTGTTTCCTATGTTTAATCCTAATCGCATTTTTGCAGCGAGCTGCGCTGCTGTACTGGCCACTCCAGATTGATCCGGCGGAAGAGGTGAGGTGTTGTAGCTGGGATAGCTGGTGATGGTTAAAGCATTAATTGCTTTTGCAAGGGACTGTTTCTCGGCCGGACTTCCGAGTTCTTGCTTGTGGCACCTCGTAAACATAAGGATGACTACGATGCCGAAAAGATAATTTAGTGTTCTCATATAGGGATTATAATTGGTTTCTAGTAAAAAATCGATCAGCAGAGGGGCAATTTTTTGCCTGTTGTTCTGATTTTATATTGCGTCTGGATCTGCCAGCGGTGGTATTCGCCTTTGATTTGCTATAATTTCCTCAACCAGATATTGCGATAGCTGATCGGTTCACTTTTATCTCCATGGCTCTGCAATTTAATTGGTGAGGCGCCATGCTTTTTGTACGTTGGCTGGCCAATATAAGGCGTATCCCCTTTGAGTATGGTTGCATTCTGTACCAGAATGCCATTGTGAAAAACGGTCGCTACTGCCGGCGACTTTACAGAACCGTCCTCGCTAAAACGGGGAGCCGTCCAGGCGACATCATACGTCTGCCACTCTCCTGGTTTTAAACAAGCATTAACCATCGGTGGCGATTGTTTGTAAAGACTGCCTGCCTGCCCGTTTACGTAGGTTTTATTGTCGTAATTGTCCAGCACTTGCAACTCATACCCGCCAGCGCCCCAAGGAAGCGCAGCCAGAAATATACCGCTGTTGCCCCTACCCTGGCCGCTTCCGGTTATATTTTCAGGAATCCTGTATTCAATATGAAGCTGAAAGTCCATAAACTTCTCTTTTGTCTGGAGATCACCCACCGACTTATCTACTGTCATGATCCCATCAGATAACTGCCATTTTTTTGCTGAAGCAGCATCGCTGGAATTCACCCACTGATCCAGATCTTTCCCGTCAAAAAGAACTATGGCATCTGAGGGCGCTGCTCCGGACACCTTAGCCGGACTTACTTTTGCAGGCACAGGCGTCCATACTTCCGTATCTTCCGGCTTACCCGCCTGCTGTGCCTGAACTACCATCGCATGGGTTGCAAGTATCGCAACAATTAATATTGATCGTTTCATATTATTGGTTGATTTTCTTTAGCTATTGATGTATTACTTATTTATTGATTTGATCCAGGTCGCAATTTTGGTAACCTCATCTTTTGGAACATTTGTCATAGGCGGCATCGGCGTGGAATAATCCGGCCAGTGCTCCGGTTTAGGCGTATAAATCAGGCTTATTAATTCCTCGACCGAATATTTTTTGGCGGAGATTTCTTTAAAAGAGGGACCGACTTGTCGTTTATCCGGGTTGTGGCAGGCCAGACAGGTATTTTTAGCCAGCAGCCCTTTTACCTGTTCATAAGTTGGAATTTTCACTACTGATGTTTTTCCACCTGATGAAGACTTTTTGCTTTGTGCCGAAGGCAGCGTTTTAGTTGAGGCTGAATTTTTGGTACTTACTTCTGCAAGGCTAAGTGCTTTCCCTTCCGGAATATTATTTAAAGTATAATATGCTGTTGGATGTACCAGGCTGTAGTAATTTTCCTGGGAGCGAATGCCATCCAAAGTAATGTTGTGAATATATCCTTTGCGCAGGTTGGCTACGATAATTCTGGCAGTGAGGCCGTCAGCTGAAACGCGAACACCTTTGACACTACACTTCTGATTATTTACCGGCGGACTTCCATACACACTGTGGTATTTATAAATAAAGCTCTCCACTGAATAAGAAGCAAGATCTAAGGCGTATTTTTTATCAACAGGTTTGGTAAACTCTATTTCAAAACCATCCGGCATGGCCTTGATACTGAGCATTTCAAAAGGGATTTTATTGTTCCACACCAATCGCTGAATCCCCTCAGTGGCCTCACCGGCCGATCCCCATCCGCGGTTGGTCTCGCCTGCGAACAATGATCCATCCTTACCCCATGCCAGGCGCACGATACCTGATTGAAACCCACTTCTAAAAGGCCATGCGGCTCCCTGGTACTCACCGTTTACCTTTTCCATAAACACGCGGCTAACCATGCTCTGCCCCTGATCGCCCACCAAAAGCTGACCAGCGAAAGGGCCAAAGGAGCCTGGAGGAATTTTTACAATCTCAGAATTTGAAATACCCAGGATTCCGTGAGGCAGCCACACTGAGGGTATTTGGAGTTCAGGAAAGTTCTTCTTCATATCAAGCTCTGTTACCACCTTTGCGTTCACATCGTTCTCTGGCTTTACACTGTTTCCCTTGCTGTCGTAAATTATCTTTGTTTCATTCTTAGCAAAGAACTGTTCTGTGGTAAGTTTTATTGGAGACTGTGGCAGGTTAGCCCACACCAAGCTGGATGGGTGCCCCATAAACGCACCTTTTTTCACTTGCATGATACTTCCAGAGCCAACCCAATCGCCCTGATTATCAGTGTAGAAAAGCTGATCATCAATCATACTAATTCCGCAAGGCGAGCGCATACCTGCAGCCCAGGGCTCTACGCTTCCATCTTCAAAAATATGGAGTGCCCAGCCCCTCCATGGAACCATACTTGTCGGATTCCACCAGGTTGGTGGAAATCCAAGATTCAGGGTTACAAAAAAAGATCCATCGGCAGCTAGCTTAGGGCCAAAACTGTACTCATGGTAATTTCCTGACAATGGCCAGGCGTATATGGTTTCAAAATCATCGGCCACTCCATCATTGTCTGTATCTGTCATTTTAGTAAGTTCACCTCGCTGAACACAATAAAACGATCCATTTTTATAGGCAAGTCCAAGCACTTCATGAAGGCCTGAAGCAAATTTTTGAAATGTTGGTTTCAGTGAAGAAGGGTTTTTAACGATGAAAACATCCCCCCTCCTGGTAGTTACGCCCAAATCTCCGTTAGGCAATGTACAGAGTCCGCCTACTTCGAGGATTGCTCCTTCAGGAGCGGGCACTTTCATGATCTTAAAATAATCATCTTCCTTTGGCGATTCTGCCTGGGCAAAGCATGTTATTGACATTAGTATAGATGTCATTATCAACATGCACGATACACCGTTTTTATAATTTAAAAAAAAATTCATCGGGTTATGGGTTAAAAAGAATAGAGTAAACGACCTTACTTTTGAATGGAACCAGGAGCTCCTGAGTTCCTTGTATTGTTCTGATGATGGGCCTCAATGCGGCTTCATCTGCAACAGAAATGGAATAAGCTTGATCTGCAATAACATATTTACCATCTTTCTGTTCGATGACGTTTGCTTTGGCGAGACACAGGTATAAGTCATTGGCACGTCCCTCCAGTTCAATTTCACGCCGAATGCCCTGGCCACCATCAATGACCCTGGTCGCATCCTTAACACTCAATCCGTATGTCCGGTACTTAAATACCGGCAGACCTGATGCATCAAGCGTATAACCCTTCGGTTTGAAGCCTGAGCCGACTGTGTCTTTTTTTAATTCACTTTGTAGTGTTGCTAACCGCTGAATTTGTGGTGTGGTATCACCGATCTGGATTGCCTTTCCGAGTGGCCGCGAAGAACCATCTCCCCTATCATGCCACATTGGTGTTGCATTCAGAAATCCCCCTTTCCACAATAACACTAATTGGCCGTTGTCGGCGTCGTAAGTATAATGTACTTGCATCGGACTACCTATGCTGATGGCATGCGTAACCCGTTTACCCCCATCAAGATCGATAAAACTCCGGAGTAGGATATTGCGTTCTGCCTTAATGATTATTGGCTCAACTTTGGTTTCCTGTGCAACAACTGGCGTGCCCATTAGGAAACAAAAGGCTGATGCACCGGCAACGAAAAAATAAGAATATAAATTCATGCTTATCTGTATAATATTTGGTTAATTAAGTGTGTTGGTTTCGTATACCCGTTTCTTTCCCTGTATGGCGGCGCACTATTTAACAGCGATCTTCAGCTTTTGAGAAATATTGCCTGAGGAATTTCCCAGTTGCAGAACAAAGTCTCCTGCCTCAATGTTCCAATCCTTTTTCCCCTCGTCATAGAAAGCAAAATCAGCAACTTTCACGTCCAATTCAACAGTTTTCGTTTCTCCGGGTTGCAGGAACACTTTCTCAAAGGCTTTCAGCTCTTTAACCGGGCGCGGCACCGCGGATACCGGATCATTTACATACAATTGAGCAACTTCGGCACCATAGCGTGCGCCTGTATTCTTTACACTGAATTTTACCCTGATTACATCGTCTTTGCTATAAGTTAATTTATCGGCAGAAAGAGGTCCTAAGTCAAAACTGGTATAAGAAAGCCCAAACCCAAAGGAAAATTGAGGCGCTATTTTTTTAGTATCAAACCAGCGATATCCTACCAGAATGTCTTCCTTATAATACTGATTAACACTGTCGCCGGGATAAGAGATTTTACCATAAAAATGTGCCGCATTGTCTTCCAGTTTTTTCGGAAACGAGAAGGGTAGCTTGCCCGATGGGTTTACCTCACCCGAGATCACATCGGCCAATGCATTTCCGGCTTCAGAGCCAAGATACCATCCCTGCATAAGGGCAGGTACTTTATTTATCCATGGCATTGACACTGCGTTACCGCTAAGCAGCACTACAGCCGTATTTTTGTTAACTTTCAACAACGCATCAATCAGTTTATCCTGACCAAAAGGAAGGCTTAACGATTGACGGTCTCCACCCTCACAATCCTGAAAATGATTTTTATTTAGCCCTCCGACAAAGAATACGATATCGGCATGCTTTGCAACATCGATGGCAGCAGCAATCAGCGAATCTGCGTTTAGCTTCGAAGGCTCTTCACGTCCGTATAGCGCCGGTCCGGATGCATAACCAAGGCTGTAAACAATATGATCTTTTCCGTATTTAGCCGTCAAACCCTCTAATGGTGATTGCTCATAGGCCACCTTGAGTGATGATGACCCGCCACCGACTACCAGACTGCGATTGGCATTTTCTCCGATCACGGCAATCTTTTTGTATTTACCTGCAGGAACCGGAAAAAATTGCTGTTCATTCTTCAACAGCACGATTCCCTCCTGAGCAATCTTACGAGCAGCTTCGCTGTGCTGGGGAGAAACGAAACGGCCAAAGGGCCTGTTGGCGCTCATGGTGGTCCGGAAGATTAAACGCAGTATACGACGAGCTTTATCATTCAGCAAGACTATGTCATACTTTCCTTCTTTAATTCCTTTAAGGAAGGGATTGGCCAGATAGTAATCTGAATAGGGGAACTTGCCCTTGGTTGTTAAACCATCGGTATAGGTACCCATTTCCAGATCCAGCCCATTCTTAACGGCCTGATCAGTATCATGAACACCGCCCCAGTCACTAATTACAACCCCATCAAATTTCCAATCGCCTTTTAGTATTTTATTCAAAAGCAAGTCATTATGGCAACAGTGCTGACCTCTGAATTGATTGTATGCCCCCATGATCGACCATACTTTCGCTTCCTGCACTGCTGCCTTGAAAGCAGGTAGATAAATTTCGTTAAGGGCCCTGTCGCTTAGATCAACATTGATATGGCCACGCCACTCTTCCTGATTGTTCAGTGCAAAATGTTTTACGCATGCCGCTACGCCAATGGACTGCACTCCCTGTATATAAGGCACCACCATACGGGAACTGAGGTAGGGATCTTCACCCAGATATTCAAAATTCCGACCATTCAATGGTGTCCGGTAAATGTTTACACCGGGTCCTAATAACACTGTTTTATTACGGTAACGCGCTTCTTCTCCGATGGATTTGCCATAAAGCAAAGATAATTTAGGATTGAACGTAGCCGACAGACAAGTGAGTGCAGGAAAAGCTGTACAAGAATCGTTTGTCCAATTTGCTCCACCCCATTCATCCCACAATACTTCCTCCCGGATTCCGTGCGGGCCATCATCAGTCCAAACTTCAGGGATTCCAAGACGAGGCACCCCTTTTGAACTGAATTTAGACTGGGCATAGCAAAGGGACACTTTTTCTTCAGTAGTCATCAGCGAAAGTGCACTTTCAACCCGCTCTTCTATGGGCTTGCTTGCGTCAAGGTAAATTGGCTGTTTCTGTTGCGCATTAACCAATAACGAGGCGCCTATTGCTGCGACAGCTAAAAATATTGATTTCATTAAGTTTATATTCTTTTGGTTTCAATTTCCGTTTCTTTCAAATCAGATGCTCATCACAGTTTTACAATAGATTTAAAAGTCGGCGTATAGCTTCCGGATTTTACCACGCAAACCTACAATCCGGTATGTTGATCATAGAGCAGTAATGTTAAAGAAGTAAGAAGAAATGTTAACCTAACGACAAGAGGTTCGGAAAAATTTGCTAGTCAGAAACGCCGTTTTAAATAGCCAAAGACAAGATAATCTATCTCCTAAGCACTCGAATCTCTTTTTTCTGCTATGTATTCGGAAGGGAGCACATTGTATTTTGCTTTGAAAGACTTGGCAAAATAATTAGGGGTGCTAAAGCCCACCATATAGCAAATCTCCGCAATAGTCTTATCGCTTTTTTCTAATAATACGGCAGCCTTCTCCAGCTTAGCTGACCTGATAAAGTCTACTGGAGTCTTACCCGTTACTTTCAAAGATTTTTTGTACAGAGATACTCTGCTCATGGCCATATGCTTGCTCAGGTCCTCAACCGATAGCTGAGAGTTGTGAAGATTTTCTTCAATGTAAAGCAGTGCAGCATTAAGGAATTTAGCATCATCCGATTCTATTTCCATTTCCGGAGAGGCCATGCTAATTTGCCTGGTATAGGTTTTTTTAAAGGTCTGCTGCAGCGTAAGCAGGTTCCTGATTTTGGAGTGTAAAATCTCGAAATTAAAAGGTTTGGTCATGTAATCGTTTGCTCCTGTGTCTAAACCTTTAATCTGCTCTTCTTCAGCAGTCAATGCCGTTAATAAAATAATTGGAATATGCTTTGTTCTCCCGTCGGATTTTAACTTTTCGCACAATTCATTACCATTCATTTCAGGCATACTTATATCAGAAACAATTAAATGTGGATGCAGCGCAAGTGCCTTTTGCCATCCTTCTTTACCATTTGAGGCTTCTTCTATCTTATAAAAAATCTTCAAGTTATCTTTAAGGTAAAACCTGAAATCCTCATTATCTTCAACCAACAAAATAACAGGTGCATTTTTTGTACGCAGACGTTTGTCAGTCGACTCTTTTTCCTCCTTATCTGATTTCCTGTTGGCCAAATCAGTATTGTCAGAATGATCTTTTTGCTGCTGCTCTGAAAGTGCCGCACATGCAAGATTTAGGCATACGGTAAAACAACTACCCAAACCAGGCTCACTTTCTACCCTGATTTCACCACCGTGCATCTTCACAAACTCTTTTGTAATGGAGAGGCCAATTCCCGATCCCTGGTTAAGAATAGAGGCGGAAGTTTCATTTTGAAAAAAACGCTCAAAGATCTTTTCCAGTTTCTCTTTTGGAATACCAATTCCTGAATCTGACACTTTTAACTCCAATACAACCTTTCCATTCTCTGTTCGACTCGGCAGTGTTTGTAATTCGACACTTACGTTCCCCCCGGAAGGCGTAAATTTAAACGCATTCGAAAGCAAGTTGAACAGTATCCGCTCCACCTTATCCTGATCATAAGACGCGTATAAATTGTCAATAGCGCTTTTGAAAGTTAATTTGATCTGCTTACGTTCTGCCAGATCATAAAAGGAATCAGTCACCTCTTTAATAAAGGACACGATTTCGCCATCACTCATATTTAACTGCAATTCCCGCTCTTCCATTTTACGAAAATCGAGCAGTTGATTTACCAGGTTCAGTAGACGTTTTGCATTTCTTTTTATCATGGTCAGCTGCCCATGCCGCTCCTGCTCTTTGGCTTCAACTAAAAGCTTGTCGACAGGAGCCAGAATTAAGGAAATGGGGGTTCTGAATTCATGGCTCAAATTGGTTAAAAATTTAATTTTCAATAGATCAAGCTCCCGCAACCTTTCCGCTGCCTTACGATCCTGCTCACGCAATTGCCTGGCCTGAATTCTTTCCTGTACCAAAGCAAATTCCCGCCTTAACTTACGGATTCCCCTGCTTCGGATAACCAGCAGCAGCAACCCGATTGCCAAAACATATAGCATATATGCCCAGGTTGTGCGCCAGAAGGGAGGCAAAATCGTAATTTTCAGTTGCGACTCCGCTAAGGGTACAGCATCATTTTCATTAAAAGCCTTTACGTGAAAAATATACTCTCCAGGGTCCAGATTGGTAAAAGTAGCTTTGCGTATGTCAGAAGGAACGGTAAGCCAACGCTCATCAAATCCTTCCAAATTATATTTATAGGTTATTTTTTGGGGAGTGAAATAATTGAGCAACGCAAATTGAAGTGAAAAAATATTTTCTTTATAGGTCAGGGTTAAATTCCTGAGTGCCGTGATTGCTTCAGGCAGAATGGTACGTCCGTTTACATTTTCGCCGACATGCACTTTATGGTAAAACACCTCTAATTCAGTCATGACCAGGGCAGAAGGAAACTGGGTGTTTTGGATTTGGCTTGCTCTGAAAATATTGAAACCATTTGGCCCTCCAAAAATCAATTCACCGGATTTCATTTTATATGCGGTATTGAAATTAAACTGGGTGCCTTGCAGCCCATCAGACTTGTTGTATTTGCTGTATTGGAATTTATAGCTTTTTCCTTCAGCAATTACAGAAATCTTGTAAAGTCCTTTTCGGGAACCATACCAAATTTGATGCTGCTCATCTTCAAGAAGTGCAAAGACAGTATTCTCTGGCAAACCAATATCCTCACTTAGGTTATTAAAGCTCCCTGTTGTGGGGTTATATATGCTTATACCTTCCCTTGTACCAATCCAGATCCACCCTCTCCCATCTTCTATAATTGAACTTACATCGTTCTGTATCAGACTATTTTCATCCTTACTGTCATTTTGTAATTGTTTAAATTTCGCAGTTTTATGATCCAGGATATTGACCCCCGCTGTCGTCCCAATCCAGATATTTTTGTTTTTATCTTCATATATGCAGGAAATTCCATAAGCGTTCAAGGTATTTTTCACTGATGGATTAAAATGTTTAAATTTTTCGGTGCTCCGGTCAAACAAATCTAATCCACCAGTTAAAGTGCCCACCCAAAGCCTGTTGTAAGAATCTTCCAATAATGCATAAATTCGATTATCTGACAGGCTGGAGGGGTCTTTTGTATGTTTGAAATGCGTAAACTTCCGTCCGTCAAATGAATTAAGCCCGCCTAAAAAAGTTCCGATCCACAAAACACCCGAATGATCCATACAGAGGCTGACCACAATATCATTACTTAAGGAGTTGTCATTTTCCGGGTCATTACGGTAAGTTTTAATCTCGCCAGTACTCCTGTTCAAATGTATTAAACCAGAGCCATTTGTTCCAATCCATAAATTGCCATTCTTATCTTCTGCGAAGGCATTCACATCCTTCTGTAGGGAGTTATTGTTGGTTAAATACTGATTTCCGGGAAATTTATAGATGCTTTTATGATAGTAATAGATTCCTTTTTTAGAGGTACCAATCCAGATAATACCGTTATTATCCTTATACAAAGAAGCTATGCTGTTGTCATTTAAAGCTCGCAGGTCATCTTCTCTACTTAAAATATAAGTGAATGTATTGGTCTGCTTGTCTAAGATATTAATTCCTCCATGATCTGTTCCTATCCAGATCTTCCCCTCATCTCCTTCCAAAACATAACTGACATTCTTAGAGCTTAGCCCCGAATGATCTTGTTTTTTTCCAAAATAGTGAAATTTGTTACTTGCTACATTAAGGTAATACAGTCCAAAAAGATCACCCGGACTATAAATAAAAATATTGCCTTCAGCATCAAGACTGAGTCTGACATTGAAATTATTCCCTTGTTCCCCCAGATGTTTGTTAACATCAAAATACCTGCTTGTTACCTTTTGCTGTTTTAAGTTAAACTTCTCCAGTATGCCATTGACATAGATAACCCATAAATTACCTTTTAAATCATCGACAAAATCACTGATCAGATCAGAAGACAGCGCATTCACTGCGCCACTTTTAGGGGCATAACTGGTGCTCGCATCAGTTATGGCATCGTAACAAAAAATGCCTTGGTTTTCAATGTAAAAATAGAATTTTCCCCTATTATTGGTTTTTATCTCCCTGAGGTACCCGCCAGGAATTTTATATTTTTCAAAGAGTTTATTCTGAAAACGCTCAAATTTTTCTGTTAAGGGATTATATATGCTGAAGCCACGATTGGATTTAATCCATAATTCTTTCCCGGGGCCCCCAAATATTTGGACAATATAGCCATCAGGTAAGCTTGTGCTGTCCTTCGAATTGTGCTGAAATGTTTTGAATTCATGTCCATCATAACGGCTCAGGCCGGCGGTGGTTCCAAACCACATAAATCCTTTTTGATCTTTATATATTGCATTGACCTGGTTGTCAGATAAACCATTAGAAATATCCAAATGGGAAAACTGGTAGACGTTTTCCTGTGCAAAAAGAGAATTACACAGCAAGAATGCACTGATCAGGGCTAAAAACCGAAACATATATTATTCTATTAAATTCTTTAGTCATTCTCCGGAATCCAGGAACAATTAAAGTTAAAAACCCAAACAGGTTATGATTGGTTGCGTAACATTGGTATAGCTAAGCTACACTTAAATCTAGGATTTTTTTCAACAACCTTCGTCTAAATCGTTAGTGAATGGGTTGTTAATACTTGGCGGCTGTTACTAAAGTTTAAACGCCAGCTATAGCAAAAGGCTATAAGCGACGTTTCAGAGCGTGCATATTGCAAATTCGATAAAAATCCTATTCCCGGTCTTTTCCATTTAAATCCATTCTCCACCTAAAATATTGATCTAGTACCTGAAGTGACTTTTCGTCGGGAACGGTCCCTACATGAGGTGTCTGCTGGAAATACATCACTCCCGGCCGGTCCGTTGTATACGCGGGCCATAGGGGAAGTTCCTTGCCATTGGGATTTCCGTATTTTACAAAGTTGATCCAGTAATCCCCCATCGCGGCTGAAATTCTCAAATCTGATTCGGACGTTTTCGGGTTCGAAGGATCGATATGCTGAAAAACATAGGAAACATCCTGTGCATGAGGGGAGCCGTGTCCATATTCAGGAGTGCCTTCGGGATAATTTGGATGCTGATCAAAAAAATAATAAAATACTTTCGATCTCCCCGTTTTTGACTGGAGCCGGGCCCATGTCCAGCTATGCCATCCAAAAGCAGCATCCCTTGATAAATTCCTTGCAGAGCGTGTAACAGAATTCTCGCCTACCGGATAGGCCTTAATCAAATCATTAGCAAATTTCCCGTAACGTGCTTTTACCCCATCAATATATTCTTTAGGGTTTGCTCCAGGCGAAAAGCTCAGTCCTTCATCAGAATTGTATCCAATAAGTACTGGCACATCATTGTATTTGTTTGCTTCGTATAGTTTATATTGAACATCAGGAATCACATGGCCATCTATAATGGGCCATGAACTGCCAACACCCCAACCCATGGGGAGTTTGTCGGCTTCCATCTTTCTAAGTTCTTCTATGGAGGAAGCACCTGCTTTTGCTGCATAACCTAATCCGTCATTCTCCGCTTCCTGAAGGGCTTTCATATTTTCACCCGGATATGTTTTAATACCGGCAGGACCAAAGGATCCACCACTTTGCGAGATGGCACTCCGGAAAAGACCTTTAGCAAGTGGAGAAGCGCACAGCATACTCACTGAGATTCCTCCCGCAGATTCGCCAAAAATGGTTACTTTTTTGGGATCGCCACCAAAAGCAGCAATGTTCTTCTGCACCCATTTTAGCCCTGAGATCTGGTCTAGCAAACCATAGTTTCCCGAGGTGTGGTCAGTTCCCTCCCCGGTTAATTCCGGATGCGCCAAAAAACCAAGTGGGCCTACCCGATAGGCAATACTGACAAAAATCACCCCCTTTTGTGCCAGTTTCTGACCATCATACCACGGTTCGGCGGTTGATCCGGAACCGAACCCTCCCCCATAGATCCATACCATAACAGGTAAATTCTCTTTATTTGATTTTGCGGGGCTCCATACATTTAGGTATAAGCAGTCCTCGCTTTTACCTGCAGCCGGGTTACCTCCTTGCATCGGTGAGGCAGCAAAATGAGCAACCTGCTTTACTCCATCCCACTTTACTACTGGTTGTGGGGCTTTCCACCGTAATGAGCCAACTGGCGGAGCCGCAAAAGGAATTCCACGGAATATACTTAGATTATTTTCTGATGTCCCCTGTATCCTGCCCCCTTCAACGTTTAAATGAACAGACAATTGAGCATGGCCTGTTAGGGCTGTGAATACCATCACCACGGCTATAACTGCACTATTTTTCCGTATCCTCATAAATTATTTATAAATCTAGTGGCGTAAATTTAAAATTTTTAAACGTTACACTTCCTTCACCTATCGCACACAAGCCAATTCTTAGGCTTAAAAATCCACTCAGCACGTTATGATGTATGGCAGAGACCTCAAGCGAAGTTTCTATTTTATTCCATTTAATGCCGTCTGTACTATAATACATATTTACCGTATTATTAATATTTTTAAGTCGAAGGAATACATGATTTTTTATAACGCTCTTTTCAGTTTGAAACTGCCAGCCACGTAAATTGGCAAATATGTTTTTATCGTCGGCCAGAATCCCTGAATAGGTATTGTTGTTGTAAAAAAGGACTAAACCACCTGTTGCTTTTCCTTCTATTAATAATTCCACGTCTGCCGTATATGAATGACCTGATGGAATACACAATAAGGGCGAGCTACCGGCTACATTATTTCCTTTTCCCTTAATGGATAGACCATTGTCAGATAAGTTAAACCTGCTGGTATCCAATCCTTCGAAAAATTCCCATTGAGGCTGTAATTTATTGCCTTTAAAATTATCATTCAATGTAAAGTCAGTTTTAAAGGGATCTAAATTTGGTTTCCTGATAGGTTTACTATCTACTATATCATCCGGCACTTTGTACCAGCCATCTTTTGTCCATTCTACCGGCAGCAATAAAGTCTGACGACCTTTATTGTAGAAGCCATCTTCATAAGCATGAAATACCATCCACCAGTTTCCTTTAGCATCGTCGAATAGCGTACCATGCCCTTTAGACTTCCATTTCTCAGACTGCTTTGTTGTTCTGATAATCGGATTATAAGGAGAATTTTCCCACGGGCCAGATAGGGATTTTGATCGTGCGGAAATGACCATATGACCTGTAGCAGGACCCGCCGTTCCCCCTTCAGCTACAGTAAGATAATAGTATTCCCCTCTTTTTATCAACTTGGGACCTTCCAGACAAAAGCATTCAATAGTCCAGTCTTTGGGTATAGGCCAACCGTTGTAAGAACTTTTTTGATTTCCTGTAATAGAAAGACCGTCATCTGACAAGGGCACAAATCCCCCGTTACTGAAAAACAAATACCTTTTGCCATGTTCGTCAGTTATATGGCCAGGGTCAATGTTGCCGATTTTAAGGTCAACCGGATCACTCCACTTCCCATCGACCGAATCCGCCGTTACCACGTAGTTGGTCCCGTTTGCCGGAAAATAGATGTAGAACTTATTTTTATACTTCACCAAATCGGGAGCATACACCGAGCCTACGTATTTATGCAGGGCATGGGTCAGTGGTTTCCAGTTGATCAGGTCTTTTGAATGCCAGATCAATAAACCTGGGTAGTATTCAAAAGAGGAATGGACCATATAAAAATTATCGCCATCACGTAATATGCTGGGATCAGGATAATCTCCTGCAAAAATGGGGTTCAAATAAAAGCCGGCGCCTTTTTCATTAGGTTGGGTCTGATGCTGTGCTTTTGCAAAAAAGCTGAACTGAATCAGCAAAATAGTTATTAATAGTTTGTTCATATTAAATTGTACTCAGGGTTTCCTTTTTTCATCTTCCTAAACGGCCATTTCGTAGCAGACAAAATTGCTGGTAACAAAAGCGTTTTTTGTATGTGTGAATTTATGTTTTTACTTAGTGCGTACCTGCAATAAGCGCATTTATGGTGCGTTGATCGAGCGCGCTGTTGTTTCTGCGGTCCAATGCGCCACCAGTATCCCAAAAGAAAGGCTTAAGACCAAATTGAATAGCCTGTTTGGTTACATAGGTATTCCAATAATCTACCGCATCATTATGTGTTGCCTGATCTAAAGGAATATTGTTAGGACCTCCCCGGCGGTAAGCGCCATACTCACCAATTATTACAGGGATTCCTCTGTCTATAAATTTAGATTTCATCAGGCCGAACACTCTCGTGTGCTCACTTTCTTCTCCCCAGGTTGCGTTACGATCAGGTTGAATAGTGGAGTGGTGCCCTGCGCCCCAATAGTAAAACATCCTACCCCAGCTGGCATCTTCTCCTAAGATTGTAAATTGAGCAGGCGTGTAGTTATGTACTTCAACCATCATGCGATTTGGAACCTGATCGGTAGGAAGCGTATTCATCAAATTGTTGGTTTTATCCATGTCAGTGCCTGGCCCCTGAACTACCAGTACCCGGTAACTGTTCCTGCCACCTGTTGCACGAACCGCATTGACAAATGTCTGGTGGTAACCATTAAGTATTTCCATTTGTTCCGCATTTTCGGCAGGAGGTTCATTGGCGCTCGCAAACATCAGATGCTCATCAAAATCCCGCATTGTGGTGGCTATCTGTTCCCAAAATGCCTTTTGCTTAGCGTTAACTGAGTCTTTCTTTATCTGATTGATATTATGATCCAACCAACCACCATCCCAGTGGATATTGAGCAAAACGTACATATCGTTATTTACACAATATTGAACCACTTCTTTCACCCTGTTCAACCAGGCCGGGTCAATTTGCGCCATTGACCGATCGCTTAAATGATGCCAATCCCAGGCACAGGGAAGCCGTACTGCATTAAAACCGGTCTGTTTTAAAAATCTTACGTACGATTCTGTGATCTGAGGGTTGCCCCAGCCCGTTTCGCCGCCAGGTGATTCCATTGTATTACCAATGTTCCATCCCAAATGCATTTTCGCCGCTAGTTGTACAGCCGTACTGGTCATACCCGTTTCATCCGGCGCTTTGGGCGACGTATTGTACGAGGGATACAGATCGCTTATTTGCGAAAGTATAACCCGCCTGGCCTGGCCATTGTCTGAAGTTATAACCAGCGTGGCATAACGGGAAGTTCCCGTACTATTGGGTACTACGGTTAATTTCAAAGCTGTACTGCCATCATTTCCCGTTGTTTGGTTTAATTGTAACCATGAAGAAGCGGGATTACTAATGCTCCATTTACTATTACTGGTAACTGTTAAACTGGAGATGCCTCCTTCTGGCTGAAAAGTGACTTCAGACAAAGACACACTGAGTTCAGGCTGAACTTCTTCTTTCTTTTTACAGGATGAAGTAACCACTGTTATCAGAAGTAGCAATACTAAGAAGAATTGCTGTGCTTTAATTTTTGTTTTCAAGGGATGATTCATTGATCTGATGTTTTATTGATTTTAAATTTTAGGAAGCGACGTTAGTGCCATAGGCGTTTTTGTCGGTTAGATAAACTTGGTTAGTTTCAGATCTTCATTTCAGTTAATTTGGCCATAAGGATCAAAACTAACCGGAGATGCGATGCTGAGGTAGATCAAATGTTTCTATTTGAGGAACAAATGTTAACCTACAGAGCTGAAGACCCCTTGATCCGTTTTTACTCTTCTTTAATAATCACGACATCCCAGGGAGCAAACTGAATTAATCCGTTTTTTTCAACCCTTGTGTTGGCTAAAATGCTTTTACCTGTTTTATACGGGTATTTAAACTCCATATTTTTATCTGAGAAGTTATAGTAAAAATGAATGGCTTTTCCTGATGTATCAAAGGCATGTTTAACCTTCAGTTTTTCCGGCAGATCTTGGTCAGTCCCAATCAATTTTAACGCTTCAAGCGAATTCCGCAGGACTTTCTTCAATACTTCAAGTGAGACCACTGTTCCAAAATAGGTAACCACTCCTTTACCGGCCTCATTCCTTGTGATGGCCGCATATTTTCCAAAAAAAGGATGATCATAAGCAGCAAGCGTTTTTGCCGTGGTTGGCACGATAAATTCAGCCCACTGTTCCGCAAAGTTCTTATCACCGACTTGAAATGGATCTGATTTTAAAGGGATACGATCACGAAGGTTGGAAAACTCGCTGTAGGTAAAGCCACAAATTTCACTTAATGCTCCCGGCATTACCTGATGACGAATTTTGGAATTCTCATCTGCAAAGCCACTTTTGAAATTGAGCATTAAATGGCCGCCATTTAACACATATTGATTCAGCTGCTGCAATAATTTATCAGAGGCAATATAAAGTGGTGGCACGATGATCATATCATACCTTTCAAAGTCCTTACCGTCGGGAAATACAAAATCAGCTTCAATATTCAAGTCATAAAGGGCTTTGTAAAAACGGTTATTGATTTTAAGGTAAGCATCGTTACCACTTTCATATGGTCCGTTGACAAACCCCTCCATGTTGTTATCAAAACGCTGCTGGATCAATCCATTTTGTGAATCAATACTGTATAAAATGGCTACCTTATTTCTTTTGGTAAGGTTTACGAGTTCTTTTCCTACTCTTGCCCTTTCGTTTCCAATACGGCTAACCTCGTTATAAATTCTGCCTGGTTTTAAATCGTGCGGTAAAATACCCCTCCAATACTGTTCAATCCCGGTATGAAGCGAATGCCAATGCCAGTAAGAAATCAGGTTTGCCCCACTTCCGATATGTGAATAAAAATTTAACCGGAGTTGGCCATCATAGGGAGGGAACTGATCTGCTGAGTTCCAGCCAATCGATGCTGCATTGGTTTCAGGAACCAGGTAATTGCCAGGTTTGAGAGATCTGGCGAAACTTCCAAATAGGGAAATCCTTAACCCATCGGATTTATCCTGATCGTAATGATAGATGTTCATACCAGGATAATCTATAAATTGTGCAATTGTCCGCTCATCGATATCATTGCGGAAAGCTCCAGGATGGTCGTGCATGATAAACTGATGGCCGCCTTTATATTTTTTTACCAGGTCAGCCTGTCTTTCCAAAAATTCGGTGGTCATATTTTCCTGAAATCTGGACCATTCTAACCTGTAGTTGGGATGCATAAATCCATCCACAGGCTGCAATTCATCCCATTTTGTGATCGCCTGACCCCAATAATTTAATCCCCATGCTTTATTAAGTGAATCAGGACTAACAAATTTCTTCTTTAAAGATGCTAAGAAACGACCAAATACGGCTGCGCCAGAGGCCCCTTTGGCATGTGTCTCATTATCTAACTGATAGCCAATCACCGCCGGATTATTTTTGTAATGATCTACGATTTGTTTGATGATCTTTTCACAATAGACCTTAAAAACCGGATTGGAAAGATCAACATTTTGTCGCATCCCGTATTTCTGCTGCGCTCCATTCTCGTTAATAACGGTTATTTCCGGATGCTTCTTATAAAGCCAGGCAGGAATGGAATAAGTTGGGGTACCCATTATTACTTTAATGCCGGCTTTATGCATCTTATCAACAACCCTATCCATCCAATCGAATTTGAAAACGCCCTCTTGCGGTTCCCACAACTGCCAGGTAGATTCTCCCAGCCTGACGAAATTAATCCCTGCTGCTTTCATCAACCGAACATCTTCATCAAGCCGTTCGGCAGGTAAATATTCATGATAATAAGCAGCACCATATAAGATATCATCGAACTTATAGGTTTGTGCTATGGCAACGGGCTTTAATGAAAAAAGAAGGATTGTAATGACAATTCTTCTGAAAATCTGACTGAAATAATGCATGAACTTATAAATTGATTTTACTAATAATAAGGTATGTAGCCGAACAGCTTTTACCTTATTGGTTACCCATAGAAAAAAGAGGCTGTCCAACCTTATGTGATGTGACAGCCTCTTCAACTTATTTAATTTTAACGATTCGCAAATTATCAACAGCGCCGTAAAAGCTGGCTGAAGAAGTGGTATAGTTATGTATATACATGATGCACGATGTATTTCCGGATTCACCTGTTAAATCGGCAATTTTGGTTAGTGAATCCCCCATACCCTCGCCAAGCTCAGGATGTGATGCACGGAACGATGTTAAAGGAATAGTTACTGTTACCCATCCTTTTGTACTGTACGGTACCGTGGTCGTAGCGTTTATTCGCCATGGCTCCCATCTGGCCATATATCCACCTACTCCACTTACTATATTAACCGTAGTACCTTTCCAGGTTTTTGGGATACTTACTTCAAATTTAAATGCCCAATGGCTAACCGTGTCGGCAATATTGGCTTTTGGCACCCACTGTATTGCATTCATGGGTATGTTAGTAGTCCAGGGCCATCCGTCCTCACTGTGCAGCCCATCAATATCCAACACAAAATAGGTGCTTCGATTGCCAGGGAAATTAGGATTGTCTTTAGTTTCTTTACCAGCACCCCAGCCCTGCCAATTAAAATTGCTATCCCAATTTGATATGGAGCCTGTTGCTACATCATTTACATGGTACACAGTAGTAGCCGTGCCAAACTGTGTCGTAACCGATACCGGTCCGCTTTGCGTTAGCGTTGGCAAAACGAATCCAACATGACTCCCATTACTGGATGATACAAATGAAGTAATCGTGGTGCCTGCAAACCTTAGCGTTTGAATACCTTTAAGATAGGTACCATAAACATAAACCGAATCACCCGGGTTGGCATTTTCATTGGTAATGCCTGCTATGACCGGGGTCGCAATTATTTTATGATTCAACACGCCGCTTTTGGTGATTATTGATATCCGATCGTCGGTCGTTGCAGCCGGCATCAAAAATCCAATAGAATTCCCGCTGGTGTCTAAGTTAAAGGATTGAATTGGGGTGCCCCTATACGAAAAGCGTTGAACAAAAAACAGGTCTTTTCCATAAACATAAACAGAATCGCCTGGATTGGCATATAAATTGGAAATTCCCACAAAGGTAGGCGCTGCCGGACCTAATTTAAAAGAAAACCTTGTGGAACCTGCTTTTGTAGTATACTCTACAATATAGAGTTTAGCGGTATCAATTTTTGAAAACTGCATGTCAGGTATTCGCACCACGGCACTGTTAGGCGCAAATAAAGCACTGTTAAAAGGAGCAGATACACCATTGAAACTTATTTGCGTAGCATTCTGCAAATTATTTCCGGTTATTACCACAAATTGCCCGTTTGGCGCAGCACTGTGCAAAACGGTATCATTAGGCGAGGCTACATAACTCTTAATACTCGAAATGACTGGAGCAGAACTGCTTTCAGTATCTTTTTTACACGCAGGTAATACAGCCACTATCATTAAGAAAAGCAGCAAAGAGTACAAGGTTAGATATGATTTTATTTTCATAACAATATCTTTTAATTTTTTTAATTAATAATATGGTACCGGTGGTTCTGCTAATTTAGGGGCCGTGGTTAGCTCAGATGACGGAATTGGCAACGTAAATGAAGCGATAGTTGCCGGAAGCGCGGACGGTAGCGCAGTGGTATCCCTTGTAGCTATTTTCGTTACAGGGTCATAAGTAAACGAAATCCGACCGTGAGTGGCATCCTGATCATTAAGAAACTTCACAGCATTAGCCGGATCGTAATAAGAATACCGAACAAGGTCTATCCAATATTGTCCTTCAAAAGCAAGTTCAACTCTTCTTTCAGTACGTAAGGCAGCAGGGGTCAGCACAGTCACCTTATCCACGCCGGCCCTTCTCCGCACCTCATTGAAATAGTTTAGCGCATCAGCATCGCTCGTAGTCGTATTATTGCCCAAAATAGCTTCGGCATATACCAAATACACATCGGCTAATCTAAGAATTGCATTATGTTCGATAGACGACCATCCATCCATTGTTGGCGAGTTATTGTCTTTTTCGTTGCCAATAACGTGTTTTTTCAGGCCCGTACCTGTCGCCTTAAAACCACCACCGGCTTGATTCAATTCGGGATAATGATCTCCGTTGAGCATAATGGTGGCTTTGCGCCTTACCGTATCCTTAGCTGAATACATCCGGTATAAATCATATGTTGGCTGTAAGGCTTGCCATCCACCTTGTCTTTGAGGAAGGACTTCCGTCGATGGCGAAAAATAAAATTGTAAAGCATTGCCATTTCCATAACCCACACCTGCGGCCCATTGAAGGGAAAATAGTGCTTCCGGGTTATCGTTGTTTTGCGCCTTGAAAAGATCATAATAACTAGGAAACAATGACAAACCACTATTTTTACACACATTGCCCGCATACTTTTTGGCACTGTCAAGCAAGGCCTGGTCGCGGCTGCCATTTTTGCCTAAACCCGCCATCGTCAAATATGCCTTGCCCAACATTCCTTGTGCCGACCATGTAGTTACCCGGCCTTTTTCGTCTGTTTTGGGAAGGTGTTGGGCCGCGTAAGTCAGGTCATTAGCAACGAATTTATAGACATCCGAAACAATGTTGCGATTGAGCAGAGGGTCTTTTATCAGTTTGCTGTTATCTTCAATAATTGGCACTGCACCCCAATATATCGCCAAATGATAATAAGCTATGGCACGAACAAATTTTGCCTCGGCTGTGGCAGCATTTTTATCTGCTTCTGAAATGGACGGATCAGCGTGCTGTTGTATGGCACTGATAACCGTATTACATTGCGCTACAGTGTTGTATAACCCAACCCAACCATTTGTCACAAGACCATTTTGTGCGGTAACGGTGCGCGTAAAAAGCTGTACGATATCGCCGCTGTACAGAAAGCTGCCGGTACCGCTCAATACATCGCCAAGCGGTATCAAGGCGCCATTGTTCCATTGCCACCAGTGTGCACCGCCGTAAAGGCTTGCAGTAGCCAATCGCAAATCTGCGGTGGTTTTATAAAAATTGTTAGAACTTATCTGCGAGTTGGACGGACGGTCCAAAAAACTCTTTTTACATCCGACAATTGCTGCTGCACATAGCAGGATGATGATAATTTTGTTAATTAATTTCATAAACATATGTTTTTAATCGGTGATCGTTTTATTATTTCAAGGCTATGTTTGCACCAATAGTAAATACTCTTGGCTGTGGATAATAACCGCTGTCCCAACCTGCCTGAAGCGGATCCCATGAACCAATTTCAGGATCCATGCCTTTATATTTTGTAATTATAAATACATTGGATACATTGGCATACACCCTAACCGAACGCACAGATATTTTTGATAAAAGACTTTCTGGCAAGCGGTAACCTAAAGTGATATTTTTGCACCGCAGGAATGAACCATCCTCGATAAACAAACTATTAGGACGGTTATTACCGTTGGTATTATCGTTTCTCAACCCTACAACTGTTGTATTTGGGTTGGTCACATATACGTTGTTAACATCGGATGGAGAGCCGTTGGGATCTACCAGGCCCAATCTTGCATAATTTAATACCGATCTAAAATAGGTAGTATGATTTTGCGGATCGGTTTGCGGTATAGCCATTTGATTGAATACCTTGCCGCCATAACTGCCACTGAAGAAAACATTCAGATCTAAATTTTTGTAGTTAAATGTATTATTGATACCATACTGAAATTTGGGGATCGGGGAACCCAAAAAGGTTTGATCTTTTGAGTCGATAATACCGTCGCCATTCAAATCCTTGAACATACGGTCGCCGTACCAGATACCACCGCCCGATTGAGAAATCGGATAAGGCTTACCGCTTGGGTCAGCAGGCCGGGCATGGTTTTGAAAATCTTCTGGAGTTGCAAAAATACCATCAAATACATAGCCATAAAATTCGCCAATGGGCCGGCCCACCATCGTTTTTTGAATGATATCGTTAATCACATAAGATTTCTTACTCAGGTTAGCATCAGTTCCTCCTGCACCTAAGTAAGTCACTTTATTGTTATTCCGCGATACAGTAAAACCAGTTTTCCAAATGAAACTTTTACCATTGATATTGGTAGAATTGATTTGGATGTCAAACCCTTTGTTGGTTATCGAGCCGACATTGGCAAAAGGCGCTTGCATGGATCCTGGCCCATAGCCCGCTACAGAACCAGAGTATCCTGGAAGCGGCACCTGTAATAAAAGGCCTTGTGTTCGGCGGTCGTAAGCTTCTAATGAAAAACTTAATCGCCCATTCAAAAGCGTTCCGTCAAGCCCGGCACTGTAATAATCAGTTTTTTCCCAGGTCACATCCGCGTTTGCCAAATTGTTTTGAAACTGAGCTATGCCTGATAGCCCATTGGCTATTGTTTGAAGCTGGGTTACAAAGGTATTACCCGGTATGCCCTGGTTATTGGTAAGCCCATATCCAAGCCTTAGTTTCAAATCATTTATACTCTCCACACCTTTCAAAAATGCCTCGTTTTTAATTTTCCAGGCAAATCCACCTGAATAGGTAGTCACCCAACGATTGTTGGACGGAAAATTTGAAGAACCATCGTTACGTATATTGGCGGTGAACAGGTATTTATCATTCCATGAAAAATTGATCCGGCCAAAATAAGATTCCTGTGCAGAGCCTCCCTTAGGGTTTGATAATGAATTATTGCCGAAGTTTGTGGCCGTGGTAGCATCGCCGCCACTAATTGCCTGCACATTGTCTGAGGGAAAATTCCTTCGTGCACCGCCAAGATTTTGAAAAGTGCTCTCCTGCGATTCATGCCCTGCCAAAGCATCAATATGAAATTTTTTGAAATTATAGTTGTAAGTTAGAAAATTGCGTATTACAACATAAAAATTTTGACCGGCGCTAGAGGAACCGAAGTTAGGACTTTGAGTACCTCTGCCAAAACTATAAATTGGCGAATACCTATCTTCTGTATTAAAATCGAAATTACCCGATAGCTCATTTCTCAGCGATAACCCTTTAGCCAATTGTATTTCGGCATACACATTTCCGAATATCTGATTTCGCTTTCTTAAGTCTTTGATAATTTTTGCCAATGCCACCGGGTTGGCAACAGGTTGTACCCAACCGTTGGGATTGGTAACCCCGCCCCAGGAACCGTCGGAGTTGGTTACCGGAACATCAGGGGTTAGGCTTAGCGCCGTACTAATTACATTACTGGAGGTTGCGTTTACTTTTTCATCAACATGCGCCAACTGAAGACTCGTCCCTATTTTTAGCCAATTAGTGGTTTTATTGTCCAAATTCAGCCTTACCGAGTATCTGGTAAAATCAGATCCAATAGCTATCCCTTCCTGGTTAAAATAGGAGGTTGACAGTAAATATTGGGTTCTGTCATCCCCACCATTTACAGTGAGTGTGTGATTCATCTGCGGAGCTTTCCGGAATAATTCTTTTTGCCAGTCGGTACCCTTACCTAAATATTGAGGATTGGCAAATTCGGGTCTTTCATCAAAGCCCCAGACAGCGGCCCGGTCGTTAATGAACGTGGCAAGTTGTGGCAAATCTACTGTAGGGAGTCTCTTAAGTATTTCCTGGTAACCGGCATAGAAATCATAAGTTATCTGTGGTGCCCCAGCTTTCCCCCTTTTTGTAGTGATCACAACTACGCCATTGGTTGCCTGCGAACCGTATATGGCTGTTGCCGAAGCGTCTTTCAATACATCTATTGATTCAATTTCGGCAGGATTGATGGCATTTAATGGATTAGAGCCACTACCGGGATTGTTTACCGGTGGAATAATAATACCATCTATTACATACAGTGGCGAATTAGAGCCACTTATTGAAGACACACCACGTATTTGGATAGACACGCCGCCTCCCGGCTGGCCCGATACCTGTTGAACCACAACCCCCGCAACTTTACCCTGCAGGGCCTGGTCAAAAGTAGTTGGCTGGGTTTGGCGTAAGTCGTCTCCCTTGATTGAGCTTATTGAGCCTGTAACATCTTTTCTTGCTACCTTAGAATAACCAACAACAACTACTTCATTCAGATTTGTATTGTCTACACTTAATACCACATTAATGACACTGCCGCTACCTACTGCGACCTCCTGTTGTTTAAAGCCCATCATTTTAAAAACGAGGACATCACCAGTATTTGCCCGTATTAAAAACCCTCCTTTTTCATTAGTAGATACGGCTGTATTTTTATTCTTCACCTGCACTGTAGCCCCCGGAATTGGGGCAGAATCACCTGCTGATACGATCTTCCCTATAATTTGCCGCTCCTGAGCATACCCCGTTAAGTGCAGGAGCACGATTGAAGTTACCAACCACAAAAAAATTGGTAATTTCCTGATAGAAATTGTTTGATTCATATTTGATTTATTTTGGTTTATTTGGTTGTAGTTATTGCTAACCATTGGATTAGTTTTTATAGAAAGAGTATGTTTAGTCCTTTCCTTTCTGGCAGAGCATTCAGGCCCGATAAGAAAATTGAAGAAACTAGAAAAACTTAGACATATTTTGCTCGGATTTATAATTAATAAATGATTTCAACATTTGCGAAAAGGTTGGTTTTATCAAATCTCCCTGCGATTTGATCGGTTTATTATTGGTTAGGTGAAAATCAAATATAGGCCCCGATTAAGCCCAGGAATGCTTCAAATGATAAAGAGAAGAGTACTTATGTTAACCTAAAATAAACGTCTCAGATCTACAGTTTTGACCATAAAATCGATACAGCATCACAATTGGAGCATATTTTCATAATGAACGCCTTGCAGGTTGGATTGGAGAGCTCACCTAGGTTGATAATCTTAAGGCATCGGATATTGACCGTATTGAATTCATAAATGGATGGTATGTCCACTCATATTAAAAGCATTAATTAATTTGGTAGTTTGGGAGCATTGCCCTTTAATGAAAATGCCGGATCGGTAACTCAAGGGTTACACGATCCGGCAAGAATTTAGTTTACTATTTACTTGTTATAATAAGGCGTAAAAAGCTGAAAACTCTCAGCCCTGTCACGCATCACTAAGGTATCTGCAAACACATGGATAGATGCGCCGAATTTCACCTGATAGTCGAGATATAGCACATCCCTTTTTTTATCTCCCCACATGTCGCCGTTTTTAACATACTTACCCTTTCCGGTAACCGTATAATTTACGGCTGCCGGGTTTGTGAGGGTACTATTACCCTCATTATCAAATTTGAGTACCAGCTGAAAAGGAAGATCCAGATTACCTTTGGACTTGCCTCTAAGTGAGATTAAAACTTCGTCCATCGATTTGGTGGCTACTGTTGATACGACCTGATCATATTCTACATATTTCTGGTGGTATACTACTGTGGTGTCCGGCGATTTTTCAGTACCTCTACGCAAATAAATCGCATCCCATGGGTTTTTATACTTAACTGCAAACAGGATGTAATCTTTCGGAGCAGTTGACCAGTCTGTAGGGATCAGGCGGTTTCGGCCAGAACCACTACCTGCTACACCGTTTAAAATAGAATCGGCATTCATAACTTTCGTAATCCGCAAGGGAATAACATAAGTGATTTTAGCAGCCAGGGGATCAGCAAAGAAAGCATCGGTTAATTGTACCTTTATTTCTCCCATCATTGATCCCGAAGGAATCGTAACGGTCATATCTGAAGGCAGCGAATAGTAATTTGATGGCATAGGCAACACCTGGTCGCCGGTTGCACTTTCCAGTGTCAGATTGTTAGAAAGTGAATTGTCAACAATTACATCTAGCTTACGGTCCTGCTTGTTGCTGTACACCCCACCCATTGTGGCATATATCACACATTGATGTGCGTTGTCCAGCGTATTGTCAGAAACATAACTCGTCCCCAGCACAATCGTTCTTACCGGGTATTGATTTGCAAAATAAACCGTGGTAAATTTATAATCCGGGAATTCTATATCACTATTTCGACATGAAGTCAATAGTGAATATCCTATAAGTAATACAAAAATTATTTTTTTCATTGATTTGTAAATTAGCTATCATTAAATATTACCAACCGGCATTTTGAATTAGACCCCATTTCTGCACTTCACTATCAGGTAGTGGGCCAAAAAGCATGTAATCATTGTACAGTCTCGTTTCTACGGGGTTAACCACGGAGCTGCCATCAGGATTAATGGTTATGCCTTTTGCCGGTTCGGTCAGCGGTTCTTTCCATCGCCTTAAATCCCAAAAACGGAATCCTTCAAAACAAAGCTCCAGGCGTCTTTCGTTGTGGATGAGTTTTCTCATATCCCCGGTACCCGATATAGAGGAGAGGAAATTGTCTGGCTGCGTAATTCCTGCTCTGTTGCGGATGGCCGCTATAACCTCTCCGGCAGAATAATTATGTGAGCCTTTGCCGTTAGGACCCCAGGCTTCATTAGCCGCTTCGGCATAAGCTAAATACAACTCTGTATAGCGGATATACGGCACATAATGCTTTTGCGTATTTGAATTTGCCGGGTCAACGCTCACATCTTCACGGAGCAATTTCCGCATATAATAACCGGTACGTGTTGAGGTGGGAATGGCATTCAAACCATCATCGGTGCTCCCTTTTTTCGTATAAATGATGCTGCCTTTAGATCCTTCCTTACTGCCGTTTACCACCACATACAAGCCCAGACGGGGATCGCGACCCGCATTGGGATTACCAGGATTGTAACCGCTGTTGGGATCATTAATAGGATAACCATTGGCCATAGGGAAGGCATCAACAAGATTTTGTGTGGGATTGACACGGCCATTTCCATATAGCGTAGGTGGGTAATTGTCCTTCTCCAGACTGTTTGCATCACTCACGTTTCTCCGCCATAGCATCTCTCTGGGATTCAATCCTGCAGAGAGTCCGTTTATTTCGCTTGCATTGCTGCTTGCATACCAGAGGTGACCATTTCCTGCAATACCCGATAACCCGCCATTCAAATCGAGAACCGCAGCGGCATCATCAGCAGCTTTTGCCCAGGTAACCGTTGTGCCTCCCGTGAAAGCGGGACTCGCGGCCAAAAGGGAAGCTTTCGCACGAATACCTTTCACGATTCGCGTGGTCATACGTTGGCGGTTGTATGCACCAAATACGCGATTGTAGTCCGCAATGGTAGTTTTACCGGCATATTTTGCCGGAATCTGGCTTACTGAGGCAATGTTCTCAAAATCAAGCGGCAAATATTGCTCCGCCAAGTCAAGATCCTTATAAATCTGTTGCACGCATTCTTCAAAAGTATTACGTGGCACCCTAAAATCAGACTTACTGTCTTGTGGGGCGGTAAGAATGGGCACGCCTAATAAACTTCCTCCCACCCAGCCAGCATGGGCCTGTAACAGATGATACATAAACAAGGCCCGCAGTCCATATGCCTCTCCTTTTGTCCGGTCATTAAACATTTCTTTGGTATACTGGCCGGTAGTGGCCCAGGTGACCCTGTCTGTTTCCGCCAATATTAAATTGAGGTATTGAATAGCAGCAAACGCCGCCGTCCACTGTTCCATCGGATTACTTAATGACGACCATTTCCCCGTTGCCATCAGCCGATAGGTATTGCTGGGATCATTGGAGACTGCATCATCGGTTGCTACCTCAGTGAAAGCATAATTTCCTCCGGGCAGCCTGACATAACCATTAAGCAGCAGACCCTCTGCAAATGCAGCGTCATTGTATATCTCGCTAAGATCACGGATATTTTCATCGGCAGGGGACAAAATTTTCTTACACCCTGAAAAAAATATAACCGATATCAATATAAAAACCAATTTCCTTTTCATATAAATTTAATTTGTGATAATCAACTTTAAAAATCAGCTTTAACCCCAAGATTGTAGAACCGTGTTTGCGGAGTTGAACCAATGTTCAATTCCATCACCGCTCTTTCTTTGGCAATCGTTAGCAAATTGCTGCCACTGGCATATATGTTTAATCCTTTTACGAAAGAATTCCTAAGTACCCTTCCCGGGAAGCTATAGGTTAACTGAACTTTGGAAAGATTAACCCGGTTAGTGCTGTAAGTCCAAAAATCAGAAGTCCGAAAATTATTATCACTCCCAAGGGTTGACAACCTGGGGTAAATCGCTGTGCGCTTTGTCTCCTCGGTCCAGCTGTCCCGAACAACCGCAGAATATTTAGTGGCACCTGAGACCCAGTAATAGCTGTTACTTTTAATCGAAGTCCCTCCAAATGATCCTGTTGCCAGGACAAACAGTGTAAAATCTTTCAATTGGGCGGTAACATTCATCCCTCCTGTGAAAGGATTGGTCCAGCGGCCAATCATTACTTCATCTCTGTCATCGATCACGCCATCCTGATTCTGATCTTTATATTTAATGTCTCCGGGCCTGTTTACCCCGAACTTTTGTGAGGCGTGGCCAGCAATATCGTTCTGGCTGGTAAAAAGACCTTCACTCACTAAACCAAATATGGCGTCTGTTGGCTTACCAGCCCTGTTTCTATACAGATCTGCGTATAACTCATCTCGTTTGAGGGCTTTTGTCGTTACGTAGGTACCTGCTACACCCAGGGTTAGTTTAAGATCTCCTAATTTTTCATGAATATTGAGCTGGATATCTCCTCCCTTATAGCTATTTGCACCAAAATTTGTATAGGGCACAAAGGAGGTCGCCGGAAAAGAAGTTAAAAAATAGCTGGGAAACAGCGAGTAACTCTGTACAGGGATTCCATCTTTTTTAATTAAGAACATACTCGCGCTGAAATCCAGTTTGTTTTTGAATAAAGCGCCCTCAATTCCCAGATTGACTTCCTTTCTCCTGGCGTAGGACAGGTTTAAATTCTCACCACGTGAAATTGTGGTGGCCTGATTGACATAGGTCCCATCCGCCCAGGAGAAAAAAGCGGTAGAAGAATAAACGGCATTATATAAGTAGTAATTTCTGATATCGAAGTCCAGATCAGTATGGATAATACCTGCAGATGCAGTCAATTTCAAACGGTCAACCACCCCTGAATTTTTCAGGAAAGCTTCTTCACTTAACAGCCATCCTAAGTTCACTGTAGGGGAAAAGGCTACACGTCTGTTAGGCGCTAGCCTAGTCGAATTGACAACAGCTCCACTGAAGTCAGCATAGTATTTATGATCATAGTTATAAGAAAATTGTATCCCAAGATTACTGTTTGTCCGGTATTGATAATCACCGGTCATGCGGCGCTGAAGGCCGGATGCGACTAAAATAGCGGATAAGTTATGCTTCTGCTTGAATGTGTTTTTATAATCCACATGAAAATTAAAATCGATCAGCTGATCACTCAGCGTATTGGTTAAGTTCTGGGTTCCGGTTTTACTGTCTTTATTAAACAAGGTCAGCTGAGTTATCGAATCGGCAGCACTGCTCCAGGTTGGAACATACACCGCATAGGTGTTGTTGACAGATTGATTATAGGTATTCGAATAATCAATGCTTACCTGGCCATGGAAAGATAGTCCTTTCAATACGCTTTTGAGGTCAACATCTATCCCACTGGTGTATTGAAACTGACGGCTCGTAAAGATGTTATAACCTGCAGCGTACGCATCGGCTATTGGATTGGTCAGGTATTGTTGGGTACCGCCCAGCAGATATTTTCCATCTATAATGTTGCGGCTGCCCCCTACCAGGTTTTGAGCGGCCTGGGCATTTCTTTCAATTAAGCTGATCGGGATCAACGGGGCAAAACGCTGAGGCTGAACAACAGCAGCCTGTGCCCAATAATCTCCTAACGCAGTTCTGTTGTTCGCAAACACCGTAGACACATTTATATAGGTGCTAATGGCATTGTTTAACTTCAGGTCAATGTTGCCACGTATGTTAAAGCGTGAATTTTGTTCATTCTTGCCTTCTCCAAAATTGAGCAATGAATTTTGACTTTGGAAACCAGCGAACGCATAAAAACGTGCCCGATCAGTACCTCCGGAGAACTCCCCGTTACCGGAATAGGTATTGTACACTTTTCGCAGATAATCTGAGGAGTAGTAATCCACATCAGGATAGCGGTACAGGTTAGCACCCGAACCATAATTTTTTATTGTGGCATCGTCATACATAGGTGCCAGACCATCATTTTTAGACGCCTGATTGTAATAAGTCATGTATTCCGCCGACCCTAAATATTCCGGGTAGGATTTCGGCACATTGATTCCGCCATTCACACGTATGTTCGATTGACGATCTCCAGCTTTACCACGCTTACTGGTTATTAATATTACACCGTTAGCTGCACGGCTTCCATATAAGACCACAGCGCTGGCACCCTTTAAAAAAGAGATTTGTTTGATCTCATTTGTCGTAATATCGTTCAGGGAACGGGGTACTCCGTCTATTAATACCAGGGCTGTTCCGATATTCCAGAGGTTACTGCCACCAATAAATGCCTCTGCGCCCTCCAACGGATTAGTCCCATAGTGCTTTTCCAGGTATGAGGATGGGTTTAATACGGAAATCGCGCCGGCCAAATCTTTAAAATCTACAGTTCGGTAAGCGACATGAACTAAAGAATCGATGCCGGAGGTGTCTGGTACTCTCTCTATAGTTTGACCTACAGCTCCGAATATAAACCCAAGGCACATCCCACATGAAACCAATATTATTTTTATGTATTTCATTATTTTTCCTTTTTAAGCTTTAAAAACTATGCTTTTAATAACCCGGATTCTGACCGAATGAAGGGTAAAGCGTTACATCGTTTATTTTCAGTGGTAGCCAATAATTTTTATCTTCAAACTTGCGTGTTAGCAGTATCGTCTCCTTTATATTAATTGGCTTCCCGTTGGGACCGCGATCAAAATCAATAGAAGTCTTTTCTCTGTATTTAAGTTCTCCGGCAAGGAGCCAGCGGCGCAAATCATTGTAACGGATTTCCTCTTCAAAACCAAGCTCCATTGCACGTTCCCGAATGATTTCACTCATGAATTTCGAGTTGTCTGAAACATATTTCTGGGCAACATCTCCCGCATTGCTGCGCCTTCTTATTTTATTGAAGGCTTCCTCAGCAGTGATATAATTTGGCCCATTGCTCTTGCCAGAGCCATATCCCTGTAAAACAGCTTCTGCATACATGAGGTACACATCGGCCAGGCGCATGTATGACAGATGCATATAATTGTTAGGAAAATTATCTACACTATTTGCAGTCATAGGGGTCAATTTCCGCAGTAAATACCCCGTCCGGCTTGTTGAGGAACTGTTGCGGCTGTGTCCGGTGTTCGATAGGTTAGCATACCGGTATTTTTCTTTATCTGCCGGAGCGGATCCCTTAATAATCTGATCGCCGTCAATGACGATGTCATTGTAGAAACGCGGATCCCTGTTGGTCCATGGATCTGCAGGATTGTATCCGGATTCAGGATCATCGATCGGAAGCCCGTTGGCCATCCCATAATTTTCTACAAAACGGGCGTTCGGAGACGAATATCCTCCTCCAATATTCCCTTCAACAAACACAGAACTCGGGCCCCATGGACATCCGGCAAACCAGGCACTATAAACGGGATTTTGGAAGATCGCTTCGGGAAATCCAGGAATAAAACTCCCACCGTTTGAATAGAAAAGCGTGCTGTACTTAGAGAAATCAACCAGTTTAACCCAGGTCTCCTGATTGTCGACCATTTTTAGCAACTCCGCAAATGCCTCAGCTGCTTTCTTGCAATAATCAGCATTGAACATTGCTGCACCTGTCGATGCTTTGTTCATCAATGGGCTACCTGCATATAAGTAATTTTTGCCTAAATAGCCCAATGCGGTTATTTTGGTAACCCGCAATTGATTTTTGCCTAAGGTGGTCTTACCTGCAGTTGTTTTATCCCAGTCCAGGGGTAATAATTCCGCAGCTTCCTTAAAATCCTTTGCGGCAAGCTCAGCTGTTTCCTGATAATTCAGGCGGGGCAATTCCAATTTTGAGCTGGCGGACAATACCTCATTAACGTAGGGAAGCCCGCCCCAGTAAGTCATCAGTTCAAAATGGAACCAGCCACGAAAAAACAACAACTGTCCTTTGATCAGATCCTTCTCTTCCTGGGTTCCGTTGAGCTTATCGAGATTAGCCAATCCTAAATTGGCCTTATGAATACCATACCAGGCATTGGGCCATAAGCCTTTTCCAAATCCACTGCCCTGATCGGAATTGTAACTGCCTGCATCCAGCCAGGAAATCCATTCGGCAGTTGTCCAGGACCAGGAATCCCCGTTATCGAACTGTTCATTTAACCAGGTTACGCCGGTCTTATGTACAATTTCGTCACCCAGAATCCAGTTGGCCGCCCAGGTCTTACTGGTAAACTCCGGCACACAGCTGTAAAGTTCTTCGGTGAAGCCCTGAAAATTATTAAAATTAATGAAAGCATCTGTCGGCGAAATATCGGCGCCGGGTGCTTTATCCAGATATTTTTTACAAGAAACCAGTCCTACTATCGCAAGAAAGACAAAAAACTTAAAAAATAGATTTGTGTACTTTTTCATATATACAATAGTTAAAAAGTGATGTTACAACCAAAATTAATACGTCGGACAGTGGGGTAAGCCGTAGATGCCCCATTGTCAACTTCGCGATCATCGGGCATTTTAGTCCATAACCATAGGTTATTGCCATTCACATAAACCCGCAAGGCACCCAGGCCCATCCTTTTTAACTGGGAAGACTTGAAGGTGTAAGCGACTTCCGCAGTTTTCAGTCTGACGTAGGATCCATCATATAAATAGGTAGTTCCATAATAAGGCATTTGAGAAGCATACCTGGGCATGGTCACATCGGCATTCAAATTCTCCGGACTCCAATAGGAACCTTGTTTATACACATTGTCGTAATGGTCCTGCCCGGAGAAACTCACCAATTGCAGGGAGCGATTCGCGTTGCTCACCCCATAGAACTGAACGAAAGTGCTAAACCCCTTCCATTCAAACCCTAACGTTGCATTATAACTATTCTGTGGACGCTGAGGATACCCATAAGGAACAATGTCCTCATTGTCAATAATGCCGTCCCCATTGTAGTCCACCATCTTAAGGTCGCCCACCAGTTTCTGGTTGTTGTTGGTATTGAGCTGGACAGTACCATAAACCTGGTCCCAGGTATTGGCATATCCATTACTTAAATAGGAATAGGTCTGACCAATTTGTTTATCTGCTCTTTTTAAATAATCATCCTTTAGCTGAGGATCGTCCGCTTCAATAATCTTATCCTTAGCATGGGTCATGCTAAAGTTACCCCACAAGCGTATCCCATTGGTCAGCACTTTATTCGCACGGACCTCGATCTCATAGCCTTTGTTGCGAACAATGCCCAAATTAGCTGTAGGTGGCCTGACGCCAAAGTAAGAAGGCACGGAACGGCTTGTCCCATCCAATAAAATACCAGTACGATAATCACTAAAGACATCCACACTACCCGATAAAAGATCACCGAATAGGGAATATTCGATCCCATAATTGGTCTTTGTGACCTTCTCCCAATGAATATCCGGATTACCAACACTGGTTTGGGCTTCACGCCACCAGGTATAAGGACTATATTGATCACTGGACGATCCCAGAGGTGTATTTCCTCCATAGGTCCATGTCGTAGCATAGAGCCAACGATTTGCAATGTTGTCATTACCCACCTGACCACGGGAAACACGAAGTTTCAGAGTATTAATGAAGGTCAGGTTTTTCATGAAATTTTCCTTACTGACCATCCATCCTGCAGCTGCTGAGGGAAAGAAGGCAAATCGGTAATTGGGGCCGAATTTCTCAGAACCATTGTACGCCCCATTGAATTCGGCAAAATATTTGAGCCCGTAATTATAGGTAACCCTGCTCACCCAGTCTTCGCGAAAGTGTTCAAATTCACTGCCGCCAGCATATTTATCCCTACTGAATAACCCCATTGCAGTGACTGCGTGACTGCCAAATGATCTGTCATAATCAACCACCGCCTGGTAGAATACTTTACGAAATGTTGAAGCATTCTGCACGGCATCAGTATTAGTGCTCCAACGGGAAGGTATCCAGTCAAATTGGTTCGTTCCTAAGTACTGGCTTAACGTTACTTCCCCTGTGACCGGGTTAATATACTGTTGTTGAATGGCACCATTGTCATAAATACCTCCCTGGGATATAAATGAGTTATCAAAAGAGAAAGTCCCTTTCGCGGACAGACCTTTTAAGATCATACCTAAATCCTGTTTCAAGGTAAAGTCCGTATTAATCCGGGTAGTGGTGGTTTTGCGGACACCATTGTTTGCCATAGTGGCCAGGGAGTTTACCGTTGATACCTGTTCTTGCGGATAGTATCCCCAGCCCCCATTGGTATATTTGGGATAATAGATATTTGGCGCATTGCTGTATATGCTTTGCCAAATCCGGTATTCCCAACTGTCTTGTCCCCAGGCGTCTTGTTTCACTCCATATGAGCCTGCAAGGTTCGTTGTCAGGACCGTAGTTTTAGTTAAATTAAAGTCCAGATTACTACGGACATTGATACGGTTAAATCCATATCCGGGTTCATATGATTTCCCATTGTCTAGTTTTTTAATGATATCACCTTCTTTTAAAAAATCTATCGCTGTAAAATATTTTACGAAAGCCGTACCACCGGAAACATTTGCACTCCCATTATAAGACATTACAGAATTCTTGATCAGCTCATCCCCCCAATCCACGTTCGGATAACGTTCTGCTTCTGCCTGGCTGCTGGGATTTCGGTATTTCTCCAATTCAGCTGAGGGCACATATTTACTCCAGGACGACGGAGAAAGGCCCAGTTCATGCTCAATGGCCAGATTCCGGATTTTTATGGCATCGTATGAATCGTATTTGCTGGCCAGCAAGGAAGGTATTTTCATAGTGGCATTGCCGGTAAAACGGATATCTGCCCTTCCTTCTTTCCCTCGTTTGGTGGTGATCAGGATTACCCCATTGGCGCCCTTTACCCCAAATACTGCTGTCGCAGATGCATCTTTCAAAACTGAGATGCTTTCCACAGAACCCACATCAACACTACTCATAGACCGTTCGATACCATCCACTAAAACCAGTGGATCACTGTTGTTCCATGTGCTCTGACCACGGATGAAGATTTTGGGATCTTCAGCGCCTGGCGTTCCCTGGGTTGCCACAGTAATAACACCCGGCAAATTTCCTGTTAATGCTGCTCCAAGACTCGAAACACCACCGGCCCGTTCCAGCACCTCCCCCTTTACTTGTGTGATCGCCCCGACTACGCTTTCTTTTTTCTGTTTTCCATAGCCCACGACGATTACTTCATTTAATGCCTTATTATCATCCCTCAATATAATCGCAACATTACTTTTGCCGGTAACGTTGACCTCTTGAGTCTCCATACCGACATAAGCAACCACAAGGGTTGTCATTCCCTGACCAAGTTCGATTGTGAAATGCCCATCTAAATTTGTTAGTGCTCTTGTATTTGTACCTTTGACGGTAATTGTTACACCAATCAGCGGTGTTTTTTGCAAGTCAACAACGGTGCCTTTGACTACCCGTTTTTGTTGTGCATTGACGGCATTGGTCAGCAGAAAAAAAACAAATATCGAAAAGCAAACTTTTTGTAATAATGCTAGTCTGAAAAATTTGACAAGACAGCCATGATTACACACTTTTGTGTATTTTTCCATTATTTAAAATCATTTAAGAGGATTTAATTTTGATTATTAGGTCTTCCATACACGTTATGGAATTTTAGTGTTGGTAATTTTTTCCCATCATACATTTGGTTTGTTTTTATTGGTTATTCTTAAATAAGATTCAGCTATTGCTCAGGGCATAGCGGTGCCAGCCCCAGTTCATTAAGTTGGTGGTCTCATGGAGATTGATCTGATGTGATCCTGTACTATGTTTTCATGAACATACTCACCCCTGCAGCGATACCATTATAGGATGCCACAAGTCAGTTGCCTCATTTCATACGCATCATCAGTCGAAAAGAATTAAAATAAAATACAGATTCCTGTTCATTGGCTCGTTTGGTTTAAGTATCCCTTCTATTTGAAGAAATCGAATTGATTTATATTTGGTTAACCTAATTTAGGAATGCATCATTTTTTAGGATGGCACAATTGTTTCAATTTATATGCGTGATGTTTACAGCCCTAAAAAGAGGGTTCAAACAGCCAAAAACAGCAATATTAAGCATGCCAGAGCACTAATATTCCAACAGATGAATTTTATTATACCTATTCACTGTACAAAATATTAATCCTAGCAAATTAGAAGGCTGCCTGGTGTTTTGATAAACTAAATTCCCTGCTACAATCAGGTACCGAAGGCCGGTTAGTTTATTTGAGATGGTTTATCTGAAATACGGAAGTAATTAAAGTCCGCATAACCACCTGTCTGTTTCCTGGCATAATTAAATAAAGCAAACCTGTATCCCATAAAGTGAGGAATGGTGTAGGTCATTTTTAGTGAACTTCCCAGGGTTTTCCAGATCTTTCCATCAAGGCTATACCAGAAGCTGGCAAGATCTCGCTTCTGGCTGAAATCACAGTCTACTTTAAAATAGACACTATTTTGCCTAAGCCGGATCTTCTGTCTTTGAATAGGTTCACCAGTTTCTGCATCAATGATCACAATATATTTATCGCTTCCTTCTACGGTCACACCAATCAGCCCGTATTTTTTTTGCAAAAGACCCAGACCCGCAAAATCACCATCCTTCAGTTTAGATACATCCAGTAAAGTCATTCCAGAGGAAAACGGACCAATCGTGCGTTGTGTCAACGTATTTCTGGCTGACAAAAAATCATTAGCTATACTGCCGTTCGTTAATCTTAAAAAACCTTTTCTCTTTCTTACCGACCAAAGATTCTGATCAGGATTATGATTCCATTGCCAAACCAAGGACAAATCAGCTTCACCTGGCCTGCGGTTAAATTCGTCAGAAGCTACAATACCTGGAATCAAGCCTTTGCTCGATGGCAAATCCAGTGTTTGCGGAACTTTCCCATCGACGCCTAATATCGGCCAGCCGTTTTGCCATTTAACGGGCACTAAATAAGGAATACGGCCTACCGCTCCAAAATCACGAAAAAGGTAGGCGTACCAGTCGCCGTTAGGCCTATCGATAAGTCCACCTTGAGCTACTCCTATATCCTGCATCCCAATCATACCTTCATAAGGACCAGTTATATCATCTGCTCTATGAATAACCACGGTTCTCATACCGCCCTTTGGCCAGGTGATATTAAAGAGGTAGTACTTACCCTTAACTTTAAATAATTGAGAACCTTCTGCCGGCAGACCAATGTTTTCCCCAGAAGGAAGACTTGCATTTTCTATAATGACGCGTTCGGGAACACCTGGATCAGGGCCCGATAAGTCAGGCTTCATTTCAACCAATTTGATCTTTCCTCCGCCATAGACCAAATAAACTTTACCATTATCGTCAAAAAACAACGAATGGTCATGAAAACCCGGTTTAAAAGAGGTTGCTTTCCAGGGTCCCTTTTCTATATTTTTTGTGGTATACACATAGGTTTTCCCTGTATTCTGAGCGAAGGTACTCACATAGAAAACACCTCCATGATAACGTAAACTGCTTGCCCAGGTTCCCTGGCCATAAGCCTGCTTACCATTTTTCAGATTGAGGTCATCCACATTAGCGAGGGTGTCATAGGCGTAACTTATAATACTCCAGTTCACCAGATCACTGGATTTCATAATGGGTACACCTGGACTCATATGCATGGTTGTGCTACTCATATAATATGAATCTCCAACACGCACCATAGACATATCCGGCACATCAGCAAAGACAACAGGATTTTGTGCCTTTTGTTGTGGAGCTCCCACACCCGCATATTTAGAAAAAGAAGAAGTATCCACCGGTTTAAATAACATTTGAGAAAACATATACAATCCATTTTTCCAAACTTTAAAATCATGGAATCCAGGCTCAATAAAATAGATGTGTGGCACGCCATTTTGCACAAGGTAATCATGAGTACGCTTACTGTTAATGATCAGGTTATCACTGGCGCCGCAGGATATAAATAACAGTTTGAGCATCCCCTTTGCTTTCACCGGGTCCGGCAACAATTCTTTAGGTGCTTTTGTATTCGGAGCTGATGAAAAGCCGCCAACCCATGCAAATTTTTGAAGATTACCCAACCCGAAATTTAAAGATTGCCCGCCCCCCATTGATAATCCGGCAATTGCACGATGCTCCCGATCTTTATGTACACGGAATTTCTTTTCAACAAAAGGAATAAGGTCGTTCAGTAAATCTTTTTCAAAAGTTGAAAATGCTTCAACTTTGTCTTTGGACATGATATTACCAATTGGGCGATCATCTTTCATGGCACGTCCGTTAGGCATTACAACAATCATAGGTGCTAGTTTCCCTGCTGCATAAAGATTATCCAGTATGACCTGTGGCTTACCACCATTTAACCATTCCCTTTCATCGCCACCAATCCCGTGGAGTAAATACAAAACAGGGTACTTTTTACTTTTAGAAAACCCAGGAGGCGTATAGATTATCGTCTTTCTGATGTTGCCTACAGTTCCAGAAAAATAATTCATGGTATCTATTTTACCGTGTGGTATATCAATATTTAAAACATCAAAACCCGAAGAAGCTGGTGCTACAATTTGTTGTGAAAGAGCAGGTTTATTGAACAAAAACAACATACCTGCTAATACTACCTTTCCTATACTTAAAAGTCCATTCAATTTAATCATATTTCGTTTTTTTTAGCTGTTTATTTCGCATGAACTATCCGGATTACAACCGCTTTTCACTATCCGCCAACAATAACAGCATTTTGTTGGCATATCGCCTACCCAGTTCCCTGTATCCTGCAGCATCAAAATGCAACTTGTCTGCAGCAGCGGTACATCCTTTGGAAGAGATGATATATGAATTTGAAATAATTTGAGGAAGTTTCCCAATGATCGCATTCATACTTGAGCAAATACCTCCCTGATCTGAATGCACCAATTCTCCGGCAAGCAATGGTACTGAGTTTTCTCTGAGGTTCAAATCTTTCAGCAAATTTCCATAAACAGTTTTAACCTTCGCCACCCATAAGCTATCACCGGTATTAGATTCCCCCTGATGCAATAACACCCCCTTTATGACACTTCCTTTTGGGCAATTTTTGCCAGTTCAACTAAACATCCATAAGGATTACCTCCATATTGATTGATCATTCCTACCATCCATTTCGGCGCCATAGCGCTATAAGACTTATATTGCTCTTTATCAAATAATTCAATTTTACACCCACCAACTGCAACATTAACCACACCCACTTTTACATTCTTTGGAAGGTTGGAAACCATCGTTTTTCCAAAATAATCAGCTGGAGTCAGACCGGTATTGCACCTGGTTAATGGAGGCACTGCAGTATACCAATTTCCTTTTATTCTATTAAGTTCCAAGCAATCCACAGCCTGTAATACTTTGAAACGATCACTTACATTTATGGTATCCTGTGCTTCAAACTTAGCATTGCCTTCCATATTAGATTGCCCGAAACATAGATAAATATGGAAATTTGGATCTTGCGCATAGCTTTTACTCATGTTTAACAAAAGCACTATCATAAAGAAAACCGTTCTTTTTATTGTCAATACAGATAAACCAAACGCTGAAATATTAATACTTCTCATTATTATTATTTTTAAATAAGCTGAATTTTCATCAATTACCATCTTTTGACAAAAACATCCACTCTAGTACGACATAAAACTATGTCATACCGTCTTTTTTACAGGGAAGTTTTAAATATTATTGTAGAAGAAATGTTCCAATGACTAAATTTATGATAGAAATTTAGTCCACTATTATTCCATTTCTCCAACTAAACCAACATCTACTTTCCGCCTTAAATGTATAAATTCAGTGGGTTGCATGTTAAATTTAGTCTTAAAAGACTTAGCAAAATAATTTGGAGTAGCAAAGCCAACCATGTATGCAATCTGTGAAACATTCAAATCGCTCTTTTCAAGTAATACTATTGCTTTATCCAATTTAACCGATCTTATATATTCGACAGGTGATTGGCCTGTTAATTCCAAAATTTTCCGGTATAAAGACGCCCTGCTCATTCCTACATGCCTGCTTAAGTCTTCTACAGATAGTTTGGGATTATTCAGATTTTCTTCAATATACAGGACTACCTTATTTAATAACCTATCGCTATGAGATTCTATTACCACTTCCTGCGTCTGAACTTTGATCTGCTTGGTATAAGTATCTTTTAGTGTTTTATTTAATGCCAGGAGATTCTTAATTTTAGCGTTAAGGATTTCAAAATTAAATGGTTTGGTCAGATAGTCGTTAGCACCTGTTTCTAGCCCCCTGATCTGTTCTTCTTCACCAGTTAAAGCAGTTAGCAATATAATCGGGATATGATTAGTCCTTTTATCAGACTTTACTTTACGGCACAAGTCAATTCCGTTCATATAAGGCATATTAATATCACTTACGATAACTTGAGGGTGATGTGCTAACGCCTTTTGCCACCCTTCATGCCCATTACACGCCTCATATATCTTATAGAACGCCTTTAAACTATCTTTTAGATAAAACCTAAAATCCTCATTGTCCTCTACCAGTAAAATTGAGGGAATTTCTATACTGCCTGCGATTTCCGCCGTATCATCAACTATTTCCTGCCTGGCTTCGGAAATAATGGAACTTGAAAAGTCTCTGGGTTCATCTGCAGCTTCTACTGTTGAAAAAGGAAGTTCAATGATAAAACTGCTTCCAAATCCAGGTTCACTTTGAACCACGATATTACCGCCATGCATTTTGACAAACTCCTTAGCAATCGATAAACCTATACCACTTCCCTGGTTCAAAATAGAGGCCGTGGTATCAATCTGGAAAAAGCGTTCGAATATTCTTTCTTTGTTTTCATCAGAGATGCCAATGCCACTATCGGAAACCTTGATCATCAATGAAGACTCCTGAGAACTAGTTTGAGCTTCGCTTCTTTCTATTTCCAGTGATATTGTACCACCAACAGATGTAAATTTAAATGCATTGGATAGCAGATTGAACAGGACACGCTCTATTTTATCTTGATCAAATAAGGTATAAAAGTATCTCAGCTGACTTTTAAATACAAGCTGAATCTGTTTCCGTTCGCTAATATCATTAAACGGTTCCAGAACGTCTTTAACAAAAGAAACAATATCCCCTTCTGAGAGATTTAACCGTAATTCCTGATCCTCCATTTTACGGAAATCTAGAATTTGATTAACCAGGTTTAGTAAGCGTCTGGTATTTCGCTTAACCATAGCCAAAGGGGCAGCAATATCAGCATCGCGCTTTTCCGTAAGTAACTTATCAATCGGGCCAATAATCAATGAAAGCGGCGTACGGAATTCATGACTTAAGTTTGTCAGAAACTTAATCTTCAGCTTATCTAACTCGCGTAACCGTTCGGCCTCCTTGCGCTCCTGTTCTATCAGCTGTTCTGCCTTCATTTTTTCCTGAATCACAGCAAATTTCATCTTCAGTTTTTGAATCCCTCTATGCCTGATATAAAGTAGTGTACCCGCAACCACACACACATACAGGATATACGCATATATGGTGCGCCAAAATGGAGGCATTACATGTATTTTTATGGCAGTTTCACCGGCATTCCAAAGGCCATCGTTATTACTGGCTTTTACATGAAATACATATTCGCCGGGGTCAAGGTTAGTATACGATGCAGACTTGGAGGTCCCGGCATCGATCCATTCACTGTCAAAACCTTCCAACCGATACGAATATCTATTCTGTTCAGGCGCAGTATAATTTAAACTCACATAACTGAGCGTAAAATTTTGTTTATAGTCTAAATAAATATCCTTAACAACCGAAATATGTTCCTTTATCGGCCCGTCGGCTGAGGCCACAATTGATGCATTTGACACCTTCAGATCAGTAAAGAGTACTGATGGCACATTTTTATTTTTCTTAAAATACTGAGGATTAAAATAATTAAAACCTTCAGCACCTCCAAAATAGATCTCTCCTTGTGATGAAATAAAGCCGGCACCGAGTACAAAATTATTATTTTGGACACCATTATAAATGGTGTAATTGGTAAACTTATGCGTTTTGCGGTCAAAACTGCTGATCCCTTTATTCGTGCTCACCCAGATTCGTCCTTGTCTGTCCTCAACTATTGCGTAAACAGTTCCATTATTCAACCCATCCTTTTCAGAAAATGTGATGAACTGATTTGTTCCGCGGTCAAATAAGCTTAAGCCACCGCTGAATGTTCCCACCCAAATATTCCCCAAACGGTCCTTCAATATAGACAGGGTAAGGTCATTGGGGAGTTTACTGTTTTGCTTGTTATGGACTACGAATTTATTGCTATCAGGATTAAAAACGGTAATTCCTGAGCCATAGGAGCCGATCCAGATCTTACCCATATTGTCTTCTTCAATAAACCTGATAAAGTTGTTTCCAGGATAATCATGTTCATTTATGGCCTTTGGATTGTTACAATATTTCACAAGTACTTCATTGTCTCCATCTAACACATTTACTCCTCCACCGTTGGTACCTACCCAGATTTTGCCGCTCCGATCTTCTTTAACACAAAAAATATCATTCGAATTTAATGCACCTGGACGACTGCTATAAGTAACTTGCCGAAATTTTCCGGTTTTTAAATCCATGACAACCAGACCACTTTTATAGGTCGCAAGATACAGTTGTTCCGACCTGGTTATTTCCATGCTCATGATGGAAACATCACTCAGTGTGCTGCCATTTGCCAAAGGATAGTCAAACCGTTTAAATAATTCCGTTTTACGATTGAACAAATTAAGTCCTCCACCATCTGTTCCTACAAAAATCTCGTCGTCCTTATATTCGGCAAATGAAGTTACAATAGAAGCATTCAATCCATTCTGATTGAAAATATTACTTTGTTTCAATTGAAAAAGATTAAGGTTGGTATCATATTTATTGACTCCTCCCCTATAAGCTCCCAGCCAATAAATACCTTGGTTATCTATATAAATGCAATTGATAGACTTCCCTGTAAGGCTATAAATATCCCTGGAATCCGCTTTATAGCTTTTAAAGATTCCCTTATTGATATCAAGAATATTTAAACCATCATCAGTACCCACCCAAAGCTCGCCATTGCTATTTACGGCCACACTCAGGACAATGCTATTGCTCAATGTACTGGGATCTCCAGGATTATGTCTGAAATTTTTGAATCCCTTTCCGTTTGAAGCGAGAAAACTAAGGCCGTTTTTTGTACCCACCCATAAGTTGCCGGAATGATCTTCAGCAATTGACGAAACAAAATTATCGCCAAGGCTTGAAGGGTTTGAGACCGCACTTGTAAAATGTTTAAATGAGTTTGTCTGTCTTTCGTATAAATAAAGCCCGTTATCAGATCCGATCCACATTCTATGTTTACTGTCCTCATAAAGACAGTTGAGCACAATGGAAGGGACTGGCTTCCTGAGACTGGGATTGATCGGTAACTTTGTAACTTTTTTAGTTTTTGGATCAAGCAAATCTAAACCGCCATAGGTCGCTATCCATATTTTCCCCGTGTAATCACTATTGATTGCACGTACATTGCCGTGGCTCAGTCCTTCAGGTGTATTTGCCGGGAAATTTATAAAGGAATTTTTTTTCCGGTCATATAAACTCAGGGAGCCTCCGGAGCTTCCAACCCATAAATTACCGGACTTATCTTCATGCAATGCCCTGACATCATTAGCCTGTATTCCCGATGGGTCATCTGATTTATATTTGTAAACAATAAAATTGGTCCCGTCAAATTTATTCAACCCATCTTCAGTTGCAAACCACATCAATCCGTACCGGTCTTTTAAAATTGCATTGACCATATTAGAAGAAAGGCCATCTTTTGTTTTCAACGAAGTAAAGTTTACTTTTTGCAGTTGTGCATATCCCGCAGATAATGTCAAAACAAAAAAGAGCAAACAACAAAATCTTTTAAAAATGGTCCGATTCAGCATGGTCTTTGGTTACCTAAGTTTATTTAAATAAGTATACCAGACAGCACAAATTTGGAACAGCTCCAAATTAAATAACTGTTAAGTGCTATAATTCCGATTGATGTATAGTCTCCAGCCGAAATGATTACATGTGGTATATTTGGTTTTCAATACGAATGTAACTACGGTATAGGCATCCAGCAGCTACAAATGTCTTTTTTTTGGCCACAAAAGTTCACATTGTGTTGCTGAAGGCCAAGTCATTTAAAGTCTGTTACTCCTGAATAAGCTTTCTTCCGTTGAAGCTGCTGATCAAATAATAAGGGGTAATTCTTCCTGCCCCGCACCGGATAATAGTCCAGCCAGCTGTACCGGTCGGAAACATTCCAGAAAGTCACGCTTGTAATGTTCTTTTTGTACTCCCTGAAGATTTTAAAAATTTTAGCATACTGATCAATTTGTTTTTGTTCAAGCGCTGATGTCAGCTCGCCGGTATCGCCAGCTTTTTTTTGCCTGTTATTTTTTTCCCATGGATAAATCGACATGTCGAGCTCTGTAAAATGAATTTGTAAGCCTAACGAGGAATACAATTCAATAGCCTCACGCAATTCTTTTTCAGATGGCTCAAAAATTGACCAGTGAGCTTGCAATCCTACCCCATGGATAGGAACTTTTTGCTCAATCAGTTTTTTGAGCAGGCGATAAATTTTATCCCGTTTCCCTGGCCGCTCTGTGTTGTAGTCATTATAAAAAAGTAATGCGTCCGGATCAGCAGCATGAGCATACTCAAATGCCTTTGCAATATATTCTTCACCACAGATCTTATACCATAGCGAATTCCTTATAAACTCATCGTCTGCATCACCTATTGCTTCATTGACTACATCCCATGCATAAATCTTTCCCTTATATCTTTTCACCACTGTAGTGATGTGCTCCTCAAGGCGCTTAAGGAGCACCTCTTTGGTAACAAGATGACCTTCTTGATCTTTGAACATCCAATCGGCAACCTGCTGATGCCAGCATAAATTATGTCCACGGATCTTTAGCTGGTGATTTTGAGCGAAGTTGACTATTGAATCTGCATCACGCCAGAAGTAAAAATCTTCTTGAGGATGTATGGCTTCCATTTTCATCGCATTTTCTGGGGTGATGCTGTTAAATTCTTTTAAAATAAGTTTCGCTTCATCACCTGATAAAGTTTTGCGGCTCACAGCAACACCAATAGGAAAGTAATCTTTATAGTAGTCCTTAAGCCCTTTAATGGTCGAAGGCTTTTGGCCGAATGTCCCGCAACTTATAGAAATCCCCAGAATAATGAGGATCAATGTCAGTGGCGCTGTTTTTAACTTATATATTTTCATACGATTTGAAATAGGTGCCAATTGGCTATTGAGTGCTCTCCATGGCTTTTTGTAATCCACCAGAAATGTGACTAACCACTTTCTCAATGGATGCTTGAATCAAGCCATGAAATATGGATTTATAAAAAACTCCATACTTATTTTTTTTATAAATCCATATTTCATGGCCCTAATCATTTAACTACTTTTTAAAGGTACTGTCATTCCCGCTATAATCAAACCACCTGTAGATGGCCTTATTCCCGGTAGTTTGCCCTTCAGATGTAGCATACATACCGTACAATACCCCAACAAAGCCCTTTGCAACTGCAGTACTCAAATATTTACCATCAAGGTCATCTGCCAGGGGTTTCCAGTCATTTTCTTTCAAGGCATACCAAAACGAGTAAACGTCGCGTTCGGAATTCACTTTAAAGTATACCGTCTTTTGAAAAGACGGCAGGACTACCTGCTTTAACAAATCCATTTTATCAGTGGTGGGATTACCCTTGAACAGTTGAATTACCTCTTTTCCCTCATCATATGATTTACACATAAAGTAGAAGTGGTTTTCATTTTGAAAAACCACCATTCCTGCTTTTTCATTGGCCTGTTTGGTTGAAAAACTCATTTCCGTTGAAGCTGAACTTGACAGGTGCTGCTGCCTTCTCCCAATAAAAGCAGGGTTTCCTTTTTCCAAAATTGTTTGTGGAAGCAGCTTGAGGGTCAGCGCGTTCTTATTTTCTTTGAAATTGTACCATGAGGGATTGTGTGTTCGTAAAAATAAAAACTCCCTATTAAGGCTGTCTTTAAATGCAACCCTGAAACTAAAATTTCCCGTAATAGGCAATTGATTGTTTTGCGTATCTTCTTTCCAGTTCGCTTTATATTCATATTGTACCTGCTCATAGTCCGGATTGATAACTGGCCAATCGGCTATCCATTTTACGGGTGCAATAAATGTTTCCCGACCGGTATTGTAAAAATCTCCTTCATAGGGGCGTACGCCCAAAAAAACGGCGTAAGTATTCCCATCCGGCCCTTCTACCAGGTCTGCATGGCCAACTGATGAGATGGGATTTTTTCGTTTGGGATCCAGATGCCTTTGCGTTAGAATAGGATTTTTTTCATACGGTATGAACGGACCACGGACGTCTTTACTTCTGAAAACCACTTCTGAATGGTTCACACTGGTCCCCCCTTCTGCGGCCATTAAATAATAATACCCGTTTCTTTTGTAGATGTGTGGGGCTTCGATCCAAACTGGTTTCTTACTGATGTCAACACCTCCGTTTACCAGAATCTTTTCCGTACCCACAGGTTTCAAAGTAGCCAGATCCAGTTCATAAATCTTCACGGTTCTATGTCCGCTGTACAATGACTTATAATCAGGTGGATCGCTATTGTATATGATAAAGACTTTGTCATCTTCGAAATACAAGGAGGGATCAATTCCCCTTACCTCTTTAAGGTAAATCGGATCGCTCCATGGACCTGCGGGATTTTTGGCCGTGATGATAAAATTGCCGCCCTTGTCAATATTGGTGCAGGTAATATAAAAGATCCCTTTATAATAATTTATTGCTGGAGCAAACAAACCTCTGGAAATCTGCTGTCCCATAAAATCCATTTGTGAAGGCCGGTCAATTGCACTGGTAATCTGCTTCCAGCTTTTAAGGTCTTTACTGTGAAATACCGGAATTCCCGGAAAATAAACAAAAGTCGAGGTGACCATGTAATAATCCGTTCCGACTTTACATATTGCCGGGTCAGGGTAAAATCCGGGAAGAATAGGGTTTTTTAAAGTCATCTGCGCCTTGGCATCCGAAAACAATATTACCAGTACTATTAAATAAGAAAAAATAATGTGCGTTTTTTGCATATATGATAAATTAATACACCAAAACTAGCTCAAGAAAAAAAAGAAAGTGACTTCATTTGTTGAATTTAAGGCTATTAATGTTTTGAGGGTCATAAAATATCCATACCATGCGTATCTCTGAACGGTTAATACCCCTGCCAGGATTTATTTCCACCAAGCGCCGGAAATTTCAAGGAAAAGCTCTTTTCTGTACCTGAAATATATCCTTCACCGCCATCAATATAATCCATTCGACGTATAAATTGATCACATTTTTATAATTCCATTTCGAATCCAGTTTTAGATAAACAATGTTGAGCAATTAAAAAGTTTGTCTTAAAATGCGTTTATTCAGGAGAAAAAACAAGAAGTAGCATTCAAAAAATCTGTTTTGTACTAAAAAAAGTCCGTTTAGGTAAAATATAGTATGGCCTCTGGTGTTAATTTTGTAGCAGTTCCAATGAATAGATTGCCAATAACAAAGCTGCTTACACCGCTGGTATTTAATCAAAAATAATAAGATCGATAAATGAATTTTGGCATAAAAGTCCTGAATATGGGAAAAAGATCAATGATACTTAGGAAACATTTGCAAGTTCCTGAAGTACTCCCAAGTGATTTCGTCAAAATTTTGTTTTCAAATTTGCCTTCAAAGCACTAAGTGTAGATTTCAATAAAAGCAGCCAAAAATCAATGGAATAAAAGCGCTAAAAACGCAGTGAAAATAGTGCGATATAAGAACCAAATAAATAACGTATGATGATTAAGAAGATTCTTTTAAGTTTACTTTTTTGCACAACCCTATCAAATATAGCAAAGACTCAGACCAATGCACCGAAACCTTTTGGTCCTGTTCCCACCGCACAGCAAATGAAATGGCAAGAGATGGAGTATTATGCATTTGTTCATTTTTCTACGAATACGTTCACAGATCAGGAATGGGGCTACGGCGAAGACGATCCGATAATATTTAATCCCACCGACCTGGACTGCAGGCAATGGGCTAGGGTTTGTAAAGAAGCAGGCATGAAGGGCATTATCATTACCGCAAAGCACCACTCAGGCTTTTGTTTATGGCCATCGAAATACACAGACTATTCAATCAAAAATTCTCCCTGGCAGAATGGCAAAGGGGATATTGTCGGCGATCTGGCGAAAGCCTGCAAGGAATATGGCCTTAAATTAGGTATCTATTTATCTCCATGGGACAGGAATAGTGCCGAATATGGACGTCCTGAGTACATCACTTATTTCAGAAATCAGCTGAAAGAACTGCTGACAAATTATGGTGAAATTTTCGAGGTATGGTTTGATGGAGCAAACGGAGGTTCGGGATATTATGGAGGAGCAAAAGAGACACGTACAATCGATCGAAGAACCTATTACGACTGGCAGAACACCTACAAATTGATCCGGGAGCTTCAACCCAATGCAGTGATTTGGAATGACAACGGTGACAGGGCAGACTTGCGATGGGTTGGCACTGAAGCTGGATATGTTGGTGAAAGAAATTGGAGCCTGCTGAACAAAACTGGCGATGTCCCATATGAAATGCTGCATCACGGTTTAGAGAATGGGGATTCCTGGGTGCCTGGCGAGGTAAATACTTCAATCCGACCGGGATGGTTTTACCATGGCTATGAAGATAGCAAGGTAAAAACCCTGCCTCAACTCCTAAAGACTTATTATAACTCCTTTGGGCGAAACGGGACTTTATTGTTAAATTTTCCGATTGACCGCCGCGGCAGGATTCACGAAAATGACGAAAAAGCGGCTATCGAGTTAGCAAAAGCAGTTGAGGAAGCATTTTCCGTTGACCTAGCGAAGAATAAAAAAGTGGCAGCATCTAATTCCCGCGGGAAAAATTATGGCGCAGATAAGGCGTTGGACGGAAACAAAAATACCTATTGGGCTACGGGCGACAATATCGCTGAAGCCAGCTTAACCATTGATTTCCGTCGTCCTACCCAATTTAATCGATTTTTGGTTCAGGAATATATCGCGCTGGGACAACGCGTAAAATCATTTAAAATTGAGGCCTTGTTAGCAGATGAAACATGGAAGGAATTAGACAAGCAGACTACAATTGGCTACAAGCGAATCCTGGTTTTTCCAACGGTAAGAGCGACCAAGCTTAGGTTTACCATTTTGGACGCCAAAAGTAATCCGGTTATTTCCAATATTGGTGTATATCTTGCTCCTCAGATCCTGATCGCACCGACAATTGTTCGCAATCAATCTGGCGCGGTTTCTATTCATGCCGCTGATGAGGAGTCAACTGTATATTACACCTTGGACGGAACAACGCCTACTGTTCAATCAAAGCGATACACGGCTGCATTTCAAACTGATGGAAAGTTAGTCGTTCAGGCAGTTGCATTTAATAAAGAAGGCGGAAAAAGCAGTCCGGTCGCCCGGGAAGAATTTGATCTTTCGAGAAAAGATTGGAAAATTCTTAACGCTGCAGATCCGGAATCAAATCAGGTTATCGACGGGAATCCAAATACTGCCTGGTACCAAAAGAGTGAGGGAAATGAACCTGTGGATATTACTATTGATATGGGACGGGAAGCTGACCTGAACGGGTTTCGTTACTTACCGGGGCAGGATCGAAACTCAGGCATAATAAGTACATACCAGTTTTTTGTTTCGACGGATAATAAAAATTGGATACTTGCCGATGAAGGAGAATTTGCAAATATCAAGAATAACCCCTTGTGGCAAAGCAAACAGTTCAAGCCCATTAAAGGACGTTATATAAGGTTGCGGAAACTGATGACTACAGATGCCGGCAATACTTTGGGGTATGCAGAATTGGACGTAACCACATTATAAAGGTTCAGTACACAAATGATGGAGACATTACAATATTTGTATTAAATACCAAACAAAAAACACACGACACACTCCACCACAATTGAGCGGGATAAGTTTGTCGTGGAGTGTATGGGGAGAACGAAAAATATTATAATCCGGAGGTAGTTCCACTCTCATTAAAAAGAAACCTCTCGACAAGATTGTCTAAATATTCCCTTGACAGCAATGTAGGATCATGGTACTGTTTTGTTATTGTCTCTTCATCCACAATGAGTTTGCCATTAGTAGAATGGATCACAAAAGTATTGTCCTGAACAAAACTGGAAACATAAGTGCCAATTTTCGGGGAGATTTCTGAGAGTCTGAACATTAATTCGTGGAAGATAAATACGGGATAATTCATAAGCCAAAATTAAATGAAGTAAACTTGATTTTGAGATTATCATTTTGTAATCAGCACTAATTTTGATTACATAAACTTAATGGTAAAAAACAAAGAGGTCATGCTCATCGGAAATAATCAGCTCCTCTATTTTTAGTATCGGAATCTAACAATTCGTCAGACTGCTTCTTCAACTCATCCAGCTTTTGATTAGTTTGCTGACTCCTTTTTCGTAGCTTATTTAGTCGTGTCAATAAATCGAGCATTTTTCTGTTTGCCAGGGGCTTTTTGTCATTTAACTTTTCCATAAGCCAAGGATTTGTTATTCCAATTTACAAGTAAATCATCAAACATTCAACACTTTAACACAAAACTTACCAAGGTTTGTGAATTAGGTAAACTAGTACCTCCAAAATGTAACAAAGAAATGGAGATGTAAATCGAAAAAAGCAAGAATCCAAACGAACTCTTGCTTTTTGGATTTACATCTTTACTTTTTTAAATCTGTAAATACTGCGGCTTTGTCTTTATTTGTTTTTTTAAGACTAAAGGAATCAAAGACTTCTCCGGAAGCCTTATATGCCGTGTAAATTAGTTTATCATGGTCAACCGATATGATTTGGAACAGTTGTGTATTTTCTGCAAATACATCCATCCACCTTGGTGTCACATCTATTTTGTACATTTTTGGCCCGGCTACTGAAACTACATACATGGGACCTCCTACCTTTCCTGAAACACCAGTAGGTAAATTCTGTCCACGACTGTAGGTATGATCATGTCCCTGCATCAGTATGTCTACATGGTACTTATCAAACAGCGGCTTAAACAGCGCTCTGAATTCTTTATTGTCCCTACCTTTTGCTGTGGAGTAGATTGGATGATGATAGGTGATCATGGTCCATTGTTTAGGATTGTTCTTCAACACCCCTTCCAGCCATATCGCCTGGGCCTTCATGGAGTTGGAATCCAGTACGATCATCTGAGAGTTCAATGAAATGAGACGAACATTTGCATAATCGATGAAGTATACAGATTCTTCCAAACCTTTAGGACCATTCTCAGGCAAGGTATATTGAGAACGCCAATGTGGATCCAGGGTCAGGGTCTTTTGTTCATCTCTGAAGTATTCATGATTTCCTGATGAAGGGATACTTGGGATCATCCCGTTAATGAAACCGCCACCAAAATGCCACTCTCCCCATTCATTATCATTGTTGGAGCGATTGATTAAATCGCCTGCATGAACAATAAAACGGGCATCTCCATGGGTGGCAAATGCTCTTCTGATTACCCTTGACCATTTTGACTTGATGTCATTCTGAGCATCGCCCAAATAAATGAATGAAAATGGTTTCACTGTTGCCGGTGCAGTTCGAAACTGAAACCATTCGCTCCAGTTCTTACCGTCCCCTACGCGGTAGGTATAAACCTGATCAGGTTTTAAACCGGTCATGGTTGCACTGTGGTAATTTGCCTTTTCATATTCTACTCCTTGCAGGGTGGTAGTCAGGGCAACAAATTCTCCGGAATTGTCTTTTCCGAGATCAGGTGAGCTGTCTTCCGTTAATACCTGGGCGTAACTTTTAAGGACAGTAGTGTCGGTACGCCAGGTAACCGATTGTGTAGTCATCGGGTCGTCCGACCAGGTCAGGATAATTCGATCTGGAAATGCTGAAGCTTTGAACGACTGTCCATTGGCCAATTGAAACCCTAAAAGGGCTATAATGACCATGATAATTTCTCTGGTAATGTTCTTCATCATTAAAAAGGGTTGTATTTAAAGCCTGCATTGGCCCACGTTGAAAAATATTTATGATCATTCGGTCTTCCATCGCCGTAATCCAGAATGGTTTGGGCATTGTTGATATTACTGATACCCATAAAGATGGTAAACTTCTTGTTGATCCGCTGAGAGGCGGAGAAATCCAGCTGTACTCTACCCTTTTCCATCAGGTCATTGGCTTGTTCTTCTGCAAGCTCACTGATAAAAGTTTCATAGAAATTAAGTGAGATACGCCCTGAAAAACCATATTTCTCGTACGACAATGAAGCATTACCTACCTTAGGACGCATGGAGGGCAGACGTACTGTACGTTCACTTACGATACCGGGCACTTTAAACTTCGACTGGATCTGCGTAAAGTTTCCATAGATACCCAAACCGTTTAAAAATCCAGGCAGGAAGGTTAGCTGCTGCTGCCAGGCAATTTCATAACCATACACATGTGCGTTGGCGCCATTTACGGTCTGCGTTACCTGATATTGATCAAACTGACCGCCCTGTTGGGTATAAATACTTTCATAAATATAATTTTCTATGTTCTTGTAAAAGATACCTCCGGAGAGTAAACCCAGTGATTTCAAGTAATGTTCAAACAGGAAGTCGACATTGGTGGAAGTAGCCTGATCTAAATCCGGGTTCCCTTTCTTCATTCGCTTTCTTCTGGGTTCAACTTCCTGCCATGGAACCAGGTCATAATAACCGGGACGGGAAAGTGATCTGGTCACTGCTGCCCGCAGGTTGGTACGCTGGTCAATGGCATACTTCAGGTTAAGACTCGGAAAGAAGCCATCAAATGCAGACTTGGTGTTCACTTTATTTGTACTTACATATTTACCCTGATTGTCGAAAGACACAATGTTACCCCGGTAGTCAAACCCTGTGCGCTCATACCTCAATCCGGTAATGATGTCAAGCTTATCCAGTGTCAATTTACCCATTACATACCCCGCTCCCATGGTTTCCTTACCACTGTAAGAATCCGGATCAGTATTTTGTCTGATATAGGTTTCATCACTTTCAAAAAGTGACAGGTTTTTCTGATAATAATCTTCCATCAGGTAACCATTGGCAATCGCTCCTGAAAGATCATACTTGCCGTTGAAATAATCCTTTCTGGAATAATCGGACAAAAAATTATCCATAGATACTTTACCTGTCTTCAGGGTATATTGGAAATAATCCCTGGTATGGTCATCTTCCTTATACCGGTAACGTCCTCCGAACTTAAACATCAGTTTATTCTTCTGGCTCAGGTTAAAAGTCCGCTGCACATTGAATGATCCCTGACCATCCTTGTCATGAGCAATCTGGTGTCTGTTGACATAAGAGGAAGTGGTATAATTGGCCGCATTGTTTACATCGCCATTTGTAAAGGCAAACTGCGGAGCACGCGGGTCGCTGAGGTCGATACCGGCATTCAAACCACCATAAGTAAAATATCCGTCATAGTAAATCGGCTGATCGTATAAACCGCTCGCATAGGTCAGGTCCAAATTCAGTCTCCAGTCATTGACAATCGCTTTAGTTCCAACTGAAAAGCTCAGCAAATCTCTATGGTAATCTCTGGGTGAACCACTGGCACCTATACTGATGTCTGAAGCGGTATTCTCATCGGTATATTCCCCAATGTTATAGCTTTTTGTGCCCCTTGTTTGTAGTTCGTAAAACTTGTTGTACGACGTTCTTGCATAAATTTGGATCTTTTCTGTAGGAAAAAAACTCAGTTCAGCTTGTAGTCCGAGGTTCTCACGGTGCAGGTCTGAGCCCTCCAGTTCAAGATTAGATAGCTTCATTTTTTCTACTCCTGCAATCTCATACATATCATAATCTTTCTGAACCCGATCTTCCCCTCTGTAGGTATTGCTATAATTTATGCCAACCAGGTAACCCCATTTGGTATCTCTGCGACTAAAATCAAATGAGCCATCAAAGTTTTGCTTACCCAATAGAAAATTGTTACCAAAAGAACCTTTCACCTGCATTTGCTGAGTGCCCGACTTTGGCGTCTTAGAAATGATGTTGACAGAACCGGATGTTCCATCGGCATCCATATCGGGAGTAAGGGTTTTGTTGACTTCTATAGCCTCAACCGTAGACGACAGAATACCGTTCAGGTCAATATCCCTGGAATTGGTTTGCGTAGAAGGCAGTCTGTTTCCATTAAGGGTGATAGACCCCATACTCTGATCCAGCCCCCTGATGATGATGTTTCTCGGCAAGCCATAACTATAGTCCATGGCAATCCCCGGCACACGCTGCATGGCTTCCCCAACGGTGGCATCAGGAAAGCGTTCAATCTGCTCCTGAGAAAGTACATACTTGATGTTGTCTGCGTTACGCATATTGCTCAATGCTATGGCCTCTCCTCTTCTAATCCCTGTTACTGAAATACCCTTCATTTCGTTGCTTTGGCTCTCCAATTTCAGTTCCATTTTTGCAGTTTCACCATCAGCGATATCTACAGTAAATGATGTTGTCACATAACCAATATAGTTCACCAGAAGCGTTGCTTTTCCCGGTTTCAGGTTATTGATTACAAAATAGCCATTGGCATCGGTAACATACTTCTGGTTGGTTTCTTTCAAGACCACAGTGGCATAAGGCAAAGTCTGGTTACTTACCTTATCCTTTACATAACCTACCACCGCGCCAGGCTTTGGGGCACGTATCTGCAGTTCAGCTTTTTTAAGTACAACCATCGTCCCGTCTTCAATAAGTCGCAGGTTGTTTTTTTGTAACAAAGGCGTCAATATTGTCCTCGCCGTTTTGGTCCCATCATGAACAGTTACTTTTGTATCGATCGTTTCCTTGTTCGTATACACAAAGCTGACCCCTGTTTTTCTTTCAATTTCTTTAAGCAGATCTGCGAAAGCCACATTGCGCATATTGATACTGATGCGTTTATCCAGCCCGCTTTGACCACGTACTGCAGAAGCCGCTACCAGCTGGATGGAGATTACTGAAATGATACTAATTACTAAGCATGCACGCATAATTATTTTCATAAGGCACTTAGCCTCATTAATTTTTTTCATAAATTTGAGTTGTTTAAATTTTTACGATTTAAATGATAAGATATAGTCCACGGTTCGCCGCCGTTTGGCTAAGAATTAGGGCCGTTCCTGCGCAAACAGGATCGGCTTTTTTAGTTATTGCTACTGCATGATCCCCCTCCTTCTATGTAAATGGTTTGTCCTACAAATTTTGATCGTATGTTCATAGAGAGATTTAATGTTTTAAGAACTTCGCTTATGGATTTGTTCGGGAATCGTGCAGTCAGCTTGCAACCTGTATAGTTAGTTTTTCCGGTATTGATCTTGATGTTATATTTCCTTGCTAAAGCTTCAAAAACTTCATTAAAAGGAGTTTGTTCAAAGATCAGTTCACCTGACACCCAAGAACCTACATCGCTACTGGAAATGCTTACCTTATGTGTCTCTGCCTTTTCCCTGTCATATATCAATTTTTCGTTTGGCAATAGAAATACTGCTTTCTTATCCTCAGATGTGGTTACACCTACCCTACCCGAATTGACGGCAACAACCATAACCCGTTCGGTATCATAAGCCCTTACATTGAAACTGGTTCCATAAACCGTAGTATTCATTCCTGCGCTACTGACCACAAAAGGGTGTGATGAATCATGGGTAACTTCAAAATATGCTTCCCCTTTCAGTTTCACCAACCTTAGCTTATTGTTTCTAAAGTCCCGTTTATAGTGAATTTCGCTTCCTGAATTCAGCCAGACGGCTGTACTGTCCGGCAATAAAACCCTGATCATCTTACCTGCTCCGGCACTTTTCGACACCCACTGCTCAGGTTGTGCTGAGTTTTGAGCTGATCGGTAATAAAAAAGCGCGGTCAGCAGGAAGATGCCGGTCATTGCTGCAGCCAGCCCGTACTTCCACCAGCGGGCAGTATTGTCTACCAGTGTGCGCTGAGATGTTGAGCTTGTTTCAGAAATTCTTTCCCTGACAGTTTCAAAATCCAGCTGCTTTTGAGCAGGTAACTTCCCTGTCAACTTCCAGAGCACTTGTATCTTTAAATATTCCTCCTGGTGTCCTCTATTTTCGATAAGCCAGGCATCAAGCGCGGCCGCTGACTCGGCTGTCTCTTGTTCAGACAAGCGTTTGACAATACAATCCCATAATTTATTATCCATAATTATCCTCTTTCAACAGTAAAGACAATTGTGCAGGCAGAAAATACGGGCTGTACTTGGTTAAGCTTCTGTTAACTTTTTATGAATTAAATGTTGGGACTGATCATAGATAAACTGCATACTTTTTGAAAGATGATCTTCTACAGTTCTAACCGAAATCTGCAGCAATTCCGCTATCTCTGCATAGCTGAATCCTTCTATTCTGTGCATTTTAAAAACCAGTTGCCGCCGCTCAGGAAGTTTGTTAATAAGAAAATGTAGAAAAACCAGTTGTTCAGATTCACTGGTAATCTCATCGGCAAAGGAAAGATCAGAAATTGCAGTGAGGTCATCCTGCTCAAGTAAAGTCAGTGCGTTGTGCTTATGCTGCTTCAGGTAGTTGAGCGCGGAATTTTTTATCGCCCTGAACAGGTAGCCCTTTAGGTTATCAGGCTTGGTTTTGTTAAACCAAAGCTGCACAAATAGGTCGTTCACTAAACTGGCAGCGGCTTCTTCATCCTTTACAAAATAAAGGGCATATTGATGCAGCATGCCACTCCAGCGTTTATAGAGCACCTCAAAATTAACCAGCTCTTTATTTGACCCCATGATATTACCCGCAAAACTCGACAAGGGATATAAATAAGATATTAATTGTGAGTTACTTTTAATTATTGTAAAAAAAACAGGGTGTATCATAATGACACACCCTGTTTTTTTGATATTGTTTTTTACAGGTTGTTTACTTCAAATCCACCGTAGCTTATCATTTCGGCGTTGTGCGACACAATGAGCTTAAGCTTCATTCTTTCGATAAGGTCTTTTGCCTGGGTGATGTTTCTGTGCAGATCGTTAATGCCCCTGATCTCAATCCCTTTGGCCATAAGTTTAAATTTGCTGGGCTCAAATTTATCAATGAATTTTTGCAGGTCTGAGCTCATGCTTACTTGTGTTTTTTCCATGTTAAATTTTTAATCTTGCTATAAGCGCAAAACAAGACAAATCGTTTAAACTCAATGGTCAGTCAATGTTATCTTATCGATCACAATTAACCTGATCGGTTTTTAATATCCGGGCAGTTTTACCTGCCCGGATTATCTTATTCTAATACGACACTTTTCTTATTGCTTTGTTTACCTTATCCAAAATATAGACTATGCCATCATCACTGATAGCAATATCCGTCAGTTCACCGAATTTGACAGAAGAGAATGCCCCATCCTGATACCCTTTTTCTGCTTTAAAAAGAGTACTAACAGTTTGTTTTTCCTGATCGACTAGACGAAGTGCATTATTCCCGAAATCTGCAACTAATAACTGGTTCTTACTATTCACGACAATAGATTGAATCTCCTCAAATCTGGCCGAACTATAATCTCCATCACTAAAACCGGGTTCATATTCAGATCCTATTTTAATTCCTGGATTTTTAGATGTACTAATAGCATAGCTGCTAGGATATTGGTATCCTATGTAGTAAATCGCTCCCGAAGCATCAATACCAATATGTTGTTTAGGCGGAGATATTACAGGGCTTCCAAAGGTATAATCAGGTCTGCCCTCAGCATCAAGCTTAAATCTCACTATGGAATAATCACTACCTACACCGGTCACATACAACATGCCATTAGTTAAATCTGTTGTAATTGAAGCTGGCTGTTCAATTATCCAAAAACTTCTGCTAAATGTACTCACTTGTCCGCCAGGAGTTATTTTCCTGATATTTGTTGTGTTTTTTTCAACTACATAAAGATTTCCCTGAGCATCCGCAGTAATACCAATTGGTCTGTTAAATGTTGCAGAGGTACCTGAGCCGTCGGCAATACCACCTTGTCCTACTGTGCTACCAGCAAATAGCGTAACCGTTCCGCTCTTACTGATTTTCATTACCTGATTTTTTTCTGGATCAGTTGCATAGATATCACCATTTAGGCCAACTGTTATAGATGATATACTTGCAGACAATCCAGACGTTAATGTAATGACTGACTGAATTGCGAAGGGTGCTGATGAAATAGCATCTTTTCCAGCTACGCGTATTTTTATAAAGCCTGTAGCAGCCCCTACAGGAACAATTACCTTTAATTGGGTTGCGCCGGCCGAGGTAACCTGCGCGGGGATATTGTTAAAAGTTACGGCATTATCAGCAGGTTTTTCACTAAAACCACTACCAAAAATAGTGACTTCCATCCCAACAGCGCCACTCTCAGGTGCTGTCCGGATAATACCCAAGTCTTGATTTGTAAATACCGGCCCCTCTGCTATCTGCCCGTTTACTGCAACATTTACTTTACCTGAACTGATATTTGCTGGTATTGTGAGCTTAATTTCCGTTTTACTTACAGAGGTTACTACAATTTCTATATTATTGATAAATACTTTTGTTTCGCCTGCGATTTCACTAAACTCTTTACCTGTAATGGTCATTTCTGTTCCAGCCAGGCCACTTAGTGGATTTACTACAATTATAGTGGGCCCTGGAACTACCGTAAAAACGGGGCCTTCTGTAATGATGTCATTGATGGTTACAAACACTTTACCTGTTTCTACCTCATCCGGAGCAAGCACTACCAACTGTTCTTCTGTTGCTTCCAGTACCTGTGCAGCTTTCCCGTTAAATGTTACGTAATTTTTGGCCAGTTCCGTTTCAAATCCGGACCCTTTAAGTATTAGCCTTGTTCCTTTTCCTCCCGTTTTAGGCAACATCTCATGAATGGACTGTACTTTAAATATTGGGCCGGCAGAAGATTTACCATCTACTTTCACAACTACTGCGCCACTGGTAGCACCGTCTGGTACAGTGGCAATAATTAAGATGTCAGTTAAACTAACAATTACTGCTTCGGTGCCGTTTATGGTAACTATAGCTGGTTTATCGGCACTGGCAAAACCAGTTCCATCGATCCGGATATTGGTACCCGCAGGACCATTGACCGGAAATATTTTCTGAAGGCTTAAATCCTGATAAGTATATGCACCAACCTGGTAGGTCTGTCCCTGATATTTAAGCTCCACATTACCACTTGCTGCCCCGGCCGGAACCCTTAACACAATAAAAGAGGGGGTAACACTAATTACATCGGCCGATATACCCGAAATGGTGGCCGAATAACCGGTTACATCGTTACCAAAGCCCTGCCCTTCAATAGTAACCAGCGTTCCTGCCAGGCCACTGTTAGGGTAGTAATTACTTACTTTAAATTCTGGTTTAGCGTCTTCTGAAAGCTGGTCTTTCTTACAGCTCACAACTGCGATAATCAGCAGTAACAATATGCCGGCGTATAAGCTGATTGGATATTTAATGATCCTTTCCATATCTAATTCTTTTCTAATTGTGATTTATTCTTAAAAAGTATATCTGACACCCAATTGCAGCTGGGCTCTGGAAGCATAATAATCTATGCTATATGGTTTGCCTGGCTTAACAAAATAAAATGCAGGATAGTTGCCCTGATTTTGCCCCGGAGGAAACAACACAGGACTTAAGCCCACACTGGCAGTTGAATTAAATGTATTTGGAGAAAAATACTGGATACCCCAACTTTTATTGATCAGATTGGTCAGGTTCATCACATCGGCGGTGATGGTGAGGAATTGTTTACCAGTACCCATGAAAATATCATGAGAAAGATGCAGGTCAGCCTGTACATTCCATGGTGTGCGCCCTTCATTACGCTCGGTAAAATTACCCCTCCTACTGCTCAGGTATTTATCCCCATCTATCAGTTCATTAAAAGCGGCTGCCTGTTGCGCTGCAGTGATGGTTTGCCCCTCACTTATCCGGTCTTTAAAGAAACGGATAGCTTCTTCTCTTTGTGGGATATAAGCCAGACTTAGCTGCTGTGGTAAACCCTGGATACTGTTATTTACAATTCCATAGGTAAACGGACTACCCGATTGTGCACTAAAGAACAATGAAACATTGCTTTTCCCCGCTTTACTCCAGGTCTTGTTGTAACTGATACTGCTTACAATCCTGTTCCGAATATCGAAATTGCTATTGGTCAATAAAGGATTATTAGGTATCAACGACTGGTTTAACTGCCAGTTGGATTCCATGGAGTTTCTTACCCCGTTGGATAAATCTTTGGAAGTACCATAGGTATAGGAAACTGAGGCCTGCAGCACATCAGCAATACTTTTACTAATGCTTCCTGTGACACTGTAGCGATAACCTTTCCCTGTATTACTCAGCAGATAGACATTAGAAAAGCGTGGGTCTACCGTACCGTTATACACCGGTTGCTGGTGGTTTTTATCGTAGCCATAATAGGTTGGGTTATCCTGTACATTCAGTTGCCGGAACAGCACGTCTTTAATGTTTTTGGTATAGATTCCTTCCAGGCTAAATTTCCATTGACCTGCTGTAGTATAGTCAATCCCTAAGCTCATCCTCATTACCTGGGGCATTACAAAATCGTTGTCTATCAAATCAACCTGCGTTTTACCACTATTGGGGTTATTGGTTACTGCACCGTTGGCTGCAATAAAATCACCAATACCATTAGCTCCGCCTTTCAAGGGGTTACTGCCTGCTATAAAAGGCTTCTGATCGGCCTTTTGATCAAAACCTCCATAGCTGTCACCCGTATTGTAAAAGGCATAGGCAATCCATGCCATCGGGACTCTACCAGTAAACAGGCCTGCCCCACCCCTTAAAATCAAGCTTTGGTCTCCAAGCCAATCATAACGAAAACCTACCCTTGGCGAGAGCTGTACTTTATTCAGGTATTTATTCCTGATCCGGCTTAAAGGTGTATAGTTATATGTATTACCAAAATATGGGTCGGGAAGCGCATTCCTTATTTTATCACTCAATTCCGGTCTTTGCGGCAGATCGGCCATATCCGCCCTTAGTCCGGGGATCACTCGCAGCTGATCCGATACCCGAATTTCATCCTGTAAGTAAACGCTGTACATATTGACATTAAAATCAGCCCCGGGATTGGCCAGAATATAATCACGGTTGTTATTGGTATAATTATACGCACCTCGTACACGGTAAGGATTATTGCTTAGATAATCTTCTATGCTCAGGTAATCTACCCGTCCGTTCCAGGCATTTACAAAACCATAGTTGATCTTATAAAGCTCATTATGTGTGCCCATGGTTAGGGTATGTTTGCCCAGGTTCCAGCTCAGATTGGCTGTGAGTTCCAGCGTACGCTGTTTCATGTCAAAGATACTCGCTTCACGGTCGGTACCCAGATAAATGGTGGTACCCGGTGTACGCCCTGCAATCTGCACCTGTGGTAAACTTGGATCGCCAAAAGGATTTCTTGAATCGTTAACAAAGGTATAGCCTACCAACAGGTTTCCGGAAAGGCCGTGTTCAAACCGACTTTTCAATTCCGTTACAGTAGAGTTCTGGTTATTCTTCTGTAAAAAAGCCATGCTGCTCAAACGGAAATCCTGCTGGTCCCGGTCCATATGTGAGGCTTCTGAAATAATAGTATTGTTCCGTACAACCAACTGGTGGTGATCATTAATATTCCAATCCAGGCGGTTAAAGAATTTATGCGATTTTGACCAGGTATTGAAATCGCCGGCAGTGCCAGCATCCATCAATCCTGAAGCACTGATTGCATTGGCATCGCTAATACTCAGAATCTGACTGGTTTCTGCAAGACCAGCCTTTAGCTGGGCAGGGTCCCGTCTTCTGGTGATCTCTTCATTACTGAAGAAAAACAGTTTGTCTTTGATTAGCGGAAAACCCAACCGCAAACCAGCCTGGTAATCGTAAAAATCGTTGTTCATTTTACCTAAATTACCTACCCGGTCTTTTCCGGTTACTGAAGCATTACGGCCAAACCCATATACCGAACCACTTAGGCTATTCGTTCCACTGCGTGTCACAGCATTCACTGACCCTCCGGTAAAGTTACCGATCTTAACATCATACGGAGCAAGGTAAACCTGCATATCTTCAATCGCATCCAGAGAGATCGGGTTGGTCCGGGTGGAGCTTCCTGCCATACCAGAGGTGCCCGACTGACCGCCCAAAGACGGACTGAAACCAATCGCATCGTTGTTAATAGCTCCATCAATGGTCACATTATTATAACGGAAATTGGTGCCGCCAAAACTATTGTCCTTAGTTGATTGAGGAACTAAACGGGTGATATCGGTAATGCTGCGTGATATAGTGGACATGTTACGCAGCTGACCTGCACTGATGTTTTTCCCAGTTCCAAAAGTACTGGCCTGTGCCCCGTTTTTGGTGGCTTTGATCACCACCTCACCTAGTTGCTGGGCCTGGTCTTTCAAAGCAAAGTTCAACAACACAGCCGCACCTAAACGAATTGTAATCCCCTCTTTTTTATCGGTGTTCATACTGATCATGGCTACTTCTACCGAATAAGGGCCACCAATACGCAGATTTGGCAAGTAATAGCGGCCTTTCTGATCTGTTGAAGTTCCATAACGCGTTCCTGAAGGCTGGTGAATGGCAGTTACGGAGGCACCCGGCAATGGCTGTCCGCTGGCATCAAATACAGTACCATTCAGGGTACCACTGGTTTGCTGCGAAAAAGCCAGGTATGGAAATAATGACAATAGTAAGTACACTATTGTCCCCCATAAGCTTATATATATAGTTTTTGTCATGTTATTTCTTTTCTGCACTATTCTCAATTTTGTTTATAGGGTACTTTTAAAAACTCCATCAATTACATGAAGTACCCCGTTACCAGTTAAAACATCCCGTTTTAGCACATTTACATCTACATCATTAGCTAAGCCATTCAAGGTTATGCCACTAAAACCACCAATCTGGGTATTATCTTCAATCAAGTTAATATTCAGGGTATTACCACCATCCAACGTAGCCTGTTTAATTGTTGTCGCCGATTTTGTACTCAGGATGTAATCGTAAATAAAGCGCCTTTCGCGAACAATGTGATAGTTTACCAAATGCTTCAGTACTTCCGGATCTGTTTCACGGATTTGTTCCAGTGTGGCAAAACCAAATGCTTTCATGGCGTCATTATTGGGCGAAAAAATGGTGAACACCTCTGTTCCGTTAATGGTTTTGAGCACATCTGAGGTTTTGAGCGCCTGATAAAATAGGGTAACCGTTGGTTCAGAAGCTACGGCATCTCCCAGCTTGTCTTGCGTATAGGGAGTAAGTACCCGGTCAATAACCTGCACAAGCCCGTTTGATGCAGGAACATTCTGTGCCACGATTCTTGACCCGTTAATGGTTAACACCGTATCTCCATTTTTTATCCAGCGTGTGGCATAAAGCTTTCCTCCCCTGGAACGAAGCTCCTGGTTAAACTGAAATGGAAGTTTGTTGAATTCATATCTGCCATCCAGAATGTGGTAATTGCCTATGCGGGATATCGTAGCCGCATCGGTTGTCATCACGCTGGTTGGGGTGTATCCGGCTAAATTAAAAGCTCCATCAGCTGGCGCGAGAATGGTAAACGGACCTTTCTCTTTCAGACCTTTATCCAATCTACCGTGTTTAAGTACTGTATTCAGTACGCTCAGGTTAAAATTATCAGCAATTACCTGACTAACCGAGTTATTGTCATCAGAAACACTCATATTTTCCTTTTTACAGGAAGTAATCAGCAACAGGCATATCATTGCCGCTAAAAGCCATCTTGTACTTATTATGGTTCGTTTAATTCTTGTTTTCATTTCTGATTTATTTTAAAACCCTTAGGTGTAAGAAAATGGTCTACCACATGAATGGGGCCCATCAGGGTTGGAATATCCGCTTCAACTATTGTTGCTGCCGTTCCATCGGGAACACCCTTTACCTTCAGCTGAACCCTCCCCGAAGCATCACGTGAAAAATCAAATGGCATATAAAAAGACCTGTAGTCACTTAATTCGGAAAAACCTTCAGGCATCACTACGCCCACCAGATAGTTACTCATCACGGTATTCGTCATGTCGTTGGTATAAAAGCCAAAGTCAAATGGTATCGAACGCTGGATCTTCAGATTGTAGCTGTTCACCATCAGGCCCAGATCTAAATGATAAGCCAGCAAGCTATCTGTAGCAAAATTACCCACGATGATGTTATTCCCGTATTGATCCTGTCCAATATGGGGCAATCCTCTTTTTATGTTGAATTCCTTTAAGTCTTCCACACTATTGAACCCTGCCGCTCTGAACACTTCATCCCGAGGAAGTAAAGCCGTAGTTCGGACCAGGTTTTCCGATTGGGTATCCCATGGATCTCTGGGGATGATTCCCCAATTGTAACGCGTCACAAAATCTTTCCTGTAAGTTGTAAAAATCCAACCATCTATTACGAGCTGTTCGTATTGTTCGTCGGTATATTGCAGGATAGCCAATAACGTGGAAAAATGACCATCCTCCTGCAGCATTTCCAATATGGTTTTAGTGGGTTTGGTTACCATTTGATCCAGTAACCACAGGTAGCCGTCCATTGCGGGAATAAACTTTCCTGTTCCGGCAACTTTACCATTCAGATAAGTTTTACCTTCTTTTACCTGCAGGCATTGCTGATAGTAATAAGGTGTTTTAACAGTAGAGAATACATCCGTTGATGTGCTTTTGGCAACCCGCAGTTCAGGGTTCTGAAGCATACTCGAGACAATATAATTATCGCTCTTACTATCCAGGGTTTCTTTGGTAATACGGCCCTGAATGGTATAGAACAGCATCAGTTCGTCCAGGTCATTCACTTCCATTTCCTGTATTTTTTGAGCGGTAAAGCCTGCATTTTCCATCGCAGCATCACTTGGGGCCAAAATGGTATAGGTACTTTTAGGATTACCTATGGCTTGCAGTCTGCTCTCCATGCTACTGCGTTGCCAGGCCTGGTAAAATAATTTCGCCGGCGATTTTGCTAAAACTTCTTTCAAAGTAAGCGTTACACTATCTGTATAAGGAACCTGCTCCCCTTCCGGAGGCAGGGTGAATTCCTGTTTGCGGCAGCCGTTTAGTAGCATGAGCAGTAAACAACTATATGTTAATAATTTTAGGTGTTTCATTTTTTTATAGATTAAATGGACAACATTACTTTAAGCCCTGCTCAGGTTTGATCAACAGGCCCGGCAGGTCTTGTACGATTCCGTTTTCACATAAATTATCCATTCGGTAACCCATCGTTGCAGCGTCAATTATGGATGAACCATACACCGTACTTGGATATTGTTTCTGATCAGCAAAGCTGATCTCATGCATATCGTAAGCATACCACTTGAAATAACGATTGCCATTTCTTGTGAAATTTTCGTAGGTATTCTGGCTGTTAATAATGGAAAAAGCACTCAGATCGGATAGAAAAAACTGCTTATCGTACAGGATATAGCATCCAAACAACCGGGCCGCGTCATATTTACCGGCATCAAGGGCATCAATATCACCTTTAGTAATACCCGCATCTGTAAAGGCCTGGTTATTGGGTGCAAAAATGGTAAAGGGACCTTTTTGGGCAAGCTCGTCCCACAATCCGAATTTTTTAAGCCCTGCAACGAAAATGCTAAAGCGTGGCCGGTCGGCCAGCCATTGCTGCACATTTTTTCCAGGATATTGTTTGATGACTTTGTCCATAGAATGTAGGATCCCATTGACAAGCTGAACATCTTTCCGATCAGCAAGAGCGCCATCAAAGTAAAGCTGGCTGGTCCAGGGATTTTCATCTGGATTGGCCGGATTAAGGGTAGCAAAAGAAGCATAAACAGGAATGCCAGCCAAGGTCTGATAGGCTATATTAATGGTGTTTACAGGCACATCCGACTGCATTAACCTGCGCGATATGATGTGTAAAGCCATGGCCTGTTTCAAACTGTCGTGATTGAGTTTTTTGATGTCTGCAACGGATTTTATCCCTAGCTCCATAAAAGACTTGTTGGTAGGTGCAAGCACTGTAAATGCACCCTTTTCATTTAGCTGTGAGATCAGTCCGGTATAATCCAGCGCGGCAAAGAACAGGCTGTAATCGTAATTGTTCTTCAAAAAATCGCCGGCAAGGCGAATATTTTCGTTAGATTTTTGTACGCTATAATCCTCATGTTTACAAGACTGAAAGCAGGCAAACAGCATTAGGATAAAGCAAGTATAAAGCAGATAGGTATATCTATTGATCTTCATGTGTCTTGTTTTTAAATTCAACATTATCCGGCTTACTTGTAAACAGGTGTAGGATATTTTCGTTGCACAGTACTGAGGTAAACATTGCTGTTTACAATCTCTATGGTACTTACGGTGGCAAAAGTTTGTGGATTGTTCAGACCGGAGTGTAAGCTCACCAATAAATTAGGGCGGGGAATTCCCATCCTGCCAATATAGCTCGATAAGGGAGCAGGCGGAGCAGCCTTTCCGTTCAGTAAAAAATATACTGAAGCATAATTGCCTGGAGTTGGTGCATCCGGACGGCTATTGATGTCAAGGCCCGGCGCTAAAAATTCTATATGTTGCCATATATCGGTCCGGATACCATCAGATTTGGCATCGGCCCACAATGGAAAGCTATAATATGGATTTACTTTATTGGTTTCATTGTTACGCACCACGCTACCCAAGTACCTGCTATCGTAATCCTTAACCACTGGAGATATTACGTCCCCTGTTTGTCGCTCAAATAAGGTAAGAAAAATGTTCATGTTGTTCTGAACACCGTTAATGAACAAACCAAGTCTATCCTTTCCGGGGATTTCCTTTGGTTTTAAACTGATATCAGCTTCAGTGAAACCGTTGGCGCTGTAATTATAAAAATTCACATAGGCCAGCGAATCAGAGAGAGCAAGCTTATGAAAGTTCTCTTCCCGAAGCAGAAGGCCATTTCTCTTTGTTATAAAATCCTTTTGCAGTACATGCAAGGTATATACTTCCTTTGCACTTAAATCTATAGTGGTATCTATCAGCACATCCTGCTTTAGCTTTGCTTCCAGTTCAAAGAAAGGTGTAGTCGTATATGGACGATAAAAAAACATGATCCTGAGTTTTCCAGATGGTACCTGCGCCCAACTGCTCATATCAAAGCCGTTGAGGATTGGCCCAACCAATACATTTTCTTTACCGGGATATTCCGGGTTATGTACAGAAGTACTATTGCCTACATGTGATGGATAAGGTGGGGCGTAAGCCTCTCGTTTGTCCAAAAAATCGCCTACCACCTTTCCCCCTGTTGGGATACCATCTGCACCCAGCACCGGATCAATAATCATACACAGCGAGGGGTACTTACTGTTCATGTTCTCCATGGTCTGTGCATAATTCAGGTCATTGAATACCCGAAGGTAGGCTGGTTGCTCGATTGTTGTATATTCAACCTTTCTGCAGCCTGCAAGGGCAAGCAGACCACAGCATAAAAAATAAAAATATAGGCTCTTTTTCATTATCTGTTGTGTTTAACAATAATTAGTTTTGCTTTATTTGCTTCAGCTATCCCAATACCGGTACGGCCAATAAGTGCTACGGTATAAAAACCTGGTTCCTGTGTCGGAACTTCTCGGCCAATGGTCTCGTATAATGCTTGATTCGCAATAAAAGCATCATTTTTAAGCACCACGATATCTTCTGCCCAGCTACCTGGAACAATCGTTGGCGAAGAACGGTAAACCATGATCTGGAAAGGCAGGTAACCGTAACGGACATAATTGATATAGGGATTTTCGGTTATCGCCATACCAGGCTTTAGGTTAACCGTTGCTTTTCTATTTGCCTCCAGTGTTCCATTGTCTGAGGTAAAAGTGATATAAGGATTATCCGGGGACAGGTTCAGGAAACGTGTATTGAATATAAAATCGTTCGATAAACTATTTTGGGCACCTCCATCAGGGCTAGGTATGCCAGCATTAAAACCACTCAGGTCGTTGGCAACAAGTACCAGCTTTGCAGCCCCCTGCTGATCAGGGTAGAGCCATGCGGAATAATTCTGGCCGGGGCGCAACTCCAGCCCGCTAACACTAGCCAGCACTTTTCCGGATGCATCCACAGCTTCTACCGTGGCCATCCCCTGAATAAACCTCGCATATGTGGAAGCCCTGCCGTAAGCGGCCATCGAACCCAGATCTTTTCCATTTACTCTAAACCCTAGGTTTCCAGTACCTGGTAAGGCATTTATGCCCTGCAAACGATAATAGGTATTATTTACGCCGGGATTTACATCAGTAATGATCCTGAAGCCATTCTGCAGCGCCCCTGGTTTCTGGTATATACCGTCATAATAACTAAAGTTATGGGCTGCAATTACGATGGTATATACGCCTCCTGGTTGAAAACCAGCAACGGGGGCAAAAGTAAGTTTAGCTGATTCTGCGCCTAACGAATTACGGATAGAAAGCGTAGAATTAGAGGGTGTAATGATCGCATTGTCCTTTTCAGCTGGTGCAGAACCTGGCAATTGCCTGCCATCGGGTGTAAGTACCTTGAACTGGTAAGCACCATAAGGTAACTCAACATAATCAGAGATCCGCTGTGCAGTGGTAATGTTACTGGTTTCAGGGGAAACCAGCGTACCATCGGCATAGGCCAGACTCACCGGGCCTTCCAGAGCCTCCAGTTGATCGACATCTATTTGCACATTACAGCGGGCACTAAGGTTCAGTATCCTGATTTTAAAGTGATCAGGCTTAGCCGGCTGTGCCACTCCCCTTTCTATCGCTACGTAGGCAGGTTGCCCCTCAGTAGAAGCCTGTGGCGAAATGGAATCTGTTAACAGGTAATAATCCATTGGATGTCCGTATTCTTCTTTTATCGGGATTTTAAGTCTTGAAATCCCATTATTAAAATCCATTTGAGCAGTTCCATCTGACTTAAATAAGTCTTGTGGTACCTGCCAGGTACTCCCCAACCAGCCATCTTTTGGAAAATATGGTGTAGGTATATAACGTTGCGCTTCATCTCCCACTTTCAGTATAAACTTAGTTAAGGTATCTCCATTAGCAACGACTTGATTATATGGGCTCAGGTTTACGATTCTTGTGGTAGAGAGTGCCCGGTTTGCAGCATTAAAGCGGTTATCTTTTTTTTCATTAAACCGTTCCTTTTTACAACCGATCAGGCAGATCGCCAGCAGAAGAATCAATAATATTTTATTCATGATTAAAACAATTTATAAGTAAAGCCCAACATAATTTCTCTTCCTCTGAGGTAGCTCCGGTTGATGTATTCCTTTCCGTACCATTTGCCTCCGGTTTCGGGATTAGCGTATACAGTTTTAACAGCGGGATCAAGGATATTTTTGGCATAGCCTTTAAAAAGAACCCTTTTACCCAGGCGCTGACTGAATACAAAATCAAGTACTGGCACCGGAAGGGTATACAGATCGGGCTCACCGGTTAGGTTGATCTGTACCAAACGTTCCCCCACCATATTAAAAGTGGTCGTAAGGTCAGTTCCAGATCTTTTATTGTTATAGTTGAGCCAAAGATTTACAGAATATGGTGCTTGTTCAAAAAGCGGACTGTTTTTTGGCGTAAATCGGTCCAGTGAACGGTTTGCCTCATAACGCGCCTTTGTTTTTTTGATATCGCTTTGGGCCAGCAAGAGGTTAGACCCCAGGAAAAAGTTGCGCATTCTGTCGTTTATGCGTCCAAGATCTTTAACCACTTCAAGTTCTATACCCCATACAGTACCTGTATTGGGGTCATTTTGAAATTGTATAGTTGGAAATTCTGGATAAACTGCTGCCAGTCCCTCTGTTTCCAGGTTAAACACCTTAACGAGTTGATTTTTGATGCGTTTGCCAAAGGCGGATATTGCCAATACCTCACCAGGATTTGGGAACCATTCCCATCTGAAGTCCAGGTTTTCTGTATGCTGGTTTTTTAAGTTTGGGTTTCCAACTACCAGTCCCATCTGAAAAGCATCAAATTCAAAAACATTGGTTATTTCACGCAACTCCGGTCTTGCCAGGGTGGTATTAAAAGCAGTTCTGAAATTCATATTCTGGTTAAGCGTATAGGTCGCATTTACAGAATAGTAAGGCTCATAGCCTGTTTTATAGGTCGAGTTAGGTTCAATGTTTACCAATGGTATGCCGCGGCCACCTCCCGGCCCTTTAATAGTAAGTGCGGGATCAAGAAAGACTCCTGATGTATCTACTGCCGAACCGATATCGGTTTTCTCGAAACGTACTCCTCCGGCTAGCCTTAAATTTTCGGTCAGCTTCAAGTCGACCATACCATAAAAAGCATTGGTTTCATAATAACCTTTGTAATTGTTTGGCGATTTCTGGCTATTGTACAGGAAGCCTCCAACAGGCATATGGCCCTCGCCACCCTGGTTGCTATTCGGTGCATGGACACCTATGATCTCGCTCCCCACTAAACGGTCCAGATCTCCTTCCACATCATAAAGAGGGATACTTTTATATCCGGAAAAGTTGGAACCAGGTAAAAACAATTGGTTCTCGGTAAATTTACGGTCACGGAAAAGGTAATTAACCCCCGTCTTTAATTCTTGTTTCTGGCCAAAGAATTTGAAGGGAATGGCCACATCAGCTTTATAATTGTAATTTGTTTCATCAAGGTTACGCCACCTGCGGCCATTAGGCTCTGCCTGGATGATGCCATAAACACCGAAACCATTTACATAACCTGAAGTAAGTGCATACAGATGGTCTGTATAAACCATTGCCGATTCCGTTCCACCACTACCGGATGCCTTGAGCCTTTCATAGTAGCCCCCTCCCTTCGGAGTATAGTCGGCAAGGCTGACAAAACGATAATCCGGATTATTTTGTCCGGACCGGGAAGTCGCAATGTTATAACTCAAGCGCGGCGAGTATTCGCCGGTTTTGAGTTTATGTTCTCCCTGAAGGTTAAGCGTATTGAGGCTGCGATAGGTTTGCTTAAGCGAATAAATGGTACTTGCAACATCGCCGGGCAGACCGGTATATTCGTAACTTCCTATAAGGTTTGTTGACGCAGTTTCTCCGCCCCAGCTACCCAGGTATTGCATACTGATTTCGTGTAATGGCGAAAAACGGTAGGTAAGCCCCGCCAATGTACCATAATTCAACGTTTCTATACCTGTATTTTCTCTGTATGACTGATATTTACCCATCACTAAACTATTGGGCGTAATGTAGTTGGGAATATTGCGAAAGCTGAACACATCCGGGTTACCTGTTACTACACCTTGATAGATACTGTACTGAGTCAAGGTTCCGTCATGGGTTGCATTGGTACGGCTATAGTAGTTACCTCCCAGGATGAGGCCTAGTTTATGTTTTTTAAAAACCGTAAAACTGTTGCCGTAAGTTGCCGAATACAATTGATTTAAGGGCGATCTTTTGTAACTGCTGGTCATCACCGGATCAAAACCCTGCATAATTTTGTTTACCCGTGCAGCCTCTTTCCAGCCATCAACGCTGTAATTACTGTTCCTGATCATATCTTGTACAGAACCCAGGCCATCAGGGTATTGCTGTGCCAGTGCTTTAAAATCTGCTGAAAGATTTTTATTATTGATCTTTCCGCCAAACATACCCATCTCACTATTCCAAAAGCTATTGTAACTACCACCAACTCCTATAGCAGAATTAAAACCTGTTTGGGTAATCACTTCAAAAGTCATGCTATCTGGTACCGATTTGGTTTTTAGTTCTACAATACCGGCAGCTGCATCGGCTGGTTTATCTGGTGTTACTGTTTTGTAAATGGTAATGTTATCCAGTAAGGATGCTGGAACCAGATCCAGAGGAATTGCACTGCGATCAGGATCCGAAGAAGCCAAACGAACTCCGTTCAGCTGGCCAATCACACTCCGGTCACCCAATCCCCGAATGGCGATATATTTGTCGTCTGTTATTGTTACCCCTGAAACCCTTTGCAAAGCTTGCGTAGTAGTTATACTTCCTGTTCTTTCTATTTGCTGGGCAGATATGGCATCCTGAATAATAGATGCGTTTTTACGTTCGTCTAAAACCGCTGCTTCTGTACGTGTATTGCGCCTGGCCTGTACCGTAACTTCGTTCAATGCGGTACTGGAAGGCGTCAGGACAACAGTTAAGTTGCTGCTGTTTTTGTCCAAACGGACTTCTTTAGTCTGGTATCCCATGTAGCTAAATACCAGAAAAGCATCTTCCTGCGGAACGGATATGCTGAAATTTCCGTTTACATCCGAAGTTGTTCCACCCTGGTTTCCTTTAATCCTTATGGAAACCCCGGGCAAAGTTTCCTTTGTTTGTGCATCAATTACCTTCCCTGAAACCCGCCGGGGTTCTTGTTTTTTCTTTAAGGTAATGAAACCATTGGCTTCATTGTAGGTAATATCGGTTCTTGAAAACAGGTATTCCAAAACGGTTTGCACCGTTTGATTGTTAAAAGATCTGGCGCTTACTTTTATGTCTCCCAGCTTTAGCAACTGGGCATCATAAGCGAATTTAATGTCTCGCTGTTCCAGCTGCTGAATTGCCTTCCAGGCATTCTGTTGATCAAAACGGACATTCACCTGTTGACGAAGGTATTGGGCCAAAACCGGGCCCGCGGTAAGCGTTCCACTCAACAGGGATATGGTGAAAATGGTTAAAGTAGCTATTCTCATAACTTGCTGCAATGGCAGTAAGAAAAATTTCATAAATTTGAGTGATTGGTAATTGTTAACGCGATTACTAAGCAAAAACAGGATAAGCTTCCTACGGCGCCTGTTTTTAAACATTTTCGCCGGTTTCCAATTAGTTTTGGGAACCGGCTTTCTTTTCTAATAGAGCTCTATCTCATTTCCATGCCTCCTTCTGTACTTAGTTTGGTGAATAGAACAAATTGCTTTAATCGTATGCTCAACAGGTGTTTTCTGATCAAGCTGCATGCTAAAACGGAGCTTTTCTATTTTAGGATTTCCGGCTTTAAGCACAATTCCGTAGCGGTTTTTCAGCGTTAACGCCAGCTCAGCAAATGATGCCTGACTCAGGTAAGTTTTACCTGCAATCCAGCTATTGCTCTGGCCGGCATTAATAGCAAGTATAGCATCATGATTTGTTTGCCTGTTGTAAACAATCTGTTGCCCAGGCATAAGTAGTCCTAAAAGTTTATTCTTGTGATTCACCTGTACCTTTCCTGTCAGCACAGTTACCCTTACCTCATCAATCTCACGGTACGACCTGATATTAAATGTAGTTCCCAATACCCGCGTAGTCAGGCCAGCTGTGTGTACAATAAATGGCCGGCTAGGGTTGTGCTTAACTTTAAAAAATGCTTCACCTTCATCCAGGACAACTTCCCGCTGCGTGCCATTATTAAAGTCTTTGTTATAATGTAGTGTACTTGCCGTGTTCAGCCATATTTCGGAGCTATCCGGAAGTATAAGTCTTTTCATACTTGCAGGTCCCGTTGTCACATATGCAGGAACCTGAGTTTCAGGTTTTGCTGAAGAACCGGCTTTATACCAGGCCCACAATCCCGCACTTCCAACCAGCAGTATACTGGCAGCAATCTTTAAATAAGTAAAATAATAGGTATTGGATTTATCTTTTACGGGCAAATCAATTTTTGCATGAATACCTGCGTGTATAGCATTTCGCAGTGATCGTCTGCTGTTGCTGTCTTTCAACGGACTATCTTCGCTGAGATCCTTGTCAAAAGAATCATACCAACGCTCAACAAGGAGGTTTTCATCCTCATCGGTATCATTGGTACTATAGCGTTTTAGTAGTTTTTTAAATATCTGTTCTTTCATTATCCTCTATAAAAAATTGCTTCTTTATACAGAGGAGTCAGCCAAACAGCCAAAAGCTACTTCTATTAATTGTTATTTATACGTTAATAAATCATTAACCACCTGAATCATAATAAGCACTACACCCAATTGCCCATCATTAAGCTTATGGCCAAGGTTTTTGTGCAATCGCTTACTGGCAGCGGTCAAATTATTGGATACTGTTTGTTCTGCCAGACCTAAATGGTTAGCAATGTCCTTAACAGACAAATTATCGAGTCTAAGCAGCAGCGAATTTTTCATGTTCTGGGGCATTTTTTCCAATTCTTCATCCAGCGCTTGCTCCAGATTTTTATAGCCGGCAAGATCATCTATTCCACCAGACAGCTCAGCCATCCGCTGCAATACCTTTTCAAATACCCGGCGTTTAACTTTCTCAGATTGAAAATGATTGATGACCCTGTACTTCAAGGCACCCGATAGGTACTGCTGGAAGCTTGTCTGGATCTGAATATCTCCACGGCGTTCCCACAGGTTGATGAAAAGTTCCTGAACAATATCCTGAGCAGTCTGCTCATCACCTGTTCTGTTCCAGGCCCTGGCATACATTTGTTCCCAATATTTAAGGTATAACCGGTCAAATGCCCTACGGTCATTCTGCTGCTGTACAGCTTGAAATAATAACTGATCCGTGGATATATCCATAGTGATACTACAAAAGTACTGGGTCCATATTAAGTCAGTGTTAATTATTCAATAACGGGATACACCTGACGGGGAATGACCAACATGACGGTGGTGGACCCGAGGCAAGGTGAAACAGATCTATTAGGATTAAAATGATGCTCTACCGCTATTTATGATGTTAGCCAGTTTTAGTTTATATATTTTAGGGCTATCTATAGAACAGCCTGTAGTTAAAGTGGCAGTCCCTGCGATATTAAAATCCAAACCCACCTTTTGGTCTACTATTTTTAAGGTCTCGGAGAGACCAGCTGCTTTTATTACATTGGTATACTTAACTCCATTAAGGGCAAGGGTATCACCATATTGCTGAGTTGGCGAAGGTGATGATACAATTTCAATTAGCCAATAATCTTTTGAAACATCCCCATTGCAATTCTCCTTTCCAATGACGTATCCACTAGCCATCTTGTAGGGTACTTTAAATGGATATTTATTGTTGCACCCCTCCACGGTAAAAAAAATTAGGAATAAAAGAATTAGTAGAATATTTTTTTTATTCAATGGATTTGAATTTTAGGGATCAATTAAACTAACAATAATAATCGACTGAAGATATCTCAAGCATTTTATATTTATCATCACTTACTATTAAGTTAATATTAAATTGTTATCGTAAATTAAAATGAATGCCTGAAAGCTTAGATTAGTGGTCGCCTATATCGGAGCGTGGTATAAGATCAGTTTTCCTTTTTTTAGTTTGTATTTCAATGGTGTACCTGCCAGTTGGTGATCAAGGATCTGCTTTAAGGAGACATCTTTGTAATTGCTCCCTTTTGCCTGATAGGGCGCCAACATCCTGACATCAAATTCAAACCTTGTGCCCACGCTCAACTGAAGGCGATAGATGACACTTTCCAGGATCTCTTTCTGGTAAACGATGATGTTGATCTTTTTTTCCAGCATCGTCACCTCATCATACCGGTACCTTAGATCTGCAGGCCAGTAGGTGACCATCCAGCATAACAACAGAATTATATTCTTAGGCATATGGGTTGTTCATTAATTGTCAGGGATGATTTTTATCGTGCTTTTCTGGCTTGAGTTCTGTCTCGTTCAGCTCCTGCTCTATTTTTTTCTGGTCCTTCCTGTTCCTGCGGATCAGGAATAGGATCAGGGCAATGACCAAGATCAGGACGGGTACGACAACCAGATAATTGATTTCCATAATGCTTTTATTGAACTGATACAGAACCAAATATAAAAACGACATATGAACTGTATGTTAACCATGAATTTTTTAATTGCTCAGGTGATGTGCTCGTAAATAGACCGGGCCGGCGACTGCCGGCCCGGAATTGAGCATAATCAAATTTGAAACTTATTTTAAGAACATTTTCCTGATCGCATTATTTCCTGCATCGACGATATAAATATTACCATCTTTATCAATAGCCATATCATCTCTAGTGCGGAACTCTGCCTCCATCAATCCCCCATCTTTATATGACCCACTAGTCGATTGACTAGAAACCGTGCTCAGTTCATTAAGCGTCATATTCAGCTTTCTGGTTGTTTGTTTAAAACCATCAGAGAAATAGAAATTGCCTTTTCCGTCGTAAATAAATCCTTTTGGAGCAGCCAGCATCGACTGGTTTTTAGGGCCATCGGAATTTCCGTATTCACCATTTCCTGCCCATCCACGTAGATTTGATCCATCCAGCAGGCCAAAACGACTAATGAAAAGATTGTCATTATCTGTATAGTACAGGTAAGAGCCGATAATCACCGGCCGTGATGCTTCATTGCCACCATAAAAACCGCTTACAACTGATCTGACTCCAGATTTATCAACTTTTGTAAGACTATACTGCGTTTGCACATATAAATCTCCACTATCATCAATAGCCAATCTACCAGGTCCATTGAGGTTTACTGCATAAGTATTTACCACACCTGCTGGTGTGATTTTACGGACACTGTTATTTATACCATCAACAACGTATAATATATCCTGCTTATCAATTACCACTCCTGAATTAAAGCTAAAATTAAATCGCGCTGCAGTACCTGTACCGTTCTGATTACCGGTTTCTCTTGTCGGGCTTCCTGCGAATATCGAAACAACGCCTTCTGGAGTAATCTTTTTGATTACATGGTTGTTAAGTTCCATCACAAATACGTTTCCACGGCTATCTACGGCAATACTTGCACCACGCTCACTAATATCCAGACCTGTTTGATTTGGCCCACCTGCTAAAGTCATTACCCCAGCGCGGTTGAAGTTAACCGGCGACAATGCACTTTGACCGGCATTTACTACTTTTACCGGGCCAGATGTTAAAGCAGGTGGTGTAATTACCACCAAAGTCGTAGCTGTTGCACTAACTACTTGTGCTGTTACCCCATTAAAGGTCACTGTATTTGCTGCAGCAGCGGCACTAAACCCTGTTCCGGTAATGGTAACCTGCGTACCTGCCAGGCCATTGTCAGGAATCATTTTAGAAATGCCTAAGCTCTGGTCTTTAAAATCAGGGCCCTGAACAATCTGATCATTTACATTCAACACCACCTTTCCATCACCTGTTCCACCTGGAATAGTTAAGGTAACCTTAAAAGGTGTTGCAGTAAGCACAACCGCACTTTTTCCATTTATAGTTACCTTGTTTTCATCTGCATGTGTGCTAAAATTTAACCCTAAAATGGTCATTTCAGTACCTGAAGGTCCGCTCAACGGTGTCACCGATTCAATTACGGGCATTGGGACAACTGTAAACACAGGACCGGTTGCTTTTTGATCATTAATGGTAACCGATACCGGGCCGGTCTGTACATCGGCAGGCGCAACAACCACCAGGTAATCTGCAGTTGCTTCAGTTACCAATGCCAGTTTACCATTAAAATCTACATAGTTACCGGCAATTACTTCATCAAAACCACCTCCAGAGATTTTCACGCGTGTACCTTTGCCACCACTTGCAGGCTTAATGCCTGATATCACCTGGAACTTAAAGGTTTGTCCTGAAGCCTCTTTCCCATTTACCTTAATGGTTACCGGGCCAGTGCCTGCATCTTCAGGTACTTCAGCTACCAGCAGGTTATCACTGGCACTAACTACGATGGCTATTTTCCCATTTATATACACTTCTGCAGGGCCTGTTGTACTGCTAAAACCCGCACCGGTAATGCGAACATGTGTTCCTGCAGCCCCGTTTACCGGACTGATCGCCTGTACACTCAGTTCCTGATAAGTATAATTACCAATACTGATGCTTTCCTCATTTACTTTCATTACAATGGCCCCGCTTGTTGCCGAAGCCGGTGCACGCATGACCACAGCGGTAGCGGTTGCGCTAACAATGTCAGCCTTTATGCCAGAAAATGTGGCCGATATTTCATTGGCTTTATTGCTAAATCCGGTACCTTCAACCGTTACCAGTGTGCCTTGAGCACCACTGTTTGGATAATAATCTGTAACTGCCAGAGGCACTTTAACCAGTTCTGTCTTGTCCTTCTTACAGGCACTCATCAACACAATAAAAAGGCTTAGCATACCGAGCCACTTATGCATCCCGGTATTAAATTTTCTTGAATAACTCATATCGTATATCATATTTCGATTGATCTGTATCACTTAAAAAGTATATCTCGCTCCCAGTTGCAGCTGTGTTCTTGAACCATAATAGTCAATACTGTAAGGCTTACCCGGCGATTTAAACTGGTACAATGGATATTCACCGGAATTTTGGGATGGCGGGAATAGTACCGGGGTTAAACCAACACTGGAAGTAGAATTGAAAGTATTTGGAGAGAAATACTGAACTCCCCAACGCTTGTTAATTAGATTGGTGAGGTTCATTACATCAGCGGTAAAGGTAATAAACTGCTTCTTCGTGGCACTCACAAACAAGTCATGAGAAACATGAAGATCTGCCTGTACATTCCATGGCGTACGTCCTTCATTTCTTTCGGTAAACCCACCACGTTTGCTCCTTAGATATTTATCTGCATCAACAAAACTGTTAAAAGCCTGAGCTTGTTCCGCTGCTGTTGCAGCGGCATTATCCTGGAAATAACGGATGGCCTCTTCTCTGTGAGGGATATAGGCCAGACTTACCTGTTGTGGCAGCCCTTGTATGCTATTGTTAACCACACCATAGGTAAAAGGGCTGCCCGACTGTGCACTTACAAACAAAGATACATTGGTTTTCCCCGCCTTAGCCCACATTTTATTGTAGCTAATGGTACTCACAATACGGTTTCTGATGTCGAAGTTACTATTGGCCAGTGTAGGGTTATTGGGTACCAGCGACTGATTCAACTGCCAGTTAGATTCCATTGAGTTACGCACGCCATTGGAAAGGTCTTTTGATTGACCATAAGTGTATGACACCGAAGCCTGCAGCTGATCAGCAACGTTTTTGCTAATGCTAGCCGTTAAGCTGTAACGATAACCTTTGCTGGTATTGCTAAGCAGATAGGTATTTGAAAAACGCTGATCTACTGTTCCGCTATATACCGGTTGCTGATGGTTTTTATCATAGCCATAATAGCTTGGATTGTCCTGCACGTTCAACTGCTGAAACAATACATCTTTAATATTTTTAGTATAGATGGCTTCTACACCAAATTTCCACTCACTAACGGTAGTATAATCCAAACCTAAACTGGTACGCAACACCTGCGGCATCACAAAACCATTGTCAATTAAATCGATCTGGGTTTTACCACTATTGGGATTATTAATCGTTGCGCCATTTTGCTGTATAAAATCAGCAATACCATTTGCACCACCGGCAAGCGGATTGCTGCCAGGTACAAAAGGTTTCTGATCTGCCTTCTGATCAAAACCGCCATAGCTGTCGCCATTGTTATAAAATGCATAGGCCAACCAGGCCATAGGTATCCGTCCGGTAAAGAGTCCTGCACCACCACGTAGAATCAGACTTTGATCACCATTCCAATCGTACCTGAAACCTACTCTTGGCGAAAGCTGTACTTTATTCAGGTACTTGTTGGTAATCCTGCTTAAAGGAGTATAGGTATAGGTGTTTCCAAAATAAGGATCGGCCATTGCCGTACGGGTCTTTTCGCTCAATTCCGGCCTGTCACCCAGATAAGCCATATCTGCTCTCAGCCCTGGTATTACCTTCAGCTTGTCAGATACGCGGATCTCATCCTGAAAATACAAACTGTACAAATTGATGTTAAACTTAGCCCCCGGGTGCTGTTCAATAGACGAACGGCTGTTATCTTCATAGCTATATGCACCACGAACACGATAAGGATTGTTGCTCAGGTAATCTTCAATACTTAAATAATCTACCCTTCCGTTCCATGCGTTTACAAAACCATAGGTGATGTTGTAAAACTCATTGTGTGTACCCATGGTAAGGGTATGCTTACCGATGTTCCAGTTTAAATTGGCAGTAAGCTCCAAGGTTCGCTGTTTCATATCAAAAATACTGGCTTCGCGGTCTGTTCCAAGGTAAATGGTAGTACCAGGCGTTCTGCCGGCAATTTGTACCTGAGGCAGACTTGGATCGCCAAAAGGATCTCTTGAATCATTTACAGCAGTAAAGCCTGCCAGTAAATTCCCCGATAGGCTATTACTAAACCTGCTTTTAAGTTCGGCCACGGTAGAGCTCTGGTTATTCTTTTGCAAAAAGGCCATGCTACTGAACCTGAAATCCTGCTGATCCCTGTCCATATGGGAAGCTTCAGAAATAATCGTGTTGTTTCTAACAGCAAGTTGATGCTTATCGTTGATGTTCCAATCCAGACGGTTAAAAAACTTGGTCGACTTTGCATAGGTATTAAACGACCCTGCAGTTCCGGCATTAAAGAAATTGGCAGCAGTAATATCAGCCGCATCTTTAGCACTTAAAATATGGCTGGTTTCGGCAACACCTGCAATCAATTGTGAAGGGTCCTGCCTGTGAGTAATCTCTTCATTGCTAAAGAAAAACAATTTGTCTTTGATGATGGGGAACCCCACACGAAAACCAGTCTGGTAATCGTAAAAGTCGCTGTTCATTTTCCCTAATGATCCTACCCTATCTTTGCCCGTTACCGTAGCATTACGACCAAAACCATATACCGATCCACTAAGAGAATTGGTTCCGCTTCTGGTTACTGCATTTACAGAACCTCCGGTAAAATTACCGATCTTCACATCATAGGGCGCTAAATAAACCTGCATGTCTTCAATTGCATCAATGGATATCGGATTGGTTCTGGTGGAGCTTCCGGCCATTCCAGATGTACCCGACTGGCCTCCCAAAGAAGGGCTAAACCCGATGGCATCGTTATTAATGGCACCATCAATTGTTACGTTGTTATACCTGAAATTGGCACCACCAAAACTATTGTCTTTACTGGCCTGAGGTACTAAACGGGTAACATCAGTGATACTCCTTGACACCGTAGCCATATTACGAACCTGATCGGCACTGATGTTTTTTCCTGATCCATAAGTACTTGCCTGCGCTCCTTTTTTCGTGGCTTTAATTGCTACTTCGGTAAGTTGCTGTGCCTGATCGCTCAACGCAAAGTTTAAAACAACTGCTGCACCCAAACGGATAGAAATTCCCTCCCGCTTATCGTTTTTCATGCTCATCATGCTTGCTTCTACAGCATACGGACCTCCAATCCGAAGATTGGGCAAATAATAATGTCCATTTTTATCTGTTGCCGTTGCATATTTTGTACCTGAAGATTGATGTATCGCCGTAACAGAAGCACCCGGTAGCGGTTGTCCTCCGGCATCAAGCACCTTTCCGTTTAAAGTACCGCTGGTTTCCTGGCTTACCGCGACAAAAGGCAGCAGCATACACAGGAGTAAAAATATTTTGTGAATTGTATTTCTTACTATCATCTCTAAAATCTTAGTTACTGTGTAATTTTCAATAGGCTTCCAATGGTATGCACTACCCCGTTCCCGGTAAGTACATCCTGTTTTGTTAATTGGATAACCGACGTATTTCCTGTTCCTTTCAATTCAATACCCATAAATGCGCCGGCTACCTGAGGATCAGGCTTAAGGAATACCTGAATAGATTTGCCATCAATCATGGTTTGGTCGCTACGGTTAGCGGCACCCGTGCTCAGCACATAATCGTACACAAACCTGCGGTCAGACAAAATATGATAGCGCATTAAACCCTGCAAAACTGCGGGATCCATGCTATTGATCTCTTCAATAGTATGCAATCCGAAGGCAGTCATTGCAGCATTACTTGGTGCAAATACCGTATAGGGCCCCTGGCCATTTAAAGTTTCCGTTAAACCAGAACGTTGCAAAGCCTGATGGAACAGGCTCAGTTCTCTGTCTGAAGCGATGGCTTCAATAACTTTATTATGGCTATATGGCTCCAGTACACGATCTATCACCTGAATTAATCCGTTAGAGGCACTTACATTTTTGGAGACTATTTTAGACCCATTAATGGTTAAAATGGTATCACCCTGTTTTACCCAGTGTGTTACAAAAAGTTTACCCCCGTTAGCAGATTTTACTTCCTGGTTAAACAGAAAAGGCAATTTGTTAAATTCATAAACTCCGTTCAGGATGTGATAATTCATGATAGCGGATACCCTGGAAGGATCCGCACTTAAGATGGCTGTTGCATTTCCAAAACCAGCATTTCCAAAAGCAACATCCGAGGGTGCAATAGCGGTATACAAACCTTCCTTGTCTGTCGTTTTAGCCAATCCAGTCCTTATCAGGGCGGTATTGTAAACAGAAAGATTAAAATTATCTGCTATAATCGCGCTGATCTTATTGTTATCGACAACTTTAACGGCGTCATCCTTTTTACAGCCGTTAAGGATCATACCACAACTGATCAGTATCAGGAAAATGCCCAATGGCCTTATTGATATTCTATGTAAATAATTCATGTTTCTATTGATCTTTATGAGCTAATGATACCGTTCAGAATTTAAAATCCTTAGGCGGCATTAAGCGGTTTACCGCATGTATTGGCCCCATTAAGGTGTTGATGTCTCCCTCAACAATAGTGGCAGCCGAGTGAGTGGATGATTTGACTTTTACAGTTACTTGTCCTGCTTCATTTTTACCAAAATCAAATGGCACATACATAATTGGAATGGTTCCCGAATACCCCGAGGTAGTCAGCGCATATCCCGACAAGAGTTTATTGTTCAGATCGTTCGAATAAAAACTATCCGGATTATCCTCTCCGGGGCCCCAACCATCCTTTTCTTTAAAAATCCTGCCCCAGCGGTGCATGGTCAATAAAGTATCCGTAGCATACCCGGTACCGACCTGCTCATAGGTATCCCAATCAAAATACGGAAGAGGATTACGGTGATTCAATGCCATCAAATCCTCTACAGTCTTAAATCCTGCCTGATGAAAAGCTTCATCGGTAGGAGCAAAAATAGACTTGAAGATCAGGTAATTATAGTCGATCGACAATCCTTTGGGAAATCGATCCCGATCAACTGCTCCCATCATAGCCTCATCCCAAAGCATATCAGTTTTGGTCATAATTTCCACATACATTCCAAAACGGCCATCATCCTGCAGAGCCTGTAACATGGTTTTTTCTGGTTTTTTCAGCACATGGTCTATCGGCCAGAAGGTTCCGTTTTTCGCCAGTGTAACTGCTGCGCTTCCGCTTTTCTTACCATTAATCAGCAGTTCGTTGCCTGATACATTGATGTATTGCCTGTAGAAATAAGGATCAGTCTGATACTGGTTATCGTATCCCTTTACTTGTATATAGGTATTTTCCAGTAAGCTGATACCAATCGTATTCTCTCCCCTTTCACTTAGGTCTTTAGGGTTAACAGCGATCGATAAAGTATGGTAAAGCAGTAAGCTATCCAATAATTCGGGGCTGGTATTATTTATCACCTCCAATGTCATTCCATCGGCAATAAATGCAGCATCACTTGGCACCAATAAGGTTAGCGGCGTATTATTGCCCCTTTTTTCCAAAATGCTACTCATCGTACTTCGTTTCCATGCCGCTTTAAAAAGTGTATATGGTGATGCCTCCAACACTTCATTCAGTGTAATAGTCAAATCTTCTGCAGGTACCTGCACACCTTCTACTTCAGGCTGAAATTCAGCTTTTCTGCAAGATGCCAGTGTTACAAATAACAGGCAGATAGTGATAAGTTTTAAATTCATCTTATTCATGTTATGGATCATCTAATTGTTCTTTCTTGCCTGCTCCGGAAGGATCAAGACCCCCTGCAGGTCTTGTACCAGGCCATTATCCGTAAGGTTATCTATCGCTTTCTGATCGTGTCCTTTTACATTGCTAATAATATCATAAGGGTAATTCTTATTGGTCCTTACTTCGACATTATAGCCAATAGATTGATCGTAAATATTGTCGAAGTTGAACCTACCGGCAGTAACTGTCAGGATATAAGTATCGTTAGCTACCGGATGGTAGTAAAAGGAATTGCTGTTCATGATGCTGAATACCACAAAATCCGACACAAAAAAGTGTTTCTTTCTCATCAGGTAACAGCCAAACAGGCGATCGCCCATATAACTATTTACATTTAACTCAGCAATTGCTTCAGCAGTCATCCCTACAGCTTCAAACTCCTGGTTTTTTGGAGCCAGTATGGTATAAGGCCCCTCTGTTTCCAATTCATCCCAGAATCCAAACTTCTTTAATCCGCTTACCAGGATGCTATATTCCGGTCTTGCAGACAACCAAGCCTGTACAGTGGTATTTGCAGTAGATTTCATAACCCTATCCAATACATGTAAGGTACCATTGGCCAGCGTTACATCTTTCCTGCTGGCAAGGGAGCCGTTAAAATATAGGGTATTGTTGTTGTCCCTGGTTACCGTTGAGGTATACAGCTCAGTACCCGCCATGGTACGGTAGCGTACATCAATCCCATTAAAAGGGATATCCTTCAGCATGATCCGTTCATTTAAAATATGGCGTTGCACCAGAAATTTTAGAGTATCCGGATTCATTTTATCAAAGTCAGCCGGGCGGTTAATCCCGAGAACATTAAAAGCGGCATTATTGGGCGCTAAAATGGTTAACTGCGTGGTGCTGTTTAATTCAGGTCCTATTCCTGTTTTCTCTATTGCCGCGGCAAATAAGCTGAGGTCATAGTTATTCTTTACAAAATCGAAGCCGGCTCTGAAATTTTCATTCGCCTTATCAATATGCAGATCGTCGTGCTTACAGGAGTTTAAAGCCAGTAGCCATAACGCCGACAAGAGGTAAAGATATTTCTTTAATGATTTGTATTTCATTGTTCTATTTGTTGGATTAAATCATTAGTAAATTGGAGGCGCATATTTACGCTGTATGGTGCTGAGGTAAACATTCCCATTTACAATCTCGATCGTATTTACCGTGGCAAAAGACCGTGGATTATAGGTACCCGAGTGGATGTTTACCAGCATATTGGGTAGTACAATTTCGTTCCATCGCGTATAATTCGGGTAGGGTGTTAAACAGTTTATAGAAGCCCAGTTTCCATCGGTTTGATTTACTGTGGGGCCATAAGGAATGTTTCTAATGTCCATCCCGGGGGCCAGAAAATCAAATCGTTGCCACATGTCAGTAAAAATACCTCCTGCGCTTGCATCGGCAAACAACGGAAAGCTGTAATACGGGCTAACTTCTAACACATCAGCATTTCTGGTTAAATTGCCCAGGTATTTCCCATTATAACCAGCTAATTTTGGCGAAGAAACAGTCCTGTTTTTATACAGGGTTACAAAAATGTTCATCTGGTCTTTAATTCCATTTCCCATGGCACCTTTACCGTATTCATTGCCTCCTTTTGCGTCGTTATCTGCCTGCCAGTAACCCTTGGCACTCATGTTATAGAAATTCACATAGACTGAGGAATCGGATAATGGCAGTTTGTGAAAATTCTCTTTCCGAAGATAAATGCCATTCCTTTTGGTCAAATAATCTTTCTGCAACACATGCAACGTATACACCTCCTTGCTATCTAATACCATCGTGGTATCAATCAGGAAACTCTTTTTCAGCTTAGCATCCAGGTTAAAAAATGGAACGGTGTTTTTTGGCCGGAACATGAAAACAACGCGGTGCTTACCTGAGGGAATCTGTGCCCAGCTGCTTAAATCAAACCCATTTAAAACAGGCCCTACCAACACATTTTCCCTGCCCGGATACTCCGGGTTGTTTACACTTGTCCCACTCCCGATATGAGATGGGTAAGGTGGTGCATAAGGATCACGCTGATCCAGAAAATCCCCTTTAATCTTAGCGCTGACCGGCATACCATTCTGATCCATTTCCGGATCAATCAGCATGGTTAAAAAAGGGAGCATTTCATCTTTATTATCGATCCCGATCTTATAATTCAGGTTATTAAAAACCCTCAGATAAGCTGGATCATCAATTTTTTTATACTCTACCTTGGAACAGCCCATTGCAAACCACAACAAGGCCATAGCAGGGTAAAGTATGATATTCTTCATTCTTGATGGTAACATAATGTTGTCTCTTTTATTTGGTGTGTTTCAGAATAATCATCTTTGCTTTCTGACCCGCAGGGGCTGATGCACTGGTGCTGCCAACCAAAGCAATGGTATAAATACCTGGCTCATGATTGGGTAAACCGCCTCTTACATATAAATCTGGTCGGGCAATAAGATGTTGTCCTGTTAATACAGGTATATCACTTGCCCAGCTTCCGGGAATTACGCCTGGCGCAGAACGGAAAGCCATAATTTTATATGGAATGTTATCCTGATCAATCTGTATGTAGGGTGCTTCGGTGGTAAAAACACCTGGGGTCAGGTTATTTACTGCTGCCGGATTCTTATTGTAACTGTGAAGAAAAGACTGTCCGTTATCTTTTGTAAAAGTGACATGCGGTAAATCCGGGCACAGGTTAAGAAAACGGATACTAAACGGATAGTCCAGTTTATTGCGCACATAAGTGGCGTCATCTGTGGCCGTATTACCCGGAATTACCCTGCTTAAATCGTTAGCTACCGCACTAATGGTTGCTTTACCGCTTGCATCAGGATGAATCCATAAGGTAAAATTAGTATTGGGATCTAGTGTCAGCTGATTTCTTGCCAATACATTTCCCGTAGCGTCTTTAGCCTCGATCGTATAATTACCCGTTATATAATGCTGATAAGCTGTATGCTCGGTATAGGCCAGTGCGTTACCCAATGCATTTCCGTTCATGGTTATTTTAACCCCATTTATGCCGGCAAGGGTATTTACCGCCTGCACCCTTGCATAGGTTACATTCAGCGGCTCACTGATGTCACTGATAATCGTGATGGCATTTTGATAATCTGAAACCTGTTCACCAGGATTACCATTTAAATAAGGGACATTAAAATTGTACGGGGCAACAACAATGGTGTAAATCCCTCCCGGCACAAAACTTTTAAATGCACTGAAAGTGAGGTGCGTGTCTTCAGGTGGCCAGCCGCGGGCAGAGGTAAGGGTTGATGTTGCCGGAAAAATCGGCATCTTAGTAGTGCCCGGCACCTGAATCCCGGCTGGGGTTAACACCTTTAGCTGCGCGGTAGTATAGGGCAGTTCGATATAATCAGAATATTGCCCCGGCAAAATGTTATTGGTCGTAGGATTTACCGGTGTACCATCAGCCCATGCAAGGCTCATTGGCCCTACCAGGTTCTCCATATCGCTTATCTGAATAGTTGAAGAAAGATTGAGTACCCTTACTTTAAACTTAGCTGGATCTGAAGGAGCAGAAACCGCACGCGGAATTTTTAAATATTTAGGCACCCCATCCACAGTGCGTTCTGTAGCCAGCAGGTAATAATCCATAGCCTGTGCTGCATCTTCCTGAAGATCGATCGTTAGCTTATCAGCCGGGGCATTATACCCGCCCATTTCGGTAAAAAAGCGAGCCTTGCCATTCTTTAAAAGCGATTGAGGAATGTTCCAGGTTGAACCCAGTTTACCACCATTTTCAGGAAAATATTTAGTACCGGACACGACTGTAGATATTGGATCGGTTGGTAAAAGATATTTACTGTTGGTCAGGGTATCCCCATCCATTATCACCTGGCTATAACCTCCCAGGTTTACAATACGCAGCGACGAGTTTTTACGGGCATCTGTGATCAGCCTGTTATCGTATTCAAAATCCTGCTTTTCCTTTTTACAGGAGCCTAGTCCCAGCAATATCAAAAACCCAAGGAATAATGGCAATTGCTGAATGTATTTTGTTAATTTCTTCATCTTTAATACAAATTATAAGTGAACCCCATCATAAACTCTCCCCCACGTTTATAGCTACGGTTCAGGTATTTATTTCCATACCATTTACCACCGGTACCAGGATTGGCGTAAACCGTTTCAATAGCAGGATTCAATAAGTTTTTAGCATATCCCTTAAAAATTACGCGCTTTGTTATGCGCTGACTGAACACAAAATCCAACATAGGTACAGGGCGGGTATACAGATCCGGCTCGCCGGTTAAATTAATCTGTATCAAACGCTCCCCTACCATATTAAATGTTCCGGTAAGGCTGGTACCTGATTTTTTATTATCGTAATTTATCCAGCCGTTAATAGAAAAGGGCGCCTGCTCAAACAAAGGGCTGTTATCAGGCGTATGCCTGTCCAACGATCTGTTGGCTTCCAATCTTTCCGGTGATTTTTTGATATCACTCTGTGCCAGTAAAAGGTTGGTTCCTGCAAAGAAATTGCGCAACGGGTCCCAAACCCTGCCCAGATCTTTTACGATCTCGAATTCTACCCCCCATACCTTACCCACATTTGGATCATTTTCAAATCTGATGGTTGGATATTCAGGATATGTGGCTGCTAAACCACTGGTTTTTAAGCTAAATACCTTATACAGCTGATTTTCTATCCTTTTACCAAACAGAGACACAGCGATAACCTCTCCACTATTGGGGAACCATTCCCATCTAAAATCCAGGTTTTGAGTGTATTGATTGATCAGTTTGGGATTACCCACAACCAGTCCCATTTGGAAAGCATCAAATTCAAATACATTGGTAATCTCTCTTAATTCGGGTCTGGCCAGTGTGGTATTAAACCCGGCCCTGAAATTCATATTTTCCCTGAAATTATAAGTAGTGTTCAAAGAATAGTAAGGCTTATAACCAGGTTTATAAACGGAGTTAGGACTCATTAAAGTAAGTGGAATATTGGTGCCCGGCGCGGTTAAGGCAGGATCCAGGAACACACCAGCGGTATCTACTGCCGACTGGATATTGGTCGATTCGAAACGAACACCACCGGTTAACCTTAAATCTTTGGTCAATTTTAAATCCAGCATGGCATAAGCCGCTTTGGTCTCAAAAAATCCGGTATAGTTGTTTGGTGATTTCTGGCTATTGTATAAAAAGCCCCCGATCGGGCTTGCACCTTCACCCATACCTGCAGTTGGTGCGTGAATCCCAATAATCTCATTACTCACCAAACGATCCAGGTTTCCTGAAACCGTATACAATGGCAACGATTTGTTGGAAGAAAAATTAGACCCCGGTAAGAACAACACATTTTCTGTAAATACACGGTCGCGGTTCAGGTAATTTACCCCGGTTTTTAGCTCCTGCTTTTGCCCGAACAATTTAAAAGGCACTGATAAATCTGCCTTATAGTTGTAATTGGTCTCATCCAGATTCCTGTAACGCCGACCATTGGGCTCGGCCTGAATAATTCCATAAGCACCAAAGCCATTCACATAACCAGAAGAAAGTGCATATAAATGCGAAGTGTATACCTGGTCCGGATTGGTGCTCCCATTGCCGGTGGTAGGGTTATCATAATACCCACCATTACGTGGGGTATAATCTGCCAGGGTTACAAACCGGTAATCAGGATCATTCTGACCTGCCTTAGAAGAGGAAATGTTATAACTTAATTTAGGCGAGTAGTCTGATTCCAAAAACTTATGTTCTCCCTGAAGGTTAAAGGTATTTAGTGTACGATAACTCTGTTTTAAAGAATAGATGGTACTTTTTACTTCTCCGGGCAAACCAGTATATTCGTAGCTACCATTCATATTGGTGGCTTGTGTTTCGCCTCCCCAGCTACCCAGGTATTGCATACTGATTTCATTTCGGGCATCAAAGCGATAGGTTAAACCACCTAAAACACCATAATTAAGTGTTTCGTTACCTGTATTTTCCTTATAGGTCTGGTAGCGTCCCATGTATAGATTGTTCGGAGTGATGTAATTCGGGATATTTCTAGGGCTGCTTACCTGCGGATTTCCGGTTACCACACCCTGATAGATACTGTATTGCTGAATATCACCACCCGAAATATCTGTAGTACGGCGATAATAGTTACCCCCGGCTATCACACCCAGTTTATGCTTTTTAAACAGTGTATAGCTATTGCCAAAAGTGGCGGAGTACAACTGGTTTAATGGGGCCTGTTTATACCTGGTAGTCAGCACAGGATCAAATCCCTGCATTATCCCGTTAATACGACCAACCTCCTGCTTTACTGCAGGGCTGTACCCGCTGTTGGAGATCATATTCTGAATCTGGTTTAACCCACCTTTATATTGGGTAGCCAGGTTTAAGAAATCAGCAGATAAGTTCTTGTTATTGATCTTATCCCCCAAAAAGCCCATATCGCTGTTATAGAAACTGTTATACTGACCACCTATCCCGATATTTGAATTAAAACCTGATTGAATAATTACATTCACCACCATGCTATCGGGTACAGACTTGGTTTTCAACTCTACAATACCCGCTGCTGCATCTGCCGGCTTATCAGGAGTAACCGTTTTATAAATCGTCACATTATCTAAAAGCGATGCCGGCACCAAATCGAAAGGAATAGAACTTCTGTCCGGATCAGACGAAGCCAAACGCACACCATTCAGCTGACCAACTACACTCCTGTCCCCCAGACCACGGATAGCCACATACTTATCATCAGTAACGGTTACCCCAGGCACTCTTTGTAGCGCCTGTGTAGTGGTAATACTTGCGGTCCGCTCTATCTGAACTGCAGAAATCGCATCCTGTACAATGGCCGATTTTTTACGCTCATCGAGTACCGCCACCTCCGTATTTGTCTTTCTACGGGCCTGAACAGTTACTTCTCCTAACTGTGTAGAGGATGATTTCAATGCTATTTTCAGCTCCTTAGTATTTGCATCAACCTTAATCTCTCTGCTCTGGTAACCGATGTAAGAAATCACAAGTATTGCTCCACCCTCAGGTACGGTAATGCGGAACTTACCATTCACATCCGTAGATGCGCCGCCGCCCATTGTTTTAATACGAATGCCTACACCAATCAATGTTTCTCCTGTTTTCTCATCTACAATTGTTCCTGTGATGATTATAGGCACTGGCTTTTTGGTAATTACAACATATCCCTCAATTACCTTATACTCCAGATTAGTATTGGTTAAAACTTTAGCCAGCGCGTCAGCCACAGTAATCTCTGCAGCATCTAAGCTTATTTTTTTTGTGATTTTATTTAACAAGCTTACCTGGGCATTGATCTGTATGTTCGATTGCTTTTCTATCGCACTTAAACAATTTTCAACACTTGCATTTTCCAGCTTAAGCTTAATTTTCTGATTCAGATTCTGACTACGCACCGAATTGGCACACAGCACTCCAATAAATGTGAGGTTGACAGCAATCAGAAGGAACGAGCATTTCATAAAGAAATAAATTTTATCTGTTACCAGATTGTTATTAGCCATCTCGCTAAACTTCTTTCTGATGATAATAGCACCTTTTAATAACATGCTAATAAATCGAAAAGAAGAACGCAGATGTAATCCTTTTTGCATATTTTTGATCATTACGGGTTTTCGCCAATGGCGGATATCTGTTAATATTTATCGCTGAGCTGATGCGTCTTCGAAAACAACCGGCTCTTTGATGATTTTTGCGTCCTCCTTTGCGGGAGGGCGTTTCTTTTTTTTAGTCCAGGTATTACATATCTTGTCCTTTCCGATTAATTAATAGTAATGTGATTGCCTTGAATATGATACTTAAATTGCCCCGAGGCACTTAAAATCTTCATTAGGGTGGTGATAGGCACATTTGCCGTCAGATTAACTTTTAACAACTTTGAAGCAGTTTTTTTACTTTTAAAACTGATTTCCATGGCATACCATCGCTCCAAAATATTCGCGATTTCTGATAGCGGGACTTGATTAAACACCAGCCGTCCGTCCTTCCATCCGCTGATATCCTTAACCACTGCAGAACCTAATGTTTTTATATGATCAGTTTCATTCCATGTGACGGTTTGCCCGGGCATCAATATGGCAATTGATTCTGTTTTGTTAGGGCTATGCCTATCCACGCGAACCTTACCTGTACTTACCGAAACTGTAACCGGCTTATTCATAAATGCATCCACTTTAAAAGAAGTACCTAATACTTTGGTTGTGATTATTCCGGTGTGAATAATGAATGGTTTCTTTGGGTTTTTAGTCACCTCGAAAAAGGCCTCGCCTTCCAGATCTATTTCTCTGGTGTTCCCATTAAATTTTTCTGCATAACGCAATTTACTCTCTGGTCCAAGATAAACCTGTGAGCTATCAGGCAGCGTTATAATCGTTCTGCGTCCGCTAGGGTTATGCTTTTCTACATAAGCAACCACCAATGGCTCGCTGCTTCTTTTGGATGTAATCACCCAAAGTCCGGCGCCAATAAATAATGTTGCCCAGATGGCGGCGTATTGCCAGTTCGTAATTCTTTTGATAAAAGGAATAGGCGTAATTTTCGCAAAGGTCGTTTCTGAGTTTAAAGATTCCCCATCAATCCGCTGATGTATTTTTCTTTTCCAGTCGGCCATCTGCCCATGGTGGTCTGTATTATCGGCACTGGTTATACCTGACCATTGTTCATTCCACACTTCATCAAATAGTTGCTGAGCATTCTCCTGCTTAAGAAAGTCTCTCACTAATTTCAATTCCTCCTGATCACAGCGGCCGGCAAGGTATTTTTTAATGAGGGCCTTATCTATTTTTAAATTCATTGTATCTATCCTTCACCTACAAGACACCAATAAACCTCAGGCAGGGTGAGTGGAAAGGAAAAAAAATTAAAAAAAGAAAATAACGGTCAGCAGGATGGTGATATCTATGTGCTCTTTCAGACTCTCCCGCAGATATTTGAGCGAAACCAGCATCTGGGTTTTGATGGTATTGACCGAAAGGTTCATGCTTTCTGCAATTTGCGGATAAGTCATTTGTTCTTCACGACTTAGTTTAAAGATTTTTCTTCGTTGCGGGCTTAGCTGGCTTAGTTTCAATTGATATACCTGTTCCAGCTCCTTGTATTGAAGACGATGATCTGCTAAATGGCCGGCAGTAGCCGCCTGCTCCGGCAAAAAATCAATGTCTGAGGTAAGCAGCTCCTTTTTGCGGAGGTGATTGAACATCACATTTTTCATTGCTGTAAACAAGTAGGCACTGAATTCTCCGTTAATCTCCAAATCCTTCCTTTTTTTCCAGATGTTGAACATCAGGTCCATAACCAATTCTTCGGCCACGGCAGCATTTTTGACGTAATTCAAGGAGAAATGATAAAGTTTACCAAAATACCGCTCAAACAACTGATCATATGCCCTCAGGTTGTCCTGGCGACATTCTTCAAGTAGCAAGTGGTCGGATAGTTTGTGGTAATCTTTTGTCATTCGCTGAACAAATAATTCTTTCAGCAAAACTAAATGTTTAAAAAACCTCCTGCATTACCATAATGTTAATTGTAAGATTGTTCTTGGGGCTTTGTTGAGCTCTGCATCTCAAACGACATTTCAACCCTTCCTTAAAAGCGCTATTTTGGCTTATAGGTCGCTAAAAGGCCTAAAATATCATCCTTACTGACCAGAGCAGGATTATTAAACTGCTTATCCAAAACATACGTTGGTATATCAAAAGAACCCCTGGTTGTAGTCACTGAAATACCTGCATTTATTTTTTTATAAGACTGATAATCACCTATTCCCGGATCATATTCCTGTGCCCTCATCAGCAGTTCATAAATTACATATACAGAGAATTTCATGCTATAAAATTACATGATTTAAATAACATTAAATTATCATTTCTTTAACAATAGGCATATATCCTCCTGAAAATGCAATTGTATTATCTGTATAAGCTGCAGATTCTTTTCACCGAAACCATGCTAAGTTCAATGTTTTGCTTTGCGTAAAAGTATTCTTCAGCTGTTTTTTGTTGCTGTAAAATTTTCAGGTTTCCCAAAAAGAACCTAACCTTAAAGACCGAAGCGCATTTTTGGGTTAAATGGCAAAAGCCAGCAAAAATTTGCTGGCTTTAATACCTTTTCGATTTTTAGGTGAGCCGGGCTGCAGCAGGCATCAACACGCTTAGCAAAGCGTATTCAGTCCGGGTTGTACCGGAAGTAATTCCAGACAGAATTAGCGAGGAAACAACTGAACAAGGTCATAAAACTCCAGATAGAAAGTCCCCGCACCAGCTTTGCGGTTGAGGTACACACTTTGTACCTTACCAGGGGAAACGCCCTCATATGGAATCTGCATATTTACAGCGCTCCGGTCCCTATTCTTATCTATATAATAATCTTTGGTTTTGGAGTCCCTGAGTACTACGAAGGGAAACAGTTCCGTACCACTTTGCTGCGGGGTGACCACGGGTACCGGGACCTGCAGATAGGGCGTCCATTCACCGGGCTTAACATTTTCTGCAATTGGAATGGTAGTGGTATTTACCACGATGAGTGGATCTTGCTTGGTACTGTCATAATAGTATTCAAGTACCTCAATATTTATGTCTACAGATTCCGCACCACCTTGCTTGTCCACATAAAAATTGGCGGTATACTCATCTCCCTGTGCATCCGGATAAGCATAATCTTTAGTGAGCTTGAGTCCGTCAAAATAAAAATTAGGAACAATGCTCTCTTTATCGTCTATTTTAAATTTTTGACGATAGATCGTTTCCCCGGTACTTTTTCTTTTCAACTCCATGTTGAGCTCGTCGGTTACAAAGGCTAACTGGTTTTCTGTCCTAACGGTTCTTACCTGCCCGTAATATTCACGTATTTTGACATTATCAAAATACTGTTCAATGGTATCTCCCAATACAAACCCGCTGATGTTAAAATTTTTATTAATCGCTTTTAGCGTAGGGGATATATGGGTACCGTCTTTTTCACATGCACTCAAGAGTAATACAGGCAGAATAGCCATCAAATATATTTTTTTATTTTTTCTGATCATGATGCACTTAAATTAAAAGTTATAGGATAATGAGAGACTGAATGTACGGCCGGTGTAGCGTGTAGAAGTTTCCCTGTCACCCACCTGCCTTTTGGTAACCGGATCTGTATATCCTTTTTCAAATTTTTCAGAGAAACCAAATTTATAAGCGTATTTATCGTTCCATTCCAGGTTCAGCTTATCCTCATTTCCTGGTTTCAGTTCATAGGTTGATGGATCATTGATAAAGTAACGGAAGGGAGCATCCAGCAAGTTGCTCATGTTCAGTTTAGTTTCCATTTTTCCTTTCAGGAACCTATAGCTGATCTGTGCATCCATTTGCGTACGCGGTCGTTCATACTCAACAAAAGCTGGCTCTATCCCGGTAATAAAAGTTTTATAGCCAGCGTGGTTCAAGGTAAGGTTTAAACCCAGTTTCTTGCCTACGTATTGTATGCCCGCGTTATACAATAATGGCACTTGCCCATACAATGCACGTGGATATTTCAGGTATTTATAATACATCGAATCCAGGCCGTCAGCGCTCTTCCCATACTGTATCTCTCTCGCCCTAACCTCTGATTTTTGAAGCGTGAGGTTTCCGCTAACGTACACATCCTTTAAAAATGGTAATCCGTCATACAGAAAACCTAAATTTTTCCGTAGCTCAAATTCCCATCCCCTTACTTTTGCCCAGTCAGAATTTGAAATGGTAATGTAGCCCCTTCCATTATTTTCATTGTCTAAGCGGTAGTACTCTGCCGGTTTATCAAAGTATTTATAAAAATAAGAAGCCGACAAAAGTTCGCCAGCACCCGGAAACAACTCTATCTTGGCATCGTAATTATCAATAATCGTGCTGCTAACCCCATTGCTCCTCACCACAGAGCCGTAGTTGGGGTTGAAACGGGAAAACCTTGAATTTTCCATCATTCCCGGACGAACTGCTGCCCTGGCATAGGATGCACGTAGGTTAAGGTCCTTTATGGGAGAATAGGTGATGTTTGCTGAAGGTAGAAAATACCAGTCTTTTTTTTCCGCAAAAAATATTTGACTGTTCTTGTCCGCCAGTTTACTCGCAGAGTTTACTAAAGTATCCAGTTTAAAATACTCGGCTCTGACACCCCACACTACTCTAAGGCCGGGCAGCAATTTATGATCTAACATGGCAAAAGTACCTGTATTTAAACTTTTAGCCTCAAATTTATTTGAAGTGTAATCCTGCTTAAAGTAGAACAAACTGTTTGCTGTATTTTCCATGCTCATGTAATTTCCCCACTCCTGGATAGGAAGCAGCTCGAGCGGGACAGTAGAATTGGGCCCCATTGCAATAGGTAGTATCTGCCAGTCATAAAATGCGTGCTTTTTTAAATAATTAGCACCCGTTTTCAAGGTGTGCCTGGTTTTGCCGAGCTGAAAATCATAGGCGGCACTAATCACACCATCAAGGTTATTTTCCTTATAGAGGTATTCATCACGGTGCATCGGACCGGCACCAGGATCGCTTATGGTCCCTATCGAATACATATAAAGCAAGGCATTTCCAGTTTCTCTTGGGTTCTGCGTGGCCGAAATGGCATCACGTTCTACAGATTTCAGGGAAGTCCTGGCAAGACTCCATTCGATAGTGAAGGATTTGACACGATGGGTGCCACTTACTTTATTCTGCAGTAAATCTGTGAATTTGGGTCTATCATCATCTGTTATGCTCGGATGTTTCGTGTCATCATCATTTTTCGGTCTTTCAAAAGTCCAGCCGGTATAACGGCTAAACTGGTTATCGAAGATACGTGTGTATAGGTTATAGGTGTTAATCTGGTGTTTTTCTGTTTTGAAACCACCGTTTAACAGTAACCCCAGGGTGGTATTAAACCTATAAATATTCCCGGTATTTATATCCGTAGGATCGTCCGAGCGCGTTGGAACCTGAGCCCAGTCTCCCCGGCGCATGCTGGAAACATAATCATTGGTCTGCGTGTTACGGTAACTTACCGAGCCTACAAAACCAAATTTCCGGACTTTGGCATCACTAAATGAATAGGTTCTGCCCAAACTCAGTTGGTAATTTTGTGAGGGTGCGGCTTTAAAACGGCGCGTACCGAGTCGCTCTGTTCCACCTATGCGTTTGTTCTGTTCAGCGACCTGGGGAGCTTTGATCTCATTTTCACTATCCTCCTTAGTTGGATCAAATTTGCCCACAAGGTTCAGCAGGCCAGTCGGAAAATGATCTCTGTTTCCATCATCAAATCCCAGGTAATCATATTTGCCGCGGCCATAACCCAGAAAATCCTTTCCAATGGTACGAGTGTTAAAAGAGTTACCGGCACTTATGGAAAGGAAATTGCTTTCAGGTACAGATTTCGTGGTGATCTGAACCAGACCTCCGGCAAAACCATAAGGCATATCTGCGGTGATGGACTTGGCCACCACAATGTTTTCGACCAGGTTTGTCGGGATCAGGTTAAACTCAAAATCACGCTCCTGCACATCTGTGCTTGGCAATGTACTTCCATTGAGCAGTGACACATTATACCGTTCGGCAATGCCGCGGATTACCACTTTTCTATTTTCGTTGGTGGATACGCCTGTAATGCGTTTGAGTGTTTCCCCCACATGTTTATCTGGCGTTGCAGCGATCTGCTCTGAAGAGATCCCGTCCGAAAGATTTGCAAGATTTTTTTGCTGTGCATATAAGCCAGCTACAGATGCTTTTTTATAACTCGATGTAATGGTTACCTCAGATAAACCCTTAGAATCCGGCTTCATTGAAATATCCAGCGCCGTGTTTATCCCTTCTCTAACCACGACATCTGTAATACGCTGCTTCTGGTAGGAAATATAGCTGATTTCCAGGGTATATGTCCCTGGCTTAAGGCTAATGCTATACTTCCCATCTACAGCGGTTTGTATCATTTGTCCGGTTTCTACAATTTTAATAGTCGTGCTGGGCATCACTTCACCCCTGTCATCTGTGATTTTACCAGTAATGCGCCCGGGCTGTTGCGGAACAGGCTTAGCATCAATAATGATGTAATTTTTAAAGAGCCGGTACTTAAGGTTGGTTTTGTAAAGAATGCTTCGTAAAACAGCTCCTGCTGTAATGTCATTGCTGTTTAAAGTGATCTTTTTACTTTCTTTTTGGAGTAATTCATCCGCATAGGAGATCCTGATACCGCTTTTTCGTGAAAGCGTAAGGAGGCCTTCTTCTACAGAAGCATTGTTAAGTTTAATCTCAATCTTTAGCTTGTCGAGGTTTTGACCCCATACATCACTGGCAAGCAGAACTCCTACAAAGGTGAGCTGGAAGACGGCAATAATCAGGGATAATTTCATTATAAATCGAATTGTTGGACGTAGTTTTCCTACATTATGCATATTTTTGAATGTTAATGTTGTTTGATAAAAGCACTTTAATTGTATCCGGGCCTGGCCCGGAGCATTTCACCTGCAGTACAGCGTCTTGGTAAACATGTTACTGCGTGTGATCACATTTTCCGTTTCCGGATTACCGGGAACGGATTTTTTGTTTAGTAAAGATTAACCGTTCATTTTTCTCCTTTCCATTTTATTCGTTGCCGGATATAACAACTTCCTGCCTTCCGTTAAAACGATATTTCAGGTCAGCTGTATTGCAGATGATGTCCAGCGCATCCGAAAGTGAGGCTGTACCATCTACACTCAAAGAGAGGCGTTTGCCAGCCGATGCAGACTTCGCAAAACTGATTTCTATATTATACCAGTTTTCCAGCTCATCCGCAATTTGTGCCAGAGAACGATTTTTAAAGGTAATTTCTCCTGAAGACCATCCCTGGATCCCCGGGATGTCCACAGGTATCCTTGCTGCCTTTCCAAGCCGCTGATCCCATGTTATTCCTTCACCAGGAACAAGCACCGCAAGTTCAGCCACTTTTGTATTTTCCTTCCTGGATACCCTTACTTTACCGGTTGCCACTTCAACAAGCAGCGGGTCACCTTTAAAGGCAGTGATTTTGAAAGAGGTGCCCAACACCATGGTCTGTATTTCACCAGTGTGGATTACAAAAGGCCGTTTGGGGTTTTTTGATATTTCAAAAAAAGCTTCCCCTTTAAGCGCTAGCGTCCGCTGGTTGGTGGCAAATTGCTGAGGATACCTAATACTGCTGCCTGCACCCAGGTAAACCACCGAGCTATCCGGTAGTGTCACCCTGGAACGGATCCCCCTTGGATTGCTTTTCTCTATCATCACGCTGGCTGCTGTAAAGGATTGTCTGGTCTTTACCAAATGTCCACCTAGCAAATATCCGCCAATGCCCAGCACTGCAAGGCAAGCAGCGGCATAGCCTATCCATTTTGTGTATCCTAATTTAATGGGCGGTTTTTTGAAATATTTATCTCGAAACACCTGATTCCACTCTTCCAAAAGAGCCTCATCAGCCTGCGGGGGATGCTCCATCGCAGAAAAGTCGGCTTCCAGCATCTTTTCCAGTGCCTGCTGCCACTGGGGATCTTGAAGAAAATGCTTCACACGGAGCAGATCATCAGAGGTACACTTGTCATTGATGTATCGGACTAAAAGTTCTCTGTCTATTTCTGTTTTCATGACCCGGGTATCAGAGCAAGTGCTCTATCTATACATACCGTAAGAAACAGGACTTATACCCAATGTAAAATGTTGTTTTTTCGCAGCAACACCGTAAGTGACTGATAATGAGATAAAAATATTTAACAAAAAATAAAGATTGCGATGACCGGCAGAAACAACAGGATGATATCCCCTTTTTTCCGCACTAAACTTCTAACCGTATGTATGGCATCAGTAAGGTGCCGGTTTACCGTTTTAGGCGAAATGTCAAGTTCATCCGCTATTTCCTTGTAGCTCATTCCCTGCTGCTGGCGCATTTCAAGTACCAGTCTTCTTTGAGGACTGAGACAATTCAGGCTTTCCTGATATAATGTATTAAGTTGGCGGTAATGGATTGGGTCATCTGCCCTTTCGGTGGACTCCGGCTCGGCAAGCATTTGGTCAACCGGTAAGAAAAGAAGACTTTTCTTACGAAAATTGTCCACCATAGCCGCCTTAAGCAGATGAAAAAGAAACGGCTCCAGACGCTGACTTGTGAGTTCTTCCTTCTTTTGCCATGCCTTGAACATGACGTCCATTGTGATTTCTTTTGCCAGCTCACTATCGTGGATATACCGGGAAGCAAATCTGAGTAGTTTATGGAAATGAAGTTTAAATAATTTGTTGAATGCGCCTTCATCCCCGTTTTTCCAAAGGCTAATTAGTTCGGGTTCGTTCGGGATTGGGGACATTCGACCAATGTTTATTTGTCCTCAAAAGTACATTAGAGAGATATAATAGCGCATTAAATCTATATTAACTATTTGTTATATCTAATCTTACCAACCCGAGAACCTCGGGTAAAACCTTCAAGAGCAGCATTGGTATTCCGATTCAGAATGGACGTAAACTTAATGTGCACAGCCTGTAAACCTTTATTGGATAAGTTTCCCGGAATAACTGCCGCTTTACTTAAAATGATTATACTTATGACACCTAAATTTAATATTGAAATCAAAAAATTAACTTGATTTATACATTGATATTCAGTAAGTTAGTTCCTTATTCTAAATTAACATGGAATTTACCTCTCTTCAAAAACAGGGTCACGGTTTTGCTGTGTTTCCTGAAGCCAGGATCTATAAGACCCCCGGCGTAAAAAGTATTCAACATTTGATATTCGGAGACTACATTTCTCCTCCCAAAGCCTCTGAATCCAAAAAATGGGAACCAGAACACTCGAAAGTCCATAAAGGCAAAGTTTGGGTTAACGTTCACTCCCGGCAACAGGATGGCTGGATGTTGTTATCCGACATTCAGCCGAACAGGGTGCTGGAAATCAATTTTGTAGATATCGGACAAGGCGACGGTTGTCATGTGGCTACACCAAATGATGAACACCTCATCATTGATGCTGGCGAAACCGATAACATGTACAGGTTTTTGCGCTGGCGATTTAACTTAGAGGGGATTTCAAAACCACTTCCCCCTTTTACAGCGGTGATCAGTCATTCAGATGAGGACCACTTCAAAGGTTTTGGAAAGCTATTCGCTAATCCAACTGATGGCCTCAAGAGGAAACTTCCGTTTAAGCAGATTTACCATAATACGATTATTCAAAGGTCAGGAAGTTCGCTTGGAGAATCAGCTGTCTTCCAGGATGTCAAATACCTGACGGATTTTACAGATACTAAGGAGAAGCTCACAGCCATCCTGGACAAGGCCGACAAAAAAAGTAAGTACCAGCAATTACTTTCCGATACGTTAAACACGAACACGGATATAAAAGTGGATGGGCTGTTTAAAATTATGGGTGAAGAAAAAATCATTTATGATGACGGTCTGTTAAAACTGGAAGTGTTGGCGCCAATTGCCGAAAAGGTCAAAATAAACGGAAGCGAGCAGTTCGCCCTGCGCTGGTTTGCTGATGATGTAGGTAAAACTAAGAACGGACATTCTGTTGTCATCATGGCGCATATCGGGAAGCTCAAAGTACTTTTGGGTGGGGACCTGAATTCGAAATCCGCCGATTTCATCATGTCTCAGTACAGTGGCCAGGAACTGGAAGTACTGAAAGTAAGTCTGGAGAGGGCGAAGACGGACCAGGCAAAAGCCAAGATTCAAAAACAAATTGATAATGTGGTGGAAGCATGTCGTCCTATTCTCGGCTGCGATGTAGCCAAATCCTGTCACCATGGAAGTCATGACATCACGAATGAATTTTTACGTGTATTGAATCCAATTGCCACGGTAATTTCCAGTGGAGACGAGGAATCTTTCTGTCATCCCAGACCTGAAACGCTTGGCGCCATTGGAAAGTACAGCAGAGGTGACCGGCCGCTGATCTACAGCACCGAGCTTTCCCGCTCCTCTCCAGAATACCTGACGCTAGAAATGATTAAAGTTAAAACCGATAAAGAAAAACAACGGCTGGTTTCTACTTATGGAATGATTGCATTGCGCTCAGATGGCAAAAACACGATCATCACTCAAAAGCTGGAGAAGCCTGCTTCACGCTTCGGTTTAATAGTTAAGTGGCAGATCGACAAATTAATATGGAATGATGAAAGGCAGGATTTTGTGTCTAAACATTAAGTATGCCATCAAAGCCTCCATAACTGCGCATTTCGGCATTAATAAAATGCACAGTAAGCGATAACACATGATAAAAATTTAACACTGGTTTAATAAACGGACTTTAGCTTTGCCGTATAAATATTTGGTTAGTATTATACGTTTAAGTTAGTTGACAATGAAAAGCTCGGATGGATATCGGAGCTTTTCATATTAGGTTTTTAATATGAAAGTAAACAGGGTTTTAATTGTATTTGTGGTGATCGCTTTAACAGCGCCAATCATTAATTTGTTTCGGTATATGAAGGTGGTCAACGACCCTTTGGAAGAGGAGATGCTCTGGATCTGAGAGACTAAGATCTGCAAGCTATTGTACTTACTTCACATTAGACTCACGAATATTTTTCGCCTTATTAAAAGTTGCCAAACAACTATCCAACGGCTGGCCTTGTTTATAAATGCAATCACAGAAGACTTCGCAAGCTGCCGGGTTTTTACTGCCGGCACACTGATTTCTGCAGGCAGCTTCAGAATTGCAAGGACCTATCTCAAATAAATAGAACGTACCGAAGATGATAGCGGCTAAAACTGCGAAGGAACCCCCAAAAAACAGGATCCGAAGGCGATTGCCCAGTGGCTTTTTTAACACAGGCGGCGATGCTACTTTGCGTTGCCCAAATGGCAAAACGTGTTTCAAACGGTCAGAGTCCCAAATTAATAAAAACAGGTTTGCCAGTACCATCATAGTAACGAGCCTGGTCCCTTCAAAGCGGGTAGCATAGGTCAGTACACAGATATTGACAATCATGGGAAAATACATCAGTGCACCAAGAAGGGAAGTTTTCGGAATCAGTAAAAATACAGCAGTGATGATTTGGGCAATTCCAATAAAAGTATAGTAATAGCCTGTTAGCTGTAAGGCATCGAAGTAATGCCCTAAAGGATTATTGGACGGCAAACCGGCGGCGAACCGTTCACCCATGACCTTAACAAATCCTGCAGGAAGAAAGCCGGCTGCTAACGCTACGCGGCAAAAAACAGCAAAGTTTTGAAACCACTTGTCAGACTTTGCTTCGTAGTATAGTTCCTCAAATCTGCCCATGTTTTTTACGAGGGATTATGTTACTCAACAGAAAATGAAGAATCAATGCGATCACAGTCCAGTATACAGCACAGGCAAGCATCCGAATTGGTGGTGCCGGGTCCGGATCATTTAATATTGTTGCCAGGGGCCCTACCAAAACAACTTTGACAGGATATATGATTGTAGCCAGGGTGCGCTTCCAGGCTATTGGCGAGTCAGTTCCCGGGAACCATTCTCCGTTTACGGGTTGCAACAGTAAATTAGTGATAATAATAAAGGCAAACGCCGAAACAAGAAAGATGACAACAAATCTTGTTCTTGAAATTTTCATAGTGTTGATTTTATACTTTGCAGTATGAAGTTAATTAAACAACTTTGAATTTCAAAGTGCTTTTAAAAATATATTAACAAACCCTTCGCTGTACAGTTAAACTGACAGTAGCTTTCGCTCGAAACTGATCTCATTGTTTTGAACAAAAATGGATGTCTTAAAAGAAGCGATATATTATGCGGAAAGCTGTATATTTCGCCACCATCCGGAAAACAAAAAAAAGACTTCAATTATTTGATTTTCAGAATTTTAGTTGATTACAATGTCAGTTTCAGCGGGACCCGGAATCTACGATGCAACATCTACAGGAACTTTTCAGAATAATCAGGGAAATTTATAAGAATAAGAAGCGTATGGAGGAAAATGAAAATGGATAAGTATAACACAGTGTCCTGAGAGATGTATAATTACGCTTAAAACAACGTTTTTATCCAATCAATTAGATTAAAGTACCTAGTAGAGAAAATCAAAATCACTCTACTAGGTATCTTGTGACTTGATTGCTCCAATGGCTGAAAATGTTCTATTCGGAATTGGAGGTTAAATAAATTTGTATATTTTCTATATCCCTTTTAATTTTTAAAGGGCCAAAGGATTTTATAATCTCAACTGCCTTATCATGACAGAATTTTAATTTCAGTCCGCTACCACAGCAGCACTTGTCATTTCTTCCCAAGTGTTCTTTATTTAATATCTGTATTAAAGTTTGCAGGGCGGCTTCGGCTGAAGGCATATTTAATTCTTCTAAATAATACTGAATTACACCTGCGGTGTGATGTGCATATTCAGCTCCAGCATATTCTTTATTTTCAAGCTTATATATTTGATTGGCAAAAAAAGAATATACTTTATCAGCTATAAAATCTCCGAGATTAATCCCTTTCTTAGATAAAGCAATAAGTGAATGCTCTACATCCAGACAACATACACCTTCCGGGGAAATATGCCAGTCAATATCCCGGGGGATAATATTGCTTTGTTCGATCACTATCGGTACGCAAAAAGGATAACCATAGGGAACCAACATTCTGATTTTAAAAGTGTTCCAATAAACACCCACGGTATCACAAATATCCAGTTCACCTATGATCACCCACATTTTGAACTTAGCATTCCATCCATAGGTTAGCTTAGGGAAACGCTCTTTTGCGACGACGAAATCCCGTTCGAAGAAAGATTTACCGTTACTTAGAATCATAGTACGGTTTGCTTGTCGCGGCAATTGGAGCGAGATTAGCAATGTTCCGATTGGGAAGCATAACCGCCTTTTGTTTTAATTGGAGTCCGCCAGATAAATCTGTTGCGATAAAATCCTGTCTCTTCAGGAACGATAGCCAATTAAAGTCGTACTGCGTGTAATTAAAATGCTCTAAGGGAATTTGAAAAATATAGCGGTCATTCTCACTTTTCGTGCGATGGCAAACTGGCGTATAAAATTCGGCTAATGCCGGACTTTCATTTTTAACATGGTCTCCAATTACAATTCCATTACTAACAGCAATGGATTGCATCTTACTGGCCAGGCTCGTGTGTAAGCTACAAGTTGTTACTTCACTTATCTCACCGATACCGGCCGTACCCCAAATGACATCTCTATCGTACCCCAGGTCGACACCTATTCTAGTGTAGATGTTCTCTATTCCCTGTTCGTTAAAAAGATTTTTCAGATCTTCTTTAACAAAATAAGTGAAGACACTTGAAAACTTTAATGCACGTTCAACAGCCAGCTTCGGAGTCATGTTTTTACCTCCGAAATACACGAACAAACCATCACCTTGTAAACGGTGTACATAGCCACCAAAGATAAGGCAGGTGTGTATCGCCGCACGTTGAATCGTATTGGTTATAATCCAGACTGTACGAGGCAAGTATTTTTTGAAAAGGTTTGTTGAACCTTTTATATCTACAAACATCGATACGATGTAGTGATCTTCCAGGCGCTCCGAATGCTTTAAATCAGCAAAGTCTGGATGCAAACCTAATGACTGGTCAAAGTTTGGCGTCAAACCAAGCTCTCTTGCAAAATCAGCCAAATTTGGTAACAAACGTTTTTCAGGAACCTGCTGATTAAATGCTTTAAAGTCCATGCCTTTAAGCAGGCTTCTTTCGGAATAAGACAAGTTCTCATAAAGTTTCCCTGATTTAGGATCCGCAGCTATAGCTGCGCGGATAGGTTTTAAATAGTCGTCGAAAATATGCATGTGTATTATTTTAAATTACAAAGTATGATTATGAATAAGGGTATAAATAGGTAGAACTGAATCGTGAACAATATTCCCGCGATTTTAAGTTTTCTGAACTTGCCTTGTAAACCACAAGCCAAAAGATGAGCCTGATTTCTCAAATCTTTAAGCTCATCTTCTTCAATACGCGGAGCAGCAGATTTTGCACAGAAGCTGGGGTTATCCATGCACCCTATTGCACCAAAAAAATGTAGGGAGTCAGTATCGTTCCCTAAAAAGGGAGTAGCCGCCATAACCACTATAATCATAGTAGCTACGCCCAGACCTATCAGCAGAACCATGAGGCTATGTGCCCAAAAACCACAATTAACCAGAGAACCTATTACAAAATAACCAGCTGCCAGCCCTCCAACGATAAAAGTACTTAACCCCAAAAATACAGAGCTTTTATTGTTGACACTTTCGTAGTAGTGATCAAACCGGTCTATGCAATATTTTAGTCTTTCTTTTTCCATGTTAACCTTTTATACCCTTAGGGTCGTTTCCATAAGAGTTTTTCTCCCTGAACTGACCATGCTTGTTTTGGATCGTTAACTCAGATTGATTTCTGATTGCCTGTTGTCTTCCAGCATCAATTGCTTGTTTTTGAGTGTCAAAAGTTTTTGTTACGCGCTGGTTGCCTTCCGTCCTGGTGGCCCAGTCATCGCCGTGCTTCACGACGAATACATTTTTGTTGCTTTTCATATACTTATATTATGTTTAATATTAACTTCACGTCACGGACGGTGTCCTACTGTTGGTACTAAATCCATTACCAACGGTTTTAGGTATATCAGTTGAACACAATTATTAATGGCCTGGCAAGACTTAGATTCCGAAAGTAGTGAAGACCTTGTTGCCTATCTCAGTTGGATTAACGACCCTGAGTTGGTGCAACAGGCAAAGGATGCCTTTCAGGCACTCTGTTTTCGCTTTCAGGGAGATATTGTGGAGAAATGCAGGGTGATCAGCAAGAACAGAGGTTATGATAAACACATAGCTGATGACATTGCTCAGCAAACTTTCGAGCGCTTCTTAAAATACCCAAATTTCGATTTCAGCAAATCGAAAGCAAGTAATTATGAAGCAGGTCTAAAACTATATCTATATAGGATCGCAGAAAATTTATTCAATGATTTCTATAACGAACAAAACAATACGAATCCCAACCCCTATCTTGGAGATGAAGATTTAGTCTACGATATGCCCTCAATTGAAAACATATCTGGTAAAACGGAACAGCTTAAGGTTTTAAGACAGCAATATGAGCTAATACAAAAAGCTTTGGACCGGCTTTCTCCAAAACACAAGATCATATACCTGACCTACCAGCAACATGCACAGCAAGGATTTAAACTACCCAGAACATTGACTGATAAACTCCGAGCGGAGCTGCAATTGACACAGGCAACTATACAGTATTATAAGAAAGAAGCGTTTGATAAAATTAAGGAGTATTTAGAAATTTATGGCTCAAAGTAAAGTAAATATCACCCCCGACAACATGTCTGAATGGCTAGCGTCTACCGGATTTTTATTTCCCAGAAATGAGATGGAAATGTCACGGTTCGATAAATTGTATGCCGATGAGCTGGAAGACGTTTCAGATTTCCAGGTTGACTGCGCCGCCATATTTAATAAAACGCTAAAACCAGCACATGTCATACCATTGAAAAAAGAAGCTGAAGAGCGAGATATCATACCTTTAAAAATGGTAGCAAGAAAGGGATCAAGCGTGCCACAGCATATTCTTGATAAGATGAAAAAGAATCAAAATGGAAGATCAAAGGACGATTCTGGAATACCGGAAAAAGGAACTGAGTAAAATTGCAGACTTTGTGTCTTCCCGATTTTCTGAAAGGAATGTTACGCTTCTGGAAGGGATTGTTGCATTTGAAAATATAAACCTTTATTTGGATCATTACGAAATTTTTTTTGACGGAATGCTGGTTTTTGACGAAGATGAATTTCATATCCATTTGAATATAGATAGAAAAAACACTTTGGAGACTTCCAGGGGCCGATTCAGTTTAAGCCATGAATTAGCTCACTATTACATTAACGAACATCGGATAGGGTTGCAAAGTGGCATCCTAGAGCCACATGGTTCTCTCACTAGCTTGAATAAGCATGACCTTATAGAACTTGAAGCTGATTTTTTCGCCAGCTGCCTCCTCATGCCCTACGATAAGATTTATTATTTTGATCAGGTAAAGAAGTTCTCATTTGAGAAGATCAAAGCAATTTCAGAAAGCTTCAATGTGAGTTTATTGGCAGCCACTATAAGATATTGCCAAATCTGTTTACACGAACTTATGATTGTGGTATCTCAAAATAACATTGTAAAATGGTACGATCGAAATAATCATTTTCCCAAATGGCCATTCCGATTCAAAGTGCATGGGCAAGTACCTCCCACAACTGTAGCCGGAGAGTTTTTTACGAAGCCGGGTAGTAAGTTCGCTTCTATAGAAGAAATCAATCCGGATGACTGGTTCTATCCTTATTCAGATGATCATAGGGCAAACCGAAAGATGAATGAGCAGTGTTTTTATGCAGACAACTATGGCTATGTGATTAGCTTATTATGGTTCAAATAACTTTGTTATTTGAACGTTTTCAGGTATTCTTATTCGATATCATTATTGTGAAAGTCCTTTTGGTGCATCCCCTGTGTATTTTGGAAAAAGTGGGGAAGCCGATTAAACTAAATCTTTACTATCCCATCTATGCGACTATTAAGAATTGAAAACCGTTTCGAGTTTTTGCTGCCAATGATCAAAAGCGCTATGTGTGACATAGCCATCATAACATAAATTCGATGTTTCAGCATCGCGTTTCCTTAGCGACATCCGCTTGCCTTTTCTTGGACTGCCAATATAATCGTAAATGGCCTGTACAACATTAACATAGTTATCGATATTAGCTTTGAAGATATAGGTAGCCCTGCCATGTACAGTGCTTTCCCATACCAAAAAAAGTTTTTCTTGACGTTCGACCGCAAAGATAAAGGTATCTTCTGTGCTGATAGAGTTGCCTGAAGGTATGATCTCAAAGGCAGGTATTGGCTTGAAATTCTCTGCCAGTTGGCTGGCTAAATATTCAATACAAATCAGCTCGCCATTTCCCGCCATAGCCATTTGCGTCAAGAATTGTTTAGAAACCGGCCCTATCTTTTCCAGCATGGCAACGGCGGTTATCGTTTTACCATTCTGAAAATCCTCAATTAGCTGTTCCTTAATTCGTAACAATGTTACCATTTCCTTCACCCTTTCAACATTTTTTATCTCGCGGATTTCCTTACCTATAAGCAGAATAGAGAGTGTTGGCAATTGCAGGTTCTTGATGTATTTTCGTAGATATTTAAATGATTTGCGGGATTCCGCAACGGGATACCCCTGCGAATAATTTGTGCCGTATTTTATTTTGATCAGGTAGTCTTCAAAAAGTACATCATGCCATTCGACGCTAACCCATTGCGAAACTTCTACTGGCAGAGATTTTACTGGAGTATTGGTAAATATCGCCTTTGCTCCCTGCTTGTTTTGCCGCAAGCGTTTTTTCGCACGCTTCTCATACTTTGTTAGTTTCTGCTTTATTCCCTCTGTGGGAACAGCTTCGTTTTGCATAATCTTTACAGATTTTAGGGCTGCTTCTTTCTTTTCGAGAAAGTATTTCTGCTCGGCTTTTACCGCACTTTTGATCTTATCTTCAAACAGATGATAGTAAGCAGGGTTATGTTTTTTGATCAGCTTGGCATAAGTTGACGCCTTTAATCTGCGATCGGTTAAAATTTCCTTCAGTCCTGGCTCAAGCACTTTGATCTCAGCGGCAAGCTGCTGCTCGTTGATCCCCAAAAAAACCGCCGCCTTATTAAAATAAGGCCTGAGCGCATTTTCCTGTTCCTTCTGTCGAGCCTTTTTAGCTTCACCCTCCTTAACAAAGCTGGTCTTGATATTACCCAAGGCATCTTTCCAATCCAAAGGAGCAGTTTTTTCGGTCTTCTTCATCGTTTAGCGTTAAAAAAGAAATTTAGGATTTTTTAATGAGTTATAAAAATGATTAACGGACCTGTTCTCATTGCTAAGAAACCAGACATTGATAAATCTTTATTAAATTCGAACAGAAAATAACAATGGACAAGTACTCAATTAACCGCCTCATTCTTCTTGGAAATGGCTTCGACCTGTCGCATCAGCTCAAGACCAGTTACAATGATTTCATTAAATGGTATCTTGTACAGGCTATGGAAATGGCCAAATTCCATCGGGAATATGTAGATGAACTGATGACGATAACCTATCCAGATTTCTATGGGATGGATTATCTGAGTAGAGATGGACTCAACACCGTTCCTGCATTGGTAGATTTTTTCTACGAAAAAGGATTTGCTGAAATGCTCGCCAGTAATGTGCTGAAATTTCCAGACTGGCAGAACGATTATGAAAACCCTTTCAAGTTCAAAGTGCATTCTGATCTGCTTGCTACACTTTTATTGACCTGTAGTCATTCAAATTGGGTAGATATTGAAAATACATTCTATGATCAGCTGAAACAGGCATTGCGCAATACCAGTCCTAATGAAAAGGAAAAAGAGATCACAAAACTCAACTATTCTTTAAGCATCATTATCCACAAACTGGAAGAATACCTATTAACATTGGATGTTACAACTAGCAGAGCAGATTATGAAACGATATTTAACAGCGGTTTTGACCCTAATGAATTTGTCGGGCTGACCTTCTCAGAGGAGCGAAATGCAGGTATTGGAAATATAATGATCCTTAATTTCAACTATACTTCTACAATCAATAATTATATCAAACAAAATAATGACCAGTCAATTGTAGTAAATTATATCCACGGTAAATTGGGCGACGAAGAAAACAGACCAATCTTTGGCTTTGGCGATGAGCTGGATAGTGATTATGCCAGTTTTGAACTCGATAGAACAAAAGGGATTTTTGCTTATATTAAATCGTTTTGGTACTTCAAGACCTCTAATTATCATAATCTGATAAGGTTCATTGATTCGGCACCCTATCAGATATATACCCTCGGACATTCCTGCGGACTTTCCGACCGTACAATGCTGAACATGATACTAGAGCACAAAAATTGCAAATCGGTGAAAATATTTTATCATCAAAACGGGAACTCCAACGATTACACTAAACTCACCCAAGAAATATCCCGTCATTTTAAAGACAAACAGGATATGAGAAGAAAGATTGTGCCATTTGACCGCTCTTTACCAATGCCCCAAACGCCAAATGAAAACTAATTCAGCATTAATACCAGAAGTATATCACCAGTTCAAAGAATATCGGTCAGGACCAGTTCCATTGAATGAGGAATTTACTAATTACGGAAAAGAATAGCGAATGGGCCCAAAAATCTCCAATTACCTATTATCAGACTCGTTTTTTTAGCAGACTCCGCAGTCGAATAGCTACTTGTCGACATTCGTGTTCATTAAATCTACTGAAATCCAACCGCATGTGTGAAATCGTTTGAACTGGCTTTTTTCTATTCAAGCTATACCACATATCTGACGGTGCAGTATTGACAATAATGTCCGTTGCTGGAGAGATCGCCTTAAAAAGACACCTAAAACATTCTCCCCTGTCGCGAATAACCATAAGATGTTCCATTCGGATATTAAATCTGCGCAGGTTCAAATGCTGCAAAATGGCACTCTGTAAAGGTTGTCGGCTTGTCTGCATAACTGCGTCTGCGCTAACTGTCAATGAGCCATCCCAGGATCCTTGACGCACATATTTTGCTAGCATTTTAGTAGGCTGGTATATCTTATCGAGTAATGGTACGCCCACAGATATAAAACCCATCCCCTTCTCTGTTCTCGAATTCATCTCCCGTAGATCAGATAAAGCAATTGCAACAGGCAACAATTCCGGCATGGATAAAGGCTTTATTTTACAGGCATCATTTGGCAGGGAATCCGCCACAAAGGCTTTGCCGCCCCTTGAATGCGTCAGCCAGCCAGTGGCAATTAACTTGGAGTAGGCCCGCAACGCGGTATTGCGGTTTACCTTATTCAGACGTGCTAATGTTCGGTGCGATGGAATACTTTCCTGCGGCTGAACCACAAGATTTTTAATACTATCAATAATAAACTCCTCAATCTGCAAGGAGTTAGGCTTCTTTCCAGTAAATGGAATAATCCACAACGACAAGTCATATTGGCGCATAATATGTTTCTTGGTTAGAAATGAAATTTAAGACTACGAAAGTATACTATTTCCAATCAATCCAAAAAATCAAAAACTGCCCTAGCTTTTTCTTGCATTGCAAAATGCGGGGAAGATTGGCGAATAAGAAAGGAAGGTAGGAATGTAATCAGCACATATTAATTTGATCGGGGCATGTAGGAACACTCCCCATTTATTGTTTCATAAAAAATGTTCATCAGGATAGCTATGTCCTTAACACTTACCTATAATAATATGACTAAACCACTATTGAGCAATTATCAGGATAACTTACTAATCAATTTGTTATTTTCCGTAACCCATAAGGTCACGAATAAATAACCCAAATTGTTACCACCTCCAAGCGATATGGATGATACCAGCAAACAAGCACAAATTTTTCCTACCGGTAAAACCATAGATTTTCGAAATGTTGAAAATAGCCCTGGAACGAGAAGAAATCACTGTGTTTTTGGTGTATGTGAATTCAAACTTTAGGCCCTTTTTAGTGCTCTTCTTGATCTTCGAAATCATATTCCTCATAGTCATAGGCTGACTCTGCCTTAAGCTCCATATTTTTTTTAAAATTTTTTAAATAATTGTAAGTGATCATTAAGGCTTCGTCTTTATGTCTATGAGTTGCGGGACGTATCAGAGTAAAATGGTCTTTTCCCGCAATTCTGTCAACGTTAGGGTCATCTTTGTAAGACGAGCTTTCAGCATCAACTAACCAGTCATCAAGACCTAACACCCTTTTGAAATCAATTTTATCATCGACCCGTAGATTGCTCCAATCAAGGTTTAACTCTTCGATGAAATCATTTCCTCTGCTTAACTGAGTGAGCTGTCTAGAGTCTCGAAAAAAATGTCGAAGGATGTGATAGCAAAAAAACAAGTAATAATTGGCATATAATGATCCGTGATGCGGGGTAGCATATGTTATAAGTGCCCTTACCTTTCCAACTGTCTTTGTTTCCTCTAGAAGGTTGACCAAATATTTTCTAGCGACCAGCCCCCCCATGCTATGCGCAACGATGACAACATGTTCATACTCTTCACAAAGAACGTTCACAGATGTTCGGAAGTGCTGCGACAACTCTTCTATACCAATACCGATCAATATTCTTCTGATCTTTGGTATTATTCTGATATACGGTATTCTACTCCAAAATTTTTGACTACCGTAGTATTGATCGTACTCTAATCCAAAGGAATCTGCTTCTTTCCACTTTTCTTTTAAATGATTTGAGAACGGGTACCATGTATCATAACTTCCAGCAAGACCGTGCACAAATAGTACAGCGGTATCTGGTCTATCTTCACCTATTGATGAAGGAGCCGTGCCTTTTACTAACTTAAACATATGATAAATAATGGCTTAAGAAATGATATTTTTCAATGATTCCACTTTTTTAATGATCAGGTCTAAAAGTGGATCGATAGCGTTCTTATTAGAATGGTGAATATTGCCAGAATTAAGCTGCCCGAGGCTATTAATCACCCTTTTTAGGATCTTTATAGGTGCGTGCATTTCTTGTTGATCTTTCAGTAAACCTTCCGAGTAAGACAAGGTTTCTAACAGTGTGGGTTCTAAGACCTTCTTCCAATTAGTATCAATATCCCTAATAATATCCGCATTACTTTTTTGTGGGTGCTCTTTCTTTATCTGTTCAAATGATCTTTCATTGTAATTGACGATTGAATTTTCATAGTCAGCTTTAAACTCATTCCAAATATATTCATGACAGAAAAAACTGTTGCTAGAAGTTGGTTTTGCGATGACACGCGCTCTTTGTACAGGGATTCCGAGCCTAATGTAATGAAAATATGCCTTTTTGAGATCACTAAGATCATCTTGGGTATAATTCCATTTTGCAGAAGTTCTGGACTTGTTGTAAGATTTTAAGTAATTATTTAGATCAACAAAATGCCCTTCCCTCTTGTCGAGGCGAGTATAATTTCCAGGAGTTCCTAAAAACAATAAATATTGATCCATTAATTCCAGAATTTTAAGCCACTCATCTATTCGACTTTCATCTTCGGCCATGGTCGTGCCGATCTCCGCAATATTAAATCCATGTCGATGATGCAATTCGTAACAGCGAAGGTATTTTTCGATCGGATTATAATCAACCTTACTATCCACTCCCATCTGATAACGAGTTTCAAGTGTGACGATCTCCTTTTCGTTATCAATTAATTTATCAGGAAGTACGATAGCGCTAAAATAGCCGGGAATATTCTTATCTCGGCTTAACTTATTCAATAGCATTGCTCTTCGATTGCCATCTATAATCACCCCGTCTATTGTAACAATACCAACCTCTTGCTGACCGTTCTTTTCAAGACTTTCTAAAGTTTTTTCATTTTTAGAGGTGGCTGAGTCAAATAAATATTGCTCAATTATCAACTTATCGTTGGCATCTTCCGGATTCAGTTCGTGAAATTGGGCTTCGTAGGATTTAGTATAACTTCGGATCCTGCCATTATGTGGGTTATATAATAGATATTCAAGTGGTATTTTCTTGACTGGTCGAGGACTTGAATCAGACTGGTAAATAATAGACTTTTTTTCACCCGTTTCTTCCGATTCCTCGATAGCGGCTATTCTCTCTTGCTGTGTAATCATTGATGGCGTTAAACTGTGCTTTAAATTTGATAAAATAAATTGACATTTTAGGCTGTAATAAATTAAAAGTTTATCTTAATCCTTCACAGAGATATCAATTTCTGAAGATCACCACCAAAATATAATCAATTAATGCAGTTCAATATCCAAGCTTGATGTCAATGGTCGCGCAGCTAACTTTCTGCTATTTCTGAAGGGACATTTTGACAAGGATGATGGAAAACAACTTGATGTAGAGAAGTTGCTTATCCGATCGTAAAAAATAAATGGGAATCTTTTATGGTTCTACACCGATCAAGATCAGCGGAACGGAGGGAACACCACGTCCTTGTCTAGCTAGGTCATATAGCGCTGCCTCATAATAGCCGGGACCTGAGGACATCATAGCCTGCATGCATTTCATCGGTAAGATCTCAACACCTAACTCAATAGTGTTTCCTACATAAAACGCAAGATGCTTAACAAAAAGATCATAGGCTATAAAACTATATTTTCCAAATTGAACCTCCACAGCAATTCTATTTTTGACAAAATCAGTCTGATTAAAAGATCTGATCGGTTTTTTTCCAGCCAGCTCTATTTCTATCTTTTGTTCTTTCTCAGGCAAATGCATTGTTTTTGTAATGAGATCGTAGTCATCAGTAACCCAATAGCTTGTCCTGCTTTCATACCATCCCAAATCTGCAAATCCCTCTTTGATTATGTCATTGATCTCACCAGGACTATATACAAGATTACCCATTTTTGTTTTTTCCTTACTGATCTTGGTTAAATATTTATCAAGATCTATGGAGTCGATAACACCAATGATCTCATCCCACATGTCCTTGTGATGATATTGTATCCATTCAAATCCGTTCAGGTGGGAATAGTATGCCCCTATTTTCATTCAGCTTTTTTTGATCCGTAAAATTAAGATTTTTTATTTGCTTTAAGCAAAGGTAGTGTCTAATTCAGGCGACAGAGCCGCAATATTCGAGTTGGACATGATCGCGTTAAAACAAGACCCCAACAAGATTCCGATAAAAACGTCGACATTGTTCTCAACCAATTTCTTATTATCGATCTTCCCCTCCTTGCTAACCAATTCTCGTTCGATGAATGTCTGAAGATCTTTAACATGCGCCTTATCAGAAACCAAATAATTTTTAAACAACTGTACGAAATCACCCAACTGATCTGTTAATGCGATAGGACTTACTAAGGATCGATCAACATTTGTCCAATTCTTCTGCAATTCATATGGCCTAACACTTTTGACAAATAGCAAGTAAGTATTCAACATTGATGTCAACTGTTCATCTTCAAGTAAGTTGACCTCTCTTACGGCCTTATAAAATAGTCCACTATCAAGTTCATGTCCTTTAATATTTTTTGAACTGCCATAAAAAAAACTGAAATTCCAACTCACTTTTTTTGTTTCCTTGTCAAAAGCGTTCTTAAGCTCAAATCTCACACCACTCCCGAATCGTAATCCAGGTATAGCAAGGCGAAACGAACGTCCTTCAGAGAATTTTGCCCCTTCATTGTCTGGTTGATGAGAAATGGCCATCTCGGCGCCTAAAACAAAACGCTCTGGCGCAACTTGTTTAGGGAGAACAAGATCATCTAGCTGAACGCCTTGCATACTTTGAGCAATATAAAAAGTCAATAAGGGTGGAACCGCATTACCTATCATCTTTATTTTTCCTGCATAGGTCTTACTAAAAAATTGATAGTTGATAGGAAAAGATTGAATGCAACCTCTTTCCCTAACTGTGAGTCTCCTTAAATTATCACTCGAATCTCTAACTATTATGCTTTCTCGAGATACACGTGTACATAAGGCTGTAACCGTCCTTGACGGTCTATCCAAGCGGTCAGGAAAACTCATTGCGTTATATACCGGGTGGTAGGTTTTTGCATCACGATTAATTCTCTCCTCTTCCGCAGAGAGATTTGGTTCCAATATATTGTCTGTAACCAGATTGCGCTCTAACGTTAGGCTATAGACCGGATCGGTTATTGGTTCTTGCTCTAGTTCATGCAAAACCTCTCCTAAATTAATCCTCGGTATCTTGGACGTGTAAGATTCAAAAAGATCGAAAGGAAATCTTCCAGCTATCATTCTTCTTCGATCTTGTGGCACTCCAAAATCAGATGCTTTGTACACACGAATGTCCCCGAATAAGTGAGCGAAACGCTCAAGGGAGCCTCCAGGAGCAATTTCGGTAGTTAATATGCCAGCAACCCTTGGCACATTCTCCATCGCCCAATACCTGGGTTGTAAATATTCCACTACTTCTAAAAACTTCTTAATATCTATTAGTCCATCTGCAATATCCCCTTTCCCTCCACGGTTAGCCAAAGAAAATTGAGTACATGGCGGACTTCCGACCACAAAATCGATCAATTCCGGATCGGGTAGGTCAGCATTGGTAAGTTTACGTATATCCCGTTCTGCATGATCTGATTGAAAATTTTTATTATGCGTCTGATTGGCGTCTTTCCACCATTCATACGAAGATAATACTGGTACCCCCGCCATCTTGAAGCCTAAGGTCCAACCACCGATTCCGCTATACAGATCAATAACTGCCATATCTATAATTGTTTAACAAGCTCCGTGGAGCGAATGTGAATTATTTTTTCTTTCGATACCTTAAGAATGCTTTCAAAGCCTTTCTCATCAGCAAGTAGTGCCGCGATCTCATCACTTAAATAAGCTTTCTTAAGGTCATCCCCTTTTACCGAAAACAGTCTCGAAATAACGTCAATGATCTCATCGACACGTTTTTTGGGGAATTTGTTTTCATTTTCGATCCGGCTTAACACTGCAACATCCATATCCAGTTCACTGGCAAGCTTTCGCTGGGGCCAGCTCTGTGATTCTCTTAATTCCCGGATCATTGAACCTAAAGTTGCCATTGACCTCAAATGTATTGATAAAATTTATGTTGACAAAATTTATGTTGACAAAAAAAATCAACAACCTATATTTTTTTTAGATGAGGAATAACTTGCTCAATCAAAGAATCTATGTCTTTATTTATTTGACATTCCCAAAAGATCAACACGGTCCAACCAGCGCTTTCAAGTGAAAACCTTTTTCTTTGGTCTCTTTCAACGTTCTTTTCTAATTTACTACTCCAAAAACCACTATTACTCTGGGGGTTCTGTAAATTACAGACCGGACATTTGTGCCAATAACATCCATGTATAAATATGGCTACCTTTTTTCCTGGAAAAGCAATGTCAGGCTTGCCATCTATCTTCCAGTGTAATCGGTAACCTATTATACCTACATTCCTTAAAGCTTTCCTAAATTTCACCTCTGGTCCGGTATTCTTTGATTTAATAGCACTCATAACTATAGATGCGTTAGGAGAGCTCGGGGCTGGAGATCGTTTATCTCTGCTATATTGCTTCATCTTTAATAAGCCTTTCCTCTCCAATACCAATTAATATGAAGGGACAGGGATTGCCGACCCCTCTATTTAGCCGTAAAAGCAATTTATCCATATGAGTGGTCGCTGCCCCATATTTTGAATAATATAATGCACCAGCAATTCTTTTAATGGATTCTTCCTTGGGCAAATCGATAAAACGTGCAATCGCCGTTTTTGCATTATCAGAAGAAGAAATAAACGTTAGCAATTTCGTCAAATCGAAGGGATGAAGTCTTTCCAAAAATCTGGTATAGACCTGTAATAATTCTCTTTGAAGACTAGCACCTCTAGTGATGATAATCCCTAAGCTAAGTTCACCTATTTGATGCAGTTTTCGAAAGTTCTCAAGGTCACGGTCATAAAATGGGTCTTTATTATTCCATTCGATTTCCAGCCCAATATTACCTTGATCAAAAGACTTATAGTGATCAACCTCGTGACTTTCTGATGTGAGTACTACTCCTCTAACGTGATGCTCACTTTCAATTACCGCTTTAGGCCAGCCATACTTATCTATTAAGGCCGCCAAAGCTTGGGTAATAGAGCTTCGACCACCTCCACCGGCGACAATCTGTGCCTCATTGATGTAAAATGATTCTAAGATATCTTTGAGTTCAGCTTTTGCATCTTTAAAATGGTCATTGATAATCGAGTCCGCAAATCGGGTAAAATAAATCTCATATCCTGGAATGTCGAGAATTGAGTCGTTTTTATAATAATTGGCCATATTATTAATTAGTCAGACTAATATAGGATAAACTAGTCAACATCTGTGACTAACTAGAGATATTAAGAATAACAAATAATTTTAGATTCAACTTCGTCGAAGAACGAATTGTTTGACCAGAAATACCTTGCTGAAGGCCTTATATTCTATTTTGGGAGATGCTAAAAACAAAAGAATTCTTAATACTTACTCAATAGATAGAAAAAACCACTTTTGGAAACGATTGCTACTATCAATAATTTAATTAGAGTTGTAATTTATATCCATTGTCTCGTTTACTCAACTGACGGCTTAAATTCGATCTCAAATAATTCCTTTGGGTGAACCTTAAAGGCCTTCGCTATTTTATGAATAGTTGCAAGCTTCACATCAACCCTCCCTTTCTCAATATTAATAAGTTGAGGATGCTCGATTTCGGCGATTAACGCGAATTGCCGAACACCAAATCCACGTTCTTCTCTCAAGGACTTTATGCGCTTGCCTAGTTTATCTTTCAACGAATCTAAATCATCAATACTCATGATGGAAGATCAGATTTGTTAAAAAAATATTTGGTATAGTTAGATATACCATCAGAAATTTAGTATATTAGTCTTATGAATCAACTATAATTATATATGTAATGTTATTTTTGTAATTCTTCTTAACTGATATTAGAAGCATTACACTAGAGTCTTGTACTGGAAAACTGGTAATTCGAAAGGACACAAGATGACAGTGAAGATGCTCACGCTAAATGGCGTGGGCTCTTTTTGTCGTGTCCAGGTATACCAGTACCTCCAGTACGATGAATTGAGCTTCACGTCATTTTGCGTTAACTCCGTTTATGACTCATATTAATTGCTAACTAACTTTTTTTAATATGAACTTCAGTACTTGTCAGATCAAGAACAAACAACATTATTTCGACAAATTCAGTCAGGGTGATGAAAAAGGATTAGCCTACTTTTATAACAGGCTCTACCCTTCTTTATTCTATAAAAGAATGCGGTACATTAAAGATGATATCAATGCGGCCTGTATTGTGAGCGAGGCATTTCTACGCCTCTGGTTAATTCGAAACAGTATCACCGACCCAAACCACATGGAAACTTTTCTCCACGACACGACAATCGATGCCTGCAAAGCCTACTACAAAACCTCTCGGCACAATTTCCAACGGAACATGCTCAGGCTTGATGAGATCGAAAACTATCAGGAATTCATGGGAGGCTATGATCCTGAAGAAGAATTGGATCAGGATGACATCTTCTATCAGGAAGAACTTGATGAACGCTTAAAACTGCAGTGGCAGCAAGTTGAAGCCGTCATACCAAACCTTACTGAAAATCAGCAACTGTTTATCAAGCTCTGCCTGAAATACGCTTTCAACTATGAGCGCATCGCCTGGCACATTGGTGGTATCTCTGATTATCAGGTCGCCAGCACGGTTGAAAAAACACTGGAAACCTTAAAGTCCATTCTGACCAGCTCGCAAAAACTAGAGGCAACAGGAAAAACCAACAAATTCAAATTCGAAGGTGACCTCTGCGAAGAGCAATCCAGGATCCTGCACATGCGC
>NZ_JCAXEI010000013.1:0-131510 GCF_059758925.1 Pedobacter sp. GQ55 | reverse complement strand
AATCACTTACATTTTACACTAAAAAAATTCATCAACTAAAATGAAAAGACCGTTGCATAAAAACGGGATTCCAATATCCCCCTCCTTAGATTATTTAACCCAGTCAGTAAATGATACAAAGAAGGGCTACTTTCAGAAAAAACGCTTACTACAGATTTCTTTACTATCTATTGGTGTTGCTATTGCAATTAGTCTAATTGCAAAAGTTTTAATATCTCTTATAGATCTTGTAACCAACATAGCATTTTACGGAAGCTTCGACTTAAAATTCAACAGCCCTGCAAACAATCATCTGGGAATATGGGTAATTATTATTCCTGCAATTGGGGGTATTCTGGTTGGATTGATGGCACTATATGGTTCTAAAGCAATAAGAGGACATGGCATTCCAGAGGCCATGGAACAAATCCTGGTTAACCAAAGTAAAATTAAGCCTTCAATTGCACTTTTAAAGCCCATTTCTTCCGCTATCGCGATAGGTACCGGAGGGCCATTCGGCGCTGAAGGACCTATAATTGCAACCGGTGGCGCTTTAGGATCTACATTAGGACAGTTATTTAAAATTACGCCTAACGAACGCAAAATCATCCTTGCTGCTGGAGCTACCGCAGGTATGTCTGCAATATTTGGCACACCCATAGCAGCTATTTTTCTGGCCATTGAACTTCTGCTATTTGAATTTTCACCAAAAGCCATATTACCTGTAGCGCTGGCCTGTATAACGGGTGCCGCTGCGCACCAGTTTCTATTTGAATCTGGACCTGTATTCCCTATGCCTGAACTTAGTTCGCCATCAAATATGGCGCTGGGTATTTACAGCTTTATGGGTATAATAATAGGTTTTGTTTCACTGGGGCTAACCAAAATTGTGTACCGTATCGAAGATGCCTTTGAAAAATTACCCATCCACTGGATGTGGTGGCCTGCAATTGGCGGCCTGGCGGTTGGAATAATCGGCTTTTTTGCGCCACATACTTTAGGCGTAGGTTACGATAATATCACCAGTGTTTTATCAGGAAAAATACCATTGGCTTTACTGTTGAGTCTTTGTTTCTTTAAATTTCTCTCCTGGGCAATTGCTCTTGGCAGCGGAACATCAGGAGGTACACTCGCTCCTTTATTAACAATTGGTGGCGCTGCCGGAGCCATACTTGGTTCAGTTACACTTCTCTTATTTCCCAATTCAGGTATAAGCATTCCAATGGCTGCCTTAGTGGGCATGTCGTCTATGTTTGCTGGCGCTTCAAGAGCCTATCTAACCAGCATAACTTTCGCACTGGAAGCTACTATGCAATCTCACGCACTGTTACCTTTGCTCGGAGCCTGTACAGCATCATACCTTATATCTTTCTTTTTCATGGAAAATACAATTATGACCGAGAAAATTGCAAGAAGAGGAATATATACCCCAGATTCTTATGAACCTGATGTATTACGAAAAATGACTGTGGCTAATGTACTAAGAGCAAATAGCATGGTTATAAGCACCAAAAATCGCATAAGCGAAATCAGGTCATTCTTTGACCTTAATCCGCCATTAGAAAATCACTTTATTGTAACAGATGAGGACGATAACTTTAAAGGCGTAATTACGCTTTCAAGCATATATAATAAAAATCACAATGCAAGTGGCCCTATAACCGAGATCATGGAACAAAATATACCCGTTATAGAAAGCAACGATAATCTTGCAAGGGCTGTAGAGTTAATGTCCAAATGCGACAAGGAGTTTTTACCGGTATTATCTGCCAACGAAAAAAACAGGGTAATTGGCTTACTCACCTATAAAGATGTACTTACCGCATACAAAATACACCTCAAGGAAAATCAGGAGGCAGGAATCAACTTGTCCTTAAAGCGTCAACGCATCAAAATACTTGTAAGAGGACGTCAATTAATTCATAAAGTAAAAGAAAACTAGGCATATTTATGTGCTTCTTGTGCAGCAACGAATTCTGCGGCTTTTACTACATCTCCAATTATTATAATTGCCGGATGGGAAAGCCCGGAATCCATTGCCGCCTGAGATAAATCTTTAACCTCACAAACTACCTGTTTTTGATGCGGCATTGAAGCATTCTGGATTATGGCTGCAGGAACAGCACCTCTGCCAGACATAATATAAGATGAAGATATTTCCGTCAGCTTTTTCATTCCCATATATATAACTACTGTAGCTTTACTTTTAGCTGCTAACTGGAGATCAGACGATAGAGAACCATCTTTTTTTGTACCTGTTATGATCCAGATGCTTTCACTTACCCCACGATGGGTTAAAGGAATATCATTTAAACCACTGGCCTGCATACTGCTGATGCCCGGCACATAATGAGATTCTATACCGTGCTCACGCGCAAATAAGATTTCTTCAAAGCCTCTTCCAAAAATAAAAGGATCCCCTCCTTTTAAACGAACAACATTTCCTCTTGTAAATGCATAATGCTTTATCAGCTGATGAATGGTTTCCTGTGAAGTGCAAAGTCCATATGGCTTTTTACCTACATAAATTCTTTCGCAATCATCAGAAGCTATATCTAATAACTCTTTGCACGCCAAATTATCATAAAGGATAACTTTTGCAGTCTTTAAAACCTTAAAACCTCTAATCGTCAATAAATCCGGGTCACCTGGACCAGAACCAACGACATAAAACAACGGTTTATCTATTTTTTTCAAAGAAACATCCATAAAAACAAGATTAAATATCAATAAAATGATTTAATAGCATAAATATACGACATAAATAATATTAATACATAAAAAACACTCATTTAAACAAAAAAATAAGACTAATTAAACAACATAAACCATAAAATAATTCAAAAACATACTAATAATTTAAAATAAACATGATTTAAATCACATATTTATTATAACAATATAAATTATTTTATATATTTGATCAAACAAACCACTTTTATCCGTTAAACAAAATAAATAACCCAACAAAATCGAAATTATGAATCATAAAACAGTAATCGTAATAGGAAATGGAATGGTTGGACACAAGTTTTGCGAAAAATTAGCCACTAAATCCGATAATTTTAAAATTATTGTATTTGGAGAAGAACCAAGAAGAGCATACGACAGAGTTCATTTAAGCGAATACTTTAACGGAAAGAGTGCAGAAGACCTTTCTTTATCGCATGAAAATTGGTACAATGAACAAAACATTACGCTTCATCTTGGCGATCCGGTAAAAGAAATTGACAGAGAAAACAAAACCATACATTCGAGCAAAGGGCTTATTTTAAATTACGACTATCTGGTTCTGGCAACAGGCTCATCGGCTTTTGTACCTGATATCCCTGGTGTTGATAAAGAAGGGGTTTTCGTTTATCGCACTATCGAAGACCTTGAGCTCATTAAAAATTATGCTTTAAATGCAAAAACAGGCTCGGTATTAGGTGGAGGCTTATTGGGCTTAGAAGCCGCTAAGGCATTAATAGATTTAAATCTTGCTGAAACAAATGTAATTGAATTTGCACCAAGGCTAATGCCCAGACAGATAGATAGTGCCGGAAGTCAGATGTTACAAACAAAACTTGCTGCACTAGGATTATCCATATACACAAACAAAGGCACAAGCAGCATAGAAGGCGAAAACCGTATTGAATCTCTAAAGTTTAATGATGGCAGCGAATTAAAAACCGACATACTTGTAATTTCTGCAGGAATACGCCCTAGAGATGAACTAGCCAAACTCTGCGGAATTGAAGTAGGCACCAGGGGTGGAATTCTGGTAAATGAAACCATGCAGACCAGTGACCCATCTGTTTTTGCAATTGGAGAATGTGCTTTATTTAACCACAACATCTACGGATTGATTGCTCCGGGATACGAGATGGCCGAAGTGGTAGCAGCTAATCTGTGCGACGGTAACAAAACATTCAACGGATTCGATATGAGCACCAAGCTCAAACTTATTGGGGTAGATGTAGCCAGTTTCGGAGATCCATTTACAACAGAACCAGACTCAAGAAGTATTCTATTTGAAGACACCCATAAAGGGATTTATAAACGAATCAATATCAGCAACGATGGAAAATATTTACTTGGAGGTATACTAATTGGCGAAGCAGAGGCTTACAACATGCTGCTGCAAACCGTAAACAACAAAATTGCACTCCCTCCTAACCCCGAAGATCTGATATTAGGATCGCGTGGTGGCAGCACACAAACTGAGAATGCTGGATTAGCCGGACTTCCGGATGACGCATTGATTTGTAGCTGCGAAGGTGTATCAAAAGGAACTATTTGTAATTCTGTCTCTTCAGAGGGGTGCGAATCGGTAGATGCAATCAAAAAATGCACTAAAGCTGGTACAGGATGCGGTGGGTGCATACCAATGGTGAAAGATCTGATGCTGCACACCATGAAAGAAAATGGCAAGTACGTTAGAAATGTAGTATGTGAACACTTCCAACTGAGCAGACAAGAGTTATATGATCTTATAAAAATACACAACCTTAAAAATTACGAGCAAGTACTGGACAACGTAGGCAAAGGCGATGGCTGCGAAATATGCAAACCGCTGGTATCATCACTTCTGGCAAGTATCTGGAATGATATGATTCTTAAAAGGGGTAATGATACCGCCCAGGACAGTAACGACAGGTTTTTAGCAAATATTCAAAAAGGAGGAACCTATTCCGTAGTTCCAAGAATTCCTGGAGGGGAAATCAAACCGGATAAACTTGTAATTATCGGAGAGGTTGCCGAAAAATATGGTTTATACACAAAAATCACCGGCGGACAACGTATAGATATGTTCGGGGCCCATTTAAGTGACCTGCCATTGATATGGGAAGAATTAATTGCTGCCGGTTTCGAAAGCGGACATGCTTATGGAAAAGCATTACGAACAGTTAAAAGTTGTGTTGGCAGCACATGGTGTCGCTTTGGTTTGCACGATAGTGTAAGTTATGCGATCAGAATAGAAGAACGTTACAGAGGCTTAAGGGCTCCGCATAAACTAAAATCTGCCGTTAGCGGATGTATTCGTGAATGTGCAGAAGCACAAAGTAAAGATTTTGGAATTATAGCAACCGAAAAGGGATGGAACCTGTATGTATGCGGCAATGGAGGTAGCAAACCTCAACATGCACTCCTTTTGGCTTCAGATGTAGACAGCGATACCTGCATCAAATACATCGATAGGTTCTTAATGTTTTATATCCGGACTGCCGATCCATTAACACGAACTGCTCCATGGTTAAACAAAATGGAGGGTGGAATTGAATACCTGAGAAATGTAGTTGTAAACGATAGCCTGGGAATGGCAGAACAATGGGAAATTGAAATGCAAAACATTGTAAACAGCTACCAATGTGAATGGAAAACAGCGATTGAGGACCCTGAAATAAGAAAAAGGTTCAATCATTTTGTGAATGCGCCTGAAGAGAAAGATCCAAGTATAAAATTTGACGAAATGCGCGGCCAGAAAAAGGCAGCGAATTGGACAACAGCATAATTTAAAATAAACAAACCTATTTATACACTAACAAAACATAGAATCATGGTAGAAACAACAACAAACTGGTTTGAAGCATGCCGTGTTGAAGACGCAGTACAAAACGGAGGAGTATGTGTTAAATGCGGCGATGAACAAATTGCCTTATTTTATTTTACCCGCAGAAATGAATGGTACGCTACACAAAACCTATGCCCTCACCGCAGGCAGATGGCACTTAGCCGTGGCATGATTGGCTCTGTAGGCGAAGACCCTAAAATTGCCTGCCCCTTCCATAAAAAGACATTTTCACTTTCTACAGGAGAATGCTTAAGTGGAGATGAATGCGCCATACAAACCTACCCAGTTAAGGTTGAAGATGGATTTGTATATATCGGTTTGCAAAATTAAAGATAAAAAAGCCCCATCAGAAGGTCGGATTTCTGACGGGGCAAAATAGTTCCATCGATTAAATAAAACTCATCAAATGTATCAAAAAGTACTTAAACCATTAGAAAAACTTAATATATTTTCGACAAAAGGTATTCAAATGAAAACCTTTCATATTACCTGGATAACCTTCTTTTTCTGCTTTTTTGGATGGTTTGGTGTAGCCCCACTTATGCCGCTGATAAGAGAACAGCTACACTTAAGTAAAGATCAGATCGGCAATATTATTATCGCCTCAGTTTCTGCAACAATTATTGCCAGGCTAATTATTGGTAAACTATGTGATACCCTTGGACCAAGGTTATCCTACACAATTCTGCTTGCTCTGGGTTCAATACCCGTTATGTGCATTGGCTTAAGTAACAGCTACGAAAGCTTTCTTTTATTCCGCTTCGTCATCGGAATTATAGGAGCTTCTTTTGTAATCACCCAATTCCATACCTCAATGATGTTTGCACCAAATGTAATAGGAACAGCGAACGCTGTTACAGGCGGCTGGGGTAATCTTGGTGGCGGCGTTACAAATCTGATCATGCCACTTATTGCAGCTGGTTTTGCCGGCCTTGGCTTTGTAAGTCAGGCCAACTCATGGAGGGTTGCTATGATAGTTCCAGGCGTAATTCTATTAATTATGGCTTTTGTTTACTACAGGTATACCAAAGATACGCCTGCCGGAAACTTTAAAGACCTACAGGTCATTAAAGTTAAAAAAACTCAAAAGGGCTCTTTTACGGCTGCATTAAAAGATTACAGAACTTGGGTATTGGCATTAGCTTATGCCGCATGCTTTGGAATAGAGATAACAGTTGATAATGTGGCCGCTACCTTTTTCACAGATCAGTTCGGTGCATCAATGATTATGGCCGGCGCCATGGCAAGCATATTTGGCGGCATGAATATTTTTGCAAGGGCACTTGGTGGCTTTGTTAGTGATAAAGTTGGAAAATCTTATGGCCTTAGAGGAAAAGGAATACTACTAGGGGTACTACTAGTCTTAGAAGGAATTGGGATTAGCTTATTTGCCCAATCACAAACTCTTGGTTTAGCTATAGCAGCAATGCTTTTATTTGCATTATTTCTGAAAATGGCCAATGGCGGTACTTACGGTATTGTTCCTTTTATCAATAAAGATGCAATTGGTTCTGTAAGTGGTATTGTTGGTGCAGGCGGGAACATAGGCGCCATGCTGGTAGGCTTCCTCTTTAAATCAGAGCACCTCACCTACGCTGATGCCTTTCACTACATAGGGATTGGAGTAGCAGTTATTGGTCTGCTGGTATTTATCACTCGATTTCAATTAAAAAGATCAGAAAATACGGAAACCGTAAATCAAGAGTTTCAACAGGCTTAATTCTAACTAACAGAAAACACGTATGTCTGGAGATAAGAACAAGATTTTTAAAAGTACCTGCTGCTATTGTGGCGTTGGCTGTGGCGTAAACGTTACTTTAGAAAAAAACAAGACCATTACGGTACAGGGTGATAAAGATCACCCTGTAAACCATGGTATGCTTTGCAGCAAAGGTCTTAACCTCCAGTACACAGTAAACGACAAAAGTGATCGTCTGCTTTATCCTCAAATGAGGTATAATAAAAACATGCCCCTACAAAGGGTCAGCTGGGATGATGCACTGAATCGGACAGCAGCTGTTTTTAAGACTTTTATCGATAAATATGGCCCTGATTCTGTTGCTTTTTATGCATCCGGACAATGCCTCACCGAAGAATACTATGTTATCAATAAATTAATTAAAGGTTTTATAGGCAGTAACAATATAGACACCAATTCTCGTCTTTGCATGAGCAGTGCTGTTACCGCTTATAAAATGTCTTTAGGTGAAGACAGTGTTCCGGTGTGTTATGATGACATTGAACTTGCCGACTGCTTTTTTGTTACCGGCGCTAATCCTGCGTGGTGCCATCCAATACTTTGGCGTAGAGTTGAAGCCCATAAAGCCGCAAATCCAAACGTTAAAATTATTGTAGCAGACCCAAGAGTGACTGACTCTTGTGGTCTTGCCGATCTTCACCTGCAAATCAATCCCGGAACTGATGTAACACTAAACCACGCAATAGGCCGGGCACTTATTGAAACAGGCAATGTAGACAGTGATTTCATAAACAATCACACAGAAGGCTTTGCCGATTACAAACTGAAGGTATTCGAAAGAACTTTAGAAGAATCAGCCAAAATCTGCGGCGTCACGGTACCTGAAATACAACTTGCGGCAACATATATAGGAGATGCCAAAGGTTTTTTAACGATGTGGACAATGGGCCTTAATCAAAGTTCCATTGGTGTAAACAAGAATCTTAGCCTAATTAACCTGAACCTCATTACAGGTCACATTGGAAAGCCGGGTTCGGGCCCCTTCTCACTTACCGGGCAACCAAATGCGATGGGTGGCCGCGAAGTAGGTGGACTTGCAAACCTTCTTCCTGCACATCGCGACCTATCCAATGAACTACATCGTCAGGAAGTCCAAAAATTCTGGGGTGGAACAACAATTTCCGGCAAAACAGGGCTTACCGCTACAGAAATGTTTGAAGCCCTGCACGATGGTCGGCTTAAAGCAATCTGGATCCTTTGCACAAATCCAATAACAAGTCTACCCAATGCGCGATTTGCAGAAGAAGCTTTAAAAAGAGCAAAATTTGTGGTGGTACAGGAAATTACCGATAAGGCAGAAACGCTTGCTTATGCCGATGTTATTTTACCCGCAGCAGCCTGGACAGAAAAAGAAGGCACCATGACCAATTCCGAAAGAAGGATAAGTCACCTGAATAAGGTTATCGATGCACCCGGAGAAGCACTTCCTGATGCAGAAATCATCTGCCGTTTTGCAAAAAAAATGGGCTATAATGGGTTTGAATATAACAGCATGGAGGATATCTATAAAGAACATGCAAAACTTACCTATAGAACCAGCATTAATATACACGGGCTCGATTATAAACAAATCGACAAGAGCAATACCCTGCAATGGCCCTTCAACAAAAGAACCGAGAGTGGTACAAAACGTCTGTTCATAAATCATTCTTTTCATACAAGTTCAAAGAAAGCGATTATACACAGCCCCTCAGATCAATTGAACAGCGAACTTCCTGATGAGGATTTTCCATTTATCCTAACCACAGGCAGAGTTCGTGATCACTGGCACACCATGTCAAAAACAGGCAAAGTGAGCAAGCTTAAACAGCATATTAAAGATGCTTTTATGGAAATCAATCCTGCAGATGCAGAATTCTTATCTATAGAAGATAATCAGGTTATAGTTGTACGATCCAGACGAGGTGAAGTGCAGGTTAAAGCAAAGCTATCTGCTTCCATAAAACAAGGCGTCGTATTTCTTCCTATGCATTGGGGAAAAATATTGGGTAGCGATTTAAACAGAGCCAACAACGTTACCAGCGCCATACTGGACCCCTTATCTAAAGAACCTGATTTTAAATATTGTGCTGTAAATATTGAGAAGTTCCGAAAAGACTTCCAAAAGATAGTAATTATAGGCGCTGGTGCCGGCGCTTATGGCTTTGTTAAATCTTATAGGGAAATCAACAAGGAAGACCAGATCACAATCTTTAGCAAAGAGAATTTTCCATTTTACAATCGCGTAATGCTCCCTGATTACATAAGCGGAGAGCAAAAATGGGAACAATTGGTAAAAATGAATGATGAGGAAGAACCTGAATACAATATCAGACTATTAAGAGGCATCAGCGTAGAAAAAGTAAACAGAGAACAGAAATACGTAATAGATTCAACCGGCAAAAGAACATCGTATGATGTATTAATTATGGCTACCGGGAGTCGCTCTACCCTTCCCAAAAATGCGCCCTCCTTACCTGGCATATTTACCATGCGTAGTCGTACAGATGCAGATAATTTCAAAAAACATATTCCTAGAAACGCTCATGTTGTAGTTGTAGGTGGTGGCCTGCTTGGCTTGGAAATGGCCGCATCACTACGTGAAATAGGCGTAAAAATAACCATCATTCATAGGGTATCCAGATTTTTGAACAGACAACTGGATCCGCTGGGAAGCCAGATGCTACATGAGGAGATGGTAGATCAGGGCTGTGATATTTATTACAATGATGAAGTACAGCTATATTATGGTCGTTCCAAACTCACAGGTATCGAACTAAAAAGCGGCCGCAGGATAAATTGTGATGCAATTATACTGGCTATTGGCACTACTCCCAATATTGAACTGGCAAAAGAAACAGGATTGGATTGTAAACGTGGTGTACTTGTAAACGAGCGTTTACAAACTAACGACCCTTCCATTTACGCCATAGGCGAGATTGCGGAATTTGAAGGCACACTATACGGAATAACGGCCGCTGCTGAGCAACAAGCAGAGGTAGTTGCCAAATTCCACAACGGAGACATCAGCAGCTATTATAAAGGCAGCCTCTTCATGAACATAATAAAGATCCATGGATTTGACCTTTGCAGTATTGGGCTATCAGAATGCCCTGATGATCAAAACTATGAAGAGATTGTTTTTATCGATAAAGCAAAACGCTATTATAAAAAATGTATCATCCACCAAGACAGACTTGTTGGAACTATCTTAATTGGAGATAAAACCGAATTCCTTGAGTTCAGGGAACTAATAGCCAATAAAATTGAATTAAGTGATAAAAGATTACAACTGCTTAGAAGTGGTAAAAAAACAGAACCGGTATCGGGTAAACTGGTATGCAGCTGTAACAATGTCGGAGCAGGAAACATCCTTAAAAAAATAACCTCAGGATGTTCAGATTTTAAGGACTTATGTGAATCAACAGGGGCAGGAATGGGTTGTGGCTCTTGTAAACCAGAGGTAAAGCTTATCCTTCAGGAAGCATTAAAGGAAGAAGTATTAGAAAAAACGAACTGATATGGAAAACAAGGAAATAAAAAAACATCAAATTAAAGTAAACCTCCCGGGAGGCATTGTCTCTATTGGTGATCTTTTACAAATCCTCAATATTCTCGAAGAATCAGCAATCGAAAACGTAAGATTTGGCACCAGACAGCAACTTTATTTTTCTGTTGATGAAGATAAATTAGAAGACATTGAGCATGGTTTTTTTATATCCGACACTGAGTTTGAAATAGATACAGATAAACAGCCAAACATCATTAGCTCCTACGCAACAGAAGATATATTTAACAATTCGAACTGGCTCCGCGAAGGGGTTTACAGAGATGTTTTAGATGCTTTTAACTATACGCCAAGATTAAAAATCAATCTGGCAGACAACAGTCAGACCTTAATTCCCTTTTTCACAGGAAATTTAAACTTTATATCTTCAGAGATTGGCAATTATTGGTATTTATACATACGTTTTCCCAGAACTAATATCATTTACTGCTGGTCATCTTTAATTTACTCTGAAGACATTGGCACGCTTAGTAAATTGGTTGAAGACGCAATATTCAGCAATAAAAATTTGTTTTATGATCAAATTAATATTGATGGACAGCTACTGGAGAACAAGGTAAAATTAACCGGAAGTATCTTTTACCAACCCCTCTCTGCCCCACTAAAGCTACCGGATTTTCAATTGCCATACTATGAAGGATTCAATAAATACAACGACAAATATTGGCTGGGAATTTACCGTAGAAATGAATTGTTTTCCGTTTCATTTCTTAAAGACCTTTGTGCTATTTGCGTAAAAACCCGCATTGGCCAGCTATACACTACTCCATGGAAATCAATTATTATAAAGGGTGTAGAAACAGGAGATAAAAAACTCTGGAATGCTGTACTGGATAAGAACCGTATAAATGTACGTCACGCGTCCAATGAACTAAATTGGCAAAGCGAGGATCTTTGTGAATATGGGCTTAACCTTAAACGTGAGCTCATTACGGAGTTTAACAAAGTAGATTTAAGAACTTTTAAACTTTGTTTTGCGATAAAAACAAATCCAAAAAGCGGCTTGTTTGGTTCTGTAATTATAAGAAAACGTACTAATAATGACTTAGAGGATGAATGCAAATTTGACATTCTTCATACCACTGATTTTAACCCCAATTCAAAGAATTTCTCTCTTTATAAAGACAACATTGACAGAGCATCATTAGCTGAAACATTGGTACAACTTTGCGACAATTATTATGAGCTTCAAACTTTGTCGGAAAGTGTTTCTGCAGACAATTACTACGAAACAGAATTGACTACAGAAGTTGAACATGTAATTGTGCACCAGTGCAGTCACTGTTTAACTATATACGATGAAACATGGGGAGATGACGCAAATGGAATACTACCTGGAACTAGTTTCTCAGACTTAAAAGAGAATTACAGTTGTGCAGTTTGTGGAGCGCTTAAATCAGATATAATTCCGATTCAAAAAGAGTCAATACTAACAGCTTAGGATTCGATGCACAGAATAATTAAAAATTAATACCGCCAACTATTACGAGCAAAACAAACAGTTAAGGTTTCACATTTAAATTATCATTTCATGAAAACACAATTACAACTTGCCATTTATGGCGGACTGGCACTTTGCATGCTGAATTTTAAGGGAAAAGCTCAAACAACACAAATTAAACCTACCTTATTTGAGGGAGTAGTGGTATTAAGTTACATTGATCATGGAGCTGCAATAAACTGTACAGGCCCGGCAATTAAATACACCAGTAAACCTTTCAGCTTATTAATAGGTTTACTGCCCAGTTTAAAAATCAAAGAAGACAAATCGCCTGGAAATGCGCCCAAAAATGCAATTATTATGCCTTCTTTAGGCTGTGGTATAACGGCAATTTATAAACACATTGCTTTACAGATGCCGATGCTTTATACAGCAAAATCAAGCACTAAAGATGGAAAATGGAATGTCGGAGTGGGCTTAGGATATAAGTTTTAAATACAAGGATTATGCAATAAGTGTTAACGCCTTTAAGCCCCTGGGATCTTTAACACTTATTGCTTTTCCCGTTATCGAAATCAAATCTTCTCTAACAAGCTCATTCATCATTCGAAAAACCGTTTCATAAGTGGTCCCGGTAAAAGCAGCAAGATCCTGCCTGCTCAGCTCTATATCAATATTCCCTCTATCATTTACGCCAAATTGATCTTTAAGTTGGATAATAGATAAAGCCAAACGGCCTTTAACAGACATGTGTGCCAGATTCCGCATTCTACGTTCGGATTCCTGCAGTTCATCAGCGTAAAACATCATCAATTGAAAAGTAAGGTCTGAATTTATCTTAAGGGTCGACATAAAGAAATCCAAATCAATAAAACATACCGATGTAGCCTCAAGTGCAGTGGCAGATATAGGAAAAATGGCACTTTTGGTACTTAAACCACGATGACCTATAATTGCACCATTACTGGCAAAGCGAACTATCAGTTCCTTATCTCCCCAGGTTTTGTGTATTTTAACTTTGCCTTTATTAACGAAATAAATACCATTAACCGGATCTCCTTCTTTAATTATCACCTCTCCTTTTTTCACCAAAAAGTTCTTGCGATGATTCTCAATAGGTAATTTCCATTCCTTTAAAACCAATCTGCACATTAAGCAGCTTTGCAGATCGCATGCCTTTGTATTTTTTTTCATAAGGGTGTCGAGCTAAAAGAATTTCCTCTTATCTAACAAAGAAACAATAAATCAATTAAATTAAGACATTCGATTTCAAAAATCAAGGCTCACATATGGCATAATAGTGCAATAATCGCAATTCCATGCAGGTATAGTTTTTATATCAAAGCATTTGGGCTATCTTTGAACCAATGTATCTCTTTAAGCAATTTTATAAAACACTAAGTATTCAGCTTGCAACATTATTGCGAACTGCTATTGCTATGTTTTTACGCTTTCTTTCCTTACAGCACAGCTTAGGAGATTCTTTTCTTAAAAGCAGTAAAGACTTTATTAAATAAACCCCTCCCTTTTCTTAGGGTCAGGGGTCCAGACATTTAATTCTTTCCTTTCACCTTCTTGCTTTTCTAACATGAAATTAATAAGCACTAAATGCTTTTTTAGGGCCGTTTACATAATGCTGCTTTTAGCTTTGCTGATGGTTTTGCTATTGGCTATTTTACTACTTAAGCCACTTGTGGTTTTACTCTCGGCAGGCACTTTTACCTTTCTAACGAGCTGGTACAACAATAAAGACTTCGATGGCATTGCCTCAGTCGATTAATACTGGCTGAGGCTATTCATACAAATCAAATTATTAAGTCATTTAATCAATACAAAAAAATATGAATACTGCATCAATAAAAATAAACGAGACACCTATCATACTATCAACCGGAATTTACGACTTGCTTAAAGATCATTTAAGAAGAAGAAAGTTAAGCAGGTATAATGAAGTAAAACTTGAACTGGAGCTAAAACATGCCAAACAGGTTTTAAGAAATGAATTACCCGCTGATGTGGTTACGGTTAACACCAATGTGAAAGTGAAGGAAATGGAATCAGGAAAAGAATTCACATACAAACTTGTTGCGCCTGCAAAGGCTCGAAGAAAACACAATACCCTTTCCATTCTCTCTCCAATAGGTGTAGCAATCCTCGGCTATACTCAAGGTGCCATTGTACAGTGGGAAATGCCCGAAGGAATAAAAAAATACCAGATAGAAGAGGTTACTAAATTATCTTTTAATTGATTTATTATCCATCTTTATACTTATTGGTTTCTTAACCAGGAACAATAAAAAAGGGGTTACAAAATCTATTTGTTTTTTGTAACCCTTTTCAATTTCAATACTCTGTGATAGAGTAGCCGGTTTAACAAGCATTCTTCCAGAAAAATATCGGTTGGTATTTGTAATGCGCGAAATTGAAAAAATGAGTACACAGGAAACCATGGAGGTTCTTGATTTGGGAGAGTCCAATGTAAAAATCAGATTAACCCGGGCAAAAGAAATGCTTAGAAACGAACTGAACGATTATTATAAAAGCGCTCAGCTTTTTGAATTTAACCTTACACGTTGTGATAAGGTTGCAAATTTTGTAATGACAAGAATAGATCTTTAAGGTGTATATTCATATTTATTACATTCCTTATTTTGTATCTTTGCCGCAAATGCAAGCCGTTCTATCGCTGCGATTATAATCGGAGAGGAAAGTCCGGGCAACACAGAGCATCTCGCTTCCTAACGGGAAGAGGTTTGGGGGTGAACACCCGAATTATGGAAAGTGCCGCAGAAAGCATACCGCCGATGGCTTTTAAGCACAGGCAAGGTTGAAAACGTGAGGTAAGAGCTTACGATTTTTCCGGGCGATCGGAGAACTGGTAAACCCCGGGAGTTGAAAGACCAAATAGGCTAACGCATGTAGGGCTGCTCGTCCGATGTTAGTGGGTAGGTCGTTAGAGATAAATGGCAACATTTATACTGGATTAATGATAGAAAACCTGAGCAATCAGGTTACAGAACCCGGCTTACAGGCTTGCATTTTATTTTTTATATGATATATCGGTTTCATAATTTTAAAAAACACATTATTAAACTGAAAAATAATATATTAGCACTGGATAATAAGAAGATTTAGCATACCCTATGGCAAAATTGTTAATAATTGATGATGAGAGAGCGATAAGAAGTACTTTACGTGAAATCTTAGAATACGAAAACTATGAGGTTGAGGATATTGACAATGGTGTAGATGGATTAGAACTCATCAAAAAGAAGAAATTCGACCTTGTACTATGTGATATCAAGATGAATAAAATGGATGGAATGGAGGTGCTGGAACAAGCACTTGCATATAGCCCGGACCTTCCGTTCATTATGATTTCAGGGCATGGAACGGTCGAAACCGCAATAGAAGCTAGTAAAAAAGGTGCATTTGATTTCATTTCAAAACCACCGGATCTAAACAGGCTACTAATTACAGTTAGAAATGCGCTAGACAGAGGTACTTTAGTTACTGAAACCAAAGTATTAAAAAGAAAAGTTAGCAAAACAAGAGATATTCTAGGTAGTTCAGAGAATATCAACAAAATTAAAGAAACGATAGAGCGTGTTGCCCCTACCGAAGCCAGGGTACTAATAACCGGAGCAAATGGTAGTGGTAAAGAACTAGTTGCACGCTGGTTACACGAAAAGTCGAATCGGGCCGACAGCCCTCTTATAGAGGTTAATTGCGCTGCCATTCCATCAGAACTTATAGAGAGCGAACTATTTGGCCACGAAAAAGGTTCATTTACCTCTGCTGTAAAACAGCGAATAGGTAAATTTGAACTTGCCAATGGGGGAACGCTGTTTTTAGATGAAATTGGCGACATGAGCCTTTCGGCTCAGGCAAAAGTTTTGCGTGCATTACAGGAACACAAAATCACCCGGGTAGGTGGTGAAAAAGAACTTGAAGTGAATGTTCGTGTACTGGCCGCTACCAATAAAAATCTTTTAAAAGAAATTGAAGATGGTAATTTCCGTATGGACTTATACCACCGCCTAAACGTCATAAACATCCATGTTCCACATCTAAGTGAGCGCATTGATGATATCCCAGAGATCGCACAAAGCTTCCTTGAAGAAATTTGTAGAGAATACGGCATGCCGGTTAAAAAGATCAGCGATAGCGCCATGACGGCATTACAGAGTCTGCCGTGGACAGGTAACGTTAGGGAATTACACAACATGATCGAACGTCTGATTATTTTAAGTGATAAAACCATTACAGATCATGATGTAACTGTATTTGCAAATCCCAGTGGAGGAACAAATATAGGTGCAGCAAGTGGTGCTCCAAATGGATCTCCACAGATAGCACCTTCCCCAGCTCTGGCTTACGATAAATTCAACAACTTTCAGGATTACAAAGACTATGCTGAAAAAGAATTCATCAAGTTTAAATTGGAAAAGAACAACTGGAATGTATCCAAAACTGCGGATGACATAGATATCCAACGCAGTCACCTATATAGTAAGATCGAGAAATTCGGATTAAAAAGATCCTCAGAATAAACAAAAAAGCTCCTGACAAAATCAGGAGCTTTTTTATTCCATATAATCCGCTTGCCTGCTTAACAAAGCCCTGTACTTATTAAAAATTGCCGTTTTGGATACAAACCCAAGGTATGCCCCACTTTCATCCAAAACAGGTAATAGCCATGCATTTTCCTTTTCCATTTTCTCCAGTACCTTTTTTAACGAATCCGTAACCACCACAATATCTGGAGCGGCCTGCATCAGGTCATTTACGGAAAGGTTATCTTTTTCGGCAATATTCCTCTTCAAAACATCTTCAACAAACACCAACCCCTTAAAACTCTTGTCGGCACTTACAACCGGGAACAAATTTCTTTTAGACTGTAGAATTTCAGGCATTCTTACCGAAACCAAATCATCTTCATTTAAAACAAGGTAATCTGGTTCTACAAGATATTTAAGCTTCATCATATTAAGAACGGTAGTGTCTTTATCTTCATGCGACAACAACTCTCCCTTCTCTGCTAAAGGTTTGGTATAGATAGAGTATTTATTTGCACTACGATTGATCAAATAAGAGATTGCAGAAGTAATCATCAATGGAACCATTAAAACGTAACCTCCGGTAATCTCGGCAATCAAAAATATTCCGGTAAGCGGCGCATGCATAATCGCACTTAATGAAGCCGCCATACCTGCTACAATGAAATTTGCAACACTCAGGTTTGCTATCCCCAAAGTATTTGCAGAAAATGCCACAACAAAACCTATTAAACCACCAATAACCAAACTAGGCGCAAAAATCCCCCCGTTCCCACCGGCACCTAAAGTTATAAGGGTGGCGCATGATTTAGCAAAAATAGTTATTACTGTAAAAAGGATAACCAGCCATGGTAAACTACTATATTCAGAGAATATACTGTTGGTTATTACATTGGTATAATTTCCGCCAAGCAAATTTTTAATGGTAATATAACCCTCCCCATATAATGTTGGAAACAGGAAAACCATTAAACCCAGCATCAAACCACCAACAACTACACGTTTATATGGATGATTAATCTTATAAAAAAAGGATTTAATAACTGAATTTGCTTTGGTAAAATAAATAGAGAAAAGACCAATTAACACGGCAAGCAGCACATAATATACAAGCGCGTTCATCTTCCAGCCTTCTGTAACCAAAAAGAAAAGCTGCTCATTAAAAAAGAACCTTGCTACTACCGCAGCAGTGGCAGACGCAAGCAATAACGGTATAAAAGCAGGAATGGTGAATTCTGGAAGTAGTATTTCTATGGCAAATACAATACCCGCAATTGGACTATTAAATGCGGCAGATATTCCTGCTGCTGCACCACATGCCAGCAACATGGTGGTTTCACGATATGATAAACCTAAAAATCTGCCTACAACAGAACCAATGCCCCCTCCGCTGGTCACAATTGGAGCTTCCAGACCTGTAGACCCCCCAAAACCAACAGTTAATGCTGCTGTAATAATTTGCGAATAGATGTTATGAGGCTCAACTTTACTTGATTTTTTTGAAATTGTATACAGAAGAGGTGTTAATCCGGTTTCAAATTTCCCCTTTCTGATGAACCTTCGCACATACATTACTGAAAGAAGTATCCCTATAAACGGAAAAAAGAAATACAAATAATATTTGTACTGCCAATGGAAGCCCGTCTGCAAAAAATCTTCTATATGGTGAGTTAAGGTTTTTAAAAGTGCAGCAGCAAGACCGGCCAGAATGCCGACAATCAACGCAGCAATAACCAGGAAATTACGGTTAGAAATTTTAGTTTTCCGGTAATGGTTAATTGAATCTATATAATTCACCAGCCGTATATACATAATTCACCTTTTAAGCGTCAAATTTATCTAGTAATTTAATTAACGTAGCAAAATCTTTTGGATATGGTGCATCAATTACAATATCCTTATCATCAAGGCCTTTAAATACCAGATGGCGGGCATGCAAAGCAAAACGTTTCATGATGGGTTGTTCCTCATCGTCCTTTGCAATGCGGTATCCTTTTTTCATTGCCGATAGATATACCGGCTTACCCTTATACATATGATCTCCAACAATTGCAGCACGCTGCGTGGCTAAATGTATACGAATCTGATGCATTCTACCCGTTATTGGTTTACACTCTACCAGAGTATAATGTCTGTAGTTTTTAATAGAATTAAAATATGTTTCCGCACGCTTACCTTCCTTACGGTCTATCGTTACACTCTTATTCCCATCATTTAAAATAGGAAGGTCTATAAACAAATCTTTAAAAGTAAACTGCCCATCAACAACAGCGTGGTATACTTTATTTACCTTACGCTTTTCAAATTGCATGGCTACAGAACGGTAAGCCTCAGGCGTTTTTGCAATAATAATTGCACCCGAAGTTTCTTTATCAAGACGATGGCAAACCTGCGCATCAGCACTATATTGTTTAGCAAGGCGTAAGATATTTACTTCACCCGAACCGCCACGCTCATCTAAAGAGGCAACAAAAGGTGGTTTATTTACAACGATATAATCATCGTTTTCGAATAGGATAATGTCTTTAAATGAAGGATATTTCAATTCAGTGTGTTTTTCAGAAGTAACTAGTGCATTCCAGCCTGTAAAGATATCAGTGAGCTAATTCGCTACAGGTAGCAAAAAGCCCAATGATCTTCCAGAATGCAAAAGTACTAAGAAAGTTCGAATTTATACCCCACTCCTTTTACAGTAGCAACATAAGTTTCGCCTAACTTCTCACGTAACTTGCGAATGTGTACATCAATTGTACGGTTGGTAACCACTACAGAATCTTCCCAAATATTCTTTAAAATAGATTCTCTGGTATATACCTTACCGGGTTTTGAGGCTAATAAATAAAGTAATTCAAACTCTTTTTTAGCTAAAATCACTTTTTTACCACTCTGAAAAACAAGGTACGCTTCTCTGTCAATCACCAAATCACCTATTTCAACCTTATTATCAGAAACTTCGTCCCCACTCGCATTTCTTCTTAATATCGCATTAATACGACTTACCAGTGCACGAGGCTTAATTGGCTTAGCTATATAATCATCTGCACCAACATTAAATCCTGCTATTTCTGAATACTCTTCACTTCGTGCTGTTAAAAACACCATGAAAGTATTTTTAAACTCAGGAATAGCCCTCATTAACCTGCATGCCTCAATACCATCCATCTTTGGCATCATGATATCCAGGATAATTAAATCAGGATGTACCTTCTTTGCAATCGTAATGCCTTCCTGACCATTATTGGCTAAGAATACCTGATATCCCTCTTTCTTTAAGTTATACTCAATTAACTCTAAAATATCTGGTTCATCATCAACAATAAGTATCTTCTGTTTTACGGTGCTCATAGCTTTAATTATTTGTTACGAAATTAGGTAATCAATTATAATATACCGTTAAACTCATGTTAACAAATTGTTAATACCATCATGTATATTAACATGAATTTAGGGTTAGCGTAAAGTTTTATTTAAAAATGCATCAAGCTCTTCCCCGCGAAGATTCTTTGCAACAATTGTCCCTTTTGGATCTATGATAAATGAGCTTGGAATAGCCTCTATTTGATACAATCTAACGGTTGAACCTTCAAAGTCACTTAATTCACTAGCATGATTCCAGGTTAGTTTGTCATCAGCAATGGCTTTTTTCCATGCCGCAGGATCTTTATCTAAAGAAACACCTAGTATGGTAAAATTCTTGTCTTTATAAGTATTGTAAGCTTTAACCACATTCGGATTTTCCTGTCTGCATGGCATACACCACGAGGCCCAAAAATCAAGCAATACATATTTTCCTTTAAAATCAGACAACTTAACTGGCTTTCCATCAATACCGGTTATGGTAAATTCTGGTGCAGTCTGACCAATTTGAACTGCCTTTAAGCTAGCCATTCTCTTTAAAAATTCAGTTACTGCAGCATTATCATTAAACTTACTTTTAATTTTATCAGAATAAGCCACCATTTCTTTCTCAAATTCCGAAGGATTTAACAAGTTTATGGCATAAAAGCCAGCTAACGATTCTGTATTCTCCTCAGCAAATTTCAATACCGCTTTATTAAGCCCTTCCATTTCTGCAGTATATTGAGGTCTCATTTGCTCCATAATAGCTTCTCTCTTATCTGGCTGGGCCGATACCGCTTCATCAAACTGAGTTTGTATAGCGGCAATTTTGGTCATATACTCATGCTTGGTGGTATTCAGTTCCTGTAGTTTATCTGCCTCAGCAGCACCAGAAGTAGTATAAGCTAACGATTTGTCGGCCAAATCAGCAGTAATTTTAATTTCATCGCCATTTTTTGCAATAATCATATACTCGTTATTGCCCGCAGAAATCCTAAAGAAATCTGCCCCTGGGGTAGAATGGGTAAATTTAAATTCTCCTTTTTCAGAAAACACAGTTGAATCTAATGGTAAAGCATTGTCTTTTTGCAAACCAAATAAGTAAACTTTGCTTTTTGGAGCAGCGTTTTTAAACTCCCCGTTAATTACAAACTTACTTTTATCCTTACATGCTGCAAACACGACACACAACACCAATACATACCCAATACGTTTCATCATAATATTTACTATTTTAATTTCACTTGTAACAATTCATTTATTTTTTGAGGATCTGCTTTCCCCTTGGCAAGTTTCATTACCTCACCTACAAAAAGCCCAAGCACACCTTTTTTTCCTTTTTTATAGGCTTGTACCTGCACTTCATATTTTGATAGAACCTGATCCACAAAACCAGCCAGTTCATCACTATTTTCTTCAATTAGCAAGCTATGTTCAGTAGCCAGTTTGTTTACATCGGCACCCTCATTACCAACAGTCAAAGGCAATAGCTGTTGTAATGCAATTTGTTGGGTGATCCTTTTATTGTCTACCAGGTTAATTACGTCTGCAAGTTGAACAGGGCTAACTTTAAATCCTGATATGGTGATCTCTTTTTCACTTAACAAAGCTCTGATAGATCCTGTAAGCCAGTTTACCAGACTCTTTGTATTTTTAACTATAGGCAACGCCGAATTAAAATAGGTAAGCAAGTCAATATCTTCAGCAAGCAATGTAGCTTCAGATGCGTTAACTCCATAATCCTTTACCAGCCTCTTAGAGATCTCTGCGGGCAGTTCAGGCATTGTAGCCTTTATCTGCTCCAGCCACTCATCAGAAATATGTATAGGTGGCAGATCCGGATCTGGAAAATACCTGTAATCATTGGCTTCTTCCTTGCTCCGCATTGGGGATGTGGTACCTTCTTCAGCATCAAAGTTCAATGTACTCTGTATAATCCTGCCTCCGGTAGTAACAACCTCTTTTTGTCTGTTAAACTCAAAATCCATAGCCCTACGTACATTTCTTATTGAGTTTAGGTTTTTCACCTCACAGCGCGTCCCAAATTCTGTAGCACCAACCTTACGGATAGAGATATTTGCATCACAACGCAAACTTCCTTCTTCCATATTGCCATCACTCACATTTAAATGACGAACCAATTTTCTCATCTCTGTTAGCAGAGCAGATGCTTCTTCTGAACTTCTGATATCCGGTTCTGTAACAATCTCTATTAATGGAACCCCTGCCCTGTTTAGGTCTACGTAAGAGTATTGATCACTCTGATCATGCATACTTTTACCGGCATCCTCTTCCAGGTGTATCCTGTTAATTCCGATGCGCTTTTCTTCACCATTACTTAGCGTTACATTCAGATAACCATTTTGACAGATTGGTCTGTTATCCTGAGTAATCTGATATCCTTTAGGCAGATCGGCATAGAAATAATTCTTTCTATCAAAAAAATTGAGCTGGTTAATGGTGCAGTTTAACGCCAATCCCATTCTAACGGCTTTAGCAACCACCTCTTTATTCAATTTAGGCAAAGCGCCTGGTAATGCCAGCGAAACAGCAGAGATATGCTCATTAGGTTTTGCTCCAAAAGAAGCACTATCTGATGAGAATATTTTTGTTTGTGTATTTAATTGTACGTGGATTTCTAAACCAGATACCAATTCGAATTCTGATGGAGAAACTGCAGTTTTCGTACTCATTTATATGCAATAATTAACTTTATTCAACATGTGTTTAAGATACAAATATAACCATTTATGCGTTATTAACACAGATTTGTAGCCAGAATTATACTTATGGCACAAACTTTGGTTTTAATACATCACACACAAATAATAAATCAATTCTATGAAAAAACTATTTTTATTGGCGATGCTTGGATTTGCATCAATAATAGCTGTAACAGCACCCGCAAAGGCGCAAGTAAACATTAGCGTAAACATTGGCTCACAGCCGCAATGGGGACCTAGAGGCTACGATTATGTAGATTACTATTACATGCCCGACATTGAGAGTTATTACTATGTACCAACCAGACAGTTTATTTACTTAAACGGAAATAGATGGGTTCATTCTCGTTCACTTCCACATAGATACAGGGGTTATAACTTATACTCTGGAAGAAAATATGTGATCAATTCACCAAGACCGTATCATAATCACAATGCTTATAGGGTTAAATATGGTAGACATGATAACTGGAAAGGCAATAAAAGACATTACACTGAAAGATATCGTGAAGATAGACACCATGATAATGGCAGAAGACAATACAGAGAAAGAGGTAATGACAGAAGACGTGACAACAGGCATTACGAAAACAAAAGGGAAAGAAGAGACCCTGGTATTGAAAGAATAATTAGGCCAAGAGGGTAGAAGCTTTCATCTCATAGCTTTCGTCGTCCTCAACGATAGGAGATCTCTTTAGGTGGCATAATCAAGAGATCTCCCCTATCGTTGAGGACGATGTGAGCTATTTCATGATGTCATTACCACTTTCCCCAATGCTGGGCGCTCATGATAACGGGTGTATTCAAACATTAAAATTACATTCAATTTTATTTATAATTATTTCAAATAAGATATATTTGTCTGAAGATAAACAGCGTTATGAATTGATATCTTATGGCTAATAAAACCACATCAGAAAAAAAAGCAGCAATCCTAAAATGGCTGAAAAAAGTCGGCGTTTGGGGATTTTTGTTTTTTCTGATAAAAGGCCTGATCTGGCTGGCCGTAGGGTATTGGGCCCTTAAATAAATAAACGGTGACTTTCAGACGACTTATTGAACGACTCTGACCGACCTTTACCATTAAAACGGCCTTTTAAAGTGGTTTAAAGGTTAACATATAGGCGAAGATGTTATAGACCCCAATTACCAGGCTTTTCGCAAAAATCTTAACCAGTTTCCTCTCATCAGATTTTCAATATCCACGTTCGAATATCCTCTGGCCTTAAACAATGTAGGTATCTTTTGAAGATCAGCGATAGTCTCCAAATCATAAGGACACTGCTCCTTCCCAAATGCTCCATCAAGGTCTGAACCAATTCCAACATGATGCGTATTTCCTGCTAACTGACAAATATGGTCTATATGATCAATCATCACATCCAGATTGCAATTCATACTCTTTGGGGTAGACTTACCACGTACCCAGTTAGGCACCATCATCCAGGCATCCAGAGCCCCGCCAATAACTGCGCCGCGTTCTATTAACGCCTTAATTTGATCATCACTAAACTGACGGTTATGGTTCACAAGCGCTCTGCAATTGTTGTGCGACGCCCAAACATGGCCGTTAAAATGGTCAAGAGCTTCCCAAAAACTATCGTCGCATAAATGAGTGGCATCTAAAATAATGTTCAATCGCTCCATTTCCTTAAGCAACTCATGACCTTTTGGCCCCATAAATCCACTGGCATCAGTTCCCTGAGCATATCTCCCAGGACCATAATGAGCTGGACCAACAGCCCTTAAACCATTTTGATAAGCTTTTTCTAAATGCCCTATGGTTACAATAGAATCAGCACCTTCAAGACTTAGAATATAGCCAATTGGTTTTTCAGCATCCGGGGTATCAGCAGCCCATAAAGCAAGGTGCTTTTCCAAACCGGCCAAATCGGTAATCTGAACCATCTCCCCTGCCTCTTCCATAGCTTTATACCATGCAAGCTGACCTTGAGTTTGCGCCCAAGCCTGCGCGGGCGAGTGCCATCCAGGCAATTTATTCCCTGGTGCTACAAATCGGGCAATCTGGGTAGCTACAACGAGTCCGATTTTACCTTTTCTAAGTTCGGGTAACGAGACAACTGCTTTTGCCCTATCCGGCTTATCAGTTAATCCCTCCTCCCTTGCATTGATCGAAGAAACAGGCAAAGTCAAATCACGATTCCACTCCAAGGCATTCATGCTTAAATCCAAATGTGCATCAATTGTAAACATAGGTTATATATTAATTTTTCTATTTCTTGAAACAATGGCCCATTCGCCGGTAATTTTATAGTCTATAACCGTTGCTGCACGGTCGTATAAGGCAACAGTTGGACAAATATGAATTGGCAATCCATACAAAACATCTCCTATTTTAAAACCATGACCATTAGCCATTTCCAATACCAGATGCTCTTCGCTCTGACTTATTATTTTGGCATCCGGAGCATTCAAAAATGACACCCTTTTAGTAAGCTCATTTTCTGCAGCTACAGCTTTATGCCCTAAATCCAGACTTACTTTAGTTTCATCCGGTAAAGAGATTACGCGACTTATAAGCACCGCCGCAATTGAATACTCCTGCTCTTCAAAAGAGTTCTGATACCCTTTATCCCATAGAATGAACGTGCCTGGGCTACATTCTACCTCAGGTTGCTCCGCATAAAAAGGATAAGTTGGTGTACCACCACCTACAATAACCGGCACAGGCAAACCATTGGCTGTAATGCCATCTTTCAAGCTTTTAATTAAATTCCAGCCAACCTGCCATTTTTCTCTTCTTTGCGATAACGAAACATCATGGATATGACCATCATAGCCATGCAAACCTATAGCATTTATTCCTTTCGAAATATGCATTTTCTGGTAAAGTGCCAGAGCCTTTTCGTTGGGCAAAATACCTGTTCGGTTCATCCCTAAATTCAGATCCAGAAACAAATTGATTTCCAAACCTGATGCAACTGCAGCTTTCGAAAGTTCATTTAATGATTGCTCATTATCAATGAGACATGAAAATTGTGTTAGCGGAAAAGCTTTTATAAGCGAGACATATCTTTTAACTTTTGGGCCAACAGGCTGATAGGCCAGCAGAACATCGGCAGCACCACAAGCAGCTAACATCTCTGCCTCTGCAATGGTAGCGCATTTAAACTTAGCTATTCCTGCATTTATCATTAACAAGGTGACCTCGCTGGATTTATGCGTTTTTACATGAGGTCGCAATCTGCTAACCGAATCAATGCTGGCTTTTAAAAGAGTTATGTTATCTGCAATACGATCGGGATAAAAGACCAATGCCGGAGAATCGAGTTCACTCACATTGTCAATCTCGAACCAATACCGGTTTGTTAGTTTTTTAGGGTTATTCATGAAGTTCGAATAAAGCTTCAATCTCTACAGGGATATTATCAGGCAACGATCCAAAACCTACTGCACTTCTGGTACCAATGCCGTTTTCTTCTCCCCAAACCTGGGCAAAAAGTTCGCTGCAACCATTAATTACAAAGGGATGTTTTTCGAAATCTGGGGTGCAGTTTACCATCCCTAAAACTTTGATTACTCTTTTTACACGGTTTAAGCTGCCTAAATTTGTTTTTATGGTTGATAACATGGTTAATCCAACTTGTCTAGCAGCAAGTTTACCTTCTTCTTTATCAAACTCGACACCCACACGTCCAATTATCAAGCTTTTATCATCTCTAACAGGCCCATGACCAGATAAATAAAGATACTTGCCATCAATTAAAAAAGGCTTATAAACACCCAAAGGCGTTGGCGCCGGAGGCAATGTTAATCCTAATTTTTCAAACTGTTCATCTGCATTAAAAGTTCCCATATCTATATTTAAATAAGTTGATTTAATAAAAGTACACCCGCCAACCCCACAATTCCTACTATTGATTCCATTACGGCCCACGATTTAAAAGTATCCTTCATACTTAAGTTAAAGTACTCTTTAAACATCCAGAATCCGGAATCGTTTACGTGCGAGAACATTAAACTGCCTGCACCTACTGCCAAAACCATTAAGTTAGGGTCTGTGTTAGATGACACCATCAAAGGTAAAATAATCCCGGCAGTTGTCAAGCCTGCTACCGTTGCAGAACCTACACAAAAACGAATAATTGCGGCAATTAACCAGCCCAAAAATAAAGGCTGCATATCCATATCTTTTAAAAGCACTGCTATTTGTCCGCTTACCCCACTATCTACCAAAACTTGCTTTAATGCTCCAGATCCACCAATAATTAGCAGTATCATGGCGACATCTTTAATCGCTTCGCCATAAATATTCATGATGTCTCCCATTTTCTTGCCCTGAAAAATACCTAGCGAAAATGTTGCAACAAACAATGCAACAAGCATAGCGATTGTCGGGCTGCCTGCAAAGGCAAAGAAACTGGACACAGCTGGATTCTGATTTTCTGAAAACGTAAATACCGTAGCACCTATTAAAAGCAAAACAGGCAGTAAGGCCGTAAAAAAACTATTAAATGCGCCCGGCAATTCTTCTTCAGGCATATCGGCAGGAACAAAAGCTGCCAAAGGTTTTGAGGGTATGGCTTTAAGCGTTCTCGAAAACAATGGCCCTCCTATAATGATGGCGGGTACGGCCACAATTAATCCATACAATAACGTTAAACCCATATTGGCCTTAAACTGAATAACCAGGGCCGATGGTGAAGGGTGCGGTGGTAAAAACCCGTGAGTAACTGATAATGCAGCAAGCATTGGCAAACCGATGTATATAACAGGCAGCTTATACTTGTAAACAATAGAAAAAATCAGTGGGACCATTAACACAAAACCTATCCCGTAAAACAATGGAATACCGATTAGGAACCCGGTAGTAACTACTCCCCATTGTATATATTTCTCTCCGCAAAAATTCATCATAGATGATGCAATTCTTTGCGCTGCGCCACTTTGGGCCACAAGTTTACCCAACATGGCCCCCACAGTAATGATTACTACCAACGAGCCTAAAACATCTCCAATTCCCTTTTCGACAGAGGCTGTAACTTTATTAAGTGGAATACCCAGTAAAATACCGGCAAGTATAGATACAATTAGAAATGCAACAAATGCATTGACCTTAAATGCTGAAACTAAAACAATCAGAAATAGGATACACAATAGGACGATTAGGATGGTCATACTTTCTTATTTTATTTGGAAAACACAAAATAGAAAAAAAAGCGAGTTGCTAAAAGTATTTCTATATTAGTATTACAATAAACATGAAAAAAAACCTAACCAAATCACTTTTGGCGCTGGCCTTAATTTTAAGCTCAGCTGCCTCATTTGCTCAATCAAAGAGCTTATTTAATGGCAAAGACCTAACCGGATGGCATGCCGATGTTCCTGAAATGGACAAAGATTCCAATGCCCGGATGCCTTTTATTATTCGCAATGGCTTATTGGTAAGTTTGGGAACTCCCGGAGGTCACCTGATTACCGATGCTACTTATAAAAATTACCGTTTGGAAGTACAATATCGTTTTGCCGCCAAACCGGGCAATTGTGGCGTACTTGTACATGCCTCTACACCGAGGGCACTTTACGATATGTTCCCAAAATCGATAGAAGTACAAATGCAGCATACCATGGCCGGCGATTTTTGGTGCATCCAGGAAGACATTACTGTCCCTGATATGGAAACAAGACGCGGTCCAAAAGAAAACTGGGGCGTTAACGGCGATAAGCTTAGAAGAATTAAAAGACTGGTTCAGGATGTTGAAAAGCCTGTAGGTGAATGGAATAAAATGGTTATCGAATGTTTGGGTGATCAGGTAAAAGTATGGGTTAATGACGTTTTTGTAAACCATGGAACCAATTGCACTGTGAGTGGCGGCAATATTGCATTGCAGGCAGAGGGTTCTGAAGTTGAGTTTAGAAAAGTGGTACTGGAGCCGATTAAAAAATTAACGGTAAAATAACCCTTCTACGCTAAGACTGAAATCTTTTGCCCGCTTCGCTAAATGGGCAAAAATTTCCCAGGCCTTTTCGCAGAAAGTCGATTCTAAGTAAAGCGAGTGAACTAAAACTGTCGATCCAAAGCGAGCATTCTAAGTAAATGTTCTAGAGCCCTCGTCATCTCTCCTATCATCGAGATGACGAGGGTTTTAAATAACTAACTGATCAATGATTCAGCTTTAATTAAAACAGCAGCTAGACCGTCTTTATTCTTTCCTCCGGCAGTAGCGTAGAAAGGCTGTCCGCCGCCGCCGCCTTGTATATGTTTTGCTAATTCTCTAACTATATTAGAAGCATTAAGGCCCTTATCTTTAACCAAATTCTCCGATAGCATTACAGTAATTCCCGGTTTATCATCAATTAAGGTAGTAAACACAAGGAACAGATCATCAACCAAATCCTTAACTGAAAATGCTAAGTTTTTAACTGCTTCGGCATTTGGCAAATCAACATGAGTTGCGATCAGATTAATTCCATTAATGGTCTTAAGGTGATGTACAATTTCATGCTTAAGATTTGCAGCTTGTTCACCTACGGCCTTATCAGCATCCTTTTTAAGCTTTGCGTTTTCTTCGATAAGTGCAGCAACAGCAGCTTTAAGGTCCTTATTTCCTTTTAATAATGATCTAAGCTCATTTAACTCTTTATTCTGGTCCAAAATAAATGCCTCAGCCTTATCTGCTGTAATTGCCTCTATTCTCCTTACACCGGCAGCAACAGCACTTTCAGATGTGATTTTAAAATAACCGATCTGGCCTGTTGCCTGTACATGCGTACCACCACAAAGCTCTTTAGAATAGTGATCATCAAAAGTGATGATGCGTACTAAATCTCCATACTTCTCACCAAATAAAGCAGTTACCCCGCTCGAAATGGCCTGATCATATGGAACGTATCTTTGCTCCTTTAAAGGAATATTTTCTCTTACTTTCTGATTAACCAGGTGTTCAATCTGCGCCAATTCCTCATCAGTAACTTTTGCAAAATGCGAAAAGTCGAAACGTAGGTAATCAGGGTTCACCAGCGAACCTTTTTGATTCACGTGCGATCCTAATACTTTCTTCAACGCAGCATGCAACAAATGCGTAGCACTGTGGTTATCCTGAGATAGTAAACGTTTATCCTCATCAATAACAGCCCAAAACTGACCGTCAAGATCTTCAGGTAAAGTATCAGCATAATGGACAATTACCCCGTTTTCTTTCTTGGTATCGGTTATTTCAACAAAGAAAAGACGACTATGATCTTCTAAACGACCTGTATCACCTACTTGCCCGCCACTTTCAGCATAAAAAGGTGTTTTACTCAACACAATCTGATATTGATCCTTACCTTTTGCACTAACCTTACGGTACTTTACAATCTCAGTTTCAGCCTCAGAATCGTCATATCCCACAAATTCAACCTCAAGATCAGGATTTACCAAAACCCAATCGCCGGTATCAACCGCAGTAGCTGCACGAGAACGCTCTTTTTGCTTTAAAAGCGCCTTGTTATATTCTTCCATATCAACAGTCCAGCGTTGTTCTCTGGCCATCAATTCAGTTAAATCTATCGGAAATCCGTAGGTGTCATTAAGCTCAAAAGCAAACTCACCTGAAATTACCATCTGGTCTTTCAATATGCTGTGAACCCATGGATCATCAAATCTCTTTTCAAGCTCAATAGCATTCTCTGCCATTAATACTTCGCCTTGCTTTTTAGTATAATTATCAAAGCGTTGGATACCTGTAGCTAAAGTTCTTAAAAAAGAAATCTCTTCTTCTAAAACCACCTTCTGTACAAAATCCTGCTGCATCGAAAGCTCATCAAAAACGCCTTTAAATTGCTCAGCCAACACAGGCACCAGCTGATTTAAAAACGGATCTTTAAGGTTAAGGAAAGTATATGCATACCTCACTGCGCGACGCAAAATACGGCGGATCACATAGCCGGCTTTATTATTAGAAGGCAATTGCCCATCGGCAATTACAAATGAAATGGCACGAATATGATCAGCCATCACACGCATAGCGATATCCGTTTTTTCATCTACACCATAATCAATCCCCGCATGCTTGGCTATGAATTGAATTAAGGGTTGAAAAACATCGGTATCATAGTTTGAAGATTTCTCTTGCAATACACGAACTAAACGCTCAAAACCCATCCCAGTATCTACATGTTGGGCTGGAAGCGGCTGCAATGAACCATCTTTTAAACGGTTAAACTGCATAAATACATTGTTCCATATCTCAATAACCTGAGCATGGTCGGCATTTACCAGTGATTTACCTTCAACAGCTTTACGCTCCTCGTCCGATCTGCAATCAACATGGATTTCAGAGCATGGACCACATGGGCCCGTATCGCCCATTTCCCAAAAATTGTCCTTTTTATTACCTAAAATAATACGGTCTTCAGGAACATATTGCTTCCAAAGCTCATAAGCCTCAGTATCCCTTGGCAAACCTTCTTTTTCGTCTCCTTCAAAAATGGAAACATATAATTTATCTTTTGGAATTTTATAAACCTCGGTCAACAGCTCCCAACTCCAGGCAATGGCTTCTTTCTTAAAATAATCGCCAAAGCTCCAGTTTCCAAGCATTTCGAACATGGTATGGTGGTAGGTATCTATCCCTACTTCTTCCAAATCATTATGTTTTCCAGATACGCGCAAACAACGTTGGGTATCAGTTACTCTTGGGTATTTTATTGGGGCCTCTCCTAAAAACAAATCTTTAAACTGATTCATTCCCGCATTAGTAAACATTAATGTGGGGTCGTTTTTAACTACAATAGGTGCCGATGAAACAATATGGTGTTGTTTTGATTCGAAAAATTTTAAGTATGCCTGTCTGATTTCCTTAGCTGTCATCCTTCTCTTGATTAGTGGAACAAACTTAGATAAAAAAATAACCTCTATCGAGGAAAATTAAAATTTTATTGTTGGATTCTACTAAAATCCCACTACATTTGAATACTTTAAATAAAAGCTATAAAACACTAATAATCAACACTAAAGTATGCCTTACAAAGAACGGGAAATTAATAAAATGTACTATACGATGGGTGAGGTAACCGAAATGTTTGGTGTAAATGCATCCCAAATCCGATTTTACGAAAAGGAATTTGACGTATTGCAACCTAAAAAAAACAAAAAAGGAAACCGTCTTTTTACTCCGGAAGATATTGAAAATTTAAAGATCATTTTTCATCTGGTAGAAGATAAAGGTTTCACTTTAAAGGGTGCAAAAGATCATCTAAAAAACAATACATCTGAGGTTAAAGAAAATCAAAAAATCATTGACTCGCTTGAGAAATTAAAAGATTTCTTACTGAAGTTGAACGACCAGATTTAATTATCGGCATTTATTTTCATTTATCCGCTTAATTATTTTTTATTTCGAAAATAATTAATGTGGTTAGACAAGTTTATGTCAGCCACAACTAGAATACTATGTACATTTCTTCTTGCCCTCTCCTTTTTTAAGGTAAACGCTCAGGGAGATTCGCCTATTAAGCATATTATTAAAAGTTTTGCCGAAAACTTATCAGACGACTATGACCTTTCTGAGTTAACTGAGTGCCTTACATATTACAGAAAGCACCCCATAGACCTCAATGGAACAAATCCGGAAGAACTCAAAATCTGATCTTTTTATCGCCCCTTCAAATCAGTAACTTTTTCAATCACCTTCATATCAGCGGTAAACTGATAGACATACTTGAACTTCAAGGCATTGATTTGTCAGTATAGCTCAAGATCAGTGTCTGTCGCTTACATCCCATCCACGTTCCTATGGATGGATTTTACGCTCCGGTTTATAAAAGAGGACGATAGGTAACCAGCCCACCGTCCTAACCTAAACTGGGTAAACCTAACTTACCAGTAAATTGTATATAGTGCTACAATCAGCCCGCAAACAATGATTGCACCAACTGTAAATGCCCTATTAGTTCTAAACATTTCTTTTTCTATTTCAAGTCCATTTGTTAGTACCCCTCTTCTGGTTTCTATGATGCTAATTACATACATCACGACAAGACAAATGATAAATACAAAACCCATGCGGTCTAGAAATGGTATTTCATAAAGCATACTCCCATCTCTCTGTTGCACCAACTTTGAAAAGCCTGTTGAACTGAGGAATTCCAGGTTCATAACATTTGGAAGGAATTTGAATATCACCGAAAGCGCAAAACCTCCAACTGTTGCAAATAACGCTGCATTTGAGGTTGTCTTTTTCCAGAAGAAACCAAGGATAAACATGGCAAAAATACCTGGCGAGAAAAATCCGGTATACTCCTGAATAAACTGAAAGCCACCTTTTTTATCGATACCAAGTAATGGAGAAATGATGATGGCCACAAGCATTGCAAGGATAACGGTAATCCGTCCAATTACTACCTGTTTGTCTTCATTCGCTGTTTTATTGATTACTTTCTTGTAAATATCAAGCGTAAAAATGGTTGCAATACTATTTGCTTTACCAGCAAGGGAAGCGACTACCGCAGCGGTTAATGCGGCAAACGACAATCCCTTTAGTCCGGCAGGAAGAAGATTTAAAAGCACAGGATAAGCACTATCTGGAGACACCTCTCCGCCTTGTATCATATCTGTTTTAAAATCACCATACCCTTCTTTGTACAATACAAACGCTGCAATACCTGGAAGTACCACGATAACCGGCATCAGTAATTTTAAGAAAGATGCAAAAAGAAGCCCATTTCTTGCTGTTTTAAGATCAGCTCCAAGTGCTCTCTGAGTGATGTACTGATTGCAACCCCAATAGTTAAGGTTTACAATCCACATACCACCAATTAATACAGTTAAGCCCGGCAAATCGAGATAATTCTCATTATCTTTCTTAAAGATCATGTGAAAATGCTCTTCCGCGTGGACCTTTAACAGACTAAAACCTTTCATTACCCCACTTGAACCGAAATGCGTAGCGACCAGTTCTAATGCCAGATAGGTAGTTGCTAAACCACCCAGGATAAGAAAAAACACCTGAATTACATCTGTATAACCAATTACTTTCATTCCACCAAGTGTAATGATGATGGAGAAAATAGCCAGCAGATACATACACGCCGTAAGGTTAATTCCTGATATGCTGTGGATTGCCAGAGCCCCTAAATAAAGTATAGAGGTTAAGTTTACTACTACATATAGTAACAACCAGAAAATGGCCATGATCATTGCTACAGTACCATTGTAACGCTGATTTAAGAACTGCGGCATGGTGTATATCTTATTTTTAAGGTATACCGGTATAAAAAATACCGCCACAATTATCAAGGTAACAGCTGCCATCCATTCATAGGTAGCAATTGCCAGTCCCATCTTAAATCCTGATCCGCTCATTCCAATAAACTGCTCTGCAGAAATATTGGAGGCAATAAGGGAAGCCCCTATTGCCCACCAGGTAAGTGAGTCTTTGGCCAAAAAGAAATCTTTAGAGTTCTCCTTATGAGCCTTTTTTTGTCTATAAACCCACCATCCGTAAAACGCAACGATCAGAAAATAAATCAGGAAAACTGCATAGTCTAATGCGCCCAGTGTTTTCATAAATTCCGGTTAATGGCTGAATTTAAATGTGTCTGTTGATTAAGTTTTCAAGGAATTCTTGTCTGCCGCTTAGTGTTTGTGGTTCGCCATTCTGGATTGCATAATCGCGTAAGTCTTCAAGACTTAAATTACCATTTTCAAATTCTTTTCCCTTACCGTTATCGAAAGATGCATATCTTTCTGTTCTGATTTTTTTATAGTCAGAGTTTTGAAGGATATCATCAGCAACGATAAGTGCGCGGGCAAACATATCCATACCACCAATATGTGCATAGAACAAATCCGCCTGATCAGTTGAATTTCTACGGATTTTGGCATCAAAGTTTATTCCACCACGACTAAAGCCACCTGCCTCAAGAATGATCAGCATAGACTCTACCAATTCGTTAATGTTATTTGGGAATTGATCTGTATCCCAGCCATTTTGATAATCTCCACGGTTTGCATCAATAGATCCAAGAAGACCTGCATCTGCAGCTACTTGTAATTCGTGCTGGAAGGTATGACCGGCAAGGGTTGCATGGTTTACTTCAAGGTTTAATTTAAAATCGCCTAGAAGATCATATTTTTGAAGGAAACCGAAAACCGTTGCTGCATCATAATCGTATTGATGTTTAGTAGGCTCACATGGTTTTGGTTCAATTAAGAACGTACCTTTAAATCCATTCTTTCTGGCATAATCTTTTGCGGTATGCAGGAAACGTGCAAGATGTTCCTGCTCTCTCTTCATGTCGGTATTTAATAGCGACATATATCCTTCGCGACCACCCCAGAACACATAATTCTCCCCACCTAATGCAATAGTTGCATCAAGGGCGGCTTTTACCTGGGCAGCACCGTGCGTTAGTACGTGAAAATCAGGATTTGTTGCCGCACCGTTCATATATCTTCTGTGCGAGAACAAATTTGCAGTACCCCATAATAATTTTACGCCTGTTTCGTCTTGTTTCTGACGAGCATAATCTACCAAAGCCTGCAGTCTTCTTTCGTTTTCTTTGATGTCGTTACCGTAATCTACCATATCTACATCATGGAAGCAGTAATATGGGATATTTAGTTTGGTTAAAAACTCAAATGCTGCATCCATTTTATCTTTAGCACGTTCTACAGGATCGCTTTTTTGGTTCCACGGAAAAATGTGGCTTGCTTCGCCAAAAGGATCGGCACCGTTACCACAGAATGAATGCCAGTAAGCGCCGGCAAAACGAAGGTGATCTTTAAGTGTTTTCCCAGCGACAATCCTTTCAGGATCATACCATTTAAATGCCAGAGGATTGTCGCTTTCACGTCCCTCAAAGTTAACCTTACCGATATTTTTAAAAAATTCGTTATTCAAAGTGTTTACGCTCATGTTGATTTTCTATTTATTTAATGATTCTAATTGTTGTTCAAGAAGTTTTTTCCAGGTTTGATATTCATCCTCTAGTGTTTCATTTGTTGGTTCTACCAGCTTAACAGGCTTTTTATTGCTAAATGCTTCGCTAACAGTTTTAAAGATGTTTGCACCAATACCAGCCCCTACAGCAGCACCATAACTACCGTCGTTTTCATAAAGTTCTACCGGCACACCTGTTACGTTTACAAAGGTTTGAGAGAAAATATCACTCATAAAAAGATTTGACCTGCCTGCTCTGATTACTGATGGCTGCATTCCGTTTTCTCTAAGGATATCTAATCCATAACGGAATGAGAATGCAATTCCTTCTTGTACTGCGCGGAATATATGTGCCTGTGTATGCAGGTTAAGGTCTATTTGTTGTAAATGTGCGCCTACAAGTTTATTATTTAGCATGCGCTCTGCGCCATTGCCAAAAGGAAGAACATAGAGTCCGTTGCTTCCGGCAGCGATTTTACTTGCTGCATTATTCATGGCAACGTAGTCTATTGACGACCCCATTAAGCTTTTAGCCCATCGGTTCATACTTCCTGTACCGTTGATGCAAAGCAAAACGCCTAAACGTTGATCCTGAGCGGTGTGATTTACGTGCGCAAATGTATTTACACGTGATTGTTTATCGTAAAGTAACTGGTCAGTAACGCCATAAATAACACCTGATGTTCCTGCTGTTGCCGCTACTTCTCCTGGTTGCGTTACATTTAATGAAAGGGCATTGTTTGGCTGATCTCCTGCTTTATAAGCAACTGGAATACCTGCCTTTAAACCTAGCTTTTCGGCAATCGATTTCTTTACCCGTCCATGTTCACAAAACACAGGTTTTATCTCAGGAATAATGCTTGAAGAAAAACCAAACTGGCTCATAATATCAGTAGAAATTCCGTTGGCTTTAAAGTCCCAAAGTATTCCTTCTGATAAGGCAGAATTACTGGTAGTAACCTCTCCGGTAAGTTTCATCGCAATAAAATCTCCAGGCAGCATCATCTTTGATACTTTACTATAGGTTTCGGGTTCGTTCTTTTTAACCCAGGCCAGTTTTGAGGCGGTAAAATTACCAGGCGAGTTAAGCATACGGCTCAAAACCTGTTCTTTTCCTAAAGCGTTAAATGCTTCTTCTCCGGTTTCTACAGCTCTGCTGTCGCACCATATAATACTGTTTCTCAGGCTGTTTTGCGCTTCATCTACAATAACAAGCCCATGCATCTGATAAGCTATACCAATGGCCGAAATGTCTAACGGATTGTATTTGCCCTTACTGTTACAGTTTAGTATGGCTTGCTGAACATGTTCCCACCACATATCTGGTGACTGCTCTGCCCAACCTGATTTGAGGGAAATAATCTCCGATTCACTGTCCGGATATTGTGCACTTGCAAGAATGTCGCCGGACGCAACATCAACCACCGAAACTTTGACAGATGATGTTCCTACATCAATACCTAATAGCAGCATGTTTTCTTTATATATTTGGGTTGAATTAAAATATTAGTATTTGATAAAACGAAATTAGTAAAATATTTAATTTAAGCAATCGATTGCGATAAAAATATTTTATCATATTTACTCGATTAATAAATTGTAGTATTGCATAGGGTCGGTATGGATGTTGCACCCCGTCGTCTCTCCTATTGTCGAAATGACGGAAGCTGGGAAAAAGAGCAATGAACAAACAATTAACCAAATAAAAAACAAGATATACTGATGAAAAATCAGAAAAGGACAACGATTTATGATATTGCAAAGAAGCTGAATTTAAATGCTTCTTCTGTTTCCAGGGCTTTAAGTAATAACAGCAATGTTAGTGAAGCAACCCGGAAACTAATTTTAGATACCGCCAAGGAATTAAATTACAAACAAAATAGCCTGGCATCAAACCTAAGGAAAGGCCATAACCAGACCATTGGGGTTATTGTTCCGCGCATCAATCAAAATTACTTTGCTGATGTGATTGCCGGTATCGAGGAGGTTACCTATCAAAAAGGTTATAACCTGGTAATTTGCCAATCAAACGAATCTTCTGCAAGAGAGGTTAAATGTGTAAACACCTTAATTAATCAGCATGTGAGTTGTATCGTAATTTCCCTTAGTGCTGATTTTGAAGATGACAAACACCTTCAAACCATTAAGGAACATGGTATTCCGCTGATCCAGTTTGACAGGGTAGCAGAACATCTGGACACTTTTAAAGTATTGAACGATAACGAGCAAGCTTCTATAGACGCAGTAAGTCATTTAATTGAGCAGGGTTATAAAAGAATTGCACTTCTTGAAGGCCCGCAAAATCTGAATATTTTCAGACAAAGGAAAGCAGGTTATCTTGCTGCCTTAAAAAAATACAACGTCTCGGTGTTACCAGAGCTAATTAAGGAAAATGCGTGGACAAAAGAACTGGGAGCTGAATCAACTAAAGAATTACTAAATCTTGCTGAACCGCCCGATGCAATATTTGCTTCTACTTCCGATTTCTCCGCTCTGGGTGTTTTGGAAGTAGCCACTAAGATGGGATTAAAGGTTCCTGAGGAACTAGGTATTTGCGGTTATTCAAATGAGGCCTTTACTGAAATAACCAGTCCTTCTATTACGACAATAGACCAGTACAGTGTTAGCATGGGCAAAACAATTGCAAATCTATATTTTCAGGAAATAGAATCTTCAGAAAAAGACAGTAACCCTAAGATTGTAAGTATAAAACCAAAACTGATTGTTCGGTCGTCAACACTGAGAAACAAAACCGAAGATTAATTAAGGTTTACTCAAGTATTTCCTGAAAACTATGTTTAAACTCTTCGCCATATATAGCCTTATACTCTTTGTTAAAGGTTTCAAATTTAGTTTTGGCCAATGAGTGCTTTCCTAAATGAACCAGAGCTTTGCATTTTATGATCATCGCTTCTTCATTTACCGGATCAAAATAGAATACATAGTTGGCCAGATTGATCAGGAACTCTGGATCATCAGCAATTTTAATTGTAACTGCATAGTGTAAATAGGTATCTATGATCTCGTTTGAGAGGTCAGATTTAAAGGTATCTAACCAATCGTATTCTACGTTCGACAAGAAGCTTCCCTGGTGTATGATCTTAGTAAGCTCATTCACTTTTCGCTTATCCTTTTCCCCTTTACTGCTTACAATGTTCAGGTACTCACTATAATCTATTTTTACCTTGGTATCATCAAAGTCCATCTTCCAGTATCCGGTCGCCAGCGTGCCCATGGAGACTTTATGTGGCGCCAGTTCTATAACATGAGAAGAGTGGGTTGCCAGGGAATATACATCTCTATGTTTGACGAATACGATGAAGGAAACCAGATTGCGAAAACTGCTGAAAATTCGTCATTTATTCCTAAAGGATCATCATTTGTAACACTGGATGAGGACGGCACCGCCTGTTCATCAGATTATTATTTGAGGTTAACGGGCGATGGAGGGAAAATGTTTAAAGGGCAAATTGTACTTACAGCTGTGCGTCCAACTAGTCCAATGTAAGTTTTGTTAATGTTTCCCTAAAACTTGTCTCTTAAATAATACACTTTATCCGTTACTTAGAGAATTAAAATTCCTTTACCTTTAATACCATTAAAACAAAAAACAAATGAAAATTACGACTAGAAACAACTCTTTAGCAAAAGCATTAACAATGCTGTCATTAATATTGATCATGTTTAGTGCCTCATCAGCCTCTGCCAAGAAAAACCCAAGAATTCTTGTGTTCTGTAAAACAGCTGGGTTTCATCATGATGCAATTGCAGTAGGAACTACAGCTATTATTAAATTAGGAGCAGAAAATAATTTTGATGTTGATACCACAACCAATTCGGAGAAGTTCACAGCAGATAATTTAAAGAATTACAAGGCGGTAGTATTTTTTAATACTACCGGTGATGTATTAAATGATACGCAGCAAGCTGTTTTTGAGAAATACATTCAAGGTGGGGGAAACTTTGTAGGTGTACATGCTGCTACTGATACTGAGTACGACTGGCCTTGGTATGGCAAACTGGTAGGCGCTTATTTTGTTAGTCACCCAAGTCAACAAGAGGCTTCTTTAAATGTAACTAACCGCAACCATATCTCTACAAAACACCTTCCGGAAGTTTGGAAAAGAAAAGATGAATGGTATAATTTCAAATGGGTAGCCGACAGCTTAAATGTATTAATTTCTATTGATGAGAAAAGCTATGATGCCGGTAAAGGAAAAATGGGTGATAAACACCCAATGGCATGGTACCATGAATATGATGGTGGTCGCGCTTTCTACACTGAACTAGGTCATACGGATGAATCTTATGCTGATCCACTTTATCTTAAACATCTTTTAGGGGGGATCAAATATGCTTTGGGTGTGAAAAAATAAACACACCCTCAACCCAAAACACACAAAACCAAATACACAATGAAACCAAATAAACAATGGGTATTGGGCATGCTCGGCTTGTCCATGCTCGTTTATACTTGTAAAGTATCTCAAAATACTTTACAACGAGACGCCAATGGAAAGGTAATCGTAAACACCAACCCCTCTCCTGCTTATCTAACACCGCAGGAGAGTCTTAAAACCATCCATCTTCCTAAAGGGTACCACCTCGAACTTGTAGCCAGCGAGCCGATGATTCATGAGCCTGTAGCGATTGCCTGGGACGGAAATGGACGCATGTATGTTGCAGAGATGAATACCTATATGCAGGACGCTGAAGGTACAGATGAGATGAAACCGGTATGTACCATTAAAAGATTGGAAGATACCAATGGTGATGGGAAAATGGATAAATCGGTAGTTTTTCTTGATAAGTTACTACTTCCAAGAATGATCCTTCCACTTGATGATCGCCTTTTGGTTGCCGAAACTTTTGACAACAGTATTTATAGCTACCGTGATACCAATGGAGATGGCGTGGCCGATGAAAAGAAAATGGTTTTCAAAAATGAGTCTGAAAACAAAAGTAATCTGGAGCATCAGCGAAGCGGTTTAGTATGGAATCTCGACAATAAGATCTATGTAACTGTAGAAAACGTTCGTTATAAATTTGAGGATGGTGTATTAAAACCTGAGAATCAGCATGAAGGTTCAGGCGGTCAGTGGGGTCTTGCGAATGACAATTACGGCAGACTGTTTTTTTCATCAGCAGGTGGCGAAGCTCCTGCGGTAAACTTTCAACAAAATCCCTACTTTGGATATTTAGACCTTGGCGAACAGTATAATGATAAATTTCAGGATGTCTGGCCTGTAATTTCTACGCCAGATGTCCAGGGAGGTTTAGGCCGATTACGTCCAGACAGCACGCTAAACCATTTTACAGCTTGTACAGGTCAGTCTGTTTTCAGAGGCAATTCATTACCTGATGATCTGAAAGGAGATTTATTGATCTGTGAACCCGTAGGCAGACTCATCAGAAGAGCCAAGGTTACGAACACCAATGGTAAAATAACCCTAAAAAATGCGTACGAGAAAGAAGAATTCATTGCTTCTACAGACATGAACTTCAGACCTGTAAACAGTGTGACGGGCCCTGATGGATGTGTGTATATCGTAGACATGTACCGGGGAATTATTCAGGAAGGTAACTGGACAAGAAAGGGAACTTACCTGCGTAACCAGATTGATCAAAAGCAATTCGACAAAAATATTGGCCGAGGACGTATCTATAGATTGGTTCACGATGGTATTAAGCGGGATAAGACCGTCCCAAATATGCTAAGCCTTACCAGTGATAAATTGATTCCGTACCTTTCGCATCCTAACGGATGGTGGCGAGACAATGCTCAGAAACTTATAGTGGTTCGTGGAGATAAATCTGTTGTACCTGCATTAAAAGAACTGGCGTTAAACTCACCTGTGCAACTGGCACGTATTCACGCCCTGTGGACGATGAACGGTCTGGATGCTTTAGATAGATCTACCCTCTTAGCTGCATTGAAAGACAAAGATGCTGAGGTAAGAAAAACTGCATTATGGATTAGCGAGGAGCCAATAAGAAAACGAGATGAAAGTCTCGTATTGGCAGTTGGGGCCCTAAAAAATGATCTTAGTGCTGATGTTCGCTTACAACTTGGATTATCATTAAGGTTTAATAATTCTGATAAAGCACAACAAATCATAGCCGACATTATTAAGGATCATCCTGAAGACATAGTTCTTGCAGAGTCTCAGAAGAAATATCACAGACAAATAGAGGCTAAAGCTACTGCAGAAAAGAATTCAAAACTAATGGCTGCTGCTGATCAGAAATTAATAAACGATGGTGCATTAATTTTTAAACAGCTTTGCGTTACCTGTCATGGTGCAGAAGGTAAAGGTGTAATTAACGGTGGTAAAGATATGCCAGCTCCCCCACTGGCAGCGAGTAAAGATGTGAATGGCGATCCTGAAAAAATAATACGTATTTTACTTCACGGTTTATCAGGTCCGGTTAATGGTAAAACATATGCCGATGTGATGCCTGCCCTTGGAAGCAACAATGACGAATACATTGCGTCAGTAATCAGTTATATTCGTAATGATATTGGTAACAAAGCATCTACAGTAAAGGCTGCTGATGTTAAAAAAGTACGTGAGCAAACTGCCGGAAGAACCAAAAACTGGACATGGCAGGAATTGAACACATTGAAGTAATAAGAATTGAAATAAAAAAGAGGAAGATACCCCAGTCATGGTCGGAAGAAATTCCGACCATTTTCATGTTTTGAAAAATAAGCCAGGGTCTCCCCCACATTGGACAACTATTAATGCGATAGCAAGATCCCTTATTTCCATGGAGAACCGTCTTTTTGCTGTTTTGTAAGTCAATTTGTTTGCTTTTTTATATATCAGCACCAACATGGCTGCCATTAATGTCATGTACAACATTACCTGTATTCCGTTCTTATTCAAAGACACGAGGTGGCTCATATTGAGTTCCTGTTTTAGAAACCTAAAAAATACCTCTATATCCCAACGTCTCCTATATGCTTGAGCGATTTCCTTTGCAGACAGATCAAAATCATTGCTCAAAAACCAATATTTCTTGCCATCCGACTTGCTTTCCACAATAATAAGACGAAAGGGACTATCTACTAGTTCTTCTCTGAAATGTTTATCCCCCTTTTTGTTATTTACCGCTACACCAGTATACAATTGAACTTTAGAGTCCTTTAATAGATTGGATTCACCTAGATCCAAGTCTTGATTCTCCTTGATAAACGACTCCAGTTCAATGAATTTCTTATTTTCTTTAGCTGCAAATGAATGTTATTGCATTGGAACTAAATGTTTTCATATTTCTGATTGATTGCAAACCTCTATCCATCACATAAATGTTTTGATGATCGGTTTTTTTCTTCACATGCGCCATTACTGCTTCAGGCAGTGCAAGATCTTCACTGGCATAGCCTTTGGAGGTAAATACATTGGATTGACATGGTAATACTCCATCAAAGGCAATACTATATTTCACTGCTTTCTTACCACTTTTATTATCAAGCCCTTCGGTTAACTTACCAACCGTTTCACTAACCATTGAGCTATCAACACGGATAAGATTATATTTCTCTCTTTCGGTTAGGGAGTACAAACTGGAGAACTGATCGTAAATGCATTCATAGATCTGCTTAAAATAATCTGGATCTATTTTAGAAAGTCGCTCTGAAATGGAGCTTCTGCGTACCCGTTCATCCTCATCCAGATTAAAAAGTACCTTGAATACAGAATCATTGAAGGTATCCTCCAAAGTTCGTTGACTTAGTTTTTCATTATCCAAGATACCATACAACAGAAGATAGAATAGCTTATTACCATGAAGAACCTTCGCGTAATGATCGATCTTGGTCGTGAGGGATAAATTTGATATCAGCGCCTCAGGAATGTAGCCTAATAGATGTTTTGCACTGATAGTATGATCTTTAAATTTCGCCATATCTTATTGATTATCAGCAATTAAGATACTAATTTAAATCCAAAAAAACAAGTATAAACATCTGATTATCAGATATTTATATAAATAAAACAAACTCTTTTTAAACAAAAAAGTCGGAAGAAAAATCTTCCGACCATGACTGGCTGAACAGCCTCTTTTTTATTTCTTTATTGGTCTGTTATTCTAGGTTGTGCGTTATTGTCGTCATCCAGAGGAGCTGGGGTATCCCTTGTTTATGCCAATTCGCTTCGCGGCAACTTCATGATCAAGAGATCTCTGCTATCGTCGATGACGAACGTATTAATGCGCTGCTGCAGCAGCCGGCACACTATTCTTTACATTTTTTTGCCAGAAGAAAAATATAACAAACAAAACGACCAGTATTCCAGGGAAAGCAATCATTTTCACTAAGGTATCCTGACCTGCAGCAAGTTCCAGCGCTCCTCCTTTTAAACCTAATGCTACATTTTCTGCTCTTGCTGAGTCAATCCAACTTCCAATAAAGGGTTGAAAAATTGCAGTCGAGAACATCCCAACTCCTCCAACAATCGACATCCCTAAAGCACCGCTTAACGGAACACGTTGCGCAACTGCGCCAATCATAACTGGCCAGAAATAACATACCCCTAAGGCAAATATTACCGTGGCAACATATGCAAGCGGTCCTGTAACCACGCTGAACATGTAAATACCAATGGCTGCCAGGATCGCTGACATTAATAAAACACCGGTTTGGCCTAATGAATGAACAACCGGACCGGCAAAGAATCTACCTACTGCCATCAATCCGCTTGTAAGCGCAAGGATCAGCATTGGACTGGCACCGCTGTTACTCATAATCACACTCACCCACTGGTTAGGACCAAATTCGGTAATTGCAGTAAGGGCCATACAGATAAACAAGAATATAAAAACAGGGTTAAGCATTGCTTTAAGATTCTCAGCAATTGAGGTACTGCCATCCGCTCTGGGCTCTACAAATTTCTTTCCATAGAACAAAGCAGCATATATAACAGTTGGAATCATAGTAACCCACATCTGAGCCTGCCAGCCCATTCCATTATCGGTCATAAATTTAGAGATAAGCGCTCCGATAAGGATTCCTCCAGGGAACCACATATGGAACCTACTTAGCATTTTATTCATTTTCGAACCCGCATATGCATCTGCAATCAAAGGATTACAAGCTGCTTCTGTACATCCGTTACCAAACCCTATAAAAAGTGTAGAAACAAGTAATCCAACATATCCTCCGGCATATATTGTCAATAAGATACCAATAGTATGGGCTACAAATGCAGCCTTCATAATATTTTTAGGCCCAAAAGTGTGGTAAACCAACCCACCAATGATCATAGAGATAGGAAATCCTAAAAAGAACATACTGTTAATAAATCCAAGCTGTTCTGCAGTCAGGTTAAATTGCGCTCCGAGCTGGGGTAAAATACCCGCCCTGATCGAGAAGGTAAAAGCTGTGGTGATAACAGCAAAGCAACTCCCGTTGAATAAGGCACTCTTGTTAATGTTTTCGTTCATAATATAATGGTTATTTGGTTAGCAAAATCATCTTAAGGGATGGATTAAGTGTTTGGAAATATACAATTAATTTGTTTTTTTAAAAAAAAGTATATTTTCATTTTACATCATAGTTCTCTAACGTAACTGTTTTACTCGCTAATGAAAGTATACGTTTTACCTGCAGCTGTATCGAAATCATAAAGAATGGTTTCAATAATGGATGGCTTATTCAGATTAGCTTTAGCAGATATAACTGGTGTAGTTATTTTATCAATCTGATAAAACTGATTTGGATTATCTCCTTTTGCGGGTTTAAGTGAATTTCCCTTTAGCACATTAGGAACACGTAAGCGACAATTACCACCAAGTTTTGATTTAATGGTAACCTTGCTCAATTTCCCATTTTTCCAGGTGATGTTCTCAATTTCAAAACCTCCAGGCGCCCTTAAGCCACTAATACTTCCATCCTTCCATTCGCCAGGCATTGCCGGAAGCAGTTGGATAGAACCATCATGGGCCTGTAATAACATTTCAGTAATACCTGCAGTACATCCAAAATTGCCATCAATCTGGAAAGGAGGATGCGCATCAAACAAATTAGGGTAAGTTCCTCCGCCGCTGTTTTCACCACCTTTATTTAATCCTGTAGGTGTAAGCTGGTCTCTAATTAGTTTATAAGCATGATTACCATCCTGCAATCTGGCCCATAGATTTACCTTCCATCCCATAGACCATCCTGTAGAAACATCTCCTCTCTGCATCAATGATGTATGCGCTGCATCAAACAATTCAGGAGTACGCAATGGAGAAATCTGACTTGCAGGATATAAACCAAAAAGGTGAGAAACATGTCTGTGTTTGTCATTAGGATCATCCAGATCCTGCATCCATTCCTGCAGTTGGCCATACTGTCCTACCTGCATTGGTGCAAGTCTATTGCGCATGGCTTTAATTTTTGCTACAAGATCTTTATCAGTATTTAATGCCTGGGCAGCTCTTATAGTGTTAGAGAACAGATCAAACACAAGCTGGTTATCCATAGTAGCACCAGCGGCTATAGATTTACCTTTATGAGCTCTCGGTGCATTTTCTGGCGACATGGAAGGCGATACCACCATCCATTTATGAACTGGTTCTTCTACAAGGAAATCCAAATAAAACTCTGCCGCACCTTTTAATGCAGGATATACTGTGGCCAGATATTTTTTATCTCCGTTATACAAATACTTTTCCCAAACATGGCGACTTAACCATGCGCCGCCCATAGGCCACATTGCAGAATAAATACCATCAACCGGGCCGGTTATTCTCCAAAGATCTGTGTTATGGTGTGTTACCCAGCCACCAGCACCATACATCACCTTTGCAGTTTCGCGCCCTGTGTGAGAAAGGTCTTTTACCATTTCGATCAACGGGTTATGCATTTCGGTCAGGTTAGTCCCCTCGGCTGGCCAGTAGTTCATTTCTGTGTTAATGTTGATGGTGTATTTACTTCCCCATGGCGGATCCATTTTATTGTTCCAAATCCCTTGCAGGTTTGCAGGTTGTCCGCCTGGCTGAGAGGAAGAGATTAATAAATAACGGCCGAACTGATAATAGATAGCTGCCAATTGAGGATCATCGCCATTTGCAAAATCCTTTAACCTAACGTCTGTAGGATTCTTAATAGAATCTGTTTTACCCAAATCTATTTTTACGCGGTTAAAATATTTTTGATAAGCGGCAACATGATCCTTCAATAATTGAGGATAGTTTTTCTTTAACGCAGCATTTAAATAGGTTTCACAACGCTTGTTTTCATCAGCATTGATGTCGTTATAATTCACAAAATTGGTTGCGATGGAAACATATATCGTAACACTGTTTGCCCCTTTAACATTAATCTGGTCATCTGATAAAGAAAGTTGTCCGCCTTCATTCTTAATTTTTGCTATAGCATTAAATTTAACCTTACCTGGAACATTTTCTCTGTCGCTGCTTATTCCCGACAAGTGTATTTCATTTGTATTAATAGCTTTAGCAGAACCCTTGTGCTCAGTTGCCATTGATGCATTAAAAGTTATGCTTCCTGGCTTACTCGCTGTTAATCTGATCAGAATTGCCTGATCGGGTATAGAAGAAAAAACGGTGCGGGTATAAGTAACTCCATTAACTACATAACTACTTTTAACTACGGCGTCAGCAAGATTTAGCTCGCGGTAATAGTTCAAAAAGTTTTCATGTCCCGGAAAATCCAGGTTTAAATCACCTACCGGCTGATACTTCATTCCATTGTTCTTTTTGGACTGAATTGTCTTTGCCGCCAGGGCATCTGCCTCCACATATTTATCTTCAAAAAGCAGCTTTCTTACTTCTGGTAAAGCAGCCAAAGCATCAGGGTTATCATTTCGGTTTGGGCTCCCGCTCCACACTGTAGATTCATTTAAACTGATCTTCTCGTGTTCTGTATTTCCATAAACCATGGCCGCCAACCGTCCATTTCCGATAGGAAGGGCTGCTTCCCATACGGATCCTGCGGGAGATTTATACCATAATTTCAAATCTTTCTCCTGCGAGAAGGCAGATATGGTTATGCTCATAAATAAAGCATAAACCACAATAATTGTTTTTAGGTTCGTAAACATCGGTTGTTTAATATTTGGTTTGTGTGATAATCTTTTCCACTAATTAATGTCTTAGCATAAAAAAAAAATTAATATATGATTAATTACATTATGCTTTACATCTTCCATGTAGTTTTCATGTTGAAACTCATATTTTCATTTAAGTTTATCAATTATGTTACGTTTCATTTTTCTCATTATCTTTATTGACTTTCGATTTCTATTCTGGTTTTCTTTTTTAGATTGAAGAAATTAGAAAGCAATAAAACATAAAAAGCATGACAGAACCCCTGGTTTTATATTCAGTAAGCGAGCGTATAGCAACTATTGCTATAAACCGCCCTGAGAAGCGTAATGCATTAAATCCCGATCTTGTTCAGCAGCTAACGGATTCATTCATCAGAGCTTCCGAAGATGAAGAGGTAAAAGTTATTGTGTTAAAAGCTAACGGCGCTGTTTTTAGTGCAGGTGCTGATCTGGCTTATCTGCAGCAGCTGCAGTTAAATACTTACGAAGAAAACCTTGCCGATTCTGAGAACCTAAAGCGACTATTTACCACCATTTATTATTTACCTAAGGTGGTTATTGCTCAAGTAGAAGGACATGCAATTGCCGGAGGCTGCGGACTTGCAACAGTTTGCGACGTTACATTTTCGGTTCCCGAAGCTAGTTTTGGCTACACTGAAGTAAAGCTTGGCTTTGTTCCGGCAATTGTATCCTGCTTTTTATTGCGCAAAACGAGTGAAACTATTGCAAAAAAAATACTACTGACAGGAAGCCTTTTTTCCGCACAGGAAGCTTTGGATTATGGATTAATAACGTTTGTAACAAACAAGGAAGAGATTAGTCATAAAGTGAAAGATTTTGCATTAAATTTGTGTAATGAAGCTTCAGCAAATTCGTTAATGGTAACTAAGCTGCTAATCGGACAAACTACAAATCCTTCATTGGAGAAAAGCTTGTCGCTAGCCGTTCAGATAAATGCCAGAGTAAGAGATACAGAAGATTTCAAAAAAGGTGTTGCTTCTTTCCTTAACAAGGAAAAAATAAAGTGGTAATTGCCTTTTAGCCTCACAAATGATAATAAAACTATAACTAATACATAAAAAACTAAAAACAAGAAAATGTTTAAATCAATTAAAACCGGTGTTGTAGCTGTAATTTTAATCAGTACAGCCATTGTCGCCAAAGCTCAAAAAATTGTAGATCAGGGAACATTAACCTTTGGAATTGAATATCAATTAACGGACGATCAAAAGAAAGTTCTAGACCCTTCTGTACTTCCTTCAGAAAGTAAAGTTCAGTTTAATGGCAATATATCTAAAGTTGAAATGGATATGGGGCCTGCAATGATAAAGGTATTTTCTGATGGGGCTGCCAGAACCGCATTAGTACTTATAGATATTCCGGTTGCCCAAAAACAGTATGCCTCTAAAATGTCGAAAGAAGATTTAGATAAACAAACCGGAAACCTGGTATTCAGCGACTTTAAACCAACAGGTGAAAAACAAACCATCGCAGGCTTTAATTCAGAAAAATACACTTATAAAGACAACAATGGCGCTAACTACGAAGTTTGGGTTACCAACGATTTAAAAGTTACACCGGGTGCTACCCCTCCAGGATTTGATCAGATAAAAGGTACTCCTGTTAAATACACCAACATCAGAGATGGTTTTAAAACAGTAGCAACATTAAAAAGCCTGAAAGAAGAAAAAGTAGGTCCTTTTAGCCTTACTGTACCAAGTGGTTATGAAGAAAAAACAATGGCTGAATTAAAAGCAATGCAAGGTGGCGGCCAATAACATAGCGTAAAATGTTAAAAAGCTTCCTGTTCTTTGTACGTTTCTTTCTGTTTTGGCTGTTATTTTTTTTCGTTGACCGCCTTACATTTATCATTATAAATTCAAAAAAACTTGCCATGGTTCCACTATCGGAAATCATGGCAAGTTTTTATCATGCCCTAAAGCTCGATCTGTCGATGACGGCGTACATACTCGTCATTCCGCTTTTCAGCTATATATACTGGCTTTTAAATGGCCGAAAGGTGGTAGAATTAAAATGGCTTACCATCTATAATAAAATCCTGATCGTATTATTCAGTATTGTTTCTGTTGTAAATTTCAACATTTACCGGGAATGGGGAAGTAAGATAAACGCAAAAGCTGTCGGTTTTGCCATTTCAACGCCCAACGAAGCCCTCGCATCAAGCGCATCTTCTCCTATCGGATTAACACTATCCTTATTTGTCTTATTGGTTGTTATAGGTTTTATTCTGCAACGATGGGTTATACTTAGGAAACTTAATTTTAAAGCTAGCCCGATCTGGTTACGGGGAATTGCCGTTATTATATTGTTTTTTTTAAATTTTCTTTTGATACGTGGCGGGTTAGGCGGTTCTCCAATTAACCAAAGCATGGCCTACTTCTCAAAAGAGCAGATTTTAAATCATGCTGCAGTAAATACAGAGTGGAACCTTTTGTCGAGTACACTTGCCGCTCGCATGACCAAGAATAATCCTTATATCTATTTAAGCAAGCAAGCAGCCGATGCAAATATTAAGGAACTTTATACTCCGGCAAAAGACACTACCATTAACATACTTACCACTAAACGGCCGAATGTGGTTCTGGTAATTATTGAAAGTTTTACTGCAGATCTTACCAAAACACTAGGCAACGAAGATGGCATTACGCCTAATTTTGATACGCTAATGCACAAAGGAGTGCTTTTTAGTAACATTTATTCTTCTGGCAGCAGAACTGATAAAGGATTGGTAGCCACTTTAGCCGGTTTCCCTACCCTTGCCGCAGGTAGCATAGTAAAATGGCCCGAAAAAATGCAGAAGATTCCCGGTATCTCTCAGCCATTCTTTAAAAACGGTTATCAAACCTCTTTTTTTTACGGAGGAGAATCTGAATTCGATAATTACAAAGCCTTTATTTTAAGTCATAATTACCAAAAGCTGGTTGATAAAAATAACTTTAAGGGTGGAAAAGTAACCAAATGGGGGCAATTTGATGAGGCGGTTTTTGAGAGGCAGATTGAGGACCTTAATAAGGAAAAACAACCTTTCTTCTCTACCCTGCTTACCCTTACCAATCATGAGCCTTATGCGCTTCCGGGCAATTACAAGTTTGGGCAAACTGATAACGTTGCAAAATTTAAAAGCACCGCACATTATACCGATTCCTGTATCAATGCTTATTTAAACAATGCAAAAAAGGAAAGTTGGTATAAAAACACACTCTTTGTATTTATTGCAGACCATGGTCACCTTTTACCTAAAAATAGTCACGAAATTTATGTCCCTCAACGTTATCATGTACCCCTATTATTCTACGGAGATGTGATTAAAGACGAATATAAGGGCAAAAAATTTGAAGATGTAGGTAGTCAGGCTGATGTGGCTGCCACAATACTTGGTCAGCTGGATATTAGCGCAAAGGAATTTGTATGGAGCAAAAATCTCCTGAACCCTTATGCAAAACATTTTGCATTTTTTAGCTGGGATAATGGAATGGGCTTTATTGATAACCAGCAATGTGTTACTTTTGACAATATAGGAAAGACAATATTATACAACAGCAATTCTAAGGATAAGGACCTAACTTTAAAAACCCTTAACAGTGCCAAATCATACCTACAAAACGTTTATCAGCAATTTATAGAACTATAAAAATGAACTTTAAACACATTTTTTTTAAACTGGCTTTAGTCTTAATTTTAGGACTTCTTGGAAAAGCCAATGCTCAGGATATCAAATGGTCAAAAGATGGCAATTCATACTATGAGGTCAGTCAGGGTGAAATTGTATCCATAAGCCTTCCTCTGAATGAAAGAAAAACCATCGTAAGTCGAAACTTACTTTATTCAAGCGGTAATACAGGACTAGGTGAGATCAAAAGTTTTGAAATATCTGAAGACGGCACTAAAGTTTTACTTTATACGAATAGCAAAAAGGTTTGGCGCTACGAAACGCGTGGAGATTACTTTGTAGCCGACCTGAAAACCAACCAACTTACTCAGGTTGGAAAAGATAAACCTGCCTCTTCGCTAATGTTTGCTAAGTTTTCTCCTGACGGGAATAAGGTTGCCTATGTAAGTAAGCACAATCTTTATGTTGATGATTTAATGAGCAAAACAAGTAAGGCCTTAACTACTGATGGTACTGAAAGATTAATAAACGGAACTTTTGATTGGGTATATGAAGAAGAATTTGATTGCAGAGATGGATTCAGATGGAGTCCCGATGGTCAATCTATCGCCTATTGGCAAATTGATGCTACCAAAATCAAAAACTTTTTGATGATAGACAACACGGATTCTATTTATTCTTTCACTATCCCTGTAGAATATCCTAAAGTTGGCGAAAACCCATCGTCATGCAAAGTCGGCATCGTTAATATTGCCTCAGCAAAAACCAACTGGTTAGAAGTGCCTGGCGATCAGATCCAAAATTACATTCCAAGAATGGACTGGATCCCTTCGAGCAACGAAGTGATTTTACAACAACTAAACAGAGAACAAAATGTAAGTAAACTATTTGTTGCTGATGCAAGCTCTGGTCAGGTAAAAAATATCTATACCGAAACTGATAAAGCATGGATTGACGTAGCAAAGGGATGGGACTGGATAGATGACGGCAAAGAGTTTATTTGGATGAGTGAATTTGATGGCTGGCGTCATCTTTACCGTATCAGTAAAGATGGTAAAAAGCATACACTGATTACACAAGGTAATTATGATGTTATCGAGAAATCATTAATAGATGAGAAAAACGGTCAGATCTATTTTATTGCCTCTCCAACAAATGCCACCCAGAAATATTTATTTAAAACCAAACTTAGCGGTGGAAAAGCAGAAATGGTTACCCCTTCTATATTAAAAGGTACACACTCCTACGAGATATCGCCAAATGGAGTATTCGCGCGCCACACTTACCAAAATGCCTCAGTACCCCCAATTACAGAATGGATGAAACTTACCACCTTAAACCCATTGACCATGGAAGGTAGTATTACCAATCAGCTTGGACGAATGAAGCCACTAAAAAACAAAGTAGAATTCTTTAAAGTAACTACTGAAGATGGAATTGAATTGGATGGCTGGATGAAGAAACCTGACAATTTTGACCAGACAAAAAAATACCCGGTTGTATTTTATGTTTATGGTGAGCCCGCTTCGCAAACCGTAACCGATACTTACGGTGCCGGACGCAACTGGCTTTACGCTGGCGACATGCCTAAAGATGGTTACATCTATATTTCTGTTGAAAACAGAGGCGCCCCTGCTCCCAAAGGCAGAGAATGGCGTAAAAGTGTTTTCCAAAAAATAGGCACTTTAAATATTCGCGACCAGGCCATGGCTGCAAAAAAAATAATGGAATGGCCGTTTGTTGATAAAAACAGGGTAGCTGTTTGGGGATGGAGCGGTGGCGGTTCATCAACATTAAACTTAATGTTCCAATATCCCGAAATATACAAAACCGGCATCGCCATTGCGGCAGTAGGAAATCAGCTAACGTATGATAATGTGTACCAGGAACGGTATATGGGATCTCCACTAAAAACTAAAGAGGCCTACGTTAAAGGCTCCCCTATTACTTACGCTAAAAACCTACAAGGCAAGCTTTTATACATACATGGAACCGGCGACGATAATGTACATTATCAAAATGCAGAGATGTTGATCAATGAACTGATCAGGAACAGAAAGGTATTTCAATTGATGTCGTACCCTAACAGGACGCATAGTATTAACGAAGGTGAAGGAACATCCGAACACCTTGCGCTTACTTACACCGAATTCTTACAAAGAAATTGCCCTCCGGGAGGTAAGTAATATAAAACCTTTTTGACCTCTATATCGTTTATATAATTGGGACATTTACAAGACAAAAACACCCAAAAAATACTGCATATTTGCCGAAATTCATGTAAAAAAGAAGATAGCATATATTTTATTGTGCTTCTGAATAGTAGTTTTGCATAATTATGGCTCATAATTTGATGGTGGTGATCGCTATCAAAAACCTGATAATAACAACACTCTAAATCGAATAATAAGATATTAAGGCATATACATGGAGAAAAAAGCTGAGAGCCAGGAAACCTTAAATGATGAAGTAAAAACTCCTGGTAAATTATCCAGAATGTTTATAACGCTTTATGACGTTTTTCAGTTTATTGGACGCTTCTTTAAAGAAGGCTTCTTACCTCCTTATGAGGGAAAAGAACTAATGAAACAGTGCTATGACATTGGCTATCGTTCTTTAGCGCTAATCTCTTTAACCGGATTTATTACAGGTATAGTATTTACAAAGCAATCCAGACCGTCGCTTGCTGAATTTGGTGCCACTTCATGGCTTCCATCATTAGTAGGTATTGCACTATTAAGAACATTAGCACCATTATTAACTTCACTTATAGCCGCCGGAAAGGTAGGATCAAGTATTGGTGCCGAACTGGGCTCAATGAGGGTTACAGAGCAAATAGACGCTATGGAGGTCTCGGCAACCAATCCATTCAAATTTCTGGTAACCACAAGGGTGCTTGCAGCAACAATTACTATTCCTATTCTTACCTTTTATACCGCTATGGTTGGAATGCTGGGGGCATTATTAAATGTTTCTCTAAGCGAAGGCACAAGCGCAAAGGCATTCTTTCAATCGTCGCTTGAATCAATTACCTTTTTAGACATTACTGCGTCTACTATTAAAGCTGTAATATTTGGTTTTACAATTGGAATGGTAGGTTGCTATCAGGGGTATAATTCATCAAAGGGAACAGAAGGTGTAGGTAAAGCCGCCAATTCGGCCGTGGTTATTGGCATGTTCCTTATATTTATAGAAGAAGTAGTTTCAGTACAGTTTTTTGGTTTATTCAGGACTTAATTTTTAAACTTATGAAAGAAAAGAAGCCCTTGTCTGAGCAAGAAAAAGTAATAGAAATTAATGGCCTGTATAAGTCTTTTGGTAATTACCATGTACTAAGAGGCGTAGATTTAGAACTTTATAAGCGCGAAAACCTGGTTGTGCTTGGAAAATCAGGTACAGGTAAATCTGTATTGATAAAAATTGTGGTTGGCTTATTAACCCCAGACCGTGGGGATGTTAGGGTGCTTAACCAGCATGTTGATCAGATCACCTATAAAGAACTGCTTGCTTTAAGGTTAAAAGTAGGATTTTCATTCCAAAACAGCGCATTGTATGATAGTATGACCGTTAGAGAAAACCTGGTTTTCCCTTTAATCAGAAATCAGAAAAAATTAACAAAGGGAGAAATAACCAGTGCTGTTGAAGAGATGCTGGACGCAGTTGGACTGCTCCATACCATTAATCAGATGCCTTCGGAACTATCAGGTGGGCAAAGAAAAAGAATAGGCATTGCCAGAACATTGATTTTACGGCCCGAAATTATGCTTTATGATGAACCTACAGCCGGACTTGATCCGATAACCTGTTTGGAAATCAATAGCCTCATTAATGAAGTACAGGAACGCTTTCACACCAGTTCAATCATTATTACCCATGATTTAACCTGTGCAAAAGCAGTGGGCAATAGAGTAGCCATGTTACTGGATGGAAAATTTGAACGTCAGGGTACTTTTGAAGACGTGTTTAATACAAATGACGAACGGGTAAAACCATTTTACGATTACAATTTTATTCAATAGAAATTATGCAGGCAACAGACACACGCCGTAAGATTATAGTTGGAGCGTTTATTCTCCTGGGCATAGCGATATTTATTTTAGGGGTTTTTACATTAGGAAGCCAGAAAAAAGCATTCGTAAAGAGCTTTACCGTTGATGTTGTTTTTAACGATATTCAAGGACTTAAAACCGGTAATAACGTATGGTTTTCCGGTGTAAAAATAGGCACAATAAAAAAGATCCAGTTTTTTGGAACTTCACAGGTACAGGTTTTTCTTAATATTGAAGAAGAAGCACATAAGTACATTCATAAAGATGCATCTGCCAGCATTAGTTCTGATGGATTAATTGGAAATAAGATCATTGTAATTACAGGTGGAACCCCAAAGTTCCCATTTGTAGAGGATGGAGACAGGCTTAGAGTGAATACCACCTTATCGACAGACGACATCATGAAAACATTCCAGGTAAACAACAAAAACCTGGTAGAGGTAACTTCTGATTTTAAGATTCTTGCCAAAAGCCTTGTTGAAGGAAAAGGTACGGCAGGCGCACTACTTACCGACGAACAGATAGCTACTGATTTTAAAGCGATCGTTGTAAACTTGAAGAACACTACAGCATCGGCAAACAAGATGGCTGCAGAATTGGATAAATTCTCAAAAACATTAAATACAAAAGGTGGTTTGGCCGACAAACTGCTTACCGATACAGCTGTTTTTGCCAAACTTCAGGCCTCTGTAAACGAATTACAGAAAACGGCAAGTTCAGCTGCCACGCTTACAGAAAACCTGAATAAAGCATCCGGAAAATTAACACAAACAGACAATGCAGTTGGTGTATTGCTAAATGATCAGAAGACTGCAGAGCAGGTAAAATCAATTGTGCAAAACATGGAAACCAGCAGCAAAAAGCTCGATGAAAATCTGGAAGCATTGCAGCATAATTTTCTTTTAAGAGGCTTCTTTAAAAAGAAAGCGAAAGCGGAAGCCGCAGCAGGTGAAACAAAAAAAGAATAACACGGCGCAAAGCCGCTATCTAAAGTATATTTTAAAAGTAGTTCCCTTATTTATAACACTACTTACTGTTACTTTGCCTCCCATGGCATCAATCTGATTCTTTGTAATAAAAAGCCCTACTCCTTTCGAGTCGGGCTTTTTATTAAACGTCTTATATAATCCATAAAGTTCTTCACCATGTTTCTCCAGGTCTATTCCTATTCCGTTATCAGAAATCTGTAAAACAGTTTGAGAATCCTCAATAAACGAATCCAATTCAACAACCGGATTTCGATCAGGATGACTATACCTGATCGAATTAAAAATAAAATTCAACAAAATACTCTCCAGATATGCAGGATTGTAATTCACAATAACATCCTTAGGAACATTATTTTTGACAATGGCATTTTTTAAAACGATCTGATCATTCAATATATCAATTGTTTTATTAATGTAGTTACTCAAACTTAGCCGTTCTTTTATCACATCTATGCTGGTTTGGATGCTAACTACCTTATTCAAATTCAGCATGGTTTCATTTAACAGGCCCGATACAGTTTTAAGTACTTCAATCAGCTCAATCCTTTCCTCTTCAGAACTGGTTTGTCCTATTAGATTGGTAATGGCCTGGATGTTCGAAGTATGTGATCTTAAGTTATGGGAAACGATGTACGAAAAGTTCAGTAGCCTTTTATTTTGTTCTGTAACCAGGTTAAATGAATGATTTAATGCATCCTGGGCCTGTTTATTCTCTCCTACGTCAATCATTATACCTCTTAACAGAATGGGGTTATTATTCTCAGAGATTACGTTTACAATATCTCTTAGCCACACTATTGTTCCATCTTTAGCGATCATTCTATATTCAAAGTCGTGTTGAATATTTTTCCTCGTAGAAACAGCACAATACTCAATAGCCCAGTCCTTATCATCAGGGTGAATGTGATCGGCCCAAAAAGTTGGAGACGACAACCATTCCTCAACAGAATACCCTAAAATATCTTCAACCTTTTTGCTAATAAATTTAAATTCGAATGTATTAGGATTTGCCTCCCAAACGATGCCATCGATAGTATTTATTAAAGATTCAATTCTCAATTGAGAATCAAGAACGATCTTCTCTGCAGCTTTCCGATCAGTAACATCCTCTATAATTACAATGTGGTTGGTTGGTTCCCCATCATCATTCCACAATGGAGTCTCCACAATATTACACCACTTTACATAACCCTCTTTATGCAGATACTTTTTTTGAATTCTAAATTCTTTAACAATGCCATTATTTAAGCGTTTAGTATGATCACTCACTCCATTTAGATGATTCGGCAGGGTAATGTTCTGAAAACTTAAATTCAGTAATTCAGCTTCCTTATATCCTAGTATATCACATAACTTCTTGTTCACCTGTAAAAACCTGCCCTCAGTTGGGGTTACTAAAGCTATACCAATAGCTGCCTGATCAAATATTGTTTTAAACTTTGTTTCAGTATTTATCAGTTTTGATTTCTGAGTATCTACCAGGTTCTGTAACTCAGTAGTTTTTTTAACTACCTGAACAACCAGCAAACTGGATAAAATAGCCAAGCCAATACCAAAAAGTAAAGGATATACCAATTGAAATGGAATTATCCCATCACGAGCGTTAACAACGTAAAGCTTCCAATTGGTACCAGCAAAAGATGTCGATTGATGATCTTCACCAAGAAAGTCTCTATCCCCTTTTAAAAAAAAATCCTCTTTTCCGGTAGCTATATCAACATTTGAAAATTGAAAGTAAAAGTTATTGTTTTTATTATTGTAAACACCAATACTATTAAAGAATGCATCTTGCTTAATAACTACGGCAGAAAAGCCCCAGAACCTATTTTCTCGGTATATTGGCAATCGACCAACAATTCCCATTCCTCCCTGCTGTAATTCATAAGGACCGGCATAATACATCATTTTTGATGCTATCGACTTGTTAGCCATTAACCTGGATTCCTCAGATTTTTTAAAAAGGTCGAGATTTAATGCCAACTCATTGCCTTTCCTTGGATAGAGGTACTTTATAATACCATTAGGCAATAATTCCATCGCCTTGTAGTCCGGATTAGATGCTATTAATTTAGCCGCAACAGCATCAAAATTCTTTGGAATGCCTTTATCATTTAAGGTCATTGCAAGCGTTAAAGTAGCAGTAGAACCATTATTCAATACCAATTGAACATTCTGTTTAACCACATTCAGTACATTGGCCATCTCCAGGCGTTTACCTTCCTTAATTATCTGATATCTCTGAATCACCAATAAACCTATCAGCAATAGCAAAAAAAAGAACACACACAACCCAATTACTTTGGGTTTGCCTGACAGCCACGCAATAAACACTATTAGTTTTTCTTTGAGACGCATCGCTTGTAGTTAAAACAAATATAACTTTTTACAAACAAACAATTATCCAAGTTTATTTACTTTAGTAATTATAAAAGCATTTATGATTTTTCTAGAAAACGAACATATAAAAGCATCTTTAACAACCAAAGGTGCAGAACTACAAAGCCTAGCAGGTAAAGAAACAGGCAGAGACTACTTATGGGATGGCAATCCGGATTATTGGGGTAAGTTTAGTCCTATACTTTTCCCTATAGTAGGTGCGATAAAAAATAACACTTATCTGTTTGAAGGCAAAGAATATACCCTTCCAAGACATGGTTTTGCAAGAGACAATCAATTTGAAGTTGAACAGGTCAGTAATACAGAAGCAGTATTTACGCTTGTTCAAAACGAAGAAGCCCTAAAGGTTTACCCCTTTGATTTTACCCTAAAGCTTCACTATAAAATTACTGATGCCAGTTTATCCTGCACTTACATTGTTCTAAATCCAGGGAATAAAGAACTCCTCTTTTCAGTAGGCGGACATCCGGCCTTTGCCGTACCAACCAATGAGCATATAAGCTACGATGACTACTTTTTAGAATTCAACAAAGATGAAAACCTTATTTATTATAAAATTAAAGGCGATTTAATTGATGAAGAAACCGAAGTAATACATCTGAAGAACCACTCCTTACCCCTTACTCATCAGCTTTTCTATAAAGATGCGCTGGTATTTAAAACCCTTAAAAGTGACTGTATATCACTTAAGAATCATAAAGATCCACATGGTTTACATTTTACCTTTAAGGATTTTCCGTTTTTTGGAATCTGGGCTGCTAAGGATGCAGATTTTGTATGCCTGGAGCCATGGTGTGGTATTGCCGATGGGATAAACCACAATCAGCACCTTAAAGATAAAGAAGGAATTATAGCACTGGCTCCAAAAGGGAACTGGGAACGCAGCTGGTCTATCGCATGTTTTTAATCTTGCAGGGGCAATTCAACGATGAATGTTGAACCCTTATCATGGCCATCACTTTCGGCCCAGATGCTGCCTCCATGCGCCTCTACCAATACCCTTACGATAGAAAGGCCCAAACCAGTTGAGTTTTCGCCCCCTGTAGGTTGCGCACTTAATCTGGTAAAACGTTGGTACAATCTATTCTTATCATCGTCAGTAAGCCCTTGGCCCTCATCCTGTACCTCTATATGAACCTTACCTGTTAATTTCTTAACACGCACTTCTATATTTGTATTCGCCGGTGAATACTTGATTGCATTATTAATCAGATTATCCAATATCTCCGACAATTTACCCTCATCGCCTAACAATACCACATCGTCTTGAGCGACAAAACTTAAAGTCTGATCCTTTCTTTCTGCAAGTGGAAGATTCATAGAGATCACATTGCTAACTAACGAAGATAAATTCAGTTTAATAAGTAGCAACTGCACTTTACCTGCCTCAGCAGTGCCGGAAAGCAACAATTCATCAATAATACGAACCATATTTAAGCTGGCCGTTTTGATCTGCTCACACATCTTGTCTACCATTTCCGGATCACTCTTTTTTAGTTTTATTAAATCAGCACGTACAGGTATGGTAGTTAGCGGATTTTTTAAATCATGTGCGGTAGTATTTAAGATTTGGTTATGTTCTATAGTTGCAAGCCTTGATGCGAGCTTAAGCTCAATCTGATCCATAACAAGATCCCTTAAATCGCTTAAAATTGATTCTTCTTCCGGACCAAATTCTCTTGGTTTAATATCAACAATGCAAAAAGCACCAAGGTTATAATTATCTATCGTTTTTAGTGGAAGCGCTGCATAGAACCGCAAGTCTACATCACCCAGAGTCATCAAAGTATCTTCTATTGTGTATAAACCATCAGAAAGCACTGCATTGGCACAAAGTCCAACTTCACGGCTTACCTCCTTAATATCTATACCGTACTTTGATTTGAACCAGATTCTATCTTTATCAACTATACTAATAATAGCTATTGGCACATTAAATAGTTTTGCGGCTAATCTGGTTAGCTTATCAAAAGAACCATCAGGCGGGGTATCCAGAATTTCATACCTGTGTATGGCTTTTATTCGCTCCTCCTCAATTGAGGACTTACTTTGACTTAATTCTATGGCCATTCGAGACTAAATTGGGATTCATAAATTGGCTGTCAGTGCAATATAATACAATTCCAGATTAAACTGAAAGTTTATATTATTTAATTACAACGGTTTTTTTACTGGTCGAATATGCACTAAAAACACCCAGGGCTTTGTTATTAAAAGTAGTAGGTGGATTAGCAGGTGCTACTGGTGGGCCTCCTCCACCAGAATTTTGCCCTAAACTATAAAAATACTTGTAAACATTTCTATCGATGCATTGAAATTCAACCTCAATGGTATCTCCGCGAACCAGATCATTCAAGTCATAAAATATCACATTTGCCGCTTTATTACCATCATCAAACCGGTCTTCACTTACTGCATCCTCCTCTATCTTACCTTTCACCGTTAAAATATATCGGTATTGATTTTGAATTCCTTTAGGATCATTATAATTAGCTGCAACATAAGTATTCTTTTCACCCAAAAAACTAAAATCCTTAAAAGTCAATGAATCAAGTAGAACTTTACCTGGCATGGTGGAGCTGGCAGTATAAATTTTACCTTCATAAGTAACATCTAATATATATTTCTTGCCCGACTGCCCTCTAAATTTAGGGCTTTGATATACACCGTTAGACACCTCAACATACTCCATAGTATTTCCTTCTTCATTTCTCACAATCACTTTTGCACCCGAAATCGAATTAAATCTGTTGGGATCAGTAAAATCATATGTTTTTGAAATCACTATCAAATGGTTCTCAATTTTATCACTCAGGCCTCCGTATATCACCAGCTGTGGTTCTGCAGTGTCGAGCTTCAGGTCGATCACTTTTTCGCATCCAATCAACATAAATAAAGCAGCTAAAACTCCAAGTATAACTCTCTTTTTCATCCCATTAAAATTTGAAATTCCACGTTACTGACGGAATTATACCAAACAAAGTTGTACGTACTACCTGTGTTTTAGAAACATCATCAGGATTATCCTTAAAATCAATTGAAAATGCATTATGCCGATTGTATACGTTATAAATACCAAATGACCAGCTCGACTGAAGCTTCCTCGCCGGCTTCCCCTCAAGTGTAGCAGAAAGATCTAAACGATGATAAGCTGGTGTACGGTAGCCATTTTTTTCTGTGTAATAAAATGCCGTACGGCCATTTATTTGATATTTACCACTTGGATAAGTAACTGCATTCCCGGTATTGTAAACAAAAACAGAAGAAAAGGTCCATCTTGACCCTGCTTTGTAAATCCCAACAAGCGATAAATCATGAGTCCTGTCTTGCTTAGCATAAAACCATTCTCCTTCATTTATAGCATCAAATTGACGTTGTGTTCTGGACCAGGTATAACCAATCCATCCATTAAATTTGCCAAATCTTTTCTTTAAAAAAAGTTCAATACCGTAAGCCCTGCCATCCCCATAAAGCAAATCGGCCTCAACATTCCCATTCCCTCTGAGATCAGTTCCACTTCTATATTCTATCTGATTTTGCATCCATTTATAGTACAACTCTGCCGAAAATTCATAGGTATTGTCGCTAAAGTTCCTGAAATACCCTGCAGCAATCTGATCAGCAATTTCTGGTTTAACATTGTTGCTGTTCATAATATAAAGATCAGTTGGAGATGTTGATGTAGAATTAGACATCAGATGGATATTTTGAATATTCCTGGTATATGCGGTTTTTAAAGAACTTGAGGGTGTTAGCTGATAACTTGCAGAAATTCTTGGTTCCAGATTAAAATAATTTTCAACCACCTCTCCTGCTTTATATGACGTTGTACTGATGGTATTTCCCTCCGCATCGTAAGTTTTAAAGTTACCCGGCCCCAATAAAGAGAACCCGCTTAACCTAAGTCCGTAAACCAGATTCATCTTATTGCTAACAGCCCATTCATCCGATAAATAAGCAGCAAGCTCCAGTCCTTTCCGGTTTTCGTAGGTGGTCGAATTTACACTCGACGACTCACTTGCCGTAAGTTTCCCCGGAGCAATGGTATGATGGATGGCATTCACACCAAACTTTAAACTATGACTACTACTTAAACTGTATTCAAAGTCCTGTTTTAAATTAAAATCTTTAATAGAAGAGTTAACTTGAAAATCATTGTCTTCCATAAAATTCTGAATTACATAGTTATAGTTGCTATAGATCAGCGACGTATTTGAAAACAATCTGTCGCTATATAGGTGGTTCCAGCGCAGGGTAAAAGTAGCATTACCCCAATTAAAACCAAAAGCTTCAGAAATACCAAGTTTATCGCGGCCAAAGTAACCCGACAAGTACAGGGTATTTTTATCATTTAACTGATAATTGGCTTTGGCATTTACATCATAAAAATAAAGCGTATTCCCATTTATCGAACTATCTGGTGACAAGGCCAAAAAAGCATCAAGGTAAGTTCTACGCGCGCTAATCATAAATGAACCTTTATCCTTAACAATTGGCCCTTCGGCCTTTAAACGCGAGGAGATCAAACCTATACCACCTTCTGCAGTGTAAACTTTACGGTTTCCATCGTTCATCTTAATATCTAGTACAGAAGCTAATCTGCCGCCATATTGTGCAGGCATTCCTCCCTTATAAACACTTACATCTTTAATTGCATCAGAATTGAAAGTAGAAAAGAAACCAAGCAAGTGCGAAGCATTATACACAGGAGCTTCATCCAGTAGTATTAAGTTCTGATCAGTAGATCCACCTCTAACATAGAATCCACTATTGCCCTCTCCTGCCGATTTAATTCCGGGCAGCAATTGCAACGTTTTAAGCACATCGCGCTCTCCAAGCAGAACAGGTACATTATTGATTTCTCTGATATTGATTCTCTGAAGGCCCATTTGCGGACTGCTTACATTATCATTTTTCTTTTCAGCAGAAATAACCACCTCGTTTAACTGATTATCTTCTGAAAGCACAAAATTTTGCCTGATGTTCCGTGAAATTGTAATTGATTGTTTAGCCGTTTTATAGCCAATAAAACTTATTGAAAGCTCATAAACCCCTTCCGTTACACTCAAAGAGTAAAACCCGTATGCATTAGTTCCGGCACCAATGGTTGTTGAACCGATTAGCTTAACGCTGGCACCTATTAATGTTTCACCGGTTCCGAAATCAGTAACTATACCGCTAATCGTAAATTTATTTTGAGAAAAAGCAAATTGACAACAACATATAAATAATAAAAGTATTGGTACAAAGCTCTTTGTTATTGGCATATAAATACTTAGTCTTTCGTAAAAATAGAAAAGAAAATCTATTCCATCACTACTATTACACTAATTACCTTGGCCTGCTGCCCATAATATCGCATTACTTACCATTCTCTTCCAATTACTGTTAAGAAGCAAGTCTGGCGAGTGACCCATAAAAATATAAACATTTCTTGCCTTAACTTTTGTGTTTACCCAAACCACGGGATGGTCGCCCATTTTTATTTTAGAATCTGGCTGATAACTGGCTTCGTCTACATTGGCGAGTACCTGTACATTTGGCCTTGGGCTTTTATTGTAAGTATACCATTCCTCTTTATCCACTTTAAATGATGGTGGTACGCCTTTCATCACTGGATGTGTTTTATCCTCTACCTTCACATTGGCCGAAGCGAAGTCTGCGATATAGTTCTGGAACCTTATGCTACCCATAAAATCGGAAAACCAGTTCCACATTGGATACCCATCAAACTCGCCAAGCAAGGTGGCATGATGAAATCCCAACCATCCGCCTTTCCCATTATCGATGTAATCTTCAAAGGCCTTAACAGCTCTGGGCTTCCAGGCGTAAGGAGGGTAATCCAGCTGAATAACAAGCTTATATTGTTTTAAAAAAGCATCATTAATTTTATCGGTATTGTCAACATAATCAATTGCAAAATGATTCTTTTTTGCAAATTCATCCAACCAGGGGCCCGCCGCTTTAGTAAAAGCGATATGGTGCCCTCCATTCTCGGTCAAAACCAAAACCCTAAACAGTGGCGGCTCAATTTCAGGCTCATTTACGGTTTCTATTGCGGTTAATGCTTGTAAAAACCATGCTGCATGAGGTATCCATTGTTCTGTCCAGCGCCATTCATTTCCGCCGGCTTCTGTTTTAAAATCTATACCACTGCCATCAGCATTTCCATCTTTTCCGGTGATGCCATTGGAAATCCCTCCCTTTTGAGATCCGTGCCCAAACAAGGCAGCCATGTAGGGTACATTTTTTTCTCCAAATCCATACATAAAACACATGGAATAAGGGTTGCTGCCCAAAACCCATGAAAGTTGCTGCTCAGCATAAAGTTCAATATCTTTTCTTACTCCCCAGCCACTTTTTTCAGGGTAAACGAGTCGACCACCTAGCAATGATGCAGTAGCTAAAGAACCCAGTCTTGCATTTTCTCCCTGCCACCACCAGCCTGTTTCATTTTCATGAGGTATAAAAAACCCTTCCTGCACTTTATCATTAAGTTTAAAATACTGGCGTGCATATCCAAACGGATTATTAACAGATTTGGTAACCTTTAAATTGCCATCAATAGCTTTCTTTATTACAGCAAGTGCCTGTGTTCTGTAGCCCTCTTCCTTTTCCATATCAAGGTAACGAACCAAAGCAACCACGGGCAATCCTGCATCGGCAGCATGCCAAAATGGTCTATCCGTATCATCTGCTATAAAATATCCCTTGTCAGTTGCTCTTGCCCTTAAATTTGAGGCTCTTTTACGGGCCTCATCTCTGTAATAGGAACTGTCTGTGGCTATCCACAATTCTGTGGCAGCCATTAATGCACAATAATCATCAATGATGTTCTCTTCCCCATCATCAGCATATTTCAAATTATTTACCGTCAAATGTGAATATGCCCTTTCTGCAGCTTTCAGGTATTCTTTAGCTTGATAATCGCCATTCTTACCCCATGTAGAAATGCGGGCTAAAGAAGCAATCGCCACGCCTCCCCCTTCTCTAAATGCACATTGATAGGCTGCCGTAGTAACGCTATTTGCTTCCAGCCCTACAATTCTTCGGGCACTTGCATCTGGCTTAAAGTAGCTAAATACAGTCATGTAAAAGTATCCCTCGTCAGACAAAGAACGCATTATATAGTCGGCACCCCATAAGGCTTCTGTTTGCAGGTCCGCTTTTATTTTTAGTCTATCTAGTAGTGCCGGGATTTTCTCTGTTGCATTCACCATCGACCAGGTAACCAAAGGGATTTGCTGTGGCGACATAAAATTTGCGTATGCCAAGTGAGAAAAGTACTTACTGATATCTCCAGATGCATCACCCCAGCCTCCATGCACATCAACCCTCTTATTACTACCATAAAGCAACATCTTTTTATCGGCCGCTATTTCCTGAGGAGTATTGGCGCGTTGTTTTTTATAATAATTCAGAATGCTCGGTAAGGTATTAACTGCAAGTGCCTGTTCAGCAATATCAAAACTGGCCGATGTATAATGCTTTCCTTTAAATACTACATCGATCTTATATTTTCCGGGTTTATTAAATGAGGAAAAATCTGCAGTAAAAAATTGACGGCCCGGAAACCATTCCTCAACAGATCCGGCAGCTTTTAGTGTAGCACTGAAGCTAATCTTCTGATCAGAAGCATTAATCAATTTGAACTTTTTTAATTCTGAAAAGCCACCCTCTAAACTAACAAGGGCTTGCTTTGGTCCTGATAAATCAAAGGCGATCTGATTAACATGAATTACGGGTTGCGCCTGAACGGCAAAAGCAGATGCAAAAAGTAGTATTAAACTTGTGCTAACAAATTTCAAGCGTTTTATCATTTTTTAGAGAGGAATTTTAAAATGCATCTGCAAAATTGCTTCATGACACTCTCAAAATTAGCATATTTTTCTTCCCTTAACAGGTCATGTCAACCACTAATCAACGCAACAAGCTAAAAAACAACATCTTAACAAACGACTGTAGTATTATTGTAGGGGTAGTTACCCAGTGTCTATTTAGATACGCCGTCATCTCTCCTTTGGTCGAGATGAAGAGATGTAAAATTAATCTGCGTAAACCTGACCGCTGTAGCTGGTATCGCTCTGCCACAATCTTCACTTCAACTGTTCCACCACTATTTCTAAAGACAATCCTGTATATTAACAAAATTCCTGGGTTCCTATCAATTAAACAATTCTCCATTGAAGTTGTTCTAATATCATGGATCCTATCACATCAGCCTTAATTCACGCTTCAAGAACTGGCGATTTGCCACTGTTACAAGAAATAATAGATCAAAAAACCGACCTTGAAGTTCGGGATGATAAGGGTTATACATCCTTGATTATCGCTTCTTATAATAATCAACTTGCTGCAGTCCAATTGCTCTTACAGTCAGGAGCAGATGTTAATGGCAAAGATACGGGTGGCAATACAGCATTAATGGGCGTGTGTTTTAAAGGCTATGCAGATATAGCAGAACTTCTTCTCACTCATCCCCATATCAACCTCGACGCGCTGAACGGGAATGGAGGAACGGCCTTGATGTTTGCCATTATGTTTGGGCGCAATGAACTAACTCAATTGCTATTGAAACATGGTGCAGATATAACGATTACCGATAATCGTGGCATGGATGCATTAGAAATTGCGTTACAACAAGGTAATGAACAGGGAGTCCTGCTTTTAAAACAACACCTATCTATAAATCAAACAAGAATATGAAAAAGAAAAAACTCGATACCACTTCCGATCAGGGTGAGTTCATGACAACCAACCAAGGCCTTAAAATTAACGATGACACAAATTCTCTGAAAGCCGGGGACCGCGGACCATCATTACTGGAAGATTTTATCCTGAGGGAGAAAATCACACATTTTGACCATGAACGAATCCCGGAAAGAATAGTCCATGCTCGTGGTTCCGGAGCGCATGGCTATTTCCAGGTTTATGAATCTATGGCTAAATATACCAAAGCTGGCTTCCTACAGGACCCATCGGTTAAAACCCCAATATTTATGCGGTTTTCTACCGTTGCTGGATTTAGAGGCTCTACGGATCTGGCAAGGGATATTCGTGGATTCTCCATTAAGTTTTATACACAGGAAGGAAACTATGATCTGGTAGGCAATAATGTTCCGGTGTTCTTTATCCAGGATGCAATAAAATTTCCTGATCTGATCCATGCGGTTAAACCTGAACCTGATACTGAAATACCGCAGGCGGCTAGCGCTCACGATTCCTTTTGGGATTTTATCTCGCTCACCCCTGAATCTATGCATACGATTATGTGGGCCATGTCAGACCGGGCAATCCCCAGGAGTCTGCGGATGATAGAAGGCTTTGGTGTACATACTTTTCGATTTATTAATGCTAAAGGAAAATCTTGTTTTGTGAAATTTCATTGGAAGCCACTTTTGGGCGTACATTCCGTTGCCTGGGACGAGGCTTTAAAAATATCTGGTAAAGATCCTGATTTTCACCGCCGGGATTTACACGATGCCATTGAAAGTGGCGCTTTTCCAGAATGGGAATTTGGCGTTCAAATTGTACCGCAGGAAGATGAGCATAAGTTTGGTTTTGATTTATTAGATCCAACCAAGCTAATTCCGGAAGAGCTGGTGCCGGTGCAAAGGATTGGTAAATTGGTATTAGACCGCAATCCTGATAATTTCTTTGCCGAAGTTGAACAGGTTGCCTTCCACCCTGGTCATTTGGTTCCGGGCATAGATTTCACTAATGACCCTTTATTGCAGGGCCGTTTATTCTCATACACTGATACGCAATTGTCTCGTTTAGGAAGTCCTAATTTCCACGAAATCCCGATTAATCGTTCCGTCAATACAGTACACAACAATCAGCGAGATGGACATATGCGTCAGCAGATCAACGTAGGAAAGAGCGGTTATCACCCAAATTCTATTTCCGATGGCAGCCCTGCACAGGCGAAGATAGCTGAGGGGGGATTTTCATCCTATGAAGAACGTATTGATGCACATAAAGTAAGGGCACGGAGTAAAAGCTTTATGGATTTCTTTAGTCAGGCAACGTTATTCTATAACAGTCAATCGGAACCAGAGCAAAACCACATCGCCGATGCATTTAAATTTGAACTAGGCAAAGTTGAAAGCGTAGAAATCCGTCAACGTATGGTGAACCTTCTAACGCAGGTAAGCACACCTCTTGCCAATGCCGTTGCAGAGAGTTTAGGCTTAAAAGCAGGAAAACCAATAGAACCAATTAACCATAATCTTGGAGCAGATGCCAATCCGGCAGATTATAAACCGATCAAAGTAAAATCAGAAGTTGAAAAATCTTCGGCCCTGAGTATGGCAAATACTTCAAAAGACAGCATTAAGACCAGACAAATTGCTTTTCTGGCTGCTGATGGTGTTGACGCGTCAGATTTTGGAAATATGAAAAAAACACTTCTTGCTGCAGGCGCCGTTGTTAAGGTTGTTGCACCTAAAAATGGCACACTTAAAGACTCTGCCGGTAAAGAAATCAAAATTGACATGAGCTTCTTAACGGGAACTTCTGTGGTATTCGATGCAGTATATGTGCCTGGCGGAGAAAAAAGCATTAAAGCCTTACTATCTGAACCAGATGCTATTCATTTTATAAATGAAGCCTATAGACATTGCAAAGCCATTGCCACCACTGGTAAAGGTATTGAGTTGATTAATCAAAGTTATGTTGGTGCAAAATTGAAAAGTGATGATGCCGATGCAAAAGCAGGCTTGTTGGCAGATTTTAAACCGGAAGCTTTTATGAAGGCAATTGCCCTGCACCGCTTCTGGGAACGGGAGAAAAAAGATAAAATTCCGGCTTAATGAGTATGAGCTTTTGCTCCTGCATTGAGAGATGACGATTCATCGCCAACCCAGTGCAGGGGCGACATGCTCTAGAATAGCAGACAAGACATGGATATTATAATCAACGCCCAATGTGTTCGGTATGGTTAGCAACAGCGTATCGGCTTCTTGTATTGCTTGGTCTGCAGCAAGCTCTTTGATGAGCTGATCGGGTTCGGCTGCATAGCTCCTACCAAAGACCGCCCGTTTATCAGCTTCAATATAGCCAAAGCTATCCGCTCCTTTTCCCTGTTGTCCGAAATAATACCTGTCCTGATCGTTTACCAGTGCAAAGATTGAACGGCTTACTGAAACTCTTGGCTCGCGCTGATGCCCGGCTTTGTTCCAGGCTTCCTTATACAACCTGATCTGTTCCGCCTGCTGGATGTGGAAAGGCTTACCATTTTCGTCAAATTTCAGCGTTGAACTTTGCAGGTACATGCCATTCTCGGCAGCCCAAACTGCGGTTGCATTAGAGGCAGCTCCCCACCAGATACGTTCACGCAGTCCCTCGGAATGTGGCTCCAGGCGTAACAGACCCGGCGGGTTCGGGAACATAGGACTGGGATTGGGCTGGGCAAATCCGTCACCCTTTAAGCGATCCAAAAACTCCAGGGCTTTTTTACGGCCCATATCTGCATCGGTTTCTCCCTGTTCAGGTTGATAACCGAAGTAACGCCAGCCTTCGATGACCTGCTCGGGCGAACCCCGACTAATACCAAGTTGCAAGCGACCACCCGAAATCAGATCCGCCGCACCGGCATCTTCTACCATATACAGTGGGTTTTCATAGCGCATATCGATCACGCCCGTCCCGATCTCTATCTTATTGGTTTTTGCCCCAATAGCCGAAAGCAGCGGAAATGGTGATGCCAGCTGCCGTGCAAAATGATGCACCCTAAAATAGGCACCGTCCAAACCAATTTCTTCTGCGGCAACAGCAAGGTCTATGGATTGAAGTAATGTGTCGCCGGCGTTACGAGTTTGATACGAGGGATGGTCAGACCAATGTCCGAATGATAAAAATCCTATTTTCTTCATTGATTGGATGATTTAAAACCAAATATAAGGATACGTCAGTCGCGTGCAGGTCACCACATAGTCATAACGATGAATAAATCTTCCTTTTATAATTTGTTTAAAACTATATTTATCTTAAAGCTGACCTTGTATGAAATCAGATCTTGAAGAATTAATCGAAGCCTATGAAATAGAGAAAGTCGAACTTGAAAAACAGATTTCGGAGTATATTGATGAGGGTGACTATATCTATGCACATTATCATAACAAAGCTTTAAGAAAAGTCAATAAAACGCTCGATATCCTTAAGGGCATGCAGCATCCGTTCTACGGGCTCATTTCGGAAGAAAAAGCTAAAGCGAGAAATATGACTAAGATGTTAACCAGCGAAGAATATAAAAAATACTTTGATCGTTTGGGAACAGATTTTTTTGCAGAACAGCTTCAGGAAGGAGAAAACAAAATCCTTGAATGGCAGCGTGCGCCTGTTGTTAGTCAGACATACGATAGTCAGGAGATCGATAACGCGCTGTTTGATTTGGTTAAAGGGGTAGTCAGCAGTTTCAAACTGTATTTTAAATCCAGGCCTGATATATATGCCAGATTTACATTAAAAGATCACACCATTGAAATTACATTGCTTTACGATGAAGACCCTTATTATGATCATCATGAGTGGGTATTTGGAGATGGCAAAGAGATTAAACCTCTCGGATTTATTCTTAGAGACGAACAATGGGTATATCAGTATCACGTTGATAAGTTTAAAGATGCTTTGGAAATCAAAATCCTACTTGCCCGTTTAATATACGATGTGTTCAATTACGACCGGAGATTTGATTCAGCAAGAATAGTATATGATGCTTAAAATCTTCCATTGCTTGTTTGATAAGCGCTCTTCATCTCGACGATGACGAACGGTTTAGTGACCAGCTTTGATGAAATACACATTCTTTTGACCAAAACCAGAGTTTAGAGGCATGTCGTTTCTATTTGACTTCCCTTATATTAAATAAAAGGTTTACCATCTGCTTAACAAAGAGGTCGTTTACCAATTTATCTGGTAGAAGAAATCTGGACGTTATTGACATCTAAATTTGGTTTTCGTTTGTTGAATAGCAAATAAATCACAATAATCGCTAATATTTGAAAAACAACTGAAATGGCGGAGCCTTCAAATCCAAAAGGGCCGCCATTCCAAATTGTATCTTCACTGCGAACCTGGGTAATCAGTGAGTAAGCCCTAGATCCACTTACATTAAAACCAAAGACTGTTCCCTGAAAAAAATTCCAGCTAAAATGCAGAGCTATAGGAAAACCTAAATTCGGTACATAGATATAAGAAAGGCCTAACAACATTCCGCCTAAGAATAATTCAATTGCTGCAAACCAGCCATAATTCGAATTGAGTCCATGCATTAAGCTAAAAAACACCGATGATATGATCAATGCCTTATATTTATTCATTGATTGAACTAAATTGCCTAAGATATATCCTCGCACGAACAACTCTTCCGATATTGCAACCAAGGCAAAAGTGCAGAAACTTAAAATAAAGTCTCCCGGTAAAAATTTATTTCCTGAGTATGTTATCTCATTCATATAGACAAGGATAAAAAATCCTGTGACCATAATGACAAAGCCAATCAACAGCCCCAAAAAAATATCCCATATATGGATACTTCCAAGTCCTAAACTATTAAAAGGTTCCTTGTCAACATGTTTTTTAAACAAGAAAACGACAAGCAAAGTGCCAAAAGAGCTAAATAGAGTTAATACCAATTTCTGCCAGGCAGAGAGTTCAACAGCTGGCGCTAAGATATCAACGCCAATCAGAACACAAGCAATGAGCTGAAAAACACCAACAACAATGATGTAGGGAAGGATGATCATTAAAACTCTGGTAATCTGTTGTCTGCTAGTGTATTTATGATCTTTCATTATCTAAAAGTGGGGCTTCAACTCTTTTTTCGTAACATCAGGAAAAGTATACGCAAAACAGAAGATAGCGCTATCTTCCAAAATACAGAATAGAATATTTTAGTAAAATCGGCGTTTCCTTTATTTCTAATATTCAAAATGTATTCGATAAAAACAATAGAAAACAATACAATTAAAAATATAAAGATCTCCTTTTTATAAACTTTCGTCATAAACCTTATTATAAAGAATTAAAGTATCCACTGGTTATACCAATAGATACTTTAATTCTTCTTTAAATTTATTACCTGTATGTGCTTGGCCTGATGGGATCCTCCGTAGCTGCATAGTAAAAAAACTTGGCAATAAATCCTGCCGTTCTGAAAACGGCTTCACTAAATTCACTTCCTCCATCTAATTGGTTCATTTCTTCTTCTGTCAAATCAGTTAAATAACTTTGATCGATTGTTTTCATGCTGAGATTTTTAAGGTATGATTTCTTTTTTAAATACTATTCCAGCCTTCCATAAAAGCCTTAGCGTGAGCCCTTGGATTTAGCGCGGCTTCAACTAAAACATAAGCAGCAACAAATCCAACCCAAGGACTGATACCCCATTTAAAGCTCCGCATTCCCTGGCATCTAACTCCTCAACTTCTAGGCATTTATCTTGACGATTAGAAAAGATGACGATGAAGTGCAACGACCTAAACTGAACCAAATAGGCAATGTAATGGCAAAGTCATTAATTGAAAAAAGGGACAATTATTTGAATTTCATAATAAATCGTTTGACGCGCATACTTTGAGCTCAAGGCAGAAAAATAAATTTGTCGTGTAATAAATACACTATGACTAAAGTCCTACCTTGCTTTCTGTTTTTCCTCAGTTTTATAGTTATTGGTACAGAAACATCATCAGCACAAACACTAAAACTGAAAGATGCAGTAAATACTGCTTTAACCAATTATGGGACTATTAAAGCTAAACAGAATTATGTTAATGCATCACAAGCTTCCGTCCAGCAAGCTAAAACCGATTTCCTTCCGAACCTGAGCTTATCGGCCCAGCAAGACTATGGTACCATTAACGGACAAAATGGTCCATCTTATGGCCTGGGCGGCCTGGGTATCGCATCAAGCGGACCGGCATTAGAAAAACAAAACTGGAATTCCGCTTTCGGGGGCTTGTACCTTGCCAATATCAATTGGGATTTTTTCACATTCGGCAGGATCAAAGAAAGGGTTAAAGTAGCCAATACGATCTTGCAAAGAGATCAGAACGACCTGGCGCAGGAAAAATTTCAACAGCAAATCAAAGTCTCCGCAGCCTATCTGAATCTACTGGCCGCCCAACGATTAGCTAAATCCCAGGAGAACAATCTCGAAAGAGCAATCACATTCAAAAATACAGCAGTGATCAGGGCACACAACGGGCTAATTGCCGGCGTAGATTCTTCACTTGCCAAAGCGGAAGTTTCCAGCGCAAAAATCTCGCTAACTAAAGCAAGAGACCTGGAACAAGAACAAGCAAATCGATTAAGTGTACTGATGGGTGTTACCTCAACGCAAATGGAACTGGATACTGCCTCTATTTCAAGGATTCCCCATCAGATGTTTGCAGATGGTTCGTTGAATGAAAAAAATCATCCGCTAATGCGATTCTATAAAAACAGGGTCGATGTGAGCAATGAGCAGATAAACCTTTTCCGAAAATCCTACTATCCTACTTTTTCTCTTTTTGGAGTAATGCAGGGAAGAGGATCCGGATTTAGCTCCACATATGCTCAAAACCAAACAGCCTTTACCAAAAGTTATTTTGATGGGATAAACCCAACTAGAGGAAACTATCTTTTGGGTGTGGGGGTAGTTTGGAATTTAACAAGCATACTGCGTACCAGCCCTCAGGTACGGGCGCAACAGTTCCAAAGTAAGGGGCTGCAAGACGAATATGAACTTGTGGCGCAGCAATTACAAGCTCAATTATCATTAGCTAACGCCAAACTCAAAAATGCCATTGACAACTATAACGAAGCGCCGATACAGGTTAAAGCTGCATCAGACGCCTACCTTCAGAAAAGCACTTTATATAAAAATGGATTAACTACAATAGTAGATCTTACCCAGGCATTGTACACCCTTAACCGCGCAGAAACTGACAGAGATATTGCCTACAACAATGTTTGGCAGGCATTATTACTAAAATCGGCTGCACTTGGAGATTTTGACCTTTTCATCAACGAATTTTAATTAGCAATATTCATGAATTTAATCCGCTTTGCGCTTAGAAAACCTATCTCAATATTAGTATTGGTTGCCGGGCTGTTCTTTTTTGGCATTAGTGCAGTAAACACCATTAAGGTAGATATTTTACCTAAAATGAACCTGCCGGTGATCTATATCGCCCACCCTTTCGGTGGTTACACCCCTAGCCAGATGGAAGCTTACTTTGGCAAGCAATATGTTAACATCCTATTGTTTGCCAATGGCATTAAAACCATTGAAACCAAAAATATTCAGGGTCTGATGCTAATGAAGCTCACTTACTACGAAGGAACCAATATGGCTCAGGCAGCTTCCGAGCTCAGTGCCCTATCCAATCGTGCCCAGGCCATTTTTCCTCCGGGATCACAGCCTCCCTTCATTATCCGTTTTGATGCTTCATCTCTTCCAATAGGTCAGCTTGTACTAAGCAGCCCTATAAGAACAAACAACGAATTGCAGGATATTGCCAATACCTACGTTCGCGCTTCATTTACTTCTATCCCGGGCTTGTTAGCACCTGCACCTTTTGGCGGAAGTCCACGAACAATTGAAATAAATGTGGATCCGGTATTAATGCGTTCACATAATTTAACCGTAGACCAGGTAGTTGAAGCCATCAAAGTAAATAACCAAACAGCGCCTCCGGGTAATGTTCGTATAGGAGACAAGAATTACCTGACCCCAACCAATTATACAATCAAAAATGTTAAAGATTTTGAAAATATTCCATTATTTAAGGGGGGTGTACAAAATCTTTACCTGCGGGATGTTGCTGTAGTTAAGGATGGAGCAGACGCGACAGCGGGTTACGCCTTAATTAATGGTAAGCGGTCGGTATACCTGAGCATTGCCAAATCAGGTGACGCCTCCACCTGGGATGTGGTTAGTAACTTAAAAAAGAATTTACCTCAGATTCAGAATACACTGCCTGAGGATGTAAAACTGTCTTACGAATTTGACCAATCGGTATATGTGATCAATGCGGTAAAAAGTCTGATCAGTGAGGGTGCAATCGGCGCAATTCTTACCGGATTAATGGTATTACTATTTTTAGGTGACAGAAGAGCGGCCCTGATTGTAATTCTAACCATACCAACTTCTATCATTGCTGGGGTTTTGTTTCTGAAGTTGTTTGATCAAACCATCAATATCATGTCCTTAAGTGGCTTAGCGTTAGCTATTGGTATCCTGGTCGACGAATCAACAGTAACGATAGAAAATATACACCAGCATTTTGATATGGGTAAACCCAAGGCCCTGGCCATCTGGGATGCCTGTAAGGAAATCGCCTTTCCAAAATTGCTGATCCTGTTATGTATCCTTGCTGTATTTGCACCAGCTTTCACCATGACAGGCATTCCTGGAGCGCTATTCCTGCCACTGGCACTTGCAATTGGATTCTCTATGATTGTTTCCTTCTTTTTATCACAAACCTTTGTACCCATCATGGCCAATTGGTTAATGGTAGCACACCCTAAAAAAACACCGAGGCATAGTAAAAAGATTACGGATGACGAGGCCGTTTTTAACGAAACGGGACTGGGACTGGAATCAGAAAAAGATACGCTGAATCAAAAGAAAATCCTTGTAGAACGTGAGGATTTCAGTAACGATGGCAAGGTTTCTCTATTTGATAGATTTAGGAATCGTTTTATGCGTTTTCTGGATCGACTTATGGGTTATCGTAAACCTGTGGTGGTGGTTTATTTGCTGGTAGTTATTGTGGCGGCAGCCTTGTTACTCACAAATATTGGAAGAGACGTATTGCCTAAAGTAAATTCCAGTCAGTTTCAGTTAAGAATGAAAGCTCCCGAAGGAACCAGACTGGAACGTACAGAAGCAAAAGTACAAGTGATACTTAAGGAAATTAAAAGGATGGTTGGAGAGGATCATTTATCCATTAGTTCAGTATATGTAGGACAGCATCCATCTTTATTCTCGGTAAACCCAATTTATTTATTTATGGCCGGACCACATGAAGCCGTTTTTCAGATTGGACTGAAAGATTATCATGTCGATATGGAAGAATTCAAAGATGAATTAAGGAAGAACATAAAAAGACTTGAACCAGATATCAGTTTATCTTTTGAGCCAATAGAATTAACCGACAAGGTGTTAAGTCAGGGCTCTCCCACTCCTGTTGAAGTACGTATAGCGGGTAAGAATAAAAAGATAAATGAAACTTACGCCAGAAAGGTACTCGCTGAACTGAAACAGATTCCTTATTTGCGTGATGTGCAAATTGCACAGTCTATCAAATACCCTGCGTTAAATGTAAATATTGACAGAATTAAAGCTGCTCAACTGGGTGTAGATATGAGCGATGTGTCTAGATCGTTAATAGCGTCCACCTCTTCCTCCCGTTATACAGATAAAAATGTCTGGGTAGATGAGAAAATTGGCTTAACCTATAACGTTCAGGTACAGGTTCCTTTTAACCAGATGAACACCAAAGAAAATATCGGCGAAATCCCCTTGCTTAGAAACAGCATCAGACCTGTACTAAGCGACGTAGCCACTATTACTACAGATACCACTTATGGCGAAAATGACAACGTTGGTGCTATGCCCTACCTCTCTGTTACGGCAAACCTGAACAAAATGGATCTGGGCTCCGCTAGTAAGGATGTAAATAAAGCGATTAAAGATTTGGGTGAACTGCCGAGAGGTTTGATTGTAAAACCAGTAGGTATGATCAATGTACTTGCAGAGACCTTAAGCAGTTTACAATCTGGACTTCTTGTAGCAATTGTGGTTATATTCCTGATGCTCTCGGCAAATTTCCAGTCATTTAAAGTACCATTGGTAATTTTAACTGCAGTACCCGCTGTTATACTCGGAGCTTTGCTGTTGCTGAGTATTACCGGTTCTACCTTAAATCTTCAATCTTATATGGGCATCATTATGTCTGTTGGGGTATCTATCGCTAATGCTGTACTTCTGATAACAAACGCAGAGCATTTGCGTAAACATAGCGGGAATGCAGTAAGCGCGGCAAAAGAAGCGGCAGCGCTAAGGATTAGACCCATCATTATGACCAGTGTGGCCATGGTTGCCGGAATGCTTCCGATGGCAATTGGCCATGGTGAGGGAGGTGATCAGGTTTCGCCGCTTGGCAGGGCAGTAATTGGAGGTTTGATCGCCTCAACTATTGCGGTTTTGATAATTTTACCATTGGTATTTGCATGGGTACAGGGCAAGGAAACCACACAATCTATATCACTTGATCCAGAGGATAAAGAAAGTAGACATTACATCAAAGGATTAGCAGAATAACATAAAGGCATTTAAACTAACTCACAAATGAAAACAAACCTATTTCTAAACACAGTAGTCCTGACAGGAGGAATTGCCATATTGGCTATAATCAACGGATGTACAGCCAAAGCAGAAAGAGAAGCAGACAAAAAAGAAAAGGCAGCTACTATTGCTACCTTTAAACTTAAAAAAGATAAGCTTGCCACCACACTGCAGCTGCCTGGAGAGCTAAGTGCTTACCAGCAAGTTGACCTGTACGCAAAGATAAGCAGCTTTATTAAAACACTAAAAGTAGATATCGGCTCACAGGTGAGTAAAGGTCAATTGCTAATGACCCTGGAAGCACCAGAAACCAATTCTCAGTTGGCTGCCGCACAATCGAGACTCAAATCTCAGGAAGCTTTATACACTGCAAGCAAAGCGAATTACGAGCGATTGTACGAGACCAGTAAAACCCCAGGCACTATTTCCAAAAATGATCTGGATCAGGCCATAGCCCGTAGAAATTCTGATCAGGCACAATTTGAAGCAACTAAAGCTGCCTATAAAGAAGTAGCCGCCATTAGAGATTATCTGGAAATCCGCGCGCCATTTAGCGGCATTATTACTTCCAGAAATGTGAATTTAGGTGCTTATGTGGGGCCGTCTGGCAAGGGATCAGAATTTCCATTACTTACCCTGCAGGAACAGAAAAATCTTCGTTTAGCCATTTCTATTCCTGAAGTATATACAGGGTATTTAAAGGAAGGTAATCAAATTAGCTTTTCAGTAAAGTCAATGCCAGATCAGGTTTTTACCGCCAAAGTTAAGCGCTTATCGGGTGCTTTAGACCTACGTCTTCGTTCCGAGAAAATAGAAATGGATGTTCCAAACACGTCAAAAAAACTATTACCAGGCATGGTAGCTGAAGTTCACATTCCACTTCCAGCCAATGCAAGCACATTCGTGGTCCCTAAAAAAACATTATTGGAAACAGCTGAAGGTATCTTTGTGCTAAAAAACAACAATAATAAGATAGAAAAGATCGAAGTAAAAAAAGGCAGGGAAGCAGATGATAGAATAGAGATTTTCGGAGATCTTAAAGCAGACGATGAACTGGTAACAAATCCTTCAGAAGAAATGCAGTCTGGTCAAGTCATACAACCATAATTTTACACAGAGGTTATCGCTAATGCTGAATAAAAATGAAGAACTTTATGTTGTGAATAAAATTGAAAGCCTTCAGGATTTTTATGAACGTCTAAAGATTCGTCATCCCGATGTTACCATCCCCAGTGTTGAAACTGTTACGAATGTCGGGCACTTTGGAGTATTCAAAAGATCTACGCATTGTTCTGTCCAGCCCTCTCCATATAATCGTAGGGATTATTATAAGATTTCACTGATCCTAGGATCTGGAATACTTCATTATCCAAATCGGCGAATTGTTGTAAAAGAACGAGGCTTGCTTTTTACCAACCCCAATATTCCATATGCCTGGGAAGCAACCTCAGAAACCCAGGCTGGATTTTTCTGCCTGTTTACCGAGAATTTTATACATAACAGAAACGAAAGTCTCAGAGAGTCATTGTTATGGCAGCTTCAGGGTTGCCCTATCATTTCCATTAACCAACATCAGGAAGAGATTTTCATGGAGCTATTTGCCAAGATGATGACTGAAATGGAAAGTATGTATGTTCATAAATATGACATGCTCCGCAATTACATTCAATTAATTGTGCATGAAGCACTAAAGGTTCAACCACCAGACACTTATGTTAGGGAAAACAACGCGGCTGTCAGATTAACATCGATGTTTATAGAATTGCTTGAAAGGCAATTTCCGATAGGCTCCACTGATCATATACTTGAATTAAGAACACCACACGATTTCGCCGAACGACTCTCTGTACATGTAAATCACCTCAATCATGCTGTAAAAGAGGTAACCGGCCGAACCACTTCGGAACATATCTTGAAAAGAATTGCCACCGAAGCCGTTGCACTGCTAAGTCATACCGAATGGAATGTTGGCCAAATTGCATACTGCCTTGGTTTTGAATACCCTGCCAATTTCAATATATTCTTTAAAAGACAAATGCAATGTACACCTCGTTTTTTTAGACGGGAACGAGTTCCGTCGTAACAAAAAATCTATATCATGCCCGTCGCTTGTAAAAGCAGAACCGTCGACACAATCCCTGAGTTTGTCTATTATTCCTTTGCATCGTGCATTGGATTTGTACTTTAGGAAACTATTTATTGCGTGAAACCAGCTAGTACATTTATAAAAGAATAAATATAAAACAGCATTAAAAGTCCCTCGTATACACAGGTATATGGGTCTATTTTGATGTGATGCCTGGCCTGGATGGGCCGGGCAATCACTTTGATTCCGCCATCTCGGGCGAAGAGAGAGATCTCTTGAACTATACCTGAAGAGATCTTTCCTATCGGTGACGAGGAAGAAGAAGCTTCGGAAAAGGCACCTTTTTTCCGAAGAAGTCCTACCCTAGTCTGCTTCCAGTGTGCTCGTTGGTCATAATCAGCAGACACTTAAAATGCTCCAAAACTTTACCTATATTGATTTTGTTTATTACCAAATGGCATTAATCAAATTTACAAGCAGGGGTATTTATTGTGCACAAGGTGATTTTTATATTGACCCATGGAAACCAGTTGACTACGCGGTAACCACCCATGGGCATTCAGATCATGTAAAACTGGGCAATAAAGCCTATTTATGCCATGACCTTACTAAATCAATTCTTAATCACAGATTAGGCCCAGACTTAAACATACAAACCTTACCCTACCATAAACAGATTACCATTAATGGTGTTAAGTTAAGTCTTTTCCCTGCAGGCCATGTTATAGGTTCTGCACAGATAAGACTGGAATATAAAGGCGAGGTCTGTGTTATATCTGGCGACTACAAAGTAGAATACGATGGAATAAGCACCCCATTTGAACCGGTAAAGTGTCATACTTTTGTTTCTGAAAGTACTTTCGGATTACCTATCTATAAGTGGCAACCGCAGCAAGAGGTATTTGGACAAATAAAAGACTGGATATCCAACAATCGGGATAAGAACAAAACCTCAATACTCACGGCTTACAGCTTAGGTAAGGCCCAAAGACTTGTAAAAGGCCTGAATGGTTATGGTGATATATATGTTCATAGCTCAATTGCAAATTTAAACGAAGGGTTTGTGCATGCCGGTGTAAACTTGCCCGAAACTACGAGGATCACTCCAGAAACGAAAAAAGAAGAACTGCAAAAAGGAATTGTTATTGTGCCGCCTGCACTTTCCGATGGTAAATGGATTAAAACGCTAACAAATCCGGCTACCGCAGTATGCTCTGGCTGGATGCAAGTTAGGGCTGGCAGAAGATGGCAAAGCGCTGATGCAGGTTTCGCTCTAAGCGATCATGCCGATTGGCCCGGACTATTATCGGCTATAAAAGCTACCGAGGCAGAAAAGGTATTTATAACACATGGCTTTACAGCTACCTTCTCTAAATACTTAAATGAAATAGGCATTGAATCTGAAGAAGTAAAAACTCAATATGGGCCTGAGGAAGAGGAGGAGGAAAAATCGTGAAACGCTTTGCAGAACTTATACAACAGCTTGAAACAAGTAATAAGACAAACGATAAAATTGCCGCCCTTGTAAACTATTTCAATGAAGCTGATGATTTGGATAAACCTTATGTGATAGCCATGTTTACAGGAAAGCGCCCCAAGCGCCCTGTAAGCACGGTTTTAGTCAAGCTGTGGGCCATAGAGCTAAGCGAAATTCCTGAGTGGTTATTTACAGAAAGCTATCATAATGTGGGCGACTTAAGTGAAACCATAGCTCTTATATTGCCTCCTCCTGTTCAGGTTTCCAATCGTAAATTATACGAGTGGATAAAGGACCTTGCTTTATTAAACGATCAAGACGACAGCCATAAAAAAACCTTTATTGTTAACGCCTGGAATAGTTTAGAAACCAGGGAACGCTTTATATTTAATAAGCTTATTTCGGGAAATTTCAGAATCGGTGTTTCCAACAAGATGCTTGTAAATGCGCTGGCAAAACAAAGTGCAACCGAAAGCAGCAAAATCACGCACAGTATTATGGGTAAATGGGAACCTTCAGATATTACCTATAATGATCTTATTGCAGGCGTTCATGTAAATACCGACAATTCCTGGCCGTATCCTTTCTGCCTGGCGTATGCCCTTGAATCTGAGCCTGCAAGCCTGGGTGAGCCAAAAGAATGGCAGGCCGAATGGAAATGGGATGGTATTCGCGGACAAATTATTAAGCGTAATGGAGAATTGTTCATTTGGTCGCGCGGCGAAGAACTGGTAACAGATCAATTTCCCGAGCTTCATTTCCTGGCAAACGAATTACCAGACGGCACCGTACTGGATGGAGAAATACTATCCATTAAGGATGGTAAGGTGCAGGCTTTTAGCATATTGCAACAGCGATTAAACAGAAAAACCATCAATAAAGTACAGCTCAACGATGCGCCAGTAGGTTTTTACACCTACGACCTTCTTGAGCATAAAGGAAGGGATTTAAGAGAAGACCCTTTGGCAGCCCGAAGACAATTACTTGAGCAAACAATTCAGCAACTACAAACGCAACACATCGTTGCCCTCTCACCTGTAGTTATTTTTAGTGACTGGACCTCCCTTGCAACTCTTAGAGAAGGTGCAAGAGAACTGAACAGTGAGGGTATTATGATTAAAAAACTAGATTCCTTGTATCATTCAGGAAGAAAGCGCGGAGATTGGTGGAAATGGAAAATAAACCCTTATACTATTGACACAGTAATGATTTATGCACAAAAAGGAAGCGGTCGCAGGGCTAACTTCTATACCGATTATACTTTTGCCGTACGTGATGGGGATCAATTAATCACCATAGCAAAGGCTTATTCCGGTTTAACAGATGCTGAAATTAAAGAGGTGGATCGCTTTGTAAAGAAAAATGCTGTTGAGAAATTTGGCCCCGTACGCACGGTAAGGCCTGAACTGGTATTCGAAATAGCTTTTGAAGGAATAGCCGAAAGTAAAAGGCACAAAGCCGGGCTGGCATTAAGGTTTCCACGAATTGCCAGATGGAGAAAAGATAAAAAGGCCGATGAGATCAATACGCTTGACGACCTTAGGCAATTATTACAATCTACCTTATGAAACTGGAAAATAGCAAAGGATACAGGCAGGTTATAAGTTGGCTAAAACTTAGCAAAAAAAGACCTTTTAAGTTTCAAACTGATGCATGGCAGTATTATGCCGAAGGCTATAGTGGCCTGGTGAATGCTCCTACCGGCTTTGGTAAAACCTATTCTATATTTTTAGCTGTGGTAATTGATGAGCTTAACAAAAGAGCTGAGCTGAAAACCCAGGCACTTAAAAGCAAAGCTAAGACCGGATTAAAATTGATCTGGATAACACCGCTTCGATCCTTGGCTAAGGATCTGGCACGTGCCATGCGCGAGGTTTGTAATGAACTTCAACTGGATTGGATGGTAGGTGTAAGAAATGGTGACACCCCCCAGAGTGAAAAGCTAAAACAAAAAAAACAGATGCCAGAGGTGCTCATTATCACGCCCGAAAGTATGCACTTGCTACTGGCCCAAAAGAGTACCTTCAATTATTTTGATCAATTGCAATGTATAGTTGCTGATGAATGGCATGAACTGCTGGGCAGTAAACGTGGCGTGATGGCGGAACTGGCCATCTCAAGAATAAAAGGGTTGCTTACCGAGCAACACCCCGAAAGACTCCTAAGGATATGGGGGATCTCTGCAACCATTGGCAATATGGAACAGGCTATGGACGTACTTGTACCTTATGCCGATTTGCTTAAAACTATAGTAAAATCTGATATCAAGAAGAAGATCGTTATCAAGTCGATATTACCAGATCATATAGATATGCTGCCCTGGGCCGGTCATTTAGGTCACAAACTGGCTAATAAGCTCATCCCTATCATTAATAAAAGTAAAACCACTTTAATATTTACCAATACGCGCGGACAGGCCGAACTCTGGTATCAAACCTTGCTTGCCCAGGATGAAAATCTTGCCGGCTTACTTGCCATTCATCATGGGTCCATAGATTATGAATTAAGGAACTGGATTGAAGATGCATTGCATTCAGGAGTACTTAAGGCCGTGGTTTGCACTTCATCTTTAGATCTGGGTGTTGATTTTAAACCTGTTGACACGGTAGTTCAGATTGGCTCTCCAAAAGGTGTTGCCAGGTTTTTACAACGCGCCGGGCGCAGTGGCCACTCCCCTAATGAAACCTCTAAGATTTATTTTCTGCCTACTCATGCATTAGAACTTGTAGAGGCTGCCGCAATAAAAGAAGCAGCAAAAACACAAGACATCGAAAGCAGGGAGCCTATTGTAATGTCATTTGATACATTGATCCAGTACCTGGTTACCTTGGCCGTTGGCGATGGGTTTGATGACGAAAAGATCTTTTTTGAGATTAAGCAAACTCATGCATTTAGAGAGCTCCTACCTCAGGAATGGAGTTGGATTATGCGATTTATTACTACAGGTGGGGATAGCTTGAAGGCTTATAATGAGTTTAGTAAAGTAACAAAAAGTACAGATGGGCTTTGGAAAGTGGAAAACAGACAAATTGCAATGCGTCACAGATTACACATAGGAACAATAGTTAGTGATGCCATGCTTAAAGTAAAATACCTGACAGGCGGCTACGTTGGTATGATTGAAGAATCATTCATATCACGGATGAAACCGGGAAGTAGCTTTACCCTTGCCGGCAGAGTACTTGAATTTATAATGGTTAAGGAGATGATGGTATTGGTTAGAAAAAGTAAACTTAAACAAGCCATCAGCCCAAGCTGGATGGGTGGCCGTATGTCGCTAACCGCAAACCTTGGTAGTGTACTCAGAAAGAAATACAATGAGACACTCGATAAGCAGCATGGAGATGAAGAGCTCGATTTCATACTGCCACTATTTGAACGTCAGGCTAAGGTTTCTCACGTTCCTAAAAGTGACGAGTTTTTAATTGAACTGATCAATACCAAAGATGGCTATCATTTCTTTGCCTATCCTTTTGAGGGCAGACAAGTACATGAGATCATGGCTGCATTAATTGCCTACAGACTTGGTCGCCTGCAACCAATAAGCTTCTCTATTGCTATGAACGACTATGGCTTTGAGTTGCTCAGTGAACAGTCTATTCCTCTGGAGGAAAATTCCCTAAAAGAGCTGTTTAGCCCTGTGAACCTAACCGACGATATTGTAGCCAGTGTTAATGCAACAGAAATGGCCAGACGTAAATTCAGAGACATTGCCTGCATTTCGGGACTTGTGTTTCAGGGATATCCAGGAAAATACGTTGCGAACAAGCATTTACAATCATCCTCTTCCCTATTTTTTAATGTTTTTAGCGATTATGATAAACATAACTTATTATTGCGTCAGTCATACGATGAAGCATTTTATCAGCAGATTGAAGAACCCAGATTAGCCGCAGCCCTGCATCGTATACAAACCAGCAAAGTTATCGTTATAAAGACTGACAGCTATACCCCACTGTGTTTCCCGATCAAAGTAGATAGCTTAAGAGATAACATGAGTAGTGAAGAGCTGAGTCAGCGGATTGAAAGGATGACTTCGGAATCGGAAAAAAAGAGTACAAGTAAAAAGCAAAAAGCAAAAAAATGACCATTGATTGTAAAGGCGAACAACTCATATTAAGTAATGAAAGAGCGATATACTGGCCAGCCAGAAAAATGCTTATCATTAGTGATCTACATATCGGGAAATCTGCTCATTTCAGAAAATCAGGCATACAGGTTCCTGATGCAATAAACCATACAGACCTGCAAAGACTAACCACTCTGATGTCGGAATTTAACCCTGAAACGCTGCTGGTTACGGGCGACATGTTCCACAATAACATTAACAGTGATGCCAATGCTTTTATGTACTGGCGAAATAGTTATGTCAACCTTAAAGTTGTATTGATAAAAGGAAATCACGACAATTTAAAGAATGAAGATTATGAAGCTTTAGGGATAGAAGTGCATCAAAAGGAATTGTTGCTGGCACCTTTTAGATTTATACATGATAAACCTGGCGAGGTTGATGATTATTATGGCATCTCGGGCCATATACACCCCGGTGTAATTATTTATGGAAAGGCTAAGCAGCAATTGAAATTCCCCTGCTTTTACTTTGGAAAACATTGCGCCATATTACCCGCTTTTAGTGTTTTTACCGGGCTAAAAATATTAGATGCAGGGCAGGGCGATTGTTTTTATGCCATTACGCCTGCTAAGGTTGTGAAGGTTTGAGAAATTTGCCGGCATTTGAATGATAGACGTCACTTTTGCGATCGCCGTCATTGCTACCATAGCGTCATCTCTCCTATCGAGATGACGGATTCCTCGTGATAACAGCCAGTTTTTGATAACTGTCGGTTCCAAATAACGAATGATCATTAAGCAATTTGCTTATTCAAATTCTGCATCCAGGAATTAAACATTTCCTGCTCAATCTTTATGACCAGTTCAGCATGTTTATCCCATTCGGACGAAAAATCTTTAAGTTGGTTTAACATTTCCTCAAGGTGTCCTTCCTCTTCAAGAATAATGGATTTAACGGTTACCTTGCTGCCTGCAGCAGTTAAGACATCCTGATAAACAGGGTATAGCTCATCTGCACGTACTTCAATTGCATAGGTTACAAAAAGATAAGCAGCAAACTTTAGTTCATATCCGCTTAAATTAAAATGCTGTTTCAAATAACGGCATACAGCTACATCCAAAGCATTTAGATAAAATTTGGTGTCGTTAGGAGCCAATAGCTCATCGTTAGTATAAGTTTTGCAAAAATCACCATCCAGTTTGTCCAGTTGCTTTTTTAAATAATAAGCATGACGATGTTCCTCTGCTGCATGTTTAAGAATTATAAGGTTCACCTTTTCTTTATGCTCCGATGCAGAGATTTTCTTTGCACCTGCATTTTCCATATACGACAAGGTATTTAACCATTTGGCATGCAAAACATTATCACTTACTATGTTCTCTAAAATCGGTTTAATGTTCATTACTGTTTTTATTATAATATTGCTGATAACATTGTTTTTTAAGCGTCTTCTTATTCTTTAAAGGCGGTCGTCATGACGAAATCTATAACACGACTAGGTGGCTATTGCACGACGCGACGCCAACTCTCTTTATATATCGTTTAGTGCTTCATTAATAGTTTGGTAAATATAATCAAGGTCTTCATTACTGATTATATAAGGTGCTAAAATATAAATGATATTTCCCAGTGGCCTAAGTATAATCCCCCTATCCAGAAAATAGTTATACAGTTGGTTTCTCAGCCCGCTTAAATAAGAGGTATCTGTACCTGTTTCCCACTCCATTGCCAATATGGTTCCCGCCTGCCTTACGTCTTTAAGCTTCGGATGACCTTTTATTTGTGAAGCAAAAGCTTCATGTTTTGCTACCACTCTATGAATGTTTTCGAGTGTTTCCGGTTTTAACAAAATATCCAGACTAGCCAGTGAGGCCGCACAAGTTACCGGATTAGCAGTAAATGAATGTCCATGGTATAAGGTTTTAAGCTTGTCATCACTTAAAAAGGCATCAAATATTTTTTGGTTACATGTAGTAATCCCCATTGGCATAGTACCACCTGTAAGGCCCTTAGACAAACAAAAAATATCTGGACTAGTATTTAGTGCTTCGCAGGAGAAATACTTACCAGTGCGCCCAAAACCAGTCATCACTTCATCTGCTATGGTCAGTATCCCATGTTTCTGGCAAGTTTCAATCAACTGATCAAGATATTGAGGTTCATACATTAACATTCCGCCTGCACCTAAAACCATAGGCTCAAATATAAAGCAGGCAACCTCATTAGAGAGATAATTGATCTTAGACTTAAGTTGCTCAATATTCCGCTCATTTGGCAGATCAATAAACTCTACATCAAACAATAGAGAAGCAAAGGGATCAGTAAAAATACTCCGCCCACTAATCGACATAGCACCAAAAGTATCGCCATGATAAGCCTCCCTAAATGCAATAATTTTAGTACGGGGCTGCTTAGTAGTATTAACCCAGTATTGTAAGCACATTTTAATGGCTACCTCTACTGCTGTAGATCCATTATCACTATAAAATACCTTTTCCTGTTTGCCAGGTAATAATGGAAGCAAACGTTCTGCCAGCTGTACAGCCGGTTCATGGGTAAAACCTGCAAATATTACATGCTCTAAAGTCTTTAATTGCTCAGCAACTTTAGCTGCAATATGAGGATGAACGTGTCCATGAATGGTTACCCACCAGCTGGAAACGGCATCAATGTATTTCTTGCCATCTTCATCAAATAAGTAAACACCCTCTCCTCTTACAATTGGGATGTGAGGTGCGGCATTTTTCATTTGTGTGTAAGGATGCCATATTACTTTTTTATCCCTTTCGGCTAAACTCATTGGTTTCTTTCTTTAATTAATAGTTCTACTACAGTTTTGTCGGTCTTAAAAGTCACGTCGTCTGCTTTAAGGTCATTTAAATTAACCCATCTAAACGACTGTAAGGTATTTTCATCAAAATCGAATACATCAGTTTTAAAGTTCAATGCTAAAGGATGTAACGCTTTTACGGTATAATAAATGCTTAAAATCTGACTATCGTTAAAAGAAGACTGCTCATAGAAGTCGGTAGTATAAAGATGATTGAGCACTTCAATTTCAGCATTGCATTCTTCCATAAACTCACGTTTAAGGGCGTCTATTAGACCTTCACCAAACTCTAACCCACCACCGGGGAATTTACTGAATGTTCGGCCACCAGATTGTTCGTCGCTAATCAGTACCTGGTTTTCAGTATTAATTAGTAAGCCGTATACTCTTACATTAAAATAACTCATTGATCGAAGTGTTTTTGATTTTTAGTTGCATTCTCGATTGTCCATTTGATTTCGCCTCTAAAGGCTTCTTGCCTTACCGGACAATCATTCATTTTACAATAGTTGCAGCAAGCAGGCAAGCAAGGATCTGCATGAATAAACAGTTCCGTTTTCCGATGTGCATTGCCATTTATAAGTTTATCAATACTTGATATTTCCTGATGAACACGATTGAGATCGAAGTAATAAGGGAGCGTGAAGTGACAATCTATGTGTAGATCGGCACCATACTGTTGCGCCCTCAGGTTGTGTACATCTATCCAGGGTTCATTACGGTTTTTCTGCAAAATCTCAATAATGTTTTTTACAAGATCAATATTACTTTCGTCCATCAATCCACCTATAGATCTTCGCGTAAGCTTATATCCGTTGTAAATGATATATAATCCTAATAAAATCGAGATCACACTATCCAGCCAATAGATTTTGGTAAGCTGTATTAAAATTACACCAGCCACCAGACCGGCGCTGGTTATGGCATCGGTAAGCAGGTGTTTCCCATCAGCCTCCAGTGTGATTGAATTGTGTTTTTTTCCGGTATTCATCAAATAAAAGCCTATAATTAAGTTTACAATCCCGGTAGCGCCAATAATAATAGCACCCTCAAAAAGCTGATAAATTGGTTTAGGATAGATTAAATCGTAGGTAGATTTAAAGATAATGATCAATCCGGCAATGGTGATTAGCGTGCCTTCCAGAAAAGCCGAGAAAAACTCCACTTTACCATGACCGTAAGGATGATTTTTATCTTTAGGGATGGTGGCCAGATAGATGCTATAAAATGCAAAGCTGCTGGCCAGTACATTAACAATACTCTCTAAAGCATCGGTTAAAATTGCATTGGACTGAGTGATGAAATAGGCAACAAATTTTGCCAGCATAAGCACTATCCCGATGCACAAAGAAAGAAGTATCGCCTTTTTTTTAGGTTGCACTTTATAGAGATTAGCCACCAAAAATACAGTTTCACTATCGAATTACATTAAAAAGTATTTTTTTTAGTTTATAATTCAGTGAGGTTCATATATTTGTCACTGCACAAAATTAAATTTGCCCACGCACAAATTATTATGACATTTTTATCCAAAAGAATCAATAACCTATCTGAGTCACAGACAATTAAAATGGCTAAGTTAGGCAGAGAGCTATCCGCAAAAGGAATAGACGTTATTAACCTAAGCTTTGGTGAGCCAGACTTCTTTACACCTGAGTTTGTTAAGGAGGCTGCAAAGACCGCTGTAGATGAGAATTACTCTTACTATACTCCGGTTTCTGGTTACCCTGAACTACGTAAGGCAGTTGCAGAAAAGTTATTGAGAGAAAATGGATTAACCTATGGTTTCGATCAGATTGTAGTTTCTACAGGAGCTAAACAATCACTTGCAAACGCAGTAATGTGTCTAGTTGATCCAGGAGACGAAGTTATTGTTCCAACTCCATACTGGGTATCTTATTCAGAAATGATTAAACTTGGTGAAGGTGAAACAGTATTCATCAACGCTACAGTTGAAAACAACTTTAAAATTACGGGAGCACAATTAGAAGCGGCAATTACCCCTAAAACCAAATTATTCATGTTCTCTTCGCCATGCAATCCAACTGGATCTGTTTACAGCAAAGAAGAATTAGCTGATTTAGTAGCTGTTTTTGAAAAACACCCGAACATCTATATCATTTCTGATGAGATTTATGAGCACATCAACTTTGTTGGTAAACATGCTTCGATTGCAGAATTTGATTCTATCAAAGACCGAGTAATACTAATCAATGGTTTCTCTAAATCTTACGCTATGACTGGCTGGAGAGTCGGTTACATGGCTGCGAATAAAGAAATTGCAAATGCTTGCGACAAACTACAAGGTCAAATCACTTCAGGCACCTCTTCTATCGCCCAACGTGCTGCTTTAGCCGCCTATCAGGGAGGTTTAGATACCGTAAACGAAATGGTTGGAGAATTTAAAAAACGTAGAGACATCGTTTATGCCCTGTTAACAGAGATTCCGGGTGTTAAGGTAAATCTTCCAGACGGAGCTTTTTATTTCTTCCCTGAAATAAAATCTTACTTTGGTAAAACCGATGGTACTCAAACCATCAACAGCGCAGAAGACCTAAGCTTGTTTTTATTAAACGAAGCTCATGTTTCTACTGTTACAGGCGAAGCATTCGGAAACAGCGATTGTATCAGAATTTCTTATGCTGCAGCTGAAGATAAACTTAGAGATGCAGTTTCAAGAATCAAAGCTGCTTTAGCTAAGTTGAGCTAAGTTAGTACTTAGATATTGAGATCAAAACATAACAAAAGGCCTGTTGCACAATGCAACAGGCCTTTTTATTCCCTTATGCTTCTCCATATTACTCCATGCATGTTGATGTTGTACTAGCGGGTTTATGCTGAGGCGCTATATTAGGAGCGGATCGCTTCAACGGGATCCAACCTAGACGCCGCATAAGCCGGCCAAAACCCCGATATTGTACCAATAATAACCGACACACCTATCCCAAGCATGATATTCTTCATGAATAAGATCATCTCAAAACCGGCAGCACTGGCTGCTAACGTTGCGAGATAAACAAGGAGCAATCCTAACAACCCTCCGAGCAAGCACAATGCTATCGCTTCAAATAGAAACTGAAGCATGATAAAATAATTTTTAGCTCCCAGCGACTTCTGGATACCTATAATATTGGTACGCTCTTTTACCGAAACAAACATAATATTGGCAATACCAAACCCTCCAACAAGAATAGAAAAGCCACCTATAACCCAACCCGCTATATCAACCATTCCAAACATGGTATCTAATTGATTAGATGCGATAGTACTCTTATTCAAAGAGAAATCATCCTCGACTCCAGGTCTTAACCTTCTGATTGAACGCATGGTTCCTTGTATTTCACTTTCAATCTCATCAAGTGCAATGTGTTCAAAACCCCTTACCGTAATTGATGGATCATACCTATCGCTTTCAATATCCATAATACCTTTAGCAAAATTTAAAGGCATTATAATATTTTTATCCTGCGACATACCCAGAATATCTTCTCCTTCTTTCTTAAAAACGCCAACTACATTCAATTTACGGCCCATCACTATTATGGATTTGCCAATTGCCGGTTCCCCATTAAATAGGCCTTCCGCCACAAGAGCACCAATAAGAACAACAGGAGAACCTGCCCGTCCTTCATTCTCGGTAAAATATCTTCCTTCCTGAAAATCCAGGGTCCATGTTTTATTAAAATCCTGAGAAGCAGCTCTTACCCCCACACCTTCTACTGAATTACTTCTATATTTAATAGTTCTCTCATTGGCCCAGATTTCATATGACAAGCCTTCTGCATGCTCCAGACGATCTCTGAGTAACTCATAATCTCTTAGTGATGGCACCGGTCTGTTCATGTATTTCCACCAGGGATAATCTCCAAAACCACCCCATGGCCATTTCTGAACAAATATTGTTTTAGAGCCTAGTTTATCTATACTTGCCTGCAGTTTACTTCTAAAGGTATCAGCAGCAGAAAACACGAATATGATTGCAAAAATACCAATGGTGATCCCTAATAAGGAAAGCATGGTGCGAAGCTTATTTTGGCGGAGAGCATCAAATGCAAATCGAAAACTTTCGCCTATTAGTTTGAGAATGATCATAATTAATGTTTAGACCAAAACTAACCAAAAAGGTTACAGAAAAACATTATATAATATAAAAAATACATTTATGTTTATGAATAAAACATATCTTGTTTATCAGGACGTAAGTTAATTGCAAAAAAGAAGATTATATTTTGTAAATTTGCGCCCTTAATTATCACATCGAAAAATATGAAGTTATCTCAATTTAAGTTTAATCTACCTGAATCATTAGTTGCCAATAATCCTTCAGAACAAAGAGACGAAGCCCGTTTAATGGTTCTACACAAGGATAGCGGCAAAATTGAACATAAAATATTTAAGGATATTTTAGGTTATTTTGATGATAAGGATGTAATGATATTGAACAACACTAAAGTTTTTCCTGCACGTTTATACGGAAATAAGGAAAAAACAGGTGCAACAATTGAAGTCTTCTTATTACGTGAACTGAATAAAGAATTGCGTTTATGGGATGTTTTGGTTGATCCGGCCCGTAAAATCCGTGTTGGAAACAAATTATACTTTGGTGATGACGATTTATTAGTTGCTGAAGTTGTTGATAACACTACTTCACGTGGACGTACCATTCGTTTCTTATTTGATGGAACGGACGAAGAATTCAGAAAAAACATCGAAATTCTTGGTGAAACTCCACTTCCAAAATACATCAAGCGTAAAGCTACTGCTCAGGATAAAGAACGTTATCAAACTATTTTTGCAAAACATGAAGGTGCAGTTGCTGCCCCTACCGCTGGTTTGCACTTTAGCAGAGAGTTAATGAAACGCCTGGAATTAAAAGGCATTAATTTCGCAGAAGTTACTTTGCACGTTGGTTTAGGTACTTTTAGATCTGTAGAGGTTGAAGATTTAACTAAACACAAAATGGACTCAGAACAGTACATTATTGAACAAAAAGATGCAAACATTGTAAATAAAGCCATCGAAGAAAAAAGAAAGATTTGTGCCGTTGGAACTACTTCTATGCGTGCAATAGAATCAGCTGTTTCTTCAAATAGAACACTTAAGGCAGCTAACGACTGGACAAGTAAGTTCATCTTCCCTCCTTATGATTTCAGCATTGCTAACTCAATGATCACTAACTTTCACACTCCGGAATCAACCTTATTGATGATGGTAAGTGCATTTGGTGGTTACGATTACGTTAGACATGCTTATGAAGTGGCTTTAAAAGAAAAATACCGCTTCTATAGCTATGGTGATGCTATGTTAATCATCTAATCAAAAATATTAAAGTTGTAATAGGAGATTTGAATCAGAACTGATTTAAATCTCCTATTTTTGTTTAAAAGCCAAAATACGATGAAATACTACGCCATTTTAGTTGCAGGTGGTTCTGGTAGCAGGATGCAAAATGCTATAGCCAAACAGTTTCTATTATTAGATGGTAAACCGGTATTAATGCACACCCTTGAGGCTTTTCATCAATGCCCGCTAAACCCTGAAATACTCTTAGTACTAAATATCCATCAACATGAATACTGGGAAGAGCTATGCGATACCTACGGCTGCTCAATTCCTCATCAGGTAATAAAAGGTGGTGTACAAAGATTTCATTCGGTAAAAAACGGCCTAAAAACCATTAAGGGTAAAGGGATTGTAGCCGTTCATGACGCAGTAAGACCCCTGATCTCCCCAGACCTTATCTCCAAATCATTTCAGGTAGCAGAAGAAAAAGGCAACTGCATTGTCAGCATTACTCCAACAGATTCCATCAGAAGGATGATTGGTAGCCAAAAAAGTGAATCCCTGAATAGAAATGAGGTCGCTTTGATACAAACCCCTCAAACTTTTAATTTGGATATATTAAGAAGGTCTTATGAAAAGCCATTCAGAAATGAGTTTACTGACGACGCCTCAGTTGCTGAATATTCTGGATTTGATATCAATATGATTGAAGGAGAAAGAGAGAATATTAAAATTACCTACCCTGAGGATCTTGAAATTGCCTCAATCTTCCTTAACAAAAGAAAATTGACTTTATAAGGTCGTTATGCCGATTTACCCGCATAACGACCGATTAGCAGTAATACTATTATGCTGCCCTATTGATAACTTTTAGAATAATTGCTATAACCGCAATAACCAATAAAATATGGATTAAGCCACCAACATTTGGGCCAAAGCCATTAAAGAAGAAGCCAATGATCCACAGTATTACTAATACTACGGCAACTAGATAAAGTAAATTTCCCATAACGTTTAATTTTAGGTGTATGTTTTAGATAGATTTTCAGGTTGTGTAAAACACTTCCATGACAATACATAAACAATCATCGTTCCAAAAAAGAAAGGCCCCGATGGATCGGGGCCTTTCTTTTTTATTAGTTATGGTTAATATTCGTCTTCGTTAAAGAAGAAATCATCCTTAGTAGGGTAATCTGGCCAAATTTCTTCGATGGTTTCATATGGTTCCCCATCATCTTCCAAAGCTTGTAAATTTTCTATCACCTCTACAGGTGCTCCAGATCGTATACCATAATCTATCAATTCATCTTTTGTTGCAGGCCATGGAGCGTCTTCCAAATGCGATGCGAGTTCTAAAGTCCAATACATATTTCTTTACTATTAAGTTATTCTAAATTTATTCGCAAAAGTATATTAAAAAACCTGAGCAAAACAAACTTTTTTTTCCACTTTTTTTAAAGCCTTGGAAGCCATATATTTTCTTCCGTTCCAGCATCTAAATTCAGTTTTCGTGCCAAAACAAATAAATAATCGCTTAAACGGTTCAAATAAATGGTCATTTTTTCGTCAACAAAGCTTTCGGTAGCCAAATGTACCGTTAAACGCTCTGCACGGCGGCAAATGCATCTCGCAACATGACAGTAAGAAACTACCGTATTTCCACCTGGCAATACAAAATGTTTCAATTCTGGCAGTATTTCGCTCATGCGATCCATTTCCTGTTCTAACAGCGCAATGTCGCTTTCATGAAGGTCGGGTATCTTCATTTTTGGCTTTTCAGGATCAGCAGCTAACGATGCTCCTACTGTGAATAACCTATCCTGGATCTCTTTAAGTATTTTTTGATGATGGCTATCTATGTCCTGACACATGATTAATCCTATGTAGGAGTTAAGCTCATCAACGGTCCCGTAACATTCAATACGCAAATGGAATTTCGGAACTCGGGTACCTCCTATCAAGGAGGTTAATCCCTTATCACCGGTTTTGGTATATATCTTCATTAAGAAATGTTATACTATTTTCTCAAAATCACTACCTATTTTCTCCAGATTGCTAAGGCGTGGCGATACGGTTTTAATATCTTCATTCTTATAGTCCTTCTCAACTAAACCATCGCGCATACGCACAATACGATGAGCATGCTGCGCAATATCTTCCTCGTGTGTAACCAGGATAATGGTATTTCCCTTACTATGAATTTCTTCAAGCAAACCCATAATTTCTATCGAGGTTTTAGTATCAAGGTTACCTGTTGGCTCATCGGCCAATATGATTGAAGGATTATTTATTAAAGCTCTGGCAACAGCTACACGCTGACGCTGACCACCCGAAAGCTCATTAGGCTTGTGTGTAACCCTGTTACCAAGACCTACGTTTTCTAAAGCTTTTTGAGCTCGCTCATCGCGCTCCTTTTTAGAAGCACCGGCATAAATTAACGGTAAAGCAACATTATCTAAAGATGTTGAACGTGGTAAAAGATTAAAAGTTTGAAAAACAAACCCTATCTCTTTATTTCTTACTTCAGCAAGCTCGTTATCGGTCATATGACTCACATTAATTCCATTAAGAATGTATGTACCCTTACTAGGGGTATCTAAACAGCCAAGAATGTTCATTAAGGTCGATTTACCAGAACCTGAAGGCCCCATTAAAGCAACGAACTCGCCTTTATGAATATCAAGAGTAACGGATTTTAAAGCATGAATAACTTCTGAACCTATAACGTATTTACGGCCTATCTCTGTAATTTGTATTAATGCTTTTTCCATCACTTTTTTCTTTTTAGACGATCTTTAATACTCCAATGTTACACTTTAGCTTATTTTTCTATGATCTTAGGAACAAAGAAGAAGCTTTCGTTGTGCTTGGCTGCATTCTTTAACCCATCTTGTACTGTAATTTCCTGCTTCACTACATCTTCTCTCCAGATGTTTTCTTCCTGATTCATATAAACCAGAGGTTTTACACCGGTAGTATCCAACTCATTCAACTTCTCCATAAAAGTAAGTATCTTATTCATGTCGGCAATCAATGTATCAACTTCTTTATCTTCAATAGCTATTCTGGCTAAATCAGCAACTTTATTTATGGTTTGCTTATCTATAATCATTTATGAGCAAGTTTACTGTTTATTAAATCAAAAACACGGTCCTTCAGAACATCTGAGTCATCAACACCCAAATCCTGAGTTCCAATTGGTTTGTGGATGTAAATATCGCAAATTCCCGGACTTGTTCCATATTTTGATCCATCATCCCACATTCTTTTCCAAATATTAATCATACTAACAGGAACAATGGCTATATTTTTTTCAATTGCCAGTCTGAAAGGCCCATTCTTAAAAGGGATTGTTTTTGGAGGATATTGATCTTCTATTCTTCCTTCCGGAAAAATAATCAGGCTCATTCCCTTTTCCAAATTATCACCTGCTTTTTTAAACGCTCTAAACGCCGAGATCTTACTCTCACGTTTTACCGGAACATCAATAGTATTAAAAAACAACTTCAAAACAGGATTAGCCAGCAATTCTTCTTTACCCATAAAATGAAAGCGTCCCTTTGCAATTACACAAAGTATCATGATATCAAAATTAGAAGTGTGATTGGCACAATAGATATACGTCTGATCACTTTTTAGCTCCTCTTCAAACTCAATGCGGTAAACCAAGCCAATAAAAAAACTACAAATGAAACTATTCCATTTGCGCAGTTTGTTCATCAGGTCGTAATACTTTGGATTTCTCGAAGCAAGATAATAAAATGGGTAAAACACGGCCGAAAAAACCAAAAGAACAAATAAAGAATAAATGCGGTGCAGCTGCCTTAGAAGTTTAATCATGAAATTCAAACATACAAATTTTTAGAATTCAAATCATTAAAGTATCAGAGTTGAGAAATTAATTAACCAATTAAAGAAATAAGGAGAAAAAAAGAAATTATTAGCAGATCGAGTTGTGGTTTTTTATTAATTTCGGCCCTATGAAAGAAACGGTAGTTAGTGGCATACGTCCGACAGGGAAATTGCACTTAGGAAATTATTTTGGTGCAGTCACCAACTTTGTAAAAATGCAGTACGATTATAACTGCTTTTTTTTCATTGCTGATCTTCATTCTTTAACAACTCATCCTACTCCCGGAGATTTACATGGCTACGTTAGACACGTTTTGGTAGAATATCTTGCGTGTGGAATAGACCCGGAAGAAACAACAATTTATATTCAGTCTGATGTTCCAGAGGTTGCCGAACTGTATTTATATCTTAATATGAATGCATATATGGGTGAGCTGGAAAGAAGTACTTCATTTAAAGACAAAGTAAGGTCTCAGCCAGACAACGTAAATGCAGGTTTACTAACCTACCCTACCTTAATGGCCGCCGATATTTTGATCCACAAGGCTACAAAAGTACCTGTTGGAAAAGACCAGGAACAACACCTGGAATTTACACGTACTTTTGGTAACCGATTTAACAGACTATATAATTCAGAATATTTCCCTGAAGCGTTCGCTTTTAACTATTCGAAAAATCTGGTTAAGGTACCTGGTTTAGACGGAAATGGAAAAATGAGCAAATCAAACGGAGAAGGTAGCTGCATCTATTTATCAGACAGTCCTGAAATCATCCGTAAAAAAGTGTCCCGTGCAGTCACAGATAGTGGTCCATCAGAAGAGAACCAAAAAAAACCTGAAGCAATCCAGAATCTATTTGATTTAATGAAAATTGTTTCCCCAGCTGATACGCTGAAACATTTCGATGACTTGTATAATAAAATGGGTATTCGGTATGGCGATTTCAAAAAACAACTGGCCGAAGACATGATCGTTTTTAACACGCCAATTCGTGAGCGTATTGAAGATCTTTCTAAAGACAGCTCATATTTACGTCAGGTAGCTATACATGGTGCTTTAAAAGCCAGAGAAAGCGCACAAAAAACAATAAGAGAAGTTAGACAATTAATTGGCTTCAAATCATTTTAACTTATTGGGTAAAATAACTACCTTACTGATCTTCAATAAAAGTTTATGCACATAGCGATAGTAGGAAATATAGGAGCAGGAAAAACCACGCTAACGGGTTTACTGGCTAAGAATTATGGATGGGAAGCTTTATACGAAGCTGTTGACAATAACCCATATCTGGAAGATTTTTACAGCGACATGAAAAGATGGAGCTTCAATCTTCAAATTTACTTTCTTAACAGCCGTTTCCAACAAATCGTAGATATACAAAACTTCAACAGAAACGTAATACAGGACAGAACGATATATGAGGATGCTCATATATTTGCTGATAACTTACATGATATGGGCTTGATGACTACAAGAGATCATCAAAACTATAAAGCCATTTTTGCAAACGTCACCTCATTTATCAAACCTCCTGACCTTCTTGTTTACCTTCGCGCTTCTGTACCTACACTTGTAAACAATATCCAGCGCAGGGGCCGAGAATATGAGGCCAGCATCCGCATAGACTACTTATCCAAATTAAATGAAAAGTATGAGGCCTGGATTAAAGATTATAAACTGGGTAACCTGCTTATCCTTGATAAGGATAAATTAGATTTTACTAATAATCCTGAAGATCTGGGAACAATAATACAAGCCATAGAAGCCGAAATAAACGGATTATTTTAAATGAAGATCCTTGGAATCATACCTGCAAGATATGCCTCAACCCGCTTTCCGGGGAAACCTTTAGTTCAAATTAAAGGTAAAAGTATGATCCAAAGGGTTTATGAGCAAGCCAGTAAAGCCAAAAGCTTATCTGATGTAATTGTGGCAACCGACGATGAGCGTATTGCCACCGAGGTTAAAAGGTTTGGAGGCAAATTCATCATTACCGGAAGCAATCATTTAAGTGGTACAGACCGTTGTGCGGAAGTAGCAACATCTGTTTCTGGTTACGATGCAATCATAAACATACAAGGCGATGAACCGTATATAGATCCTGAGCAGATTAATCTTTTAGCCTCGTGCTTTAACGAAAAGGATGTTCAGTTAGCCACTTTAATTAAGGGAATACATACAGAAATCGAGCTTTTCAATGTTAATATCCCTAAAGTCGTTATCAATTCCAAAGGAGAAGCAATCTATTTTAGCCGACAAACAATTCCATATATCAGAAATCAGGAAAAGGAGAATTGGCTAAAAGCCCATCAGTTTTATAAACATATCGGGATTTATGGCTATACTTATCCCATCCTGTTAGAAATTACCAAACTGCCTTTATCCTCTTTAGAAATTGCAGAAAGCTTAGAACAATTAAGATGGATAGAAAATGGGTATAGGATCAAAACCAAGATAACTGAGATTGAAACTACTGCTATCGATACTCCAGAAGACCTAGCTAAAATAAATGATGGCATATGAAACAGTTAATTGCCTGCATTTTTCTCTGCGCCGTTTTTTTTGTTGCATGTAACAGTACCGACAAAGACGATTCCGATGGAAAAGATCTTGTAAAAATTGTAACAAAGCCATTTAGTGATTCTTTAAAGGCTGACACCTTTAAAGTACAAATACTGGGTGACAAACCCGACAACATGCACCTTGCATTCTCCATCACCTCTTTTGATGGTAAACAGATTTACGATATAGACATTAAAGCTACCGATTTGTTTAAGAATTATATTGCTACCATAGATCTTTCCAAGAAGAAAAACCAGATCAAATTTCTACAGGAAGAAGTTAACCGTTTCTTTGATGACGAGAACTTTATGGAACCTGCTGTTGATGAAACAGACGTGGCTGATGCAAACGTACCCGACAAAGCATTTTTCGACGAGCTCAAAAAAACCAGATTGAATGGATTCATCTATCGGCTGGGAAAAGAGAGTAAAAATTATGTAGCCTGGTCTGATAAAGAAGGTAAGGTTAAAACATACTATACCTGCTGCACTAAGGAAAATCTTATATTTTAGTAAAAACCCATATCAACGCAATAAATGCTTATTTGATGCGTTTTTAGGCATTCCATTAAAATTGTTGAAAACAATTGAAAAAAATATTATGATAATTTCAAATTTAACACTATGTTTATATAACGAAACAAAAGAACTACGTAATAACTTATAAATAAACAACCTAGAATATTCTAACCAAATATACTTTAAAGAAAGTGCCCGAAATATTTCGGGCCTTTTTTTTGTCCCCACGCATAAAAACCTTAAGTTGTCAAAAAACATTATTTTAGCTTTCTTAATAGATGTTATACGGTAATTTATGCTGAAGAGGTTGTCCATTTTCATTTTCCTTACACTATCGTTTCTTACCGTAATTGCGCAAAAAGCAAGTGTTACTGGTAGAGTTGTCGATACATTGGGAAAAAGGAATCTGGAACACAGTTCAGTTTTATTGTTAAGATCCGTAGACTCCATAATGGTAAAAACTACCCGAACAAATGCAGAAGGAAAGTTTGAATTTAGAAACGTTACCAAAGGAGATTACAAGCTGCTGGTAACATTTCCTAAAATGGCCGACTATATCACAAATCTAAGGATTTCGGATACCTCTAACATTAGGCTTGGCGACATTAGAATGGAGCTTAAATCGAAACTCTTAAGCGAAGTAGTTATACAGGCAAAAAGCGCAGTACGAATGAAAGGTGACACCTTGGTATTTCAGGCCGATAGCTTTGCTGTGCGTACCAATGCCAATGTACAAGAATTGCTAAGGAGACTACCAGGAGTTGTTGTAGATAAAAACGGAAATATAAAAGCACAGGGTAAAGATGTTAAGACCGTTTTAGTTGATGGAGATGAGTTTTTTGGCGATGACCCACTTTTGGCCACAAAGTATTTAAAGGCAAATGCTGTAGAAGAAGTTCAGGTTTTCGATAAAAAAAGTAAAACAGCAGAGCTTACTGGAATAGATGATGGTGTAAAAAACAAGACCATTAATATTAAATTAAAGGAAAATGCCAAAAATGGATATCTGGCATCTTTAGATGCAAACCAGGGAAACGACAAGTTTCGAGATTACGGCGCTATGGTTGGGGTTTTTAAGAGCAAGCTCAAAGCTGCAGTTTATGGAACTTACTCAACCCTCACCAACGATTCTAAAATCAACCGATCCATGCGTAAACTTAAAGGCGAAGAATATGATGTGATTGAAGTGGGCGACGATGGCAGCTCGGTAATGTATTCTTCTGGTGGTGATGACGATGATGATTACAGCTCCCCTACCAGTGGCTTGCCCAATAATTTTAATATGGGCGGCCACTTTGCCGACAGGTTCGAAAACAATACCATGGGGTTAAAGCTTAATTTTAAAGGCTTCGATTACAAAAACAAGAATATAAGAACTTCTAAATCTGAGGAACTTCTACCCAATGGATCGTTATTTTCAAGCTCCGGAAGGAAAGAAGACAGATCAAAAAATACCGGCGAAAGCCTACGAGGTGGATATAGTTACAATATAGATTCACTTACAACATTAAAAATAGCCTTTGGAGCAAAGCAAAACAGAAATCAGCTAAACTCTACCAGCGATGACTTTACAAGAGATCAGCGAGGCTTATTTATCAGTAACAATACTCAAATAAATACCGGTTCTGGTCATAGCGAAGCATTTAATGGAAATATCAATTGGTCAAAACGATTTAATAAAAAAGGAAGGACACTATCAATAGACATCCAGCCCGAGAACCTTTCCAGTAAAAACATTGAAAAAAGTATAAATCAAACAAAATACTATGATGACAATGGCCATGAAAACCGGGTAGAAAACACGAACCTGAATAAGGACAATATAAACGATCAAAAGTCAATAGGCACCAGGATCAGTTATACAGAGCCGTTGTCAAAAAGATGGGCTATAGAGGCAGGATATAGTTTTAAAACAATAGCATCAAGTAGCTACAGATTAGTTTCAGACAACAGCACCAACAAAATAGACTCTTTAAGTAATAATTTTAAATTCATCAATTTCTCTAATGTTGGAAAAATAATTACGCAATATAAGGTTAAAAACTTCTCTATCTCCACCGGATTGGAAGCCACACAAACAAATTTTGTGCTTAAAGATCTGGATCAGCAAAGCGACTTTGATCGCAACTACCTAAACCTGTCTCCAAGCACTAATCTTTTCTATAAAATAAACAACAACAGCAACTTATCTGTAAACTACAATGGCTACATGCAACAGCCAAGCATTAATCAGATACAACCGGTAAGGCAGTTAAACAACCCTCTATTTCAGGTTATCGGAAATCCATCTTTAAGACCTTCGTTTACAAATAACTTTGGCCTTTCTTACAATAGTTTTCAGTTCTCAACAGATCAGTATATCTCTGGCTATTTTAGTTACGGTTTTACAAATAATGCAATTGTTGATACAGAAATAGTTGATGAGTTTAACAAAAGAATATCCAGCTATACCAACCTGAATGGAAACAATTCAATAGCAGGAAACGTATATTACTCTAAAGGTTTCCCGAAGTTAAACTTCCGCTTTGGTGTAGACCTCGGGTTTAATACTTCTAACAATCAAACGATATTAAACTTTACGCGAAATAAAACAAGAAACACTCAATTTAATTTAAGAACATCTTTTAATTACTATACTCATAAGCTTGATTTAAGCTATACCCCATCGGCCAGCTTTATGTATGGTAAATCATCTATTGGTAGCATTAATGACGGCAGAAGCTTAATTCACGACCATGAATTTTCTGCTACAGTACAACTACCTTACAAATTTGAATTTAACTCAACCATGTCACTTTCATTCCGTCCTGCAAACTCATCTTTTGATAAAGATCTTGACGTGATTATATGGAATGGTTATCTGTCAACCAAGGTATTAAAAAACGAAGCGCTTGAAATAAAACTATCCATAACGGATATCCTTAATCAAAAAATTGGGTACAACAGATATGTTGGTGGAAATATTAAAAGTGAAAGTACGTTTAGCTATATTCCCAGATATGTATTATTTGGAATAAACTGGAATTTAAGTGGTAATTTTATTAAAAACTCCAGTGTAAAATAGCTAATCAATGAGCAGGTCGGTATTTTTTCTTCTTTTCTGTGCAATGCCGTTTAAGTTGCTTGCCCAGCAGCTTTTCATTCCAAATGGAAAAATTACGTTCGAAAAAAGGATAAATATGGTGCGTACAATGGCGGATTTTGGGCTTTCTGATGAAATTAAAGGAGGCATGAAAAAGTACAAAACCAGTAATTGGGACCTTTATTTTGACCGTACGAGATCTATCTATAAAGCTCAAAAAAAAGACGACAATGATGAGGATTTAATGTACTTCATTACACCCGGTGAATCTACCAACGAACTTTATGTCGATTACGCAAACAGAAACCGCGTATTAAGAAAAAATATAATGGGCGACGATTACCTGCTAAAAGACACAATACCTCGTGTAAACTGGAAAATTATGCACGACATCCGAATTATTTCAGGCTATGAATGTAGAAAAGCAATAGGTCGTATTAACGACACAGTGTATGTGGTTGCTTTTTATACAGACGAAATTTTACTGCGTGGCGGTCCAGAAGGCTTCAGCGGTTTACCGGGTATGATATTAGGGCTTGCCATCCCCAGATTAAATACTACCTGGTTTGCCACCAAAGTTGACGCCTTTACTAATTTTAATAACGAAATTCAACCACCTAACAAGGGCAAAAAAACAGAAACAGAAAGAGAATTGAAGAAATTAATTGAATTATTTACGCGTTACAACGGAAATAAAAACGAGAAACCAGAAGAAATACGCAAAGCTATATATGGATTCGTCCTTTAAAAGTACTCCTTTATATAATTGCTAGTCACCGCTAGAAGGCAAATCATATAAAGAATTTCATTAAAACATTTTTTCCTTTACGAATATTTAAAAAAAGAGCCTTAAAGCTTCGGTTTATTTGCTAACTTTGTATCCCGTACAAAAACAATAAGGACAGCATAAAAAACTGCCTTTATATCAGAAATTCACAAACATGACTAAGTATATTTTTGTTACGGGCGGTGTTACTTCCTCTTTGGGTAAGGGCATCATCTCCGCTTCATTAGCCAAACTATTACAAGCACGCGGCTACAGTGTAACCATTCAAAAGTTTGACCCATATATCAACATCGATCCGGGAACGCTAAATCCTTACGAACATGGCGAATGCTATGTAACTGAAGATGGTGCAGAAACAGACCTTGATCTAGGGCACTATGAGCGTTTCTTAAATGTTCCAACCACACAGGCTAACAACATTACTACTGGTCGTATTTATCAGAATGTAATCAACAAAGAAAGACAAGGCGAATACCTTGGTAAAACTGTGCAGGTTGTTCCTCATATTACAGATGAGATCAAAAGAAACATGCGCATTTTAGGCGATAGCGGCAAGTATGATATCGTTATTACTGAACTAGGTGGTACTGTTGGTGATATCGAATCACTTCCGTTTATAGAGGCAGTTCGTCAGTTTAAATGGGAAGAAGGGGCTAATAATGCCATAGTTATTCACTTAACACTAATCCCATTTCTTGCAGCAGCTGGCGAGTTAAAAACCAAACCTACACAACACTCTGTTAAAGCCTTATTAGAGTATGGTATACAACCAGATATTTTGGTTTGCCGTACCGAGCACCATATCTCTCAGGACATCCGTAAAAAAATTGCTTTGTTCTGTAATGTAAACGTTAATGCAGTAATCGAATCTATTGATGCATCATCAATTTATTCAGTTCCGTTGTTAATGATGAAAGAGCAGTTAGATAAAACGGTATTAACCAAATTAAAACTGGCTCATAAAAACGAACCTGATATGGAAAGCTGGAAAGATTTCCTTGGTCGTTTAAAAAATCCTACATCAGAAGTAACCATTGGTGTTGTAGGTAAATATGTGGAATTACCTGATGCTTATAAGTCTATAACTGAGTCATTTGTTCATGCCGGTGCAAAAAATGAATGTAAGGTACGTGTTCAATACATTCACTCAGAAGGGGTTTATCCAGATAATGCTAAAGAAAAACTTGGTCATTTAGATGGTTTACTTGTTGCCCCAGGTTTTGGTAGCAGAGGTATTGAAGGAAAAATTGATGCAATTAAATATGTAAGGGAAAACAATGTTCCATTCTTTGGAATCTGTTTAGGTATGCAATGTTCAGTTATCGAGTACGGAAGAAATGTACTTGGATTACAAAATGCAAATACTACCGAGATTGATGAAAATACTGAGCATCCGGTAATTAATATGATGGCAGATCAGAAAACCATTACTAATAAAGGTGGTACTATGCGTTTGGGTTCTTATCCATGCGATCTTAAAAAAGGTACTAAAGCCTACGCTGCTTACGGAAAACAACATATTACAGAGCGTCACAGACATCGTTATGAATTCAATAACACTTACTTAAGTCAATTTGAAGAAGCAGGAATGATTGCTTCAGGTATCAACCCCGAAAGCAATCTGGTAGAAATCGTGGAGCTTAAAAACCACCCTTTCTTTGTTGGCGGACAGTTTCACCCTGAATTAAAATCAACTGTTGCTAATCCTCACCCACTTTTTGTTAAATTTGTCGCCGCAGCGATGGAGTTTGCGAAGAAGAAAATAAAATAATACGCGTTTAATTAACAATAATGGATAGAAATACGTTTACAGGATTATTCCTGATCATGATTGTTCTGGCAGGTTCTTTTTACTTTTTCAAGCCAAGTGAGGCTGAAATTAAAAAAGAAAATGAAAGAATTGCTGCTGATTCTATAAAGAAAGCAACAGCAAATAGTACTGCAACTCCGGCTACAGCAGCAGTTGCTACATTGCCAGCTGTTGATTCGACTGCATTAAAAGGTCCTTTTGGTGGCAATATCTCTGGTACAGAGCAAACAAGCGTTTTAGAAAACGAGAATTTAAAATTAACTTTCACCAACAAAGGTGGTAAAATCCTTTCTGCTCAGGTTAAAGGACAAACTACTTATGATGGTAAACCGGTAATATTGTTTGATGGTAACAAGAATAAGTTTGGTTTAAACCTAAATATAGGCGGCAAAATTGTAAGTACTAACGATTTGTATTTTACTGCTTCTAAAATCGGTGCAAACAGTGTAAGCATGCGTGCCAATTATTCCGGAGATAAATACATTGAATTTGTTTACGATGTAAAACCGAATAGCAGCAAGGTTGGTTTTAACATTAACCTGAATGGTTTAAACCAGGTCATTCAGAACAATACAATTACCTTAAACTGGGAAGCTACTTTACTTGAACAAGAAAAATCAGGGCAAAAAGAGCAGGAACATTCAGCTCCATATTACAAATATGCAGGCGAAAACCCTAACCATTTAAGTGTTGCTAAAGACGAAAAAGAAGAACTAAAAGAAGGAAAAATCGAATGGTTCTCTTTCAAACAACACTTCTTTTCGGCTGTACTAATACCAACAGTTCCTTTTGATAAAGGTGAACTTGAAGTTAAGGTAACTACTGAGCCTGGTCAAATTAAATGGTATGGTGCTAATATGCAACTTACATTTAACCAATTGGCTGCTCAAAACTACGCTATGGAATTTTACTTTGGAACCAACAAATTCTCTACTTTAAAGGCTCAGGGACATGAATTGGAGAAACAAGTAGACATGGGATACTGGCCATTAAAATACATCAACAGATTTATTGTATTGCCTGTATTTAACTTCCTTGAAGGTTTTGGATGGGGTTATGGCTTAATTATTCTGGTGCTTACCATTATGTTAAAGCTAGCCATGTCGCCATTGACCTACAAATCATACCTTTCAATGGCTAAGATGAGAATCTTGAAACCTGAGATGGATGAAATTAAAGCAAAGGTAGGCGATGACAATCCAACATTGTTACAACAGGAATACTTAAAGCTGTACAAACAAGTGGGTGTAAATCCATTAGGCGGCTGTTTACCAATGCTGCTACAATTACCATTTGTAATGGCTTTCTTCTTCTTCTTCCCTAACTTATTTGAGTTAAGAGGCGAAAGCTTTTTATGGATGAAGGATCTATCGACCTATGATGATTTTATCAAGTTTGGTGTAAACATCCCTATTCTAGGTAACCACTTAAGTTTAATGTGTATACTGATGACGATTTCTACATTGATCTACACTTACTTTAATAATCAGATCTCTGGTGCAACCGGTCAAATGAAATACATTGGTTACATTATGCCAATCGTGTTTTTAGGTGTGTTAAATAGCTATCCTTCAGGTTTGAACTACTACTACTTCTTAGCGAACATGTTAACGTTTGCTCAGCAGTTCCTAATCAAATCTATGGTAGATGATGAAAAAATCCATAAAACACTTCAGGACAACAAAACCAAACCTGTTGTAGAGAAAAAGAAATCAAGATTCAGTGCTAAGTTAGAAGACTATATGCGTCAGCAACAGCAAGCTCAGATTCAACAAAAAAAGAATAAGTAGTTCGTCCTCACAAGGAATCCGTCATCTCTCCTATCGTTGAGATGGCAAAATCGAAAAAAAAGGGTGTTTCATAAATCATGATACACCCTTTTTACATCAAACCTATTTAACCAAAATAATCCTTATGACAGGCTTCACATGGTTCACACCAAGCCGCAATATGCCCTTTTATTGTAAAATTTGATATACAATACGGATATGTCTTAAAATTTTCTAATTTTTAGACTTCTAGAACTAAACCGGGATAAAAACAACCATTTTAATTATGCAGAAATATCTACTTCTCTCTCTCCTATTTTTTACAACAATCAGCTTTGCGCAAAAGAAACCGCTTGACCATACGGTGTATGATGCATGGGAGTCTGTTGCCTCCAGAAAGTTATCCAATAATGGAAATTGGGCAGCATATAGCATCTCGGTGCAGGAAGGAGATGCAAATTTGTATTTAACTAACCTGCTTACCAATGCAAAAGCCAAAGTAAACCGGGCGGAAAATACACAGTTTAGTGCCGATTCTAAATTTGCTGTATTTGCCATTAAGCCTTTTTATTCGGCTATACGACAAGCAAAAATTAAAAAGAAAAAGATAGATGAGATGCCAAAGGACTCTTTGGGCATAGCCAACTTAGCTAATCTTGCCATTTCAAAGGTTGCACGTGTAAAATCTTTTAAACTACCAGAGAATGGATTAGCATTGCTTGCTTATCAATTAGAAAAACCAATAGATACATCAAAAAAAGTCCAGGCAGACACCACAAAAAAAGACGACAAGGAAGGTTCTGATTTGATTTTCAGGAACCTTACAACAGGTATAGAACGTACTTTTAAATATGTAAACGAATATGTTTTCAGTAAAGACGGCAAGCAGCTTGCGTTTGCTTGCACAGGTTCCAAAAAAGATAAGACAGCCCAAACAGGCGTTTTTCTTTTAAACACAGAAAAGGGTACTCTTAAAACATTGGTTAACGGCAAAGGGAATTTCAAAAACTTTGTGTTCGATGATGAAAGTGAATCATTGGCATTTCTTGGAGAAAGAAGCCCCGAAAAGGCTGAAATTAAAGACTACTTTGTATACTATAACTCACCTTCGTTAGATACCGCACAAGTTTTGGTAGACAATGACATCGCCGGGTTCCCTGCTAAATGGGCGGTTAGTGGCGATGGAAAATTGAACTTTAACAAAGAAGCTACAAAGCTATTTTTTGGTATCGCCCCTATTAAAAACCCAAAAGATACTACCCTTATTGATTTTGAACATGCTAAGCTTGATATATGGAGCTACAAGGACGACTACCTGCAGCCAATGCAGCTAAAAAATGCGGAAAGGGAATCGAAAAGAACTTATTTAACTTCTATCGAAATATTTAATAGTGATGTAAAAGTAGTGCCTTTAACAGATGTTAAGCTACCTGAAGCTAAACTAATTGACGAAGGCAATTCAAACTATATACTTGCATCAACAGATTTTGGGAACAGAATCCAATCACAGTGGTCTGCAAATTCTATTAAAGATTATTATCTGGTCGATACAAAAACAGGATCAAGAAAAAAGATCATTGAAGGGCTTGTGGGAACAGCAATGCCATCTCCATCCGGAAAATTTATAATTTACTTCGACAAAAAAACATCTAACTGGTACACTTATACTATTGCAACAGGTAAGGTTACACACCTAAATAACGGGTTAAATGTTAAATTTGTAGATGAAGAAAACGACGTACCAGATCAACCAGACGCTTATGGCCTTGCTGCATGGACTGAAGATGATAAAACTGTTCTATTATATGACAGGTACGACATCTGGGCTTTTTCTCCAGATGGAAAAAATGTTCCTCAAAATATCACCAATGGTTTTGGCAGACAGAACAACATTACTTTCCGCTACCAACAATTAGACACCAACGTTCGCTTTTTAGATAAAAAAGAAGTGGTATTGCTCGATGCCTTTAACAATACAACTAAAGAAAACGGATATTACAGAAAGAATATTGGCGACAATAAAAGCCCGGAGCTTGCTGTCATGGCTAAGTTTAAGTATTCAAATTTAGGCAAAGCAAGAGATGCCGATCGTTATATTTACGACAAAGCAAACTATACCAATTCGCCCAATGTATTCGTATCAACAGATATGAAAACCGAGGTTAAATTAAGTAATACCAACCCTCAGCAACAAAATTACAATTGGGGGACAGCCGAACTGGTTGCCTGGAGTACACCTAAAGGCTTTAAAGCGGATGGTATTCTTTACAAGCCTGAAGATTTTGACCCAGCTAAGAAATACCCTATGATTGTATATTTCTACGAGAAGTTATCAAATGGATTATATACCTATCAGCCACCAGCTCCTACTCCTTCCAGATTAAACATATCTTATTTTGTAAGCAATGGGTATTTAGTTTTTGCACCGGACATTAGCTATGAAAGTGGCTACCCTGGCAAATCTGCTGAGGAATTCATCAATTCCGGAGTAGAATTTTTAAAGAAAAACTCATGGGTTGATGGCACTAAAATCGGGATTCAGGGACAAAGCTGGGGCGGCTATCAGGTGGCACACTTAATTACAAGAACGAATATGTATGCTGCTGCCTGGGCAGGTGCTCCGGTAGTAAACATGACTTCTGCTTATGGCGGTATGCGTTGGGAAAGTGGTATGAACAGACAGTTTCAATATGAAAAAACACAGAGCAGAATTGGTGCAACTTTATGGGAAAAGCCAGAATTATACATTGAAAACTCTCCATTATTTGCCTTACCTAAAGTAAGTACACCAGTAGTAATTATGGCCAACGATGCCGATGGAGCTGTGCCATGGTATCAGGGAATTGAAATGTTTACAGGTTTAAGAAGATTGGGCAAACCGGTATGGATGTTAAACTACAATAATGAGGCACATAACCTGATAAAGCGTCAGAACAGAAAAGACATCCAAATACGTGAACAGCAGTTCTTTGACTACTATTTAAAAGGAGCTAAAGCACCTTTATGGATGACACAGGGAATACCGGCAACAGAAAAAGGTAAAACATGGGGTTTTGAGCTTACGGATGAGAAGCCTTAGGGATATATTGTTTAAAATCCCTACATTAACATCGTAAAACTAACTATCCCAAATGGCATTAAGTAAAATCTGGTCGGCCTTTATCATTGTTGCAATTGTTGTAGCCACTATAAAGTGCTTTTTTTTTGGACAATCTGATATATTTAATTGGATGGTCATTGGTAAAGCCAATGACCCTGCAAATCCTTTAAAACTAGATGGTATTATTGAGACCTGCTGGGTTTCGGTAGAGTTATGCCTTAAGCTAGTAGGTATTTTGGCACTATTTATTGGTTTGATGAGCATTGCTGAAAAAGCCGGTGGCATCCGTTTATTATCTCGTATAGTTGGACCCTTCTTTTCTAAATTATTTCCGGATATTCCAAAAGGCCACCCTTCTATGGGGCACATGATTATGAACTTTTCTGCTAATCTATTGGGCTTAGATAATGCAGCTACTCCTTTTGGCTTAAAAGCTATGGAAAGTCTGCAAGAGTTAAACCCAAGCAAAAATACTGCATCGAATGCCCAAATCATGTTTCTTTGCCTTCATGCAGCTGGTTTAAACTTAATTCCGGTTAGTGTTATTGCAATCAGGGCTTCACAAAATGCTTCCAATCCAACTGATATTTTTATTCCTTGTCTGATCGTTACTTTTGTTGGTACCATGGCAGCAATGCTTATTGTTTCTTTTAAACAAAAGATTAACCTGCTGCAACCCGTAGTAATTGTCTGGATTCTAAGCCTTTCTTTCATCATTGCATTATTGGTTTTATACATTACTTCACTTAATGCCGATGGAATAAAATCATTCTCAGGAATTTTAAGCAACGGACTTATACTTTTGGTTTTTCTGTTGATTATACTTGGGGCATTATATAAAAAGATTGATGTTTTTGATGCATTTGTTGAGGGAGCAAAAAATGGATTTGAAACTGCAGTTAAAATTATCCCTTATCTGGTTGGGATGCTGGTGGCAATAAGCATGCTTCGCACCAGTGGCACCTTTGATGTAATAATTGGGGGAATAAAAGATTTCTTCTCGTTTTTAGGAGCCGACACCAGATTCGTAGAAGGCTTACCTACGGCTTTAATAAGACCATTAAGTGGTGGTGCTGCAAGAGGAATGATGGTGAGTACTATGGAAACCTATGGTCCGGATTCGTTTGCAAGCAGGCTTTCTGGAATTTTCCAAGGTGCCTCTGACACTACTTTTTATGTAGTTGCAGTTTATTTTGGTTCTGTAAGTATTAAGAATACCCGTTATGCTATTGGCGCAATGCTACTGGCCGATCTTGTTGGGGTATGTACAGCAATAGGCCTCGCTTATTTATTTTTTGGATAAGAAACGTGATGTACAGAATTATTTAGATTCTGTTGATATTATTCTGCTGATAATCTGTTCCAGTGCAGTAGGTTCTAAACTGGTATGTTTAGAAGATCTCCATGTAGATGTCGAATCTAACCACACACAAAAAGAATGGTAGCCATCTACTATTACCGCATAGGTTTCGTGAAAATCATCCTGTATGCGCATACAAAATCCGTTTATGGGCTTGCCCTGAACATCAAACCTGAAATTTAAATAGCTACTTAACATACTGATATCTGGTTAGTTATTTCTATAACAAATTAAGTTATAATATGTTTAGCCTATTTTAAGTGCTTGCAATATTATTGTTAAATCCGGATGATTATTTTATGAAGTCAAATACTTAAATTTAATTGTAGCTTTATCTACATAACATTAAAACATGGCAGACAATCAAATTACAGCAATTACAGAACTAGACAGGTCTCATTATAAAACAAAAGTTTACGCAGGGGGCCATTTTATTTATTCTGATGAACCGGAAAGGATAGGAGGAACGGACGAAGGTATGACGCCTGGAGCATTATTGCTAGCTAGCTTGGGAAGTTGCACTGCAATAACTGTTAGGATGTATGCAGATCGTAAACAATATAACTTAGATTCGATTAAAATAGAGTTGGCAATTTGCGAGGAAAAGGAAATGAGTAAGGAAACAACCATTACGCGAAAAATTGAACTGATTGGCACCTTAACTGAAGAAGAACGTACACGCTTAATGCAAATAGCAGACAAATGCCCAATTCATAAAATATTAAGTAATCCCATAAGAATTGAGACCAAATAATAACCGCATTTTACTATATACAATTTAGTACTATCTATACATTAATTAGTACACCTAGCAACTAATTAGGCGGCGAATTGGGCTTTTACTTTTTTAACAAGACTATCAATATCAAATGGCTTTGAAAGGAAGTCATTAGGGGAGCCTGGTAATTTTAAAAGACTTTGTAAATTGTGACTCGCAGAGATCATAACAACAGGAATATTTTTAAACAAAGAGTGTGCTTTTATTGCTTTGCAAATGTCTCTGCCATCAATTCCACCAAGCATCACATCTAACAATACCAGATCAGGCCTTAACGATGATATTACATTTAATACATTTCTTCCACTGGTTAAAGTAGATACCTCGAAACCCTCACCCTCCAATACAATTTTAATAATATCAACTATATCACTATCGTCGTCAACTGCTAATATTTTTCTGGACATTTCACTAACTCTTTTAAGTTAATTATAAGCTATTTATATGCCACACTTTTCATTATTGTTAATTAAATACCATAAAAGTGATCTGGGACAATTTTTGTTAAAGTCTATTACCGAGAACAAAAAACTTACTAAATCCCAATAATTTGATTTATTACTAAAATTATTAGCATATTTACAATTCATAAAGGCTTTTAAAAAACATGCTTTACGCGGTAGTAGATATAGAAACAACAGGTGGCTTTGCTTCAGGAAATGGAATCACAGAGATTTCAATTCTCATTCATGATGGTGTTTCTGTAATAAATACTTTTGAAACGCTAATTAATCCTGCTCAAGAGATTCCTGAATACATACAGGCATTAACCGGTATAAGCAATGAAATGGTAATGGATGCCCCATTATTTAATGATATAGCTCCAAAAGTATATGAATTGTTGCATGATAAAACTTTTGTTGCGCACAATGTAAATTTCGATTTTTCATTTGTTAAACATCAGTTATCATTGGCGGGTTATCAGCTGCAGTGCAATAAACTTTGTACCGTAAGGCTTAGCCGTAAAATACTTCCCGGTCATCGCTCTTACAGTCTGGGTAAGCTTTGTAATGGTTTAGGCATAGAGATAAACAACAGGCACCGTGCAGGTGGAGATGCTGCCGCTACGGCAATTCTATTGGGCATGCTTTTACAAGCAGATACTGAAGGAATTATCAATCAATCTTTAAGAAAAACCTCAAAAGAGCAAGCCTTACCCCCTAACTTGCCAAAATCGGAGGTAGAAAAGTTGCCCTTAAACCCTGGTGTATATTATTTTAAAGATCAAAAAGGTAAAGTGATTTACATTGGCAAAGCCAAAAGCCTGAAAAAACGGGTTTGTTCTCATTTTACAGGGAATAGCACAACTAAACAGCGACAGGATTTCCTTAAGGACATCTACAGTGTGGATTTTGAAGTATGTGGTACGGAACTGATGGCTTTTATTTTGGAAGCTACAGAAATCAAAAAACTATGGCCGGCCAACAACCGGGCTTTAAAGCGTTTTGAACAGAAATACAGCTTATATGCCTTCGAAGATCAGAAGGGTTATATAAGATTGGGCATAGATAAATTTAAAAAAAATGCACCGGCCCTGTATAGTTTTAATACAATACTAGAGGGACATAACCTTTTAAAGGTATTAATTAAAGAACATTTGCTTTGTGAAAAGCTTTGCTTTATTCAGAAAAATAGACAGGCTTGTACCGCTCATGACGAGGGTAAATGTACGGGTGCTTGCGTAGGTAAAGAATCTGCTGCTGCCTACAACGTAAGGGTTAAATATGCAATTGAAGATTTGAAAAAGATGCTACCAACTTTTGCCGTTATTGATAAAGGAAGAACTGAAGACGAACAAAGCTGTTTGCTTGTAGAGGAAGGAAAATTCTATGGCATGGGATACATTTCACATCATACAGATATTAACGCGCCTGAGGAGCTAAAATCGGCTCTACAGCCCTACCCTTCTAATGATTATATACTTCACATGATATTGTCTCATACTGAGCAGTTCCCTCAAAAGAAAATTGCCATTTAACCTAGTGACTTTTCTTTTCTATTTTACTATGGATTTTCACGGTTTCCTTCAATGCTGCTGAGCCATACCACGGATAATACTCTGCGGCCATTACTTTGCTTATAATAACAGGATCCGTTTCTACTAACTTTTGTGCTTCCTCAGCAGTTTCTACGTCAAAAATGAAAATACCACGATAAGCGTTGTCATTTTTACCAAGTGGCCCGGCAACAATCAGTTTCCCTTCATTAACTAGTCTGCCGATATTACCCATATGTCCTTTAAAAATACTATCTAATGTAAGTTTAGGCAAATCTTTAGCAGAACCTGTTTTTAAAATCACCAGAATGTATTTCTTCATTCCGTACTCATCAGCTTTAAGTTCTTTAGCTAATTCCTCATCGTAGTTTTTATTTACTTTCTGAGCCTCTGCATTATAAGAAATAAATGCAGTACAGATTAGAAAGGCCATTATTGTGATTTTTTTCATCCTGATATAGATTTGATAAAGCTAACTGCAAATGTATATTGAATTTAACGATTTTAAATTGAATTCAAGAAAATATGAAGGGGCTTTATAATATCAGAAAGTGCAAATAATAACAAATTATTGGTAGTATATTTTTCAAACCAACGCGGTAAATTCGTATCAATAACCTTTTGTAAAAACACATGAAGACACAAATCACACAACAACAAATTGAGGATTACAGAAAGAATGGCTTTTTGCTTATTGAAGATTTTTTAGATAAGGATGAATTAGAAATCTGGCGCGAAGCGGTTACCGAGGCAATCGTTCAACGCGATGGTAGAAAACTACCCGGGAAAGACACCAAAACCGGTGAGGAGGATGGGATTAATAAAAATGCCGACTATTTTGGAAAGGTATTCGATCAAATGCTCAACCTATGGCAAACCAATGAAAAGGTAAAACAGTTAATACTCGATGAAAATCTTGGTAAAATGGTTGCCGATTTATCTGGTTGCGATGGAATACGGGTATGGCATGATCAGGCCTTGATAAAACGGCCATGGGCCAACCCTACTTCGTGGCACTTAGATACCCCGTTTTGGTCCTTTTCCGATCGACGCGCTTTATCCATCTGGGTTGCACTTGACGATGCCACACTAGAGAATGGATGTTTGTATTTTCTTCCTGGTTCTTATCATGCTACATCCTTTGAAAACCCCGGTATCGGCAAGAATATGGATGAGGTATTTAAGTTTTATCCGCAACTCTCTTCTTCTGATTCCAAGGCTGTTCCTATGAAAGCGGGTAGCTGTTCTTTTCACAATGGGTTAACAATACATGGAGCAGGTGCTAACATGACCAAAGGTTTCCGCAGGGCTATGACCTGTGCTTTTATGCCTGATGGCGCTGTATTTAATGGAATCCAGAATATCCTGTCTGATGAGCAGGTAGCTAAGCTGGAAGTAGGCGACCTGCTAAAAGATGATGAACAAAATCCATTGATCTATTCTAAAAACCCTCCTTTACCCTAGTTCAAATAAACTCGGGGATAATGAATTAATCATATACCCCCGAGTTTGAACAATATCAATATAGTTATTTTTATTAATGATTCTAATACAAAACAAATGACCACTTACCGGGTTTAACATCAAACAGGAAATAATTTCTATCCTCTCCTTTAAATGTAGCCCCGGGATGTTTCTTAACACTTTTCTTATTCTCTACAAACAGTTTCCCATTTAATGATATATTGGATAAATCAGATTCCATGTTAGGTATACCTATTTTAGCCAGGGTATTGGTTGGGATATCAACAAACAAGGTGAGTTTGTTATCTTTTCTTTTCAAATCCAAAGTAATATTTCCTTTTACAGTAGGCGTAACACAATAGATTTCACGTAAGTTTCCGGGTTGAGGTAGTATACTAATCGTTTTATAGGCGGTCGCTTCCGGAGCAATCCCGGCAACATACTGGCTTAAAAGTGTTAATGGGCCACCAGACCAACCATGATTATACGAGCCCCCGCCATAGCCTTCGGATCCTATCCCCCAGCCTTCCCATAGTGTAGTGAGATGGCTTTCAACCATATTGCAATATCTCTTCTTCATTCTTTCCAATCCGCCCTTCGCGTCATGCATAATAAAGAAAGACTCCATTATATACTTTTCCATATAAGGACTTGCATGGAATTCGGTTTTTAATACATTTTTAATGGCTTCGTATTTTCCACTATCTGCTAAGCCTGCTACCACAGCTAATCCATTCCCCCTGTCATCAATAACTCCCTTATTTGTTGGGCTTTTATAAGCACTACCATTCCATAATTTTCTATTAAAATTTAACTTTATAGATTTCAATAGCTCCCGGTAGTCTCTTACATCACCTTGATTCCCTGTTAGCTCTGCCATTTTTACTGCAGTTTCAACGGCCATATAATACCATGCATTCTCAAGTAATGGAGTATCGATATCATCCCCCCAATCCATCCAGTCCCATCCTCCCGGCCGATGTATCACCAAACCGTCTTCTCCTAAATGCCACAATTGCAAATATTTTCTCACTGTTGGATAAACATGCCGAATCATAGCTGTGTCTCCAGTGTAACGATAATAATTCCAAAAACCATATTTGCCCACACTGGCAAGCATTTGAGCTGGAAGTTCGCCATGCCAACTACCCGAAGGAACAGGGGAATACAATACCCCATCAGGTTTTCGCCAGTCAACAAGGTTACGAATTGCCTTATTAATAACTAATTCTCCATTTCTATCGCAGGCATACAAAATTTCACCCATTAGTATTACCACATCACCCCACCATTGTGCCCTTTCCCTATCCGGATCTTGAATTGCATCCCTCAAATTAACATTTAGCGTGTTATATGATTTTTCCCAAAGACGGTTATAAAAAGGATCATCTGATTTAAATTTACCTATCTGTTCTGTATCATATCTGGTTTCACGGTATTTCAAGTCAATAATTTTCACGCCCTTAGGAATGGAATAGTGAACCTCATGTCCGTTTAAATATCCAAATGTTTCAAACTCCTGTATACCTTCTTTTGTAATATATTCTGTCCGAACGTTATACTCACTGCCACCTTTATAGTTATCTGTTCGGATATCTATTTTCAAACCAGCTGGAGCATCGATCTTTAAATATGGAGTAATAGATACATTTTTAGGCAGTTTGGCAACAATCGAAGTGCCATCACTGGCCTTTGGCAGGCTAGTATTATTAGTATAATGTAAAAGTCCCGAATCTTTCCAAAACGGTATGGGTCTTTTCACCAGGTTATTCCATGGAGAAACTGGTGCTACACCATAGGAGGTAGCATTTATCCAGGCATGATCATCAAAGTCTGGCTGGTTCCAAAGCGGCATATCTTTCTGAGCATCAAAATAAATATTAAACTCGGGCAAGCGATAATTTGGAAAGGGCGCTCCGGTATTGCCAAAAGCCGGATGCCTTATCCCTTTCCATGTTGAGTTTGATATAATTTCTTTGTTTCCTGCTGCCATCTCAAACAAAAGAGCAGCCTTGCCACTATTTTTATGGTCGTAACCATCTCTTCCCCAATACCAGGTTAATACAGAGATCGTATTTTTTCCTTTGGTAAGATAGGGTGCCAGATCAATTTCATCATAATAGGTATCACGTGGATTAGGCCCCCTTTTTAATTGACCTTCAAATACGATCATTTTCCCATTCACCCAAACCCAATACTTAGAATCGGTGCTAATTTTGGTAAGCACCTTATTTGGAATTTTATCAATAGAAATCTGCTTTCGAAAGGATGTCCATACATTAGTATCTTTTTCTGCATGAGGAATTCCAATCCATTCTGCTTTCCAGCGCTCTGTTTGAGAGAAACATGAAGTACTTAGAATAACGGCAATAATAAAGCAAAAAGATCTTATTAGATAATTCATATTTCTTAATTATTTGTTAAAAGTTGCCGTCATCTCGACAATAGTAGAGATGACGGCGTATGTATTAATATCCTGGATTTTGCACCAGATTACTATTTATCTGTACCTCTCTAGATGGTATTGCATAAATCAATCTATTATTAGTTACATTAAATGAGGTTGGTAATAACCAGCCATAAAGGCTTTTAAGCTGCTTCCCTTTCGCATTTAAAGTTTCTACTGCCTTTCCATTACGAATAAGATCAGTCCAGCGATGGTTTTCAAAAGCAAGTTCATGTCGCATTTCGTTCGCTACGTTATCTTCATTAGCAGAAGCCAGGTTTGGTAATCCTGCTCTTTTTCTTACCTGATTCAAATAAGGCAATGCTTCGACATTTTTACCCTGCTTTATCAAACATTCTGCAAGCAATAATAAAGCACCTGAGTAACGGTAAACCGGCCAATTCTGATCGGTATTCCACTCAACAGTATATGGTGGAAACACATATTTATTTATAAAATAATAAAATGTTTTTCCCGCAGGTGGAGTGAAATTAACAGAACTAACAACTGAACTTATTGTAAAAGAATCTCCGGTTTGAGTACCAATAGCTACACCAATCGAAGCTGGTAATCTTTTATCGCCACTTTCATATGAACTCACCATTTCTTGCGTAGGCACATTCCATCCCCCACTAGTAATACCTCCTCTTTGGTTGGTTCCATGCAATCCAAGAATAACTTCTGTATTGGTAGTTTTCGGAATAAACCTCCATATAAAATCACTTTGCTGACCATCATTACCTGCCTTATATTGTACTTCAAAAATTGATTCGCTGTTGTTTTTATTTGTTGGCGAAAACACATCAGTATAATTTGGCAAAAGTGTATAATTCATCTTGGTAATATCTAATAACTCTGTTTCCGCTTTAGCATAGTCGCGTGTGGGTTTAGACATATAAGCATAGGCCAACAACATTTTGGCAGCACCTTTACTCACTCTTCCTGTTTGAGGGAAGGCAATTGCTACCGGAAGCTTTGCTATGGCATCATTCAGATCTGTAATAATTTGTGCATACACTTCATCAACTGTGTTTCTAGGCAAGAATGCACCAGTTTCTGATATGATCTCCTCCAATTGCAAAGGCACACCTCCATAATGTGTCACAAGATCAAAGTAATAGTATGCACGAAGAAATAAGGCCTGACCCGAAAGATCGTCCATAGACGACTGAGAAAGACCAATCGTGTTTGCTTTAAGTCTGGTTAGTACCGTATTTGCTTTGGCAATTCCAGAGTAATCATTTCCATACCTGTTACCTGCATTATTGCGTTCTGCACTTGATAAACTATTGTCAAGGAAAACTGCCATTGCTTCTATACTGATTTCGGATCCCCTGTCTGAAGAATAATAACTAAAGAAGGTATTGTCGGAACGCATTTCGTCCATATAAATACCTGTAAAAGCAACTCCCCTAAGGTTGCTGTACGCAGACACTACAGCCTGCTGAAATTCAGTTTCATTTTTGAAAAAAGTTGGGGCACTTATACTTGTCTTAGGTACAAGATCAAGCTCACTTTTTTTACAGGATAGAAATCCGATAGAAACTGCCACGATGTATAATATTTTATTTTTCATGATTATTTTTCTAGATTAAAAGCCTACGTTAAGTCCCAGCGTAAAAATCTGAGAGATTGGATAAGAAGTAAAATCGCGCCCCTGACTTAAACCGTTAAGTCCGGATATACCTGCTTCAGGATTCATCCCTGGATATTTAGTAAAAATTAAAGGGTTTTGAGTACTGAAATATACTCTCGCGTTTTTGATATACTCATTAGGTTTAAAAGGCAGCTTATATCCCAATGTTATGTTCTTTACAGCTAAATAAGTAGCACTAAATACCTGTCTGGAAGTGAAATTACGGAAGTCGGCAGTAGTACCGGTTCTTGTTCTCGGATAAATCCCATCTCCCGGATTTTCTATAGAGCGCCATCTATTAGCTACGCCTTTTCTTACATTAAATACACCATCCAGGTTTTCGGTAGATTGAAAAGCATCATCTGCTATTTCATTTCCTACAGAACCTGCAATAACAATACTTAGATCTAAGTTTTTGTAACTAAACCTATTCGTTAATCCGTAAGTAAAATCAGGATTTGGGTTACCGATGTAAGTTCTGTCATTTTCATCTATAATACCATCAGGAATGCCATCCGGTCCGCTAATGTCTTTAAATCTTGCTGTACCTACCATAGAAGTTGCGCCATGCGGTTGCGTATCAAATTCTTCCTGGGTCATGTATACACCGGTATTGACATATCCATAAAACATTCCGATTGGATTACCTACAGCGGTTCTGTTGTCATCCCAATAAAGGCTATATCCTCCAATAGGAGCATTGTTTGTACCTAATTTGATCACCTTATTGCGATCACAGGAAATGTTTAAACCTGTGGTCCATTTTAATTCACCATTAAGATTTCTCGATTCCAAACTCAGCTCATGGCCCCAAAAATCAAAACGACCAATATTTGATGTAATACTGTTAAATCCCGATTGAACTGGGATATCTACATTATAAAGCAGTCCATCTGTTTTTTTCCAATAGTAATCATAGGTTATTCTTAACCGGTCATTAAAAAGTCCAAGGTCAAGACCAGCATCAAAACTAGATGTAGTCTCCCAGGTAAGAAACGAATTACCAATCCCGTTAAGAGATTTACCTGGGGTAACCTGGTTTCCAAACACATAGTTATCAGAATTTACAGCAGCCAGGTAGGTGTAATCTCCAATATTGTTATTTCCCACTTTACCATAACTCGCTCTGAATTTTAAGAAACTTATTTTATCCTGTTCTTTCATAAACTTCTCATCCGAGGCTACCCAACCTACTGATACCGACGGAAAATTTCCATATTTGTTATCAGATCCAAATCTTGAAGAACCATCTCTTCTAAAAGCCAGTGAAATCAAATATTTATTGTCGTAATTATAGTTTAAACGACCTATATATGATAACAATGACGATTCTGTAGTACCTGCAGTCCCTATTCTGGTAGTTGCTGCATTTATCCATTGAACATTATCATCTGGAAATTCAGAAGCCTGGATATTGCTGTTCTCTGATCTGAATTTTTGAAAGGTATAACCTACAAATGCATCCAGATTATGTTTTTCACTGAAGGTTTTCTGATAAGTAAGGGTGTTTTCTGCCAGTAAATTTAAGAATCTATTGGTACCGTAACTTCCCGTAGGTGGCTGAGGTGGAGCACCACCCAAACCACCCTGTGCTGTTGATGGCGTAAACGACCTGTTAATTGCACTCTCCGTATTTCCATTCAAACTAATTTTATATTCTAATCCCGGAATAATTTTATAAGAGGCAAATGCATTGGCTAAAACCGTTGTTTGCTCCGAAGGATTAACCCTTTGAGTTAAAACCAGATAAAAATTGGGATTCGCGAACATACCAGGTTGCGAAAAGCTAATTGGATAACTACCATCCGGATTTTTATAGTTTAACGTTGGATCCATTAAGAAGGCCTGCTGAATAATGGCACGTCCATTATCAAGGCCAGGAGTTACCTGATTACGTCGGTAAGTACCTGATAGATTAAATCCAATCGTTAGTTTATCTGTAGCAGTGTAAATGTTATTAGTTCTGCCGCTTATTCGGTTTGCAAAAGTATTTAAGATTACTCCTTCCTGCTTATTGTAATTAAGATTAATGGTTGATTTAAGATCAGTTCCACCTGATGATAAGGATAAGTTATAATCTTGAGTAATTGCATCCCTCAATAAAACATCGTACCAATTGGTACCTGAATTTGCCCCGTATTGTTGCGGATTCTGATACACGTCTGGTACACCGCCGGCATACCCTTCGTAACGGGCAGCATCTTCATAATATTCTTTCTTAAACTGAGCAAACTCAGGTGCATTCATCAAATCAGGCTTACCTCTGTCAGATACCCTCACCAACCCTGCATATGAACTAAGTTCGATACTTTTTTGGCCACTTTTGGCTTGTTTAGTAGTTACAAGAATTACCCCATTTGAAGCTCTTGAACCATATAAAGAAGAGGCAGAAGCGTCCTTTAATACGGTAATACTTGCTATTTCATCCGGACTTATCGTTTCAAGTCCGCTAGTGGATGGAAATCCGTCAATTACAATTAGTGGATTATTTCCTGCGTTGATCGAAGCCGCTCCCCTGATTCTAAATGACATATTTGCACCAGGAGCTCCGGAGTTGTTTGCGATTTGAACACCGGCAAATTTTCCCTGCAATTTCTGACCGATGTTAGCTACCGGCATGTCTTTAACCTCACTCGTGTTTAGCTGACTTACAGCTCCTGTAACTTCTCTTTTATTTTGTGTTCCATAACTTACAACCACTACTTCATTCAGTCTTTCACTAGCAGATTCCATCTGAACGTTGATAACAGACCTGTCATTTACTGGAATTTCTTTAGTTTGATACCCCACAGACGAGAAAACCAATACAGCAGAGGATGTTGCTGCTAACTGATAGTTTCCTTCGTTATTAGTAGTTGTTTTCTGATTTGTACCTTTTACAGCAACCGTAACTCCAGTTAATGGTTTTCCATCCTGAAGGTCCACTACCTTTCCTGAAGTAACTCCTTGCTGTTGGGCATAATATCCATATAAATTTTCTTTTGTGAATGTCTTTGAATGTGCTGGTAAATAGAATATCAAAGACATAACCAGGCATGATCCGCCCCTTCTGATAAAAAAAAGCAATCTTTTCCTTTTCATAACTTGTTTAGATTTGGTTTATATTTAGGTTATAATAGAATTGAGGTAAAGAGTTGTAAGGTCTTACTCACTCTATTGACTAAAACAAACCTAAGCATTGGTCAATAATTTCCATTTTACCAAAAGGCACTTATATTTATACTTTTTGACATAATGAATTGTCTTCCCCTAGTCTTAAATGACATAAATGATTAATCTTTTAAACTTTTTGGAAAATCACAAGAACTGAAAAGCTATATTTTATTTGGAATGGATGTTACTATCTGCTTTTAAATACTCTTCAGAAATTTTTGTCTGAAGGATACTACCTATGTATACGGCTCGTTGATAGTTTTTACTGCTTATGCTAGTCATTTTTTGCAAAAGCTTATTACGCAACTTTCTAAATATCGGGAAAAGAGAATACATCTTAATTTTAGAAATCTTAAGTCTATTGCAGGTTTCTTCGTCAATTAAAAACCGAACATAGCAAGTATGAAGGTACTTAATGAAATTCTTTTGATAGGCTTTCTTAAAAATATTGGAAGCAATAGATTCATTTTCCAGGGCTTGAGCAAGCATCACAGAATCTTCATCTGCAGAAACTTGTGTATCCGTCCATAAATAGAACATTTCTGTGGCTTCCTTTTTGTTACTTGGCAGGTAGGTCTCAGGGATTCCCAATAAATATCCAACATATTTCCAAAGGTGAAAAACTCCAAACTCTTCATTATCAGAGATGTGCATACCTAATTTATGAAGACCATGAAGATAAAAAAGGCTGAAGCCGATATTGGTGGCAACCATATCACCCAAATTAATCGGTTCACCCCATTTTTCTTTGTCCCAATCTGCGTATTTCTCTATGATCATTAATCTTGAAAAAGAATGTATCATTCTCGTTCTGGCAATATACTGGTAGCCTAGTCCATTAATTTCCAAGGCTTTATCACGTGTAACGTGTACCCAAAAATCCAGCGTATCGGTTATTCTTTTAGCAGGGCCCTTTTTCAGGGCTCCTGTATATATAAGTGCCTTATTTAAGTAAGCATAATCATAACCGCTCATAAGGCTATAGTCTCTCAAAGCGATGAGTGCGTTTGTTCCGCTACGCATACATAAATTGCAGCCCATTTTTATTAAGTCATCGTTTACCCAGGCAGGCTTCTCCTGCATATTTAAAAACATTATCTTTAAGTTATACGGCAAGTCATCACCCTCAAGAATCTTATTTTTAGATAATTGTGTAACATATACATAGGCTTCACTAAAACTTCTTCCATTAAATATTTCTTTTACTGCTTCATCACCCAAAACATCATATTTATTAGCCAGTTCCACAAAGTTGTTCGGTGTATTAAGATTGAGTTCGGCTCCTGACCATTCAGCTAATTGCCTTCCGCTACCCTCTTTCCAAAACTTTTTTAAGCATAAATCCATAAAAATATTGATGTTTGACTTAACCAAGATACGGCAAAACTGCATACAATATTTCCCATCACTTGATTTAATTTCAGCTGATAAAACAATTTCATTTGACCATTGTTTTATCATTTAGGTATGGTGTGCTATCCTTCTTTAGATAAGACGAATAGACATGTCAACCAAACTTAAAACCAAAATATAAACCGTATGAAAAATCTGACAATGAAAACAACCGCGCTCTTGGTTGCCCTGATCATCATGGGAACCACACTTATCAGCTGCAAAAGTGGCCCAAAAGATGATGCTGTAAAAGCAGCAGTGGAAACCGCACTACTTTCAAATCCACACATAGCCGAAGCGGCTGTAACTGTTGAAAAAGGCGTAGCAACAATATCGGGACACGTTCCTGATGATGCAACTAAAGCAGACGTCGATAAAACTGTTGCAGGAGTTGCCGGGGTTAAATCAGTTGTAAACAATCTGACTATTGTGCCCGAAACTCCGAACGTACCTGTAGCCGCTACTGATGTGCTTACCAATGCTGTTAAGGATGCGACAAAAGACTTCCCCACAGTAACTGCAACGGTAAATGATGGCGTAGTTACATTAAAGGGTGAAATCCAAAAAGCAAATCTCCAGAAATTGATGATGGCTTTAAATGCGTTGAAACCTAAAAAAGTAGACAATTCACAACTGGTTATTAAATAGTTAAAGGAGATATATAAAATGGCTTTACAAGAAAAATATAAAGAATTGATAGATACCGCTACTGCACAGGGGGTAAACAATCTAAATGTACGTGAGCAGGAAGGTGTGCTCTATATTGATGGCGATGCCAGTGGTTCAATAAAACAACAACTGTGGGACACGTATGGACGTCTCGATCCCAATTATTCTTCTGGTGATCTAGTAATGAATATCAATAGCGTAGCTGGCGTTACAGAAGGTTCAAAACTAAAAGTAACAACCAACAGCTCAAACTTAAATATTCGCAGCGGCCCTAGTACCGATGCTGAAATTGTAGGCAAAGCAGCCAGGCACGAAGTGGTTACATTGGTTAGCAAAGCAAATGATCAATGGTGGGAAATTAAAACTGATAATGGGGCTGCAGGATATTCCTATACTCAATACCTGACACCGCTTTGATCACACTAAAGGGGGTGTCTAAAGAGAAGGTCGTCATTTCTTTTTGGACACCCCCATTTTAATTTGAACATTAACGATAAATATCCCGCATCCTAAAGTTAAACTGAGTCATGATCTGACGGGTAAGTTCTCTGTACAATTCATTATAGTCAGGTCTGTTGTTAAAATTCCCCCTAACTATATCCCAATCTTTTGCACTTAAAGCCCTTGAATCGCCAGTGTATTTGCCGGTGATGCTTTCCCAGGTGTATTGTGCCGGAATTCGGTCAGATGCAATCAACTTTCTTGATACAGCATCTGTGATTCTGTAATCCATTATGGCTCTTGAATTTATAATTCTTCTTACAGCACTTATAGTTGCTGTAACAGTAATTGTGCTGGTGCTGCCCGTCATTTTATCGCTTTTAACAGGAATCTTTTTAGAAACTCTATATGAATAATTATTGGTAGCCAGGTTGCTGAACCAGATGTCATACGTCGAGAGTTCTAAATTCTGATCAATTCTTCTATTTTGCCCCTCATTTCCAGTATAAAATTCATAATAATTAGAATTGCCAATTGAATTTAAGTTCCATAAAATATCTCTTTCAAAAAAACTTCCATCTATTGAATAATATCCGAAACGCTGATCAAACTTAGTAACCAAAACATTGGTAATAGCAGCTTCATGAGCTTCTTGTTTCTTTTCTATCACATCTTTATAGCCCGGAACATATTCATCTGCTAGTTTTAAGTTGTTATATGCCTTACGGGCGCTAACCCGATCTTGCCTATTCATCAGCACAATTCCTCTATTATAATGAGCTTCAGCAGCACTCAAAGCCGCCTGATTTAATTCGTTCTCATAATTTTTGGGAGTGAAAGTGCTTATCTTTACACCTGAATTCTTAAAACCATCGTACATTTTTTGCATGGAGAAGTAACCGGTATAAATATTTGCAAATTGTTCCGATTTTCTACCCTTTCCTCCTTTCGCTGCCAGAATATCCTGTTCATATCTGGTCGAGGCTTCTTTGTATGCATTGGGAAGAATTTTTAAAGCATCAGAATTGGATGGATTCTTTTTAAGATCACTAATTGCAGCATAAAAGGCTTTATCATACTCTCCCTTCTCGTATAGTTTTTGGGTTGATACACAAGCAAAAAGGAACATCGAGAGCAGACATAATTTAGATAGCTTTTTCATAGGAATAATATTTAATTCAATTTACGGCAATTCCTCAGTAAATCGAGTAGGAAGTAGGGGATTATTTCCCCTACTGTCCTCTCCCACCACCGCACGTGCCGTTCGGCATACGGCGGTTTGTTAGAATAACTTCGTTTGGTGCGCTGTTTTCCAATAGTAGTAGTTCGCGAACCCAGTGTATTCCAGCCCATTCAGGTAAGCATTAGTTACACTTCGCTGTAGTATCGGGCTATGGGCCGTCCTACAGTAACCCTTGCGGGTATGTGACCATTCGTAAGCTTTTCCTCTGCTGATGCCGAGCTTCATTAGGTTACGTTGCCGCGTTTTTGCATGCTTCCATTGCTTCCAGATAATTATCCGTAAGCGTACTCGCATCATCTCGTCAAGTTTCAACATCTGATTCTTGGCTTTCGCCAGTGCGAAATAATTGATCCAGCCTCTAATACTTAATTCGATTTTCCTGATCCTATCTTTTATCCCGATAGGGTCATTGCGTTTGGTATGCTGCTTCATTTTCTCCCTAATGCTCCTGAGTGCTTTGGGGGCTATCCGAATTTCCCACCCTGTTTTACTTCCATAGAATGAGAAGCCTAATAGTGTGCTCCTGCCCGGCCTACTTACCTTGCTCTTCTGCCCGTTGACCTTTAGCTTCAGATCTTTTTCTATAAAAGATGTAATCGATCCCATTACCCTTAAGGCGGATTTCTTACTCTTCACATAGATACTGATATCGTCGGCATAGCGTACGAACACATGTCCACGCTTTTCCAATTCCTGATCCAGTTGATCAAGGAGGATGTTGGAGATCAGGGGGCTGAGTGGGGAGCCTTGAACTGTACCTTCATTACGAGGGCTGACCAATCCGTTTTCCATAATGCCACTGCTCAGAAAGCTTCGGATTAACTTCAGTGTACGTTTATCCTTTACTTTTGCCGATAGTGAGTGCATCACTTTGTCGTGGTTTACCCGATCGAAGAACTTTTCCAGATCTAGTTCTATGATCCATCTGTGACCTGAGTTTAAGTTACGCTGTGCATTCAGAACTGCCTGATGCGCATTGCGCCCAGGTCTGAATCCATAACTATTTCCTGAAAAGTTGGGCTCATATCTTGGGCTTAGCCATTGTGCGATCGCCTGCCCCAGCAACCTGTCCACGACAGTGGGAATCCCGATCATCCTCAAACCATTTCCTCCAGCCTTAGGTATTTCTACCTTGCGTACGGCCCGTGGTTTGTAATTACCTGTTAATATATTAGACCGTAATGTCTGCCAGTTCGTATTCAGGTAGTCACGAAGTTCATCGGTCTGCATACCATCTATACCACTGGCTCCTTTATTGGCAGTCACCTGCCGAAAGGCTTTTTGTACATTACGGATGTCTAATATCTCTTCAAGCATACTACTAAAAAAAAAAAACTTCCTTCCCAAGCATTGTGCCCATTGGTTGCATGGCTAAACTCAACTCTCCTTTGTTGTTACTTTCGGCTTCCGGCCTATCCTCTCAAAGGCAGTTTTCTTAAGAGTTTCTGTTGTGATCGTCTCGCCATAAATTTCCTGTTTCCTTTGCCATCCTAACATTCAGCCCTTCCTGTCCCTTAAAAAAAAAAACAGTACTACGACCTCTGCTGACTTCTGTAAGCACCAGTTAATCATTGTCCTTTGACTCTGACTATTGTTTCTTTTCCGGCATTCGCGCATACCTTCAACAGATTGCTTACAGATCTCCCGGGGTAAGACTATCAACTTTCTATGGATCTAGCCTCTGTATTTACGTTATGATGTTCCGTGCAGTATGGGGCTTTTGTTTGTTATGCAACATCACCCACATCATTTCGCCTTATATACAGTTTCTGTTCGTAGGCCCCCATATTTGCCGCCAGCTTCCTTTAGATTCGCAGTCACCCGCGACACCCTTGCTCTTGGCTAACCCTTCCTACTGCAAAGTGGGCTCGGGATTTCCACCCTATAGTTGATCGCCATGCCCGGCGCACATAAGAAAGCCATCTGATAATTATCAGATGGCTTTCTTATTTTTAATTACCTTTTAAGCTTTAACTAAAAAATGCGCTGGCATTTCTGCTGCATTTAACATAAAATTATGAAGCTCATAGTTTTTAATGAAAGGGGTTAACTGTTCTGAGCCGGGGCCAAACATTGTTAGCTCCACGTAATCTCCGGTATGGTTCATTCCTGCCCACTGCACATCGGTATACTTGCCTATAATCTTTCCATATTCATAAAATGGAAGATTCGACTCGTTGTATAATTGTCCGGGAGCGATATCTTTAAAATGAGCAACTAAAGAGTTTACATCTTCTAGTTTCATCTCCAATCCCTGACTTTCCCTAATTATCTCTGTAATCTTTTGCTCACTAAACGATTGGTTCAGTTGAGTGAGCAGCCAGGTATTACTATGCTTAAAACGCTGTAGATTGTCAAATTTTTTGTCGGCTTCATCAGCATAAAAAAGCCCTGGATTAGAATTGCCATGATCTGTTGTTATGATTACCAAAGTTTCTCCATCCTTTTCAGCAAACTCTATTACTTTCCCAACTGCTTCATCAAAAGCCAATTGATCAAATATTAAACCAGCAACATCATTTGAATGCGCAGCCCAGTCTACTTTTCCTGCTTCAACCTGTAGTGCAAAACCATTCTTATGGTCCTTCATTAATTCTATGGCCTTCATCGTCATATCAGCTATTGAAGGTACAGTTTTCATCAATTCTGGATCATTTTTCCGATCTACTTCATAAGGCAAACCATCTTCAGCAAACAATCCCAAAACCGGTTTTAATTTATCAAGAGCAAGCATTTCAGTTCGGTTTTCTGCCACTTTAAATCCTTGGGTAAGGTATTTAGGTATAATGCTGCCATCTTTTCTTTTTGAATCAAAATATTTGCTTCCACCTCCCATCATCACATCAAACTTTAGTTCTAAATACATCTCTGCGATTAAGGCTTGTCCATCGCGGTTGTCTATATTTACACAGAAGCCTGCCGGTGTAGCGTGGGTAATTGGAACTGTAGTTACACAGCCAACTTTCTTTCCACTCTCTTTAAATTTCTGAAGTATTGGCTGAGGTTTCTCACCTCTCATCCCAACATTTAATGAGCCATTCCTCACCCTCATTCCCCCACCCCAGGATGAACTGGCAGCTGCTGAATCAGTAACCATTGAACTTGCCGAAGCCGTATCCATCAAAGCTCTTACAGCTTTGTTATCTCTATATAAGTCAAGCCATTTACTTCCTATACCAAACGTACGGTTAGCATATAGATCGGCCATATTTAATGTTCCTGTACTCATGCCATCACTTACCATCATGATGATATTTTTCGATTTTTTTACTCCTCCGATCGGCTTGGCAATAACATCATGCAAACCAACAAAAGGCATACTTATACCGGCAAGTATTCCGCCTTTTAACAGTGATCTTCTATTCATATACTTAAAAATATTTTCAATCAGCAAAGATGTATATGTGCCATTAGAAATTTGGTCAGATAGAATTATGAAATTGTTAAGGTTTAAGG
>NZ_JCAXEI010000012.1:0-165131 GCF_059758925.1 Pedobacter sp. GQ55 | reverse complement strand
TTTTCAGAAATCGCATTGCAAGCAAGGTTTGCCTTCCGAAAGGTTTCCAGAAGCAATGCTGCTTGTTCAGCAGTTGGAAGCAATTTTATTTTCAATACCAATTTCACAATACTAATGTACAGATTTAATTAAATATCTAAAAATAATAGCTATTTTAACTAAAAACAATAGTAATATTTTAATTTTAAAATCAGGGGGTAGCTGCTTTCCCCCCACCCACGCTTAGGCGATGAGTGGGTTTCCGCAGCTTTTTTATGAATTGATAAAACGCTCTGCATCAGTTTTCACTTTTTGCAGAACAGAAAGTGTTGTTCCGCTTCTGCTCTCTTCAAATTCCTGAATTGACAGACGTAAGGTTTGCTTTAGTCCATCATTAAATATATTCATGCCAAAACGCGCTACAGCTTTGCGGGTGATATAGTCCTGCGCAGCTTTGCATAGCTTAGCCACCACAGCAATGCCAAGTGCTATTAGTAACCAGTATAAAATACCATTTATCAGTTCAGTTTCGGATAAATGGTTCTTATTGGTAGCATATTCATCAATGATCTTTCCAAAGATCACAGGATCAACCAAGCTGAGTAGCTGAGCTACAGCAGCTAGTATTAAAGACAGAAAAACAAGCGTGCGATGTGGCTTAAGGTATTTCCAAAGTATCTTCATATTAATCGATTAATGTTCCACTTTAAACCCTCAATATCTGCTGGCACGAATATCGGTTATTGCTTTTTAGAAATAAGAACCAATGTCAGAAAGTATCTAAATTACTAAAAAACCGTAATTTTATTACCATGACATCAATAATGGCTAAAGAATTATTTGAGCAACAGTATGTCCTTGTAAAAAGTTCCAGAGCTGTTGTGCTCGACTTTTTAGAGACACAATTAAAAGATGATGTGTTCCGTCCTATGGAGCAATTTAATGATTCCTCTCCTGGCAAAATGTTATTACATATTGCAGAGGTATATTATCACTGGATCGGTAATTTCTCATTAAAACTTAACGTAGACACGTATCAGGATCAGCCCATTTCTTCAATACAGGTTCTTAGAACTTTATTTGAAAAAGTCGACCAACTCATTTCAGCTTATATTGAGAAATTTGGCAATAACGCAAACCGGATGATTAGCGGAACAATTTCAGGTAAGAAAATTGAGGCTACTTCCCTGAAGGTCTTCACCCATGCATTAACCCATGAGTTTCATCACAAAGGTCAAATTATGATTATGTGCCGCTTGCTTGGGCATACCCCTCCAGATGCAGATATTATCAGATTTTAGTTTATTACACTAAGGAACAGGATAAAAAAAGCCAGAACCAGACAATACAGCAGTTAGAACAGCTTTAAGGAGAGCAGTGCATGTTCAAATTGATTTGTTACCTCATATAATTGAAGATGAAGTTGGATCATTTATTATATTTCCAAAACCTGCCTTTGCCTTCAGCAATCCATTCCAAAGCCTGCTCTATTCTGCTTTGGCGGGTTGCTTCTGTTTTTGCGTCGATTATCCAAACTAAATAGTCTTTGCGAAAAGAAGGTGATTTGCTTTCAAAAACCTCCTTTATTTTGGGATATGCCTCAAGTATTTCACTAAAATAATCTGGTACTTGAATTACCTTGGGCTTCTCAGATTTCGGTTTTACTATTTTTATTCCATTTTCATTTAAAGCCATCGCCTCTTTTACATAAGCTATCAATGTTTCTTTATCCGGCAAATCTGACAGGGATTTGATTTTATCCATATTTCCCATTGTTTGCTCAGGCTTGATATTTTCTTTCAGCTTTGGGTTAGTCATTAATGCTGCTTTCCAAATGCTGAATGAGCAGTGATTTTTGTAGGCAGCAAAGATGCACATCATATCGCCCTGGTAATCGAAATGTGGAATGCCCCATTTAATTATTTCCTCAACATCCGGGCATGTTTCATGGATTATTTGGCGCAAATATTCCATAATAGGCTTTGCAAAATCTGCTGATTTTGCATTATATTCATCGAATTTTGGATTGAACTGTGACATTTTTAAAATTAGGTATAGTAGTTTACTAATAAAGATGATGAAATTACCACTAAAGTCAAATTTTATATATTTCTAATTATAATCTAACGCTTGTTTCAATCAGACTAAGCAAGGAGTGACTTCGTTCATAGATATTTAAACCCAAACGAACAAGCATGCCCCTTCCATACGAAGCAATAAAAAAATATTTCGTTACGGAATAAAATGAACAAATAGCTAAACTTTAGTAGATTTAGTATAACTAACAGCTATTAACCTCACAGAAAGCGAATCTTGGCCATATGATACCTAAAGCAAATAACGAGCGCCGACTTTCTGTGGATAGTTTTGACAGCGAGCCCTTTTTTGAAGTTTCTCAGGATTTAATGTGTATAGCCGGATTTGATGGCTACTTTAAAAGAATCAATCCTGCGGTTTCTAAACTGTTAGGATATACCGATGAAGAGCTGTTTTCAAGACCCATTAATGATTTTGTTTGCGAGGAAGACCAGAATATTACAGAAGAACTTAGAAACAATCTCAGAAAAAATATACCACTCTTAAATTTCGAAAACCGCTACCTGACCAAAAAAGGTGAAATTGTGTGGTTATCATGGACTTCAATTCCTGTTCCCGAATCTAAACTGGTTTATGCGGTGGCCAAAAATGTAACGCACAAAAAGAAACTTGAAGAAGAACGGAACAAACTTTTGATCAGCCTTTCTAAGATTAATGAAGAGCTGCAACACTTAACGCATATGGCCTCGCATGATCTGAGGGCACCTGTAAATAACTTACTTGCAATATTTAGTCTTTTGGATGCCTCTACAATTCAGGATAAAGAAACTGAGAACCTGATCAATATATTACAATCAACAACAGAGGGTTTAAAGGTTACCTTAAATTATTATCTGGATGCAGCCAGTCAGAAAAAAAGCGTTCATGTACCAACAGAGAATTTGAATCTTCATCAGTCTCTGAATGGGGTGTTTCATTCTATAAATTCATTGATACTAGGCTCCAGAGCTATTATTAGAATTGATTTTTCTGAATTCGATACGATCAATTTTAACAAAGTTTATATGGACAGCATATTTCTTAACCTAATCACTAATTCCATTAAGTATGCAAAACCAGATTCACACCCTGATATTTATATTGCCACCAGAAAAACAAATGGTGCCCGACAATTGATTTTTTCGGATAAAGGATTGGGCTTTGATATGGAAAAATATAAAAGTAAGATATTTGGGTTACACCAAACATTCCACAATCATACAGACAGTAAAGGTGTTGGCCTTTATTTGGTATACAACCATATTAATAGTTTAGGAGGTCATATTGATGTTGAAAGTAAGGTAAACGAGGGAGTAAGGTTTGTGATAACGTTTAAGGATTAATTATCCATTAAGCCAGACAAGCCCGGTTTTTTTTTGGAGCTGATCAAGATTACGCCATTTTTGCCTTTTAATCCATAACTCTTAATGGCAGATTCTCCTTTAAATACACTTATCGACTCAATATCATTCGGGTCGATAACCTCTATAGAACCTACCTCAACACCGTCGAGATAATAAATAGGTTTTGCAGCGGACGCTTTAGCTGGTAACAAAGGCGATTTGACTCTCAGTTGTGGCGTATCTGATGCTAAAACCTGTACTTCAGGTTCCTTTGCCTTCGGCATCACTGTCTTATTTGCCGTTTTGCTTTTAATTGAAACAGAAGTCTTTCTTTTGATTGGTGCTTTATGTTGGCTGGCATTTTTCGTTTCTTTAGTACTCTTCTTCTTTTCTGATTGCCTTTTGTGCTCTACCTGCTGCGGAATAATAATAAGTTTAGGTTCAGCAAATGCCCAGAAGAAAACAGCAAGAGCAGGGATTATAGTAAGAACAGCAAACTTTTTTACATTCCGGGAAGCCGGCTTCATCATCATGTTAACGCGCTTTAACTTGTCGAAATGAGAGAAAGAGCTGGCCAGTGTAAATACAGTTGTGCCTAAACTATGGTTAATCAATGCAGCGCGATAAATAACAGCAGAATTTCCTTGTTCCAAAACAGCACAATCTGCAAGATACTCATGGTTTTGTTTGATTGCGTTTAAACACAACCAGGCAAAAGGGTTAAACCATTGCATGGCGCAAAATAACTGGGCTACCAACAGATCGATCCAATGATACTGCCTTACATGGGCTTGTTCATGTTCCAGTATCAGCTTTTGTTCAATGGCTGAACTTTCTGAAGAATTGTCGATGATAATGTAATTGAAGACGGAAAATGAAGATTTAAAGACTGGTGTCCTTACTACTTTATAACCGTTAAAAAACGAATAACCATATTTGCCGATTATCCGCGTTATTTTACGCAATCCTATCACATGACGCAGAAGTAAAGCAACAGCAATAGCGCCATAAGCCATTAAAGCGAATTCTATCCACCCATACCCGGTTTCGGAAGTTGGTGAGATTGTATCTACCGGTACCAAAAGCTGGTTATCGGCCATCAGACTAACCTGGTAGGTATAGGTATACACAGGCAATATTAAAGAAGCTAGTATGCCGGTGATTAAAAAATACCGGTTGAACCGGTAAAAAGTTTCATTTTTAAAGCAGCACCAGTAGATACCAAAAAAGACTGAGGTACAAACCGAAGATTTCAACAGATATATAGCCAGCTGTTCCATAAATTCCTATTTTTCTTTTTCTTTATTCAACTCATCCTTGGTATTGCTGATTAAAAGGTCTAGTTCTTCAATGGTGTAGTTGTTTTCTTTGGCAAAAAAGGAAGCCATTGATGCAAAGGAATTATTGAAGTAGTTTTTAAGCAGCCCCAGCAGCTGGGTTTTTGAATATTCCTCTTTCAGAACAAGAGGAATGTAAACATTGGTGCGCCCAAGGCTGTTGTGCGAAACAAAACCTTTGTTGCCCAGTATAGTCAATACTGTAGAAACTGTTGTTCTTGCAGGTTTAGGTTCTTCCAGCTTTTCGCGGATATCTTGTACTGTACCCTCTCCTAGCTCCCATAAAACCTGCATAATCTGCTCTTCTGCTTTTGTTAACTGAACCATTTTTTCCATTAATATAAATGTATGACTATTTTTATAGACAACCAATTAAATTTACTTTATTTTAAACCTTACCTTCATTAAGAGCTGTGCGGGTCGAAGGTTATAAACCCAGTAATAGGTATTTATCTCATTATACAAGGCCGATGTATATTGCTTTGTATTAAGTATATTAACGTAATCGAGCTTAAGCTCCATTTTCTTAAACTTGAATTTAACACCTGCATCGGCAAAGTTGGAAGTCCTGCTTCCCGAAACAATTGCATTGTTGTAGAAATTTTCATAGGCGATATTTAGGGCAAGGTTTTTTGCAGGGAAGAAATTTAATTGACCTCTTTGTGTTCGTGTTTGTATCGGGACATAATCGGATATCACTTTAGATAGTTTATTGCTGCTTTTAGTGGCCTGCAGGCTATAAGATAAACTTGCCCATTGCCCAATTTTTGAGGAGATTTCCGGCCTGAAGCTGTAATGTGTATTTACAAAATTTACAATCCTTCCTTCGCTGATTTGAACAGCGGCAGAACTGGTATAATTTGCTTCGAGCCTAAAAGTAGTTCCTAACTTGTCTATCCCTTTGCTCATATTGGTGTAAATGTTATAGCCCTCTGCTACATTAACAATATTATAAGTTCTTCTTAAACTCAGTATCCCCTGATAATCAAAACTATAAAGCAAATTCATTTTGTTTCTGAAATAACGGGTTCCCAGATTAAAGAACACCGCATATAATGGATGACGATAGCGCAGATCAAGATTGTAGGATTGTTTCTTTAGATGTGGCACCTGTCCATCATTACGGATCAGGTTTCGATAGGATTGCATTAGGTAACCTTCAAACCCGTTATCTATGTTTCCCTGATCATTCATATAGCTTGCCCCGGCAGACACGTTCCAGAACGGGCCAAGTTCATATGTGATATTCAGAGCAGGGTTAAAGAACAGTTGTTCGGTATTTTTGTCTTCAAGTGTGGAATTAACGGGGTTGATATCATTTTTTGTTTGCAGTACGTTATACACAAACGGGAGCTTTAGTGTTGCTTTGAAGTTGCGATGCACATAGGTATAATCGGGCGTAAAATAAAACTCATACTTGTTCCAGTTCAAATCGTTACTTAATGAATCTGCTGCCGGGCTGGCCTGTCCGGTTAAAGAAAGGGCCTGCAGTTGTGATTTAAAGTCCTGCAGTCTGGCACTTACCCCTACAGCATAATTGTGTTTAAAGGCACCACTACCCAATCCAAAAGAAAATTGGTTAACAGACAAAAATTCATTCCGGGCCAGGAACTGCCTCATTCTGTCTGATTTTAAAGCCTCCGGAAACAGATCGGCATAAAGCAGCGGGCGCACATCAAGTGTTTGCGGATTACGGCTGTATTCCGTAGAGGAGTATATTTTAACTGCGCTTTTTTTATAATTCTTTACCAGATTAAATGTATTGCTAATTTTAAATAAAGGCTTATTCAAATCTTGAATCACGCTGTCAGAACTGTATACATGACCAACTTCCCGATTCCATTTTCCGGTTATTTTTAGCGAATTATCCAGATAGTACTTTTCTCTATTTGCATTTAACTGAATCGTGGCATCAAGCAGATTGATGTCCTCTGTTGCGGCTAAATTTTCTTCGATACTTAGCAGGCTATCGCTTGCCAGGTAATATCCTGTTCTGGAGTAACTGTTCTTCTTTTGCCTATCGTTTAAGTAACTAATATTTGCCGTAATCTGAACATCCTTTCCATAGGTCCAGAGCTGATTTACGGTGGCTGTATTTGCACGATTAAAAAGGTATCTTTTCTGGCTGATGGATGGTGGAGATGGTGACTGCACCGACAACAGGCTCTTTTGCGACGGGTCTATATTTGGCGAATAAAATGAGCTGAGTTCGGAGACAACATCATCACCTGAATTATTTCCTTTGTAGGTATTCATGTTTTGCCTTTTCTTATTGAAATAAGAGGAAAATAATTCGTTATTCCACAACAGAGGCGACACCCCGGCCCCTATTTGTGCATTTCCAATCAAGATGCCCTTTGCAGAATCCTTTAGCTTTAAATTAATAGCGCCCTGGTCTGTAAACTCCCTGTCTTTAAGTGCTTTTATGGGTTGATGGTTTTCTAATACCTGCACTGTAGCCACATCCTTGGCTTCGAGATTGTTTGTTGCAATTCCATATCTCCCTTGTAGCAGATCTTTGTTTTCGATATAGAATTTATTAATGGGTTTATTATTGTAAGTAATGGATCCGTCGTCATTAACCTTAATGCCAGGCATTTTCTTTAGCACATCGCCTATGGTACGGTCATTTTTATCCGTAAAACCATCTACCAGATAGTTTAGTGTGTCATTTAGTTTATGAATTCTGGGAGGGGTTACTTTAATTTCCTTCAAATTGATTACCTGCGAGATAACATTAAAATTTACGTTCTGGCTTCTATTTAAAAAGACGGAAGATTGTTTTTTGAAATTAAACCCGGATACTGTAATGGTTACACTATCTGCCATGCTCTTAAAATCTAAGGCGTATGCTCCTTTATCATTTGATAATGAATAAGCCAACACTGCAGCAGCGCTCCCAGCTTTTACCGTTACATTAACCCCTTGTATGGCTTGTCCCTGATAATAGACAAAACCACTAATTTTGGTTTGTGCTTTAACAGAGATAAATGTACCGATCAGGAAAATTAACATCCATGCCCTAATCATTCAAGCTCCATTGGAATGTATTCAATTTCCTTAGGGATCTCTGCAATGATAACATTCCCTCCATTGAAGTTAATCTGGGTGCCCGGGCCTTGTTTTTTTTTCAATTTTTCGAAATCAGCCCTGCTGCATTTTATAGATTTAGACTCATCTACCAGAATTGGTGTTGGAGGTGAAAGCTGTTTCATTCCTATCAAGTTAAAAGAGAACAAACCTTTAGTGTCTTCTACTTTTAATATAAGACCGGGTAAACCACTAAACTTCCAGGGTCCATCGCTCAGGGGAATCTCGGTGGTAAACCATGCTACGTAATCTCGCCCCCTAAAATTAATGGTTGCCTTCTGGCAATTGTAGGATGCAACTGTATCTGTGACATCAGTTACCTGCCATTTAAGCCCAACCATCTCATCCTCGTACTTAAACCTGTCGCCTATTGCCGTGGCATAGTCAAGCACTGAGACCTTACCGCTCTGTTTATCCTTGATAACCTGGTAACTTTCACCTTCAGTGGTACTAGAAGTTGTGGTTCCTGGCATTCCCGATAAGTCTTTTGCTGATTCCGCCTTGTATACATTCACACTCTTTATGTCTTGCGGATTCATACCATTTATCTTAACCCGCAACAAGGAATCTCTTCCTAATCTGGCGGGATCATAAAATTTGGAACGCGTGTTTCCTATCTCGAGTAGCATTGTGTCAGAACGAAAAGGCTTTGTTTCCCCTTCCTTCTTTTTAGTGAAAACATAATAGCACCTTAACGAGGCGCTGTCAATAGCTTGGTTTTTGTTGATATCCTGCCCCATAACATGGATGGCCGAACTGCATACCCAGAACATTAATAGTAGTTTTTTCATAGCTTCCTTTATTTAGGAGGAAAGCTACGTCTAAAAATATAGACAAACAAAATATTCGTCTATATTTTTAGACAAAAACTGATTAACAACTGTAAAACAGCCACTTAAATTCTATAAAATGTAGTTTTTGGTTTTACGTCTGGTTAACCATTTCCCATATGATTAAATTTTTCAGTGGGTGCGTAACCAAAAAACTTCTTAAATGCATAGCCAAAATGGGAAAGATTTTCAAAGCCAGTTTCCAGGTACACTTCTGATGGTTTTCTGTTTTTCTCTCGGATTTGATAATGTGCCAGTTCCAGTCGTTTTCGGATAAGCCATCTTTGTGGTGTAGTTTGAAAAGCTTTTTTGAAATCGCGTTTAAATGTGGTCAGGCTACGTCCGGTCAGGTAACCGAATTTTTCCATGGGCATATTGAACATATAATTTTTCTCCATGAAATTTGCGATATCAATCTTTCCAGGCTCTGCAAAGTTGGCCAGCGTGTGGTCAATACCGGGTTCGATAGTCCTCAGAATATGAATGGCCTCTTCTATTTTCAGCGAAGCAATGGATTCAGGCAGTTTTCCTTTGAGCTCAAAGTATGGGATTAATGAGGACAGGCAGCTTTTTAATAAGGGATGCTGTTCAAAGGTGCGAAAGCTTGGGTGTGAAATCAGTCCTGCTTGAGCAAGTGATTCATTTTTATGATAATAGTCTTTGAGCCGATCAAGCCTAAGGTGCATGGCTACCGACTTATGGGGCAAACCATGTTTAGGATAATTGAGAACCGTAGCCAGCAAGTAGCGGGGAAACAGCAAGGTATCGCCTGCGCTGAACACATAGGTCTGATCTGCCTGCACAATCCTGGTCTCTCCAGAGATGATCCATACCAGTAAATGGTCTTCAAACAGCACATCGGCTTTGAAGAACTGGTCTTCAAAGCACGATCGCTTAATGTCATCGTGTATATATTCTATCTGATGTGCCATGGTTTACATTCTAAAATTAGGGAATTAATTGCATAGCAATGTTCAATCTGCGGTAAATATCACTTTGGTCATTTCTTCACTTAATTGCCAAAGCCGTTTTGCATTTTCTGGGTCAACAGAGTAAGGTTTCACCCCGCGAAGCGTTGAAGGGTCATCGTATTGGTGATCAATGTTTCCATAATCAAGCGCTGCAATGTCTCCATTTTCACAATACACACCGCCTATACCCTCAAGCTTTTGACTGGTTGCACACCACAATGTAGTTGCAGCGCCCTGCGCTATTGTTTTGAGCTTTTTAGCGACCTCTGGATAAATCTCGCCATTCTCATCATGTGTTCCCATCTGCTGAAATAGTGCCATTGGGGCCACCCTTCCCAGGTCTGTGCCGTTTACCGAACCAGGATGTAATGAGAAGGCACGTACGCCAAAGTGTTTGCCTCGATTATCCAGTTCTACAGTAAACAGGTTATTGGCCGTTTTGGATTGACCATAGCCTTGCAGCGTTTCATACTGGCGATGTTCAAAGTTGGGGTCTTCAAAATCAAATGGTGCCATTTGATGTCCGAAGGAAGACACATTGATCACTCTAGCGCCATTTGCTTGTTTTAATGCAGGCCAAAGTTTAGCGGTAAGCTGAAAGTGTCCTAAATGGTTGGTAGACAGCTGCGACTCATAGCCACGCAAATCGCGCTGAAGCGGTACCCACATAATGCCTGCATTGTTAATTAACAGATGCAGCAGGCGATTAGTTTCCAGAAAATTCTGTGCAAAAGCATCAATGGATTCGGGATTCATCAGATCCAGATGTTCAACAGTAGTATTTTTTACTCCTTCAAGGTTTTTTTTAGCCTTAGCAACATCACGGGCGGGGACTATTACTTTGGCACCAGCCTTAGTTAATGATTTAACTGTTTCTAAACCAATACCTGCATAGCCACCTGTTACAATGGCGATCTTTCCACTGAGGTCGATCCCTTTGATTACATCATTACTTGTTGATGTAGCGTTAAACCCTGAGCCAATGGGTTGTTGTAAAGTACCATTGTACTTGTTTGTTTCTTTTTGTTCCATCTTATTTGTTATTTGACAACAACAAAATTAGATGGATATGGGCAGGCACGTTTTGTTTAAAAGGCTTAAATCTTTTGTTTTAAAGACCAATTGATCTGGATAGCGAAGAACACTATCCTGATCAGTTGGGTTGGGATGTAAATTGTATAATTGCAGGTTGCAACAATCTATTTCCCTTGATTTTTCTTTTCAGTAATCTCTGTTCTGATCTCCTGGGCAAGTCCTTTAATCTCCTGTAAAGCTTTACGCACTCTGGTGCCGGCAGCACTGTTTCCAGCGTTATAAAATTTTTCTACGTCTGTTTCTACTGAGGCCACTACCTCTTTTAATTTTGCGAATTTGCTCATAATGTTTTTAAATTAATTATTGTTATTTATTAGTTTTCTGGTGTCGGATAGCAACTATTACCCATCCAACAATGTAAACATAGAAGAATAAAAATAAAGTCACAAACAAATACTACTAAATTAGTATACTTTTTTTATATTTGTTTATCAACAGTATTAATCATTAAGATTATTCATGTTTTTACTTAAGGTTGAACCGTATGCTCAGTACGGTAAAAAGTAGGTTGTTTACTCATTGCAACCTGCTTTTTAAAATTCCATGCTGCGAAGCACGAACAATACTCGTTTAATTTATATTTGGTTTTTAAAGGCTATCTGGAGAGATAGCCTTTACTTTAATCAACTAGCAAACAGATACTTTCCTAAACTTTTCAGAAAATGGGTTGTTGTTAAATATACATCTACATTTATCCAACGGCTATGAAGAATCCGATTAAACTAGCAATATTAATAGCTATATGTTATGCAATTTTTATTGCGCCCAGTTCAGCATCAGCACAGCAAAACGATTCCATTACTGCCGATCAATTTTTGCAACAGGCATCCATCGGTGGCATTAATGAAGTTTCAATGGGGAATCTGGGATTAAAAAGAGCGCAGGACTCCAAAATTAAAGATTATGCTCAAATCATTTTGAACGACCATATGGTTATTAATGCTGAGATAAAGGCTCTGGCAAAAAGAAAAAATATAAAACTACCAGATTCGATGGGCATACCAATTAATAGTATGCAAACCCGGGTCGACACTGCCCTGAGCAGTCCAGCTGTAAAACAAGCAGATACGTCTAAAAATAAAACTATGTTAGCCGATACAGTTGAGGCGAATTTTGATTCGGGTTATATGCAAATGATGATCAAAGATCATCAGAAAGCCATCGATTTGTTTACAAAAGGAAGCCAAAATAAGGATCCGGATATACAAACATTCTGTTTAAAATACTTACCTATTTTGAAAAGGCATCTGGATGATGCGGCGAGTATTTCTAAAGAAATGCCGCTTAAGAAATAGTTTATAAAAAATGGAATGACATTATGCTATATTACAGATCGCTATATCACACATGGCTATATCACATACCGTCATCTCCTTTGGTTAACCAAAGGAGGTGACTACAGCATAAAAATAAAAAAAGGCCCGCCAGTGATGGCGAGCCTTCTAACAAGCTTAATTTATTGCTGTTTATTACCTGGTGCAATCAGCTGTCCAGGTAGCTCCATTATTAGAAACTAACACTTTTAAGGTGCTGGCATTGATTGAAATACCAGTTACTCCACTTCCAACACTGACGTAGTTATTGTCGCCAGATTTTTCAAACTTCACGCCCTTTATATCAGGAATATTATTGCCAAAGAAAAAATTGTAAGTCTCTCCGACTTTGCTCACAGTAACTTTCCCCTCTGAGCTGGTTATCGTGTTGTCATCTTTTTGGTAAGAAATAGATCCTCTATAGGTCCCCACAAAGAAATCTTTATCTGCTGGATCTGTGTCTTTCTTACAGGCGATCATAACCGTCGTAGCGATTAAAAGTAAACTGAGAATTCTCATTGTCTTTTTCATAATAAGATGTTTTGATGTAACAGTCCTATTACAAAGGCCATGCCAACAGTGGTATTATAGCCTAAGAAACGGGTGCTGAGCGATCAAAAAATGGCCAAAATTCAAATAAAAAATAATGGCTTTAAGCAAACAAAAAGGGCTATTCAGATGAGAATAGCCCTTTTTTTTGCGTTATTAATTAACAATCTTAGAATGCATAGCGCACGGTAGCTCCATAAGTTCTTGGATCGCCAAGTACACCTGCATATAGGCCAGAGTTACCCGCTGCAGCCTGCAATTGTTCGAAGTAATTGGTGTTTCCAATATTTCTAACCCAGCCAAAAATGGAGATTTTATCTGATTTGAATCCAAGTCTTCCGTTCACTAGCGTATAACCATCAACATTTAACACTTTTGAAGGTGTTGGGTTTGAAGAGTATTCTGAACGGTAACTAAGATCACCAGCGATAAAGAACCTACCATCTCTGGTGCCTACTTTACCAGGAGCGCTAAATTCAGCACCACCGGAAGCATTCCATTTAGAGATACCTGGCAATCTTCCTCCTGATGCATCTTTAAACGCGACTTGAGTAGCAGTACCATTAACAAGCTCTGTATGTCCGGTTTCTTCTAAAGGAAGTGGTGCATTGGTGAATTTCTTGTATTTACCATCAAGGTAAGCTACAGCAGCATTTATAGATAAGAACCTTTCTAACTGATAACTTCCATCAATTTCCAGACCTTTTACGTTCACTTTTTCTGCATTTGCAAGATAGCCTCTGTTTACACCCAGTTGTGGAGATTGCACGTTGGTTTGGTAATCTTTAATATCTGTATTAAACGCTGTAACGTTTACAATAGCTCCCTTAAGAGGCTTTGTTTTTAAACCGAATTCATAGTGCTGAACATATTCCGGTTTTACTACCGCAAGAGATAGATCTGCCTCGCCAGTGCCTGTAGTTGGCAAGCCTCCTACGTTCACACCCACTGGTTTATAAGCGGTAGAGTAAGTTCCATAAACATTCAACTTAGTTGTAGGGCGGTATGACAAGGTGATGTTACCAGACAAATTATTGTTGTCTGTGTTGATATTGAATTTTTGATTGGCATAAACTGCAGCTTTAAGAGCTAGCAAAGCAGGGTCGGTAGTTTGAAGACCTCCATAAGTTGTTCTGTCGTAATCAACATCTTTTTTGTCGTAAGTAAACCTTAAACCAGGTAAAACGTGCAGGTGTTCTACAAATTCCCAGTCGGCCTGTGCAAAAATAGCAGCACTTAAAGATTTGATCGTTGAATTGGTTTTGATACCGAAGCCATCTAACAGACCAGGTGTTGTGTATCCTGCCTGTGCACCAGTTGCAGCTGTTTGTACAAATCTCCATTGATCTTTACCCACCTCTTCAGTTTGTGACAGACCTTTCAAATTCTGAGCAAGCGCAAATACTCCGATAACCCCACTTACTTTCTCTGTGATATTACCAGCATATCTAACCTCTTGCGAATATTGGTCGTGGCGAGAGTTTCCTTGCGATTTGGTCAATGCAGACAATTCTGAGAAATCTCTGTCGTTTGTAGGATCCCAGTTCCAGAATCTCCAGGCAGTAGTGGATGTAAGTGTTCCATTTCCTATTTTATAATCTACGTTTAAAGATATACCACCAATTGATTGATCCTGCTTCCAAGGTGTATTGGTATTGATCTTTCTTGAAAAAGGATCTATTTTAGGTTGCTCATATCCTAAATCAGAAACAATTTTGGCATACTGACGGTAAGCATTTCTTTCTGTAGTAGTTACGCCAGCAATTACCAATGGGTAACCTGCCGGGTGCTGAATACTTACATCACTGCTTAACAAAATTTGCAATTTATCCGACGGGGTATAATATAACTGACCTTTAAAACCAAGGTTGTTTTGGCCACTGTACCTGCGTTCTTCACTGGTATTAAAAATTGTACCATCTCTTTGAGTACCTGAGATGGCCAACTTTGCGGCAAGATTTTTTGCTACTGCTCCGGAAACTGATGTTTTAGCTTGTATAAAGTTGTAATTTCCAACATTCAATTCAACTTTAGCAGTTGGAACCAGTGTTGGTTTTGTAGTGGTGATGTTGAAGGCACCTGCGGTTGTATTTTTACCAAATAAGGTACCCTGAGGGCCGCGAAGGATTTCTATCTGCTCAATATCAAGGAAATCTGTAGAAGTAGCGGCCGGACGAGCCTGATAAACTCCATCAACATAAAAACCTACTCCAGGATCAATACCGTCGTTGGTTAAACCAAATGTTGACCCCAATCCCCTGATGTTAAGTGTAGTGTTTCTTGCGTTTGAAGCGTACAACTGTACAGAAGGAACCAGCTCTTTTAAGCGGTTAACGTTAAAAGCTCCTGCATTTTCGGCAGCCTGACCACCGATAACAGTAATTGCGATAGGCACATCCTGTAAAACCTCCGAACGTCTTCTGGAGGTCACAACGATTTCATCTAGCTGTGCATTTTCAACAAGAGTTAGCTCCAAAGGAGTATCCTGAAATCTCAGGATCTGAAAATCCTGAGCCTTATAGCCAACTGAACTAATTTGAAGATAAAATGGAGGCTCCTGCTTTGTACTGATGCTGAATTCTCCTTTATCATTAGCAGATGTAGTGATTTTCGTGCCTCTGATGAGCACAGTTGCATTGGGTACGGGAACGCCGTTAGCCCCCTTTATGACACCCGTTATTGTGCTTTGGGCAAAAGTAACGCTTGCCGTAAGTATAAGGGAAAAGAGAATAAGTAAACTTTTTTTCATGATTTTAAGATTGATTGTTTGGTTATACGCTTTGATTTTGTTTTGTTTAAAATGGTATTGCTCAGGATAAAATTGCAAGGCAAAGCCCTGTGGATGTTTTTTGACATCCTTTATAGTAACATTAATGGGATTTGTGGGTGTTAGCTTACGCCGAGATTACAGCGTGCTGAATCAACAACAACAACAGTCTAAAAGGAAATGCATTCCTTTTTCAGATGTTTTTCTTTTCATTTTTATAAAATGTAAATCTGTTTTCATTTGATTACAGCTTGTAAACAGTTATTTAATTATGCAAATATAATACTTTTTTCAAAACCACCAATAAAATCTATAGAAATAGTAGTTTATTATTTAATAAGGGGCTGACATCTACTATTTATGTAGTTTGTCTACTAATTTTTAAGCGTAAGATATTCTTTACTAACTTATGTTAGAATTCAACAAAACCATGATGCTATGAAAAATTTCGCATTGATTCTATTCACCGCAATGATTTGTGGTGTAAGCAGCTACTCTCAAAATAGCAAGGTTGGCGGACCCTGTGAAGGTTGCGAGGCTATTTATGAAAGTCCAATCCCTTTTGAAAAAATAAAATCTTTTGTACAGTTGCCTGATGTGAGCTGGGAGGGTAAAAAACCTATGGGAATTAATGGTACTGTTTATAAAGCCGATGGCAAAACCCCAGCACCGGGTGTAATACTATACCTCTATCATACCGATGCTAAAGGGCATTATCCAAAAAAGGGAGATGAAACCGGATGGGCAAAAAGACATGGTTACCTGCGTGGCTGGGTGAGGACAGATGCTAACGGAGGCTACAAATTTGGTTGTCTGCGCCCTGCTCCGTATCCGGGAGGTACAAATCCGGCTCATATCCATGTGACTGTAAAAGAGCCGGGTATCAATGAATATTATATTGATGAATTTGTTTTTTCAGACGACCCTCTGCTTACTGAAGCAAAGAAACAAAAGCTGGCCAACCGTGGTGGCAGCGGTATTGTTAAGATTATTGATGTAGGCAATATGTACAAAGGCGAACGGAACATTTACTTAGGGAAAAATATCCCTAACTACCCCTCAGCTAATTAAAGCCTCAACTTGATCCCTCCATTAACTACAAAACCGTCAACAGGCGCATAAATATCCCTAAAAACAGGATCAGTAATTGTACCGGTATAAATGGTATCAAACTTAGTTTGGCGGGTATTAGTGAAATTCTCAAAATTCACAAAAATGGAAAAGCGCTCCCATAATTTTTCGGCCATCAATCCGGCCGTCCAGTAGCTTTTACCCGTGGCACCGTCATTTAATCTTTGTTTACTGAAATAATAAGCCTCGGCACCAATTTTCCATTCATCTTCCACCTCATACATGAGCACATTGTTTAGTCTGTGTTTTGAAACCAGTGGATAAGCTGTACTGGTACCGCCGGTATACTGATTTACATCGGCATAGGTATAGCCAATAAATAATTTGAAATCACTATAGGTGATCTTGGCATTGGTCTCCATCCCTTTAGTGTCCAGATTGCCCTTTGGCTGCACATATTCCAGGTTGCCTCCTGTGACTGCAGTCAGCAAAATCGGATTGTTGATCCGGGTGTAAAAGAACATTTGGTTAATACTGAAGCCAACTTTATCTTCAAATAATGTAGTTCTATAATTGATGTCATAATTGGCCCCATAAGAACGCTCTGCCTTGGTGGCGGTCACCTCAATTGGTAATACATTACGGAACTGGATTCTTTCTGCATCTTCGGTAAACACTGTTGGTGCTTTATAACCTAGTCCCCCACCTAAACGGGTTGAGAAATGTTCATTGATTTTCCATAGCCCCGAAATTCTGGGTAAAAAGAAAAATCCATATTTGTTATGGTAATCACCCCTGACACCTGATTCAATGTTAAAACGCTCTGACAAGTTCCAGGTATTTTGCACAAACGCACCCATGGTATTGTAGCTATAACTTCTTAGCGCAGCACTGCTATTCCGGTCTTCTTTGAAATGATCCGTCAGGAAGTTCACACCCGCTACCCAGTCTGCTTTTTCTCGGCTGTGACTATAATTGGCTTCACTGTAAGTTGAGACCTGTGCACCCGAAAACAGATAGCTCGGCAGACCAATGCTACGGTCATAATAGCTCACTGAATTGCGGACAACGAGTTTTTCCTGATCACTCAGCTTATGATCCAGTTCCAGCTGTGAACTGTAACGTCCGGTTTTGTTCTCTTCAAAATAAGAATGCGTGGCATCCCCATTTCCTTTTACATATTCCAGGTCTCCGCCGATACGTTTTTCAGTAGTGGCATTAATCCCGGCAGAAAGGGTTGTTGATTCAGTGAAATAAAAGAACAGTTTCGGGTTTAAGGTAAAGCGGTTAAACTTAGGAATTGCGGTTAAACCAATATCCGAAGGATCATAAGCTGTTCCTTTGTTATAGGCTGCATAAACGGTAACACCGATTTTTTCGAACTTTTGGGCATAAAAACCACTAGCATCTAGTCCCAATGCAGATGTTCCATTCAACAGAAAATTCAACTGGCGCTCTTCGGTTGGTTTTTTCGACACCAGGTTTACCAACCCTGCGATGGCACCACCACCATATAACGTAGAAGACGAACCTTTAATCACCTCTACTTGCTGTAGATCAAGCGGTGCGATTTGCAGCAAACCCAGTCCACCTGAAAAACCCGAATATAAGGGAAAGCCATCCCTGATGATCTGGGTATATTTTCCATCTAATCCTTGTATACGGATGCTGGAATTACCACTTGTAGCAGAAGTCTGCTGGGTTTGTATCCCTGTACTTTCAGCGAGCATCATGCGGATATCGCCAGGTTTCATATTTCCTTTCTCATCCAGCTCTTCGCCGGCAATTACCTCTACCCGCGTTGGTATATTGTCTATTGTACGACTGCTTCTGGTGGCTGAAACCACCACTTCGTCCAGTTCCTCCTCTTCTTCCTCTGCTTCAAGCAAGACCACTGCATTGGCGGTCTGAACAATCGGAAAAGTTAGCGTGTCGGTTCTTGTTTTAAAACCAATATAACTGAACTGGATGACTTGCTGACCTGAGGGAACATTGTTTAAAATCACCCGCCCATCAGCATCTGATACTGAACCGATAGCAGATCCCAGCAATTTGACAGTCACCCCCGCTAATGTTTTATTTGTCTTTGCGTCTTTAACAACAGCTTTATATATATTTTGAGCATTGGCCGAAACTGTAAACAGCAATACAGCCAAAAGCACAATCATTTTTTTCATGATGTAATTTGTAAATAAGATAAATCAATAATACTGGCCTCAAAGACCTCGGACTAGAAATTAGCTTAATTTAGGCGGCTGCCAGATCGGAGTAGATATAAGCGGAAGTTCAACAGGAAGATAAAACATATTGTGCTGTACCGCTTTAAACGGAACCACAAAAGCAAAGGGAGAAAAACTGGTAAAAGTAAACCCGATACAGGTACCACAAACATAGAATGGTGAACAGTCCCTGCAACAACTATCGTCTTTTTTCGCACATAGATGATCAGCCTCTTTTTGAACGGTCTGATGCGCATGTACCTCATCTTCCTCCAATGCACAACATGGCACTAAAGTTAGTGTTAACACGAGGATCGATAAAAACAAGGCAATAAGCTTCACGCGATAAAAGTAGAACATTTCAAGTAAAATTGATCATCCGGCTTATAAAAAATGGCGACTGAAATTCAGCCGCCATAATAATAAAACAGAAATAAAAAGATTCTAAATATTAATAGCCCGGGTTTTGATACATCTTAACCGGATCTAATTTTACTTCATCAAAAGGAATCGGATAGTAACGATCTTTTGTGGTTATGTTGGATAGTTTAGCAATGCCGTATGATGATTGCGGTTTCGCTTTAAAGTAAGCGACCAACTCTGTTGTATTAAAAGTCCTGATAAGATCAAACCATCTCTGATGTTCAAATGCAAGCTCCACTCTGCGCTCATGTAAGATGGCCAGTTTCAGGCTTGGGTATTTTGAAGCGTACGAAGCATCAGTTTTGGCAACAGCATAAGCTGGCATGCCCGCTCTGGTTCTAACCATATCCAGGTATTGAATGGCTTCTCCTTCATTGCCCTGAAGATTACTAACCTCTGCCAGCATCAGAATCACATCTGCATAACGCATTAATATACAATCATTGCCTCCATAACCATTTTCAGTTGCTCCTGAACTTGCGTCACGAAACTTAGTAACGAACCAATCCTTAACGATAGGGTCATTTGCATATTTAACCGAAAAATCTTTTCTCAGGTCATTTGCTTCATAGTCATTAATCAGATCAAGTTTTACGTTTCCGCCGATACCCGTGGCTTTTTTCAAGGAATTGATAGTTTCTCCTTTTGCTTGATTGTTGGCAGCGATGCTTGAACTGTAGCTAACATCTCCCTGCTTATAAACGATCTGAAAAATCAACTCTTTACAAGTTGTCTTTTTGCTGACATCAAACACCTCTGTATAGGGGATTTCAGACAAGGCACCAAAAGCACGCATGTTGTAAGCGGCGAGTAGATACGTTTTAGCATTGGCTAAGTTTTCTGCCTTGTTGGCCTCAAGGGTAGCGGCCATAGTTAGGTAAACTTTGCCCAGATAAGCGTTTATTGCAGCTTTTGATGTTCTTCCAAGACCTGAAACAGGCTGGAAGTTTGGAAGATTAGCATTTAATGCGTCTTTTAGATCTGCAACGATTTGACTGTACACCTCTGTTTCAGGTACTCTTACTGTATTTTCTGTTACCTCAGCAGTAGTAGTTAGATGTTTGGTAACCAAAGGTACAGCGCCCCATTTACGAACCAGTTCAAAATACATCAAAGCCCTGATGAATTTTGCCTCTGCAGTGTAAATGGGTTTATTTGCTGGATTGGTAAATGTTGGCTTGTCTATGTTGGACAGAATTACGTTACATCTGGTAATGGATTGATATAAAGTTAGCCAATGACTTTTTAAGTACGAATTACTTGGCAACAAAGAGAAATCGTTGAACTGAAACGGTTCTCCGGCATTACTCTGATTGTCATTTCGGCCGGCATCATCAGAGCGTTCATCGGTAAAAAGACCACTGCTCTCGCCAACTGTATTGCTGCTCCTAAGAGACTGGTAGGCACCATTAACAGCTAGCAAAACATCGTTTTCGCTCGTAAAATAATCGTCAACTTTAATGGCATTAGGGTTGGTTTGTGCCAGGAAATCTTTTTTACATGCACTTAAACACACCACGATGCTTAAGGCCAATACTTTAAAAATATGTTTTTTCATCTTTCTTAATGCTAAAAAGTAAGTTTAAGACCAAGGTTATAAGCTCTGGCAAGTGGATAGTTTCCGTAATCAACACCAGGGGTTAGGTTAGAACCTTTACTATAATCAACTTCGGGGTTATAGCCTTTGTAATCAGTTATGGTAAAAGCATTATCTACACTTGCGTAAATGCGGACGTTGCTTACCTTAAGTTTATTTGAAACCGATTTTGGTAAGCTGTAGCCTAAAGTAATGTTGGTACATCTGAAATACGATCCGTCCTGAATATAAAAGGTAGACAAGCGTGTGCTGTTGCTTTGAGTTCCGGCCCTTGATGCTCTGTAGATTATACCTGAACCTGGGTTGGCCTCATTACGGTAGCGGTTTGCTACTTCTGCATACTGATTGCCTGAACCCTCCATATTGAATAGATAATAATCCTGACCATCCAGTACCTGATTCCCTTGAGAACCATTGAATGATGCTCTAAGATCTAATGTTTTATAGGAAGTATTTAATGCAAAGCCATAAGTGAATTTAGCATAGGGAGTACCAATTACAGTTTTATCTGCATCGTTTACAATTCCATTGCCGTCTGTATCCTGGAAATAAAGGTCTCCAACCTTGAGTGGATTTGTAGCAGCGGCTGAGGGAGCAACTTTGTCAAGATTTTCTGCAGTTACTCTGCCCAGGACTTTAAAGCCATAGAACATTCCGACCGGCTGACCTTCTTGTGTAATGTGTGTAAGGTAAGAACGCTCGGCGCCATTAGCTAAAATGGTACTTCCACCACCCATATCTAAAACCTTATTACGGTTTAATGCAATATTTCCGCTCAGACCAAAAGTGAAGTTTTCTTTTTGAATGATCCTCCCATCTAGTTGTAAATCAAAGCCTTTGTTTCTGATCTTACTGTCATTAAGGTTTGTTAAAATAGATGAGGTACCGGATATAGCCGAGATAGGCTGATTGAACAACAGATTATAAGAGTAACTCAAATAATAATTAAAAATAACGGATAGGCGATTTTTAAATAAGCCTATATCTGTACCGAAATTGTATTGTGAAGTAGATTCCCAACCCAATTCTATATCCTGAATTGCATTCGGCCATATCGCTGTTGACACACTGTTTCCAAACACAACACCCCCAGGTGAGCTCATTTCTTGTTGTGTACGATAGTTTGGAATGTTGTTATTTCCACTTAAACCCCAACTTGCTCTTAATTTAACGGTTGACTGTTCACCAAGGAAGTTATGATAGAAATCTTCCTCTGAAATGCTCCAGCCTGCTGCAATTGAAGGGAAGTTTCCATATTTATTCAGTGGCCCAAATCTTGAGGAACCATCACGACGGAAGGAACCTGTCAGGAAATATTTTCCTGCATAATTATAACTGAAACGGCCAAAGTAAGATAAAAGAGTAGTGGTTGATTTTCCGGTTTCGGTGCCAAGTGTAAAAAACCCGGCATCGGCTCCTTTATCAGTAATTTCTCCAATGTTATTATTCTGGAAACCTTTTGCGGAAACCCGAATCAGATCACTAGTGCTTTGCTGAGCAGAATAACCACCTAAAACATCCAGCTTATGTTTGCCAAAGGTTTTGCTGTAATTTAGCGTAAACTCTGCCAACTGGTCAACTTCTTTTAATGTTTGTGCAATTGCTGTTGCTGCAGTTATTGCCTCGTTAGAATACGGCGGATTATTGCCACTGCTGAGGCTGGTGGGCAAATAGTAATCATACTTTTCACTGAAGGTTTGCATGCCTACATTTGCCTTGAACTCCAGTCCCTCGATGATCTTATAGGCAGCATTAGCATTATAGGTACTTTTGTCACCTTTTCTTGTTATTTTCATTTGCTGAACTGTAGCCAATGGATTTTCAGGGTTTTGGATACCATATGCCGAGGCCAGTGAAGCCATTCCAAACTGAATAGGTGTGCCATTTGCATCTCTGGCAGGAAGATAAGGTAAATACAGTAAGGCAGACATCATTGGACTCAGGTTATAACGTCCTTCCTGCACTTCACGGTTGCTGTTTTGCGTGTAAGCAACATTAGCACCCACATGCAGGCGTTCACTTACGTTTCCGTCTATATTTGACCTGAAGTTAATCACCTTTTGATTGGTGTTGGTGACAATACCATCGTTGTCCTGATAACCGCCACTTAGGAAATATTTGATGTCTTTATTGCCTCCGGAAAAGGATAAGTTATGACGCTGAAAAGCTGCATTTTTATACAGCTCATCTTGCCAGTCGGTATTATGAGCAGCAGGAATAGCTTGTTGGGTGCTAAAATCGTAAATATCTGAAGGGATGCTTACACTACCTCCGTTACCTATATTAGCAATACGCGCAGCATTATTGTCAGAGAACATAGCATCTGTCCATGGTTTTCCGGCATTTACCATCAGGTCCTTATATGCATTATTACGCCCATCAATTAGTAACTGAATAAACTGATTGGCATCTAATAATTTTACTTTTTTAGCCAATTGAGAAATACCAGTCTGCACATCATATTCGAAACGGCCTTTTCCATCTTTACCTCTTTTTGTAGTTATCAAAACCACTCCGCCTGATGCTCTTGACCCATAAATAGCAGCTGAAGCCGCATCTTTTAAAATATCGATGGTCTCGATATCCTCCGGGTTTATGGATACGTTGTTTCCAGATGGGTAACCATCAATTACATATAAAGGATCTGAACTGGCATTAATTGAACCAATACCTCTTACTCTTATTTTTGTACCTGAATAAGGTGCACCACTGGTTTGGGAAACTTGTACCCCGGCAACCTTACCTACCAGTGCCTGGCCAATGGTTGGTGAGGTTAAGTTAAGCTCGCTTGCCTTAACACTACTAATAGCACCTGTTACATCAGATTTTCTGATCTTTTGGTAACCAATTGCAACTACCTCATCCAGCGTGTTAGTGCTTTCCTTTAATGAAACATTTAAAGTTCTTGTCGCAGTTACTGGCACTTCCTGTGATTCGTAACCGATGAATGAAAAAACTAATGTTGATCCTTCCTCAAGCGAAATCGAATACTTACCATTAACATCTGTGGAAGTAGATTTTTTGGTCTTTTTATCATAAACGCTTACACCCGGAAGTGGCAGCTGGTTATTATCGGTTACCATACCGCTTATGGTGAAAGCTGCTTTATTTTTGAAAACAGATGTATTAATACTATATCTGCTTGAAGCCATTATTGGCGAATTGAAAATTGCGAGTAGTCCTACCGGAAAAAGCAATTTCCTGCAAGTGTTTTTAATACCTGCATTGAAAAGAAATGAAGTCATCTTTAGTTTTAGTAATAATGTTGAATAATTCCTGGTTTAAATGTTTAAAGAGCATGTAGAATCGGATTCACATAGGCAAATAACTTTAGTTAAAAAACAAACTTATTTGAGTGCTTTAATTCGGCCAAAAGTATGTGTGTATTTTTAACACTATGTATCCCCAGTATTAAGTCTATGAGAAGGTTTCTTGAAAAAAACCTTAAAAATTATCATTAGAAATAGATTACACTGAAATCAGCCCAACAGAATTAATACAGCCGTAATGTTATATTAACGACATTTATTTAGCTTGCAAAAATTTATTTCATGAGAATACTCTTTACCTTTTTGCTGCTTTGGTTATTTATATTTCAGACGAAAGCACAGCAAAATTCTGCAGATCAATCCTATCAGCCGGTGGTAGGAAAAAGCCAATCATATAACCCTTACATACAGTATAAAAACTATTACTTGCTTACCCTGATGCAGGAGCTTCCTGATTTGAGAAAAGCAATAGCTGAAGATCAGGCACTTCAAAAATTACTAAAGGACAAAAGTGACAATGCAGCCACCGCATTAAAAACCTGCGGACAAAATGTTAGCTGTTATGCCAATGCAATGAAGTTTAGCGAAGCAGAAATTTTATTGGTTAATGAAAGACTTAAAACCTTGTATAAAAAAGAGAATGCTTTTGGTGAGGTGGTTAAAAACCATCTGTTGCCATCAGGCTGCTATGGTTTGTTTCAGGATTTACCCCCACAACAATTACTGATGAAAGCATGGGAACAGGATGCAAAAGCCATTAATTATGCTATTGAGGTGTATGTTGAAGGTAAAAAACCTAATTATCCTAAAATAGATTCCATTGCTTTCAGTTCAAAGGACAAGGAATTTCCAACTTTCATCTCTTCAACTGTTGCACTCAATACAGGGTCTGATAAAAAGCTTTTTTTTGAACCTTCAATGAATTTCGCATTAGGTGCACTTGAATTGAACAACCGCTCAGAAGCAGCGGATTATGAGCCGATGAACACTGGTGTGAACCAGTCAGCAATCGTAAAAATTAAAAAAACCAATTTCAAAAATTATAAATACAGTGTGATCTTAGTTCCCGGAGCCGGACCAGAAGATAGAGAAACTGAGTTAAGTGCTGGGGGTATGATACGCTGTAGAATTGCAGCAATTCAATACCATAAAGGCCTGGCACCGTTTATAGTGGTATCAGGTGGAAGGGTTCATCCTTATAAAACCAAATATAGTGAGGCCTATGAGATGAAGAAATTTATGGTTAACGCCTTGCATATTCCTGAAAATTCAATCATTATGGAACCTCATGCCCGACATACCACAACCAATCTTCGTAATTGTGTACGTTTGATGTTTCGTTATGGAATGCCGATGGAAAAATTGGCATTGATTAGCACAATCAAATCAACGATCCCTTACATCTCGGGAATACTTTCAGAACGCTGTAAAAAAGAATTGGGTTATTATCCATATAAAATAGGACAAACGCTGAGCGATACCGAAGTCGAATTTTATCCGAACAGCATGTCTTTACAGATTGATTTTGACGAACCTTTAGACCCTTAGCACATGAAACTTTTTAGTGCGGCATTGATTACTGGATTGGTTATCTCTGCATTTAGCTACAAACCAATTTCAGGCAACATTACAAAATCTTTTACACTGGATTCCTTAGGAGCCTGTCAGGGGATATCCAATCAGAACGGAAAGTATTTTCTATACGGCGACCGTGAGATTGGGGTAATGCGGGAATATCATTTAAAAAACGACACCCTGATTTACCAGCCTGACGAGTATCATTTTACGATTAAAGGTGAAAATGTAATTAAACACCCTACGGGTATTGCCTTTAGAAAAGGTATGCCAACTTTTATCGGGAATTCTGTACGTCAAAATGCTGAAGGAACTGTATGGAAAGCGATGATATATTCAATCAATTGGTCGGGATTTCTAAAAAGCAAAACCTTAGATGGTAATTTATTAAAAACGATAGAGGATGATGCCTGTATACAAGGGACCAGACCAGAATACGTGGCGCATAAAGGAAAATGGTTTATGGCAACAGCTGATTACGGGAATAAAGCAAACGAAGTACGTCTTTATAATGCCATTAAGCTTTCCAAAGCTGACAAAACAAGTGAAAAAGGATTATTGTATCGGAAATTCACATGTTCTCCATGGGTACAAAATCTTCATTTTATAGAAAATAAAGGCATACTGGTGCTTATTCAAAATCAAATTGAGGGTCGTAAATGGAGGTTAACTTTTGTAGACTTAAACAAATCCATCGCCAGCGGCCATGAAGAAGTTATTAAAGTCATCGATACAGATAAAACTGATGAACTTGAGGGATTCACATTAACCGACGATCAAAACAAGGGAATTGCAGTTAGCTCTTCCAGGAAGAATAACGTAAGCTTAATGGATATTAACTGGAGCAAAAGCTAAAAAGTGCCCTCACTTGTCTGATTTTACATTTTTCTGACCAACAAACAAAAAGACAACCAGCCATTTGAACCAGTTACTTACTACCAACTCAATTACCAGGTAGATCCACAGGCCAAAGCAGTTACGACCTGTTCTCTGTACCGAAAACTGAATTGAACAACAACCCCAATATCAACAAATAATGGTATTTAAGTAATAAGCGTAAACAGATACGATATGTAATAAAACCGGGTCATTTTTAGACCCGGTTTATACTAGTTAAAATTTGATTTATATCTATGGCTATTACTTGGTAATAACCTGATCCAAAATAGGCTTATTAAGACTGGTAAGGAATTGCTGATCAGTCTTAAGCAAATCAAGCACCACTACCTGATTTTTACCTTTTTTCAGCCATTCAGCAGGCAGGTAAATTGTTTGCTGAGGGCCAATACTCCAGTATTTTCCAAGATTATGACCATTTACCCAAATCACACCTTTACCCCATTTTCGCATATCCAGATAAGTATCCTGTACGTTTTTAAGTTCAAATTCTGCATACTTCAACATAGGCCCATCCTGCTTAATTGCGTTACTAGCCTCCTTTTTAAGTGGTTGTTTATCAAATGGCAATGAAAACATATCCCAGGATTCTAAGACTGCACCAGCTAAGGTAACCTTGCCAGTAATCCCTTTTTTGTTTTGAAGTAAAAATGGTCCGAAATTAATCCTTCCCATATTTTCTACTAAAATATCAAGGGTGACCTTACCCGATGGCAAATCTATCATAAGACTATCCTGATTTAGTCTCCTATCCAAAATACCCTGTCTTTTACCGTTAACATAGACCAGACCGAAATCCTTCAATCCATCTATTTTCAGCATACCCTGCTTTCCCCCATTGATAATTGTGCGATAAAGTACATATCCGTAAGCCTGATTCAGCTCTTCGAAAGTTAGTGGCTGAATATTGTGCTTTGATTTTCCAAGGTAATCGTAAATACTAACTTCGGAGGAAAAAGGAATAGCCTCAAGAGCTGTTGCTGGCTTTGGAGCAGGAACAGCCGGCAACTTGGCGCCAGCGGGTAAATGCTTTTCGATAACCGCCCTAAATTTCATAAACTTTTCGGTTGCGTTACCTGCTTCGTCAAGGGGAGCGTCGTAATCATAACTACTGATCTGAGGTTCGTAGGGTATGGTATCACGGTAATTAGCTCCGTTCATAAAAGCGCGGGTACTACCGCCGTGGAACATATACATATTGATGGAAATACCTGCCGAAAGTACAGAATCAAGCTTTCCGCTATACTGTTCAGCCGGAACTTTATGATGTGGTGTACCCCACCAATCAAACCACGCGGGATACCATTCTGCTATAAAAAAAGGGCCTTTACCACCATTTAATTCTCGGATTTCCTTTTTTACGATTTCCGGATTGTCTTGCCCATTAATTGCTGGAAGTGTTCCGGGAAGGAATCCTTTTTTGATATCTTTTTGAGGATCACATGTATATAGTAATCCATCGAACCCCGCATCAATAAACATCTCGCGGTTAATACGCAAGTATTCCTTATCGGAGCCATAAGAACCATATTCATTTTCAATCTGCACCATGAGCACATTACCTCCATGGTTAACCTGTAGTGGGGCAAGTTGTTTACCCACCTGGTGAATGTATTTCCGGTACTCTTCCAGGTATTGTTTTTCCCGGCTTCTTACTTTCAAACCTTGTTCATTTTGGAGCCAATAAGGATAACCTCCAAATTCCCATTCTGCACAGACATAAGGACTAGGTCGCAATATTACCCATAGCCCTTCCTGTTGTGCTATCTTTACAAATTCAGCAATATCATTGTTACCAGAAAAATCAAACACATCTTTTTCGGGTTCATGGGCATTCCAGAACACATAAGTTCCAATAGTATTGAGTCCCATGGCCTTTGCCATTTTCATCCGGTCTCTCCATGCTTCTCGTGGTACACGTGGATAATGTATTTCACCGGATACAATCTGAAAAGGTTTACCGTCGAGCAGAAAGTCATTATCTCCAAGTTCAAAAGTATGTGTTGCATTATTTTTACTGCAACCGCACAGTAGTAGCAATACTGCTGACAAGCAAATTAAATTGAATATTTTCATTAGGTGTTTTATAAATTGGAAAATTTACAGAATGCCGGAAATACGATTTGTTTCCCGGCATTCTGTAAATTCTGTTAGTAGTTCGGATTTTGCTGTAATTGATTTCCGGAGGCAAGAATTTCGGTTCTTGGAATTGGTAACCAATAATGTTTGGTCTCGAACTTACGTCCATCAAGTGCTATCTTGGAGGTAAAAGTAAAAGTTCCATCGTTGTTTTTGGTGATGACCACACCCCGTGAAGGAAGGTTTTCTGTTACATCTGCTATTTTCCATCTTCTAACATCATAGAAACGATGTTCTTCAAACGCAAGCTCTATCTGGCGTTCGTGTCTGATAGCAGTACGCATATCAGTTTGTGCCATACCAGCTGCAAGATCCGGCATGTTTACGCTAGCCCTTGACCTGATCATATTGATGGCCTGGCGGGCCGAGAAGCTTGATCCAGCAGGTACCGCATCAGGACCGTAGGCTTCATTTGCTGCTTCTGCAAAATTGAGCAAAACTTCAGCATACCTAATATAAATCCAGGGCTGGAAGCCGGCATTACCCCATGGATTTTGCAAAGGATAAGCATCATTCATGAATTTTTTAAGATAATAGCCGGTTTTTGTGGTATTCCAGTTGTCATTTCCGTCTCTGCTATCTTTTCCACCGGGAATAAACGTCTCTATATTACGTTCGCGATAAGCTGCACCATTATACAAAATGGTTGCTTTAAAACGCGGATCACGATTTTCATAAGGTTTAGCCGGATTATACAGCGGGTTACTGGTATTTGCCGGAAGGCCATTGGTGAGGTCATAAACATCTACCAGGTTCTGCGTAGGCGTATTTCCGGCCCAACCGCCATAGCCATTTGGTCCGTTTGCAATTTCCAGGTGAGTGTGATTAGCGTTCTTGGTATACACACGTTCAAATATGGCTTCATTACTTTCGTTAATCAGGAACATATTACCATAACCTCCTTGATAGATTCCATACTTGTTCAGGCTGATCACCTGCTGTGCTGCAGTTGCGGCAGCTTGCCAGGTACCCGCTGCTTCGTATAAAGGACTGGCAGCATATAGTAATAATCTGGATTTTAGTGCCAGGGCGGCACCTTTGGTGGCCCTGCCCAATAACCATGTATTGTCATTGTTCAATGGCAATTTAGCCGCCGCATCATCAAGCTGTGCTGCCACATAATCAATACCCTCTTTAATAGTTGAACGTTTGAATAGCGCTGGGTCCTGAAGGTTATCTGTTAAACCAAGCACCTGATCTCCCATAAGCACTACCTTTCCGTAGTTACGGATCAGATCCTGATAACGGAATGCCCTGATGAACTTTAGCTCACCTTCGAGCCTGGTTTTACGCGCTGCGCTCATTTGTATGGTAGTTAGAACCTTGAGGGCATAGTTACACTCACGAATGCCGCGGTAACTTCTGCTCCACAATACCCCAAGTGCTCCCAGGTTTTCAGGAGCCAGTTGCCCTCTTTGAACCAACCAGGTATTGTCATCATTATTATAGATGGATTCATCAGTTAGTGAACTCCACATGCTATATTCGAAACCACGTCCAAATCCTGGATTGGTTCCATCAGCTTCTTTATCCTGTAGTCTTGATCCAATGTAACTATTGGTTACAAAAGCCTCAAATACAGCAGTATCTGTTTCCAACGTATTTGTTGGGATCCGGTCTGTTGCAGTAACATCCAGAAAATCCTTTTTACATGAACTCAGTGCCAGTACACCGCTTAATAAAATAAAAACTGGTATGCTATGTTTGTACTTCATTTTTACAAGATTTAAAATTTAACGTTTGCCCCTAAGTTGATGATCCTTTGCTGCGGATAAAACTGTCCGCTTTCACTGCTGCCTTCAGGATCATAATCTTTTACTTTAGTGATCGTGAATAAGTTAAAAGCACTTGCAAATATCCTTACTCCGGAAACTTTGATCTTTGATAGAAAATCTCCTTTCAGGTTGTAGGCAAGTTCTACGTTCTTAAGACGCAGGAATGAAGAATTATTCAGCCAGAAATTGTTTTTATAAGCACCTCCACTAACGGCGTTACCTGCACGTTCGGTTACTCTTGGAAAAGATCCGTTAGGATTAGAAGGGCTGAACCTGTTGTCGGCCCAACTGCTATAAAAATTACCTATACTACCTGATTCTGGCAATACATATTGACTTACCTTTGCTTGTCCTGCGAACAATACCGACAGATCGAAGTTTTTATAAGAGGCATTGAAGTTAAAGCCATAGGTAATTTGAGGAATGTTACCATATTTCGCCATGCTCATATCATCTGCATTGAGCACACCGTCACGATTATAATCTTCATAGATCAGGTCGCCGATTTTTGCTCCTGAAACATGAGGATTATTATCCAGATCAGCCTGGGTACGGAAGATGCCTATGGCATTGTACAACAAGTAGCTGTTCAATGGCCTGCCAGTCTTTTTTTGGTAGTCTAGCGTACCAGAGGCTTCATCGATGAAGATGACTTCACTTTTAGCATAAGTCATGTTACCAGACACGCCCCAGTTGAACTCATTCCCACGGTGCGTATAGCCCAGTGTACCCTCAAAACCTTCACTGTTGACCTTACCAATATTTTCTGAAGGAACCAGTGGATTGTAATTTGAACTGCCATCATTATAAGGGTTCACAATACCAGAAGATCCAGGGAGAGAGGCATTACGTGTTGCAAGGATATCGGACCTTTTTTGTTTGAAATAGATCGCCTCAACTGTGAAGTTTTTCAGGAATGTAGCGTTAATCCCTATGTCCAGTTTTTTTGATACTTCCCAGGTAATATTCGGGTTAGCAAGTTTTGACAAGCCCACTCCTGGTTGAATGGTTGCTGCACCACCTGGTGCTTGCGCCACAAAGCCATTACCTACCAAAATGTAATTATCATAGTACTGAAATGCATTTACATTGTCATTACCCAATGAACCATAAGAAGCTCTTAGTTTCAGTTCGTCGAAGAACTTCACATTATCACCGAACCATTTTTCTTTATTGATGCGCCATCCCGCAGAAACTGAAGGAAAAGTACCCCATTGTTTGCCAGGGGCAAAGATGGATGAACCATCACGGCGGAGCTGACCTTCAAACAGATATTTATCGTCATAAGCATACGCCAGTCTGCTGATTATACTCTTGCGGGTATAGTTTGAACTGTAACCAGAATTAAGAAAATCTGTTGCTGCGGTTCCACCCTGAGAAAGCTCAGGCAATTGGTTTGACAGGTAGTTGAAACGGTCAGCATCAAAGAACTCAAGGTTGTTTTTGCTTTGCTCATACCCCACAAAGGCGTTGATATCATGTAGACCAAAACTACGCTCAAAATTCAGTTTGATGTTTGAAGTAAGCAATGATTCTCGTCTTTGAGATTCTTTAAGAGTGGCTTTATTGTTATTACCTCCATAAACGCCTGAAGTGTACGTATCGGTTGACGCTTGATACTCATACAATAAATAGGGCTTATTAAAGGTTTTGGTAAATACATTGGACTTGTCTACAGAGAAAAATCCATCTGCCGACAGCCCTTCAATACCCGGTATCTGATAACTGCCTCTCAAGATGGCGTTAAGCACCTGTGTAGGGTTATTGCTGGTACCACCCAAATCTGTTACAAGTACTGCAGGGTTTGAGCCTTCTATCCCTCTTGTTGGCAATCCATTTGGATAAAATGCAGCTACAATAGGTTTAGAGCGGTAAAGTGATCTAAAAAGATCATTGGCGCCAGTTATTGGAAATTTGCGATTCTCTTCGCGGCCGGCAAGTGATAATCCCACTTTCAGACGCTTGCTGACATTTGCATCAATATTTGAACGGAAATTGTATTGTTTATAGCTGGTAACCCCATTTTTATAGATTCCGTCCTGATCGATCATACCAAGGGACATGTAATACTTCACATCGTCAGTTCCTCCGTTTACAGACAAGCTGTGCTGATTCTGCAGCGCCGATTTCTTGAGCACTGTCTCAGCCCAGTCTGTATTGGGGAACAAGATCGGATCAGAACCATCCCTGAATTTTTGAATTTGTTCTTCAGAATAAGATTGGTTCAAACCTCCTGATTCACTTGCGTAATAGTTGATCTCATTCATGATCTGTGCATACGTCGCTGCATCTGCAAGTTTTGGCAAACGGGTAGGTGAGCTAAAACCCTGATTAAAGCTGTAGCTAATGTTAGGCTTACCTGTTTTACCTTTTTTAGTGGTTACAAGGATTACTCCATTGGCCGCGCGATTACCATAGATCGCTGCCGAAGCATCCTTAAGTACCGACACGCTTTCAATGTCGTTCGGATCTAGGCGTTCCAAACCTCCGATTTGCCCGGGTACACCATCTACCACTACAAGCACGGCATTGCTACCGGTTGTGGCTTGCCCGCGGATCGTGATGCTCGAACCATCATATCCTGGTTCTCCTCCTCTATTGTTGATTACCACGCCCGAAAATCTTCCTGCCAATGCATTGGATAGGTTGGGTTGTGGACTTTTAACAAGTTCAGTTCCCTTTACCTGCGAAATAGATCCGGTTACCGTTTCTTTCTTTTGGGTACCATATCCAACAACAATCAATTCATTTAATGAAGTCTGATCGGGAGTCAACTGGATATTTAACAAAGTCTTTCCGCCAACAGGCAATTCTATTTTGGTATAACCAATATAAGTGAAGACCAGGATGGCATTATCAGGAGCATTTATACTGTATTTACCTTGTGCATCAGTGATCGATCCGGTCGTTGTACCTTTCACAATTACGCTTACTCCTGGTAAAGGGTTGCCCGCTTCATCGCGCACTGTACCTGTGATCACAGCTTGCCGAGCATTAAATGTTGAGGGTTTTACTATCAGCTCTGACGCTTGTGTCGACTGCGCCGAAAGCAGTACCGCGTTTATTACCGTTGCAACAAACACCTTCTTTGTCATCGGCCAAAGCGGAGAATATACGTTTCGTATAGTTTTTCTCATATCGATTTATATTTGGTTTTGAAATTATCCTGTCAACTGCTCCCGTTCAAGCGGAGGATTTACGTTGTGCGCACAACATAAATCCCCGATCTTCGATTGAGTCGACAGGGCTAAATTCGATGGATTTACAGAGAATCAAAGGGGGTAAACAACCAATATTAGAGGGGTAAAATTTAGATTCCGCCACAAAAACGGCTATTTTCTTACCACGTCCTTGTTTAGGGTAATATTTTTTGAAAAGTTCTTGCGGTATTTCTTGATGTAGTCTGAAGGATTCATCTCAAACAATTTATTAAATTGCTCTCTGAAATATTTAATGTCATTCATGCCCACCATAAACATGGTCTCTGAAATGGTGTTGTCTGTATTGATGAATATTTCAGCAGCTTTCCGTAAACGTATAAAGCGAATAAAACTGTTAGATGATCGTCCGGAAATAGATTTGATTTTGTTAAACAGGTTAGAGCGCGACATGCCAATCTCATCGGCCAGGATCTGAATATTAAAGCTTGGATCAGTGATGTGTTTTTCTACAATCCTGATGCAGTCTTGAAGGAAATCTCTGTACTCTGCCGAGATTCTAAAATTATTTGGGTTCAGAGTAACCTCATTATAGAAATATTGCTGAAGGCTGCTCTTGCTTTTCAAAATACCCGCAACTCTGGCAACTAACAAATCCTTATCAAAAGGTTTACTGATGTAATCATCAGCACCAATCTCAATACCTTTCAGTTTAATTTCAGGCGATGAACTGGCGGTCAGCAACACTATTGGAATATGGCATAAAGAGGTATCTTCCTTGACCAGGCTACAGATCTCTATTCCGCTAATGCCTTGCATCATGACATCACTGATGATGAAATCAGGAAGAAATTCCCTGATCATCTTCATCCCCTCCTCTCCACTTGCAGCAACATACAAGTTGTACCGGGCTTTGAAAACCTCAACCAGATAATCCCGGATCGATTTATTGTCATCTATGATAATGAGGGATTTTCTTTCAGAAGCAAAGGCTCCATCATATTGCTCAACAGTAGTACTTTCTTCCTGGTTAAGTGGACTTACCTCATCCTCAGCCAATTCCATTAACAGTAAAGAACTCGTTTCAGAAACAGGGAGAATCTGATCAATGTTAAGGTGCTCTCTTCCTTTCAATAAGGTGATAAAAAAGGTAGTCCCCTGATTCTGGCTACTTTTATAACTGATCGTACCGCCATGGCTCTCAATGAAATTTTTGACCAGATATAATCCGATGCCAAAGCCGGTTCTTAAAGAATTATTGTGGTCGGGTTCCTGATAAAACCTGCTGTAAATTTTCTGTCCCGCATTTTCAGGAATGCCAGATCCACTATCATTGACCTGGATCTTTACGGTATCCGACGTTTCAGATACCTCAAGGGAAACGCGTCCTTCATCTGGCGTAAATTTTATTGCATTTGAAAGCAGATTAAATATGGCAATCTCTAATTTTTCACGGTCTGCATAAATCTGTATATGATCTTGTGAAGAGATAAATTCATAGCTTATCTTTCTTGATCGTGCCTGATGTAAAAAACACAGGTATACTTCTTTACACAAATTAACGATATCCAGATCTGCAGCTTTCAACTTATCTGCCTGTGTATCAGCTTTCCTGAAAAGCAGCAACTGATCAACTAGGCTGAGTAGTCTTTTTGCATTCCGATAAACGATATTAAGGTTACTGGTATCTACATTTTTATCATCATGATAAAGCAATTCCTTAATTGGATTGATGATTAAAGTAAGAGGAGTTCTGAATTCATGAGAAATATTGGTAAAAAAAGAAAGTTTTTTCTCGTTGAGCTCTTTCTCTTTCTCACTTTCAATATTAGCTACCTTTATTTTATACTTCAGGTCTTCCTGTTTATTCCTGTACAGGATATATGCGTAAATGGCTAAACAAACCCCTATGGCATACAGAAGATAGGCCCACCAGGTCCAGTACCAGGGTGGACTGATGTGGATAACCAGGATTCTCCCCCTATTGTTCCATACCCCATCATTATTAGACGCCCTTATCCAAAGTTTATACGTTCCCGGATTTAAGTTTGTATAAGTTGCCTTACGTTGTGCGCCTACATAATTCCATTTCTTATCAAAGCCTATTAATATATACGCATATTTATTTTTTTCTGGATACCTGTAATTTAAGCCTACAAATTCAAAGGAGAAAACACTTTGCTCATAGTCAAGAGTCAGCTCCTTTACAATATTCAGGTTTTCTTTTAAAGGCCCGTTGGAAGTTGGGAGGACAGACTTATTGAACAATTGAAAATCTGTAAAATATACTGGTGGAATGATTTTATTTGAACGGATTGCTAAGGGATCGAACTTGATAATCCCCCTACTTCCGGCAAGATATATATTTTGCCCATCGTGGAGCATAACAGAATTCACGTAAACCCCATCGGCTTCATCAAAATTCCTAACCGATATATGCTTAGGATCAAACGTTGCTATTCCACTTTCGGTAGTTACCCACATGTTTCCTTCAGCATCTTCAGTAATGCCTTTGAATACATTATTGGAAAAACCATCCTTTTTCGAATATGTCAAAAAACGTTTCTCTTTAGCTAGATATTTATTCAATCCATCGGGTGTAGAAATCCAGATGTTATCATTTGAATCCTGATAAAGGTTTCTGATAATGTTACTGCTGATTCCAGTTCCTGAGCGTTCTGAAGACCTGATCACCTGAAAGCGTTCTGAGTTTCTGTCAAAACGGTTTAGTCCGCCCCCATATGTCCCAATCCAAATATCACCTCTGTTATCCTTTAACAAGGAATAAACGTGGTTATTGCTTAAGGAATACTTGTCATCCTTTTTGTTGTAATAATGTTTGAAAGTATTGTTATTGCTATTGTAAACTTTAAGCCCCGCATCGGTTGCCAGGTAATAGATGCCCGGATCAACCTCAAGTATATCCCGAAAAACATCTTCGTTAAAAAGGCTACCTAAAGCGGAGTGATGATTATGGTGAACAAATAGGTTGCGTTCCTGATCGTAACTATCAAATCCATTTTCGGTCAAAATCCATAAAACCCCCTTGCTGTCAAAATAAAGCTTACTAATATCGTTGCTCTTTAAGCTATTTGTTTGTACATTTTTTTTAAAGCCAGACATCTTTCCAGATTTATAATCTAGCGTAAACAGCCCCTTGCTGGTACCAATCCAGAGTGTAGTACCCCTGCTTGCCAGGCTATTCACTTCACAATTCTCCAGCTTAAGATCTGTCAAATCAAACTTATATTGCTGACGATCAATCTTCAAAACACCATTTCTGCCATTAATCCAAATGATGCCGTTGCGATCCATATAGGAATCTCCGAAAGCATAATTTGCCACATTTTTAATAGGCTCCCATTTATAATTCTGAGTATTCAACCAATAGAAACCAGTATTCCCTCCAACAATGAGCGTATTTTTTTGTACTGCCAAGATACTGTAGACACCGGTACTGGTCTTGTCTGGCAACTGAACTGAGCTGAAATCCTTTTTTTCCGGATCAAAACTAAACAGACCATTCCAGTAAGTACCAATCCAGATTATTCCGTTCTCATCATATGCAAGTGACCAGATGTCGTTTGGATTCTTGAGTCCGGGTAACTGCGTCTGCTGAAAGTTGGTGAAACGCTTTGTACGTTTATCAAACCTATTCAGGCCACCACTCCAGTTTCCAAGCCATAAGCTTCCACGTTTGTCTTCAACAATAGCGTTAACCGATTTCCCAACCATAGCACCTGTTATACCCGGATTGGGCTGAAAGGTGGTAAAGGATTTGGTTTGTTCATGAAATCTATTAAACCCATCATCTGTCCCAATCCATACGGTTCCCTCACGGTCACAAAGTAGCGACCATATTTTATCATTACTGATGGATGAAGCCACCTTTTCATCATGATAAAAACCCTGAAACTTTTCAGTAAGCGGGTCCAGTAAATTTAAGCCATCCATTGTCCCGACCCATAAGCGACCTTGATGATCCTCTACTATTGTGTTAACATAATTATTGCTGATAGAAGTGTGATCTCCTTCTGCATGATAAAATACTTTAAATGTATAACCATCAAAACGACACAAGCCATTTTCAGTGCCTATCCAAATAAAACCTCTTCGGTCCTTAAGCGTAGCTGTCGTATTTTTAGAGGGCAACCCGTCTGCAATAGTGTATGTCTTAAGTGCATAACTTCCATACAAAGATCGTTCATTGTTTCCTCCTGAACTTAGCTGTGCATGAACAGGCAGAAACTGAACTTCCATCCATATTAAAACAATAAAAAAATAACATAAACGCATGATGAACCTATGGATAGTAGGGTATAGTTGAGAGGGAAATTATCCCCGAAGATAGCATTTAGCCATCAATTTTAACAACCATCATGAATTTTTCACTCATATGAGGCCCATATGAGTGAAAAATTTTATTTAGTATTTTCCTGCGTTCAACTTACTTTCAGGCAAAACATATTTCCTGTGAACTTTATCCAGTACGACATAAAGAGAATCATTATTTTCATTTATCCCTTCCAGGGTAACTTTGTTTCCATCAATAGTATGATATTTGAGGATTAACCTGGCCCGATTTGAACTCCGCTCAGGACGAGCAAATTCACGGTCTCTTCTGGTAGACCAGGCACGTTTATCGATCATCCTGTTTTCATCACCTATATTCTCCCATGCAGCTTTACTGATCCAGTTATCCGTTTTGCCGCTTTCCTTCTCATCTGAGCCAACCGCTCTGCCTCGCCCAGCTCTTGAAGCAAGGGCATTTTTATCCTGCAGATAAAGTACATGTTCTACAGTGTCAGCATAGTAATGAAAAGCGCGCTGCCCGCCCGCGGTACCGGCAATTTCGAATGTACGCTGTATATCGCGCATCGGACTGCCACCACCATTGGATGGATCTACTATTACTGGTTTATTAATCCTGAATGTCAGCGTGGTCCATTTTTCAAAGGTAGCTTCCTTCCATCGTACACTATCTAATGGAGAATATGGAATCTCCTGTCCATTTATTTTAAACACCGTAACATTATAATTGCCCCTTAATGCTTTCACCCCTGCTGTTGATGGCTGTTTATAAGGATCATACTTAAAATTGATCACTTCGGTATAAGTCAGAATTACAAAGAAAATAAGGATGGTAATCCCCTTTAACGCAATTCTGGTATATTTGTATATCGGCTTACTGTAATCAGGATAGTAAAATTGCGGTACGGTATAGCGCTCAAGAATCAGCAGGTTGTATAATCTTGGCACGTCTGCAGCGATGACTAAGGTGCCAAGCAAAACAAAATAGAAGGCATATACATGCACACCACCATCATAAGCATAGTTCACAAAAGTAATATCGCCTAATGCACCAATGAGCAATATGGCACCATAGGTAGCTGTCTTTCTGAAGAGCAATAAGGCGCCAGCAGCAAGCTCTACTATACCACCAAATACCTGATACCAGGGTACTATGCCAACGGAAAGCCAGTAGATTTTTTGTGCGGTAAAGTCGCCAAAGTCTGTATTAAGGAGGCCCAGTGAAGGAAAAGGCATTTGAGTTGGGAACAATTTTGTAAAACCAAAACCAATAATCCCTATAGCTGCCCTGAAACGTACAACTACAGTTAGCCAATAATATAATACATTGTAAGATGGCCTTTTTCGGTCGAACAAACTCCAGACCAAGCCTACTACTACTGCTATAGCCAATGCGTTTCCCCATGAACTATAGTCGCTAAGCCAGCTCCTTTTTCTCTGAACATTGCTTTCATTGCGCTGTGCTCTCTCTTTATCTGAATCAGCCTTTGATGATTCAGCTCCTTTTACCCGCTTTAAGGAGTCGCTGCGACGCTGTTTTTGAGGACTGGCGGCATCTTGTCCTTCCCCATCAGCAATGTTTGGGCGCCCTGAACTACCGAATAGCACAGGGGGCGCATTGGTACCAAAGCGTGCAATATCATATATATCGCGATAATGCGGATTTAGCCAGTCGATGGCAATTAAATTTTTATACCAGCCACTACTTAGCGGAATGGATACCAGCAAGAAGAACACAAATGTAATGCGAAATGCTATTTTCTTACCTATTGACCATTGAGTTGGTGTATTTTCTGAATTATTCATTTTCTGGAGTATTAAAGTTTCAAACGGTTACGACGGCCAAGTTTGATTGGATACTTCTTGTCGATTTTGTTCAGCAAAACGTAAACGGAATCTTTTGAATTGTTAACGCCCGAAAGGATTATTGTTGCGCTATCTGGCCTACTATACTTCAATACCAGTTTATCATTCTTGTAATTACTGTTTTTGTTTTGCAGCAACAACAGGTGGTTTACGGTATCTGCTTTATAGCTATAATAATGTCTTCCGCCAGAACCAGCCAACTCATAATTTCTGTCTTTATCTTTATAGCTAATCTGTTCATAGTTGGTAGAATCAAGTATAACCGGTCTGTTTGAACGGATACTGATTGTGGCCCATTTTTCAAACACCACATCCTTCCATCTTATTGAATCTGTAGCAGAATAAGGGAATGCCTTGCCATTGAGTTTAAACTCACTAACATTATAAATCCCACTAGCCTCCTTTAATCCTTTTGTTTTTGGAAACTGATAAGGATCGTTCTTATAACCCTTGTAGGTTTTAAACCCGTAAACAAACACAAAAAAGAAGATCACTGCAGTTTTCAAAACAATCCTGCCATTTTTTAACCATCCAGTAAATATGGGTTTAAATAAATTCGGCACAGTTGGTTTACCAAGTGAGATCAGGTTATAGATTCGTCTTGCATCGTAGGCGAATACAAATATAGCCAGCGAGATCAGGTAAAAGCTGTAAACATATTCTCCGCCTTCATAGGCAAGGTTTGAAATGAACACATTACCTGTAAATACCAGTATAATAAACGCGCCTATTGAGGCTGTTCTTCTGAAGAACAAGAGTATGCCTGCAAGCAGTTCCACTCCACCAAGAAAAGACTCGTAACCAGGTACTACACCAAGGCTCAGGGAGAATATCTTCCAGTCGGTAAAATCGCCATAACTGGTATTCAGATTGCTGATGGATGGAAAGGGCGCCTGTAACGGAAAAAACTTGATAAGCCCGTAACCGATAATCCCTATAGCGAGCCTGTACCTCAATATGGTTCTTAACCAATAATACAAAATGCTATAATCTGTATCTGGTTTCTCTTTTTTAGCCCATATTACAGCTCCCAGTGCTGCTATGATGGCAATAATGATCCAGTCAATAAAACTTCCCGTAGCTGAACCAAAGCTGGGAAAATACCTGGTAATGAAAAAAATATCTCCGTACTTAAGGTTAAACCAGTTAATGGCAAAGATCCCCTTATAGTATTTCCAGTCCAGCGGAATGGTTTGAAGAATGAAATAAATGAAAAAGAAGCGCAGGGCAGTTTTTTCATAACCTTTCCATTCAGGAGAAGATTGGTCTAATTTAATGGATGTCATAATCTATAAATTTTAATATCCTGGATTATTTGGCCTTAGTGCCGGATCTATCAGCAGCTGATCATTGGGAATAGGCATCAGGTATTTCCTGAGGTCAGTAATGTTCAGCACAGCAGACGCCCTTGCTGTTCTTACCAGGTCAAACCAGCGGTGCGGCTCAAAAGCAAATTCAACTCTTCTTTCATTTTCAATAGCCAGCAGCACATTTGCTTTGGTAACTGCAGGTGTTCCCGCCAGTCCAGCACGCTCTCGCACGGCATTCAGGTCAGCAACGGCACCGGCTAACTTATCATTGGCAACAGTTGCACCGTCAGGAGCCTGGTTGCTTCGTGCTTCGGCACGGATCAAATAAAGTTCAGCTATGCGAATCAGATAAGAAGGATCTGTTGCAGGGCTCCTGTAATATAAATTGCCATACCAACGGCTCTGGTTGTCTTTTGCCACAAGAACGCTTCTTGTACCTCCAATCAGTGGATCATTTACCAATGCTACAAATGCATCATTGGGTGCCCATTGGCGAGTTCCTCCATTTTGCTGAGGCTGCCATTGTCCACGATGCCCATTGGTTTCAGCAGCACTGTAAAAGAGTTCGAAAACAGACTCCTGGGTAGCCCTGGCATCGTTTTGAAAGAAACTTCCAAAAGGTTTCAGTAATTTGTAATTCGCGTTATCAACAATCAGCTTTGTTGCATACAATTCGGCATTTGCCCAGTCGCCTCTATACAAATAATACCGCGACTTTAGTGCCCATACTGTTTTTCGGGTAGCCCTATGCCTGTCTGTAGTTTCAGTTAACAAAGGTTCTGCCTTATCCAGATCGTTCAGCACTTGTGCGTATACTTCATTTTGCGGACTGCGCGGAATTCCGCTGTTATCAGTTGCCGTTTCAGTAGGCTTGGTGATCAACGGTACGCTACCCCAGGTGCGGGCCAGATCAAAATAGGCTAATGCACGAATGAAATAAGCCTGACCAACAATCTGGTCTTTTGTACTTTGGTTAAGGAGCGGATCTGTTACCCCAGGAACCTTTTGAATAACCTGGTTGGCCCGGCTTATGGTTAGGTAAATAGCAGACCAAGCACCGCTGATGGTAGAATTGTCGGCACTAACGTTATGATTTACGAATTCCTGAACCTGTGATTGTGAACCTGTCCATTGTATGTTATCCCCATTGAGGTAACCTATTGACTGAAATGTGGTACCATAATAAGATCCGGATGCTAGCGCAGCATAAACCCCTGTTAATGCAGTTTGCGACGATGCATTGTCGTAGATCGTCTGTTTGTCTGACACTGATGCGCGAGGTTCTACATCCAGGTATTTCTCGCAAGAGGAGAAGGACAGGATGCTAAAGAAGGACAAGATATATATTGTTTTTTTCATGATTTCTAATTTCTTATCTCTGATTATAGGGATACATTTATACCAAATTGAAAACTCCGTGGCTGTGGTGGTGTACCCAGATCAATCCCCTGCGCATTTTGTGAACTGCTGGCAGAAGACTCAGGATCAAGGCCTGTATAATTGGTGATCAGGAACAGGTTATTCGCCGTTACTGACAATCTTACCCTATCCAGCTTGACCCGTTCTGTAATGGATTTAGGGAGTGTATAGCCAAGTACCAAAGAGCGCAAGCGCAGGAAAGAGGCATCTTCCAGCCAACGGCTGCCATCATCTTTATAATTGTTGTTGTTAATTCCGTCGGGTCTTGGCGTGTTTGTTACATCACCAGGTTTCTGCCACCTGTCTACGTTACTGGCAAAAATGATGCGGTTCGCATCACGTGCTCCACCGGCTTCGCCAAAAAACCGGTTGTGGTTATACACCTTGTTTCCATAAGAGAAGGAAAAGAACACACCCAGGTCTAATCCTTTATAGGCAAAGTTATTGCCCATACCACCAAAGAACTTAGGCCATACGCTGCCATAGATCTGCCGATCTGCAGCAGTGATCTTTCCATCCTTATTGTAATCATCATATACCACGTTACCCGTTTGTGGGTCTACATAAAGCTCCTTGTATAGGTAGAAGGAGTACAAAGGACTTCCTTCTATATTCCAGATCAGGTCCCTGCTTCCAAACTTCACCGGCGCAGACAATTTCTCTATTTTATTCTTATTTCCGGATATATTGAAACTGGTGGTCCAGTTAAAGTCCTTTCCTTTAATATTGGTAGAGCTAATTCCCAGCTCATAGCCCCTGTTACTGATCTCTATCTGATTTTTAGTATAACTGCTAAAGCCTGTTGTAGCCGCTAGCGGGCTGGAAATTATGCCATCACTGGTGTATTTCCTGTAGTAATCAAATGAAAATGCCAGTCTGCCCTCAAATAAAGAGAGATCAAATCCTGTATTGAACTGGGTGGTTTGCTCCCAGCCAAGATCAGGGTTGGCAATTTGCTGAGGAGCTGTACCTGGGTTTCCAAGGTATGATGACCCTCCAGACCAAAGGCCTAACGAAGAAAAATCATCGGCACCATTCTGGCTTCCTGTAATACCATAACTGGTCCTGATTTTCAGATCAGTGATGAAGTCCACATTTTTCAAAAAGTTTTCTTCTTTAACCTGCCATGCTGCACCTACGCCAGGGAAATATCCCCATTGTTTATCCTTTCCGAATGCAGATGATCCATCCGCACGCAGACTGAAATCAAGCAGGTATTTGCCATCGAAATTATAATCCAGCTTAGTAAAGAAGGCAGCCAGATTCCTTCTTGACCACCTTTCTGAACCAGTAGTTACCGCAGCCGAGGAAATAACCTTGTACGAATTGTTGGCAAAGCCCCTGCCGGTAGCCGAAGTGGTACTGCTGACATCGCTTTGCAGTGTATTGCCCACTAAAATGCCGAATGTATGTTTATCATTAACCTTAAAACTATAGGAAAGTGTTTGTTCATTAAGCAGCGAGGTGCGCTGACCGACAGATGAAGTAGCCAAACCATTCGGACTTCCCAAGATCAGGAAAGTATTCCAATATTCAGATTCAGGATAATTGGTATAGTCCAAACCAAAACTGGAACGAAACTTCAGCCCCGGCAAGATTTCTGCCTCGCCATATAGGTTACCAATGTAACGTAAACTGGTAGAGTTGATGTCGTAATTTTCAAGCAAAAGCTGTACGTTATCAAAGCCAGCTCGACCTACCAAAACTCCCTGTGCATTATAAGGTGACAGATATGTAGGCGTGTGTAGTGCCGCCTGAAGTAAACCACCAGCTGGCCCATCTCCTGCCCGGCCCTCATTGCGGTGTGTCCTGCCCAGGGTATTGCTTATGCCCACTGTTATTTTATTGGTGATCTTCTGATCAAAATTTGCCTTGAAGCTGGCACGATCGAAAGATATAGGCGCCAGGATAGACTCCTGTTTGTTGTACCCCGCAGAAATGTAATATTTGGTTCCATTGTTTCCACCTGTCAAAGAAAGGTCGTAATTCTGCAGTGCACCAGTACGAAAAACCTGACCCAAGCGGTCGTAAGTTTGCTGCTCTTCAGGTAAGCCTCTGCCACCTTCGGAAACAGGGCGGAACGGACGGGTAGCAAAAGTTCCACCAGTATTGATGTAATTCTCATTAATCAATTCGGCATGTTGCGGTCCGGTAGCCAGATCCCATAGTTTGATGGCTTTTGCAAAACCATTATTTACATTCAGATCAAGCTTCGGCTTCTGGTTAAAGTTACCACGCTTGGTGGTAATGATAACAACCCCATTGGCTCCCCTAACCCCATAAAGCACAGTTGCTTCAGCATCTTTCAACACAGAAATACTCGCAATATCGTTCGGGTTAATGTCGGCAATAGGCGATGTGGATTTACCACCTGTATCATAAGTCTGCAAGCTGCTATTACTTATAAATACGCCATCGATCACATACAAAGGATTGTTGTTGCCATTAATACTGTTAGCACCACGCAGCCGAATGTTTACAGTCTCACCCGGCACACCTGTATTATTGGTGATCTGTACACCAGCTACTTTTCCCTGAAGCTGCGATTCAAAGCTACCACCGGGAATGTTCTTTACATCATCAAGATTGGTTTTTACAACAGATCCGATTACGTTTCTGCGTTCCTGCGAACCGTACGCCACTACTACCACATCATTTAATTGATTGGTAACCTCCTTTAATTCTATTTCTATTGTTTCAGTTTTAACGATGATCTCTCTTTTCTCATACCCGATAAAGCTAATAATCAAGATGTAGGGTAGCTTTTGACCAGTTACAAAGTTGAATCTGCCATCTTTGTCGGTCTGCACTGAATGCGTGGTACCGGTAATACTTACACTGGCACCGGCAATTCCCTTTCTGGTAACCTGATCTATGACCTGCCCTTTTAATGTAGAATTGACGATTGTGTTGGTCTGTGATCTGGAGATCAATGGGATAAATAAAAACATTACTAGACTGCTAAATAGCAATAATGTCTTTTTAACAAAGGAGCCAGCGCTAAATAAAGGCCTCTCCCTTTTAAAATTTTGCATAACTTTAAAAAGTTTTAATTAATTAATCGTTGGTTGAAACTAGTGGCATTTCAGTAGGTGATTGGCGTTGCATACTGATGGCCAGCGTAAAGGCAGGATCTTATCCTGTCTTTATTTTTTTAAGGGAGTAACAAAAACGCTATTGCTCGAAACAGCAACAACAGTAAGCTGAGAATTTCAACTTCAGGCGAATAGATGTGGTGTCTTCTTTTTTGTGGAGTAGTTGTTTTTCCATGTGTCTATTTAATCATAGTAATTGATTCTTTTTCCACAAATGTAGCGGCATTTTTCACAAAAACAAATTAATCCTATCGATTTACTAGATTTTATTATATTTGGCCGTCATAAGGTCAATTGTAAATTAGAAATGAAAATAAAAATTGTTGTTGGAACGGCCCTTCTAGGTCTGATTTTATTTCATCAGGTATCTGCCCAGCAGCCCCTCCCTTCAACGCATAAAACTGAGACCAGTTATCCTTCAAGATTCGGCTTTGGCAGGTTGGCGACAACAACAGAAATTGCCTTATGGGATATAGATGTACGTCCAGATGGAAAAGGACTTCCTGCGGGGCAAGGTGATGTATTAAAAGGTAAAGTAATATATACATCAAAATGCATGGCTTGCCATGGCAATAACGATACAGATCTTTCAAAAATCAAACTCCCTGCGCCCCTTCTGGTTAGCGATACTTTAGCGAAGAGCAGGCCTAAGACCATCGGAAATTACTGGCCGTATGCTACTACCCTGTTTGACTATATCCGTAGAACAATGCCTTATAACCAACCCGGATCATTGACCGACAATGAGGTATACAGCATTACTGCCTATCTTCTTTATGCCAATAAAATCATTAAACAACGTCAGCAGTTGAATGCAAAAACATTACCGGGTATCGTTATGCCTGCAAAGAAACTGTTCATTATGGATGACCGTAAAGGAGGGCCTGAAGTCAGGTAAGGAATAATGAAAGCGCAAAAAAAAGACAAACAAGTTATAAAATCCAACAAGATAAGCCGCCGGACCTTGCTTGGCGGTATGGTTGCTGCAGCTGTTTTACCAGTGAGTTCGGTATTTGCAAAACACGTACAAACAGGGCCGCATATTGCCCCTGAACCACCTGAAGATCCGACAAAAACAATAGGCCCCGGCCCAAGTGCACAAGGCAAGCGCTCAACTTTTGAGCATCCTGTACGCAAGTTTTCGGAGACCTCTTCACGTAGCCCCTTGCAGGATTTTCACAGCACCGTCACTCCTTCCGATCTTCATTACGAAAGACACCATGCCGGCGTACCGGTCATTGACCCACAAAAATATGAGTTGCTGATCCATGGAATGGTTGAGCGTCAAATGAAATTTACACTTGCAGAGCTGAAGCGCTTTCCCGCTGTGAGCCGAATCTGTTTCCTGGAATGTGCCGGTAATTTTCGCGGAGGAAAGGAAGAATTAACTCCACAGGAGATACTAGGGCTTACCAGTCAGAGCGAATGGACCGGAGTTATGTTGTCAACCCTTTTCCATGAAGTAGGTGCTGATCCAAAGGCTTTATGGTTCCTGGCAGAAGGCTCAGATGCGGCTGTCATGACCCGCAGCGTTCCGGTAAAAAAGGCATGGGACGATGCGATGATCGTTTATGCACAAAATGGAGAGGCCATCAGACCAGAACAAGGATATCCGGTACGTCTGCTGCTCCCAGGATGGGAAGGCAACATGAACATCAAATGGCTAAGAAGAATAGAATTATCAGATGAGCCCTATATGACCAGGGAAGAAACTTCAAAATATACCTACCCGGTAAAAGACCGTATACGAATGTTCAGCTTTGAAATGGATGCCAGGTCGATCATTACTTTTCCTTCTTATCCTCAAAAGATAATGCCTGGCTGGGTCGAGATCAGGGGAATTGCATGGAGTGGAAGAGGGAAAATTGAAAAGGTTGAAGTGAGTACTGATGCGGGGAAAACCTGGCAGGATGCCAGATTACAAGATCCGGTGCTGAGCAAGGCGCATACTTATTTCAGGCACCTCTGGCGATGGGATGGCAATCCAACGGAAATATTAAGCCGCGCCGTTGATGAAACTGGATATGTACAGCCAACCCTTCAGCAATTGGCTGAGGCACGTGGCACCGCTATGGGTGGTTACCACATGAATCCTATTACATCATGGCAGATCAAAATAGACGGAAGCACATTGTTTAAGCCCGAATAGTTAGCAGCCCTTTTACAAGGGCTTTCCATTGAGGATAAGACAACCCAATTTTAGCACCCCAGCCGACAAATACATTGCGGATGTTATCAAGGGTATTATCTGTACCGGTATTAGGCATCTCATTCCTGCCGTGTTCCTCTGCACTAACAATACTGCCGATACGCTTGACCTGAAAGGTAGAGGTCGCCTCCTCTGTGAGAAAATGCGCTGTATCCTCTTTGTCGTTTAAAGGGTTAGCTGACGGCCGTACCGTGATGCTCAATACTTCAGCATTATCCAATTCCTCGGTTACAATCTGTTCAATCCGAACCCAATCATAGCCTTTGCCTGTAACAGTTCCCGGACCAGGAATATCAATTTTGATATGATCGCCATCTATTGCAAATCTGCTTACCTGATGACCACTGGAATCGGTAAGGTAAAAATTTGACATTTCAGTACCTGCGATCTTTGTCCATTGGTTTACATCCAGCAACCTTTCCTTCACAATCTTAAAAAAATCTACGGCCTCGGCTATCGAGGCTAGTTCGACCTTTTCTACGGCATTCATTTCCGTTCCGCTCTGCTGTTCAGGAACATGACTTGCTCCCGGATCATTGTTATGATTTGTTCCCATGATATCTACATCAGTTACTCATAATTGGTCTATCAATTCGTATATGTTAGGATTATGCTTTTTGATCTTAATTTTAACAAATTTTGATGCTGGCATATTACTTCCCCGAACAACATTATTAATGGAAACCAACACGTTGGTTTCAGGAAAATAAGTCATGGTGTTCCTCTCTGGTATCTGGTATGAAACGATAATGAATAATGGAGCGATCCGTTCGGTGCCATTCTCATAATTAAACAAATCTACCTTTTCGCCATCTGCAAATCCCCTTTTCTCAATATCTTTTTGATTCATAAATATTACCCTACGCTCATTCTTAATCCCCCGGTACCGGTCGTCAAGTCCATATATTGTCGTGTTAAATTGGTCATGCGTACGCGTTGTCGCCATCATATATTCATCAGGGGCAAGTACATTTTCTGGTATGGAAGTTAAGGTAAATGGGGCCCGATCGCCATATTTCTTGGTAATAAAGTTTCCCTCCCTGGCGGCATTGGGCAGATAAAACCCTTCTTTATGCCGTACCCTTACATTATAATTCTCGAAACCCGGGATGCACTTTTCAATATCCTCTCTTACCGCATCATAGCTATTGGCATAGCGTTGCCAGTCAACAACTGACCTGCTCCCTAAGGTTGCAATCGCCATGCGGCATACAATCTGTGTTTCGTTAACGAGCTTATCCGATATTGGCTTTAGCATGCCCTTAGATGATTGTACTACGCCCATTGAATTTTCCGTACTCACAAACTGTGGTTCACCATTAACCATGTCGATATCACTCCGTGAAAAGGTTGGAAGAATTAATGCTTCCTGCCCATGCACCAGGTGGCTTCGGTTAAGTTTGGTAGAAACAGAGACGCTTAAGTTAAGTTTCCTTAATGCTTTAGCAGTAAAAGTAGTGTCGGGTGTAGCCGATAGAAAATTCCCACCCATACTAAAAAATACTTTCACTTTGCTTTCGTGCATAGCTTTGATTACCCCAACCACATCGTATCCATGTTCACGGGGAGGATCAAAGCCAAAAACTTTTTGAATGCGATCCAGCTGTTCGTTGCTGGGTTTTTCGTTAATCATCATGGTACGATTACCCTGAACATTGCTGTGTCCTCGAACTGGACAAACACCAGCACCAGGCTTACCTATGCTTCCTTTAAGCAACAGTAAGTTTACGATCTCCTGAATCATCTCTACTCCGTTAGGTTGCTGTGTAAGCCCCATCCCCCAACAAAAAATAATTCGCTTTTTGAATGCCAGCATTTGAGCAGCCTCATAAATTGCAGCTTGTGATACCCCAGAGGCAGCTGCAAGGTCTTCCAGTTTGTAATGGTCAAACTGTTCGATAAAGGCATCGTATCCAATAGTTTTATCCGCAATAAATTTTTGATCAAATACCTCGCCCGGAGATTTTTTTTCAAAATCAATCAGCAGGAGCCCGATAGCTTTTAAAAGCTCCATGTCACCGTTTATTTTTACAGGCAGATAAAGATCTGCAAGCTTAGCGCCACTTCCAATAATGCCGTTTATTTGCTGTGGGTTATGAAACCCCATCAATCCAGCTTCTGGTAAAGGATTAATCGCAATGATTTTTGCTCCGTTTTTTTTACCTTTTTCCAGTGCGCTCATCATTCTGGGTGCATTGGTCCCAGGATTTTGCCCGATAATCACAATCACATCTGTATCGTAAAAATCATTTAGTTTTACAGTTCCCTTTCCAATACCAATGGTTGGCAACAAAGCAGTACCCGATGTTTCATGACACATATTAGAGCAATCTGGCATATTGTTGGTACCAAATTCTTTTGCGAAGAGCTGATATAAAAATGAAGCTTCGTTACTCGTTCTGCCAGAGGTATAAAAAGCAGCTTCATCCGGTGTTTCTACTGCATTCAGGTGTTCCGCTATTTTTTTAAAAGCATCATCCCAGCTGATAGGCTGATAATGAGTACCGCCTTTTGGCAAATAAACAGGTTCGGCCAATCTCCCTTTACGACCTATTTCAAAATCCGTTAATTTAGCCAGATCGTAAACGGAGTTTTTTTTAAAGAAGTCTGCAGTAACTTTTTTGGTAGTTGCTTCCTCTGCCAGAGCCTTCGCCCCATTTTCACAATATTCGCCCAAAGGAGATCGGTCATCATCTGGATCAGGCCAGGCGCAGCTTGGACAATCAAAGCCTCCCATTTGATTCATCCTAAACAAAGCTCTTGTACCACGAATGGGTACCCCCTCCTCAAAAAAATCACCAAATGCCGCGATCACTGCAGGCACTCCAGCAGCCCATTTTTCAACCTTTGTTAATTTCAGATTTAATAATTTGTATGGATTTTCTGCAGCCGGTTCTTTTTTCTCTTTTTCCATGGCTCATTTGTTTAGTAATGGATTGGGAAAATTATCACTCTGGTCCTCTTCAACATTATCAAGACAAGTAAAGTCTTTTTCAATGAGTAAACTAACCGGACCGTCCTTATCATCAAAACCAACTCTCTCCGTATTGTTGAGTTCATCAACCATTGTTTTTGGTATGCTTAGGACTATCCGGTCACCGATGTAATCAGCTGACAGGCTACCACCATCTATAGTTTCAATGGCATACACCAGCGTTTTACCCACAAACTCAGAACGTTCCTCCAAAAAGCCTTCAGATCCCAGTTTTGCTACGTCAGATTTGGTCAGTCTATATCTCAGCGAATTGCCTTTAATTCTAATTTTCATCTTTATATTATTTATTTTTCAATTGTGATGAACCTATCAGATTTTCCATACCACTATGTGGTTTGGGAAGTCATGATGGTTTCATGCGATGTTGGTATTAATATTCTACTACTTAAATTATAAATATTGAACCTGTCTTCTTTCAGGAAGCCCAAAAGTGTAATATCAAATTCTGCAGCAAGTTCCACTGCAAGACTCGATGGAGCGCCAATGGCAGCAACAATCGCAATACCGGCCATGGCTGCTTTCTGAATTAATTCAAAACTCGCCCTTCCGCTCAGCAATAAAATATGCCGATCCAATGGCAAGTCGCCGTTGAGTAATGACTTGCCAATTAACTTGTCAAGTGCATTGTGTCTCCCAACATCTTCCCGTAACAGAACTAAATCGCCTTCGATAGTAAAAAGGCCCGATGCATGAATGCCTCCGGTAGCTGCAAATCCGCTTTGGACTGCACTTAACTTTCCGGGTAATTCATATAATATATCTGTTGATAGGTTTAACTGTGGTTTATCCCGATTACTGAAGGGGCTAACCGTCCTAATAGATTCGATAGAACCTTTTCCGCATACTCCGCAACTAGAGGTTGTATAAAAATTTCTGTCCGATTGCTGCAACTGAGGCATGAAATTTTCAGCGAGTTCCACCTGCACAATATTCTGCTTTTGTGATGAACATTTCATATCTAAGTGATAGGCATCAGTCACATCCTGATAAGAAGAAATAATTCCTTCTGTAAACAAAAAGCCCATCGCAAGTTCCAGATCATTACCTGGCGTGCGCATGGTCACAGATATATTCTTTTGTATCCGCTCTGCCTGAGGGCCATAAGCTATTCTTATTTCAAGCGGCTCTTCTACCGAAAGTAGATCCGATAACGGTAAACTTGTTAAACCCTTAACCTTTCTGACAAATACCTGCTTAATGGAAACCAATTCTAAATCCTCCATTTCCGTACGGTTTTAATAAAATAATCGTTCTTAAAATTAAGAAAAAATCAGTCTAAAAAGAATTGTATCAGTGATATTCGATCAAAGAATGATCGATTAGCCTTGGCTATTATTTAAATCACTTAGTGTGTTATAGTTATCAAAATAAGCCTTCCACTTTTTAGAAACAGGGAGGTAACGGACGTCGAGTTGATCAAGCGCATATTTCATACTGTGCTTATGCAGTTCTTGATTCATATGCAAGGCATATATCTTGTCCAATGCCTTTGCTGAATATATGCCGCATAGTGGTTCAGATTGCATTTCATTCATAAAGACCAATGCATCAGCCGGCTTATCCTTATACTGTTGAACAAGGAAGTCTAAAAGATCAACTTCCATGTTTATCATGTCACAGGCAAGTACAAGTAAATCTTCATTCGGATAAATAAGGTGTACGGATAAGATGCCTTTAAGTGGGCCTCCGATAGACAAGGCGGAATCGTCTGTGATTAATGAAGAGTTAGAAAAAACAGTTTGGTATATTGGTAATTGTGGTGTATTTACGGATACGGAAACAGGGATTTGTAATGATGACAATTTAGCAAATGCTTGTTGTGCCCATGTTTGTTGCCCATTTTGCAACAGACCTTTATCCTTACCCATCCTTATGCTTTGACCACCTGAAAGAACTACTCCAATCATATTTTTTGCTTACGAACACAAATTTAAACATTCTATAAGTGCGATTGTTATCAAATCATCTCAATCAGTAATATTGGTAGTAATACCCGTAATCCATCTACCCTTAATGCCTTTAGTTATTTTGATCTTTGAATTAAAGAACTGAAGATGAAAAGTATCATAACCGGCTGACAAGCTAATAAGGATAAGGTACATGATTTAACATTAATAGCAGAATATAAATAGAAAAAACAGTATTTTAATAGAGAAATATCACCAAAAACCATTAGCATATGATTAACTTAAATATCAATCAAAAATCTTATGAGGTAGATGCAGATCCAGATATGCCGCTTTTGTGGGCCATTCGTGATCTTGTTGGTCTAACCGGAACCAAATATGGATGCGGTGTTGCTCAATGTGGAGCCTGTGTAGTTCACCTAAACGGAGAAGCTGTGCGGTCATGTGTAACCAAAGTTAGCCGGGCGGAAGGTAAAAAAATCGTTACCATAGAAGGACTGTCAAAAAACAATGACCATCCGCTACAGTTAGCATGGAATGAAGTTAATGTGCCGCAGTGCGGATATTGTCATTCTGGTCAATTGATGTCGGCAGCTGTGCTATTGAGAGAAAACCCAAATCCTACAGATGAAGATATTGATAGTGCCATGTCTGGAAATATTTGTCGTTGCGGTACCTATCCCCGCATTCGAAAAGCGATTCACTTAGCAGCAGAACTGCATAAAAAGGAAGGCGGAACAAAATGAAAAGATCAATAATTATCATGGCAGTCATCTTCTCCATGGTTGGAGTCATGGCTTTCGGCTTGAATGCAGTAAACAACCATCCCAACGTTTCTGGAGAGGCTACACAGAAAATTAAAAAGGACAGCATAGCATCAGTAAAAGCCTTTGAACAGGTTTATAAAGTTTTAATGAGCCCACGTTGTATGAACTGCCACCCTTCGGGAGATATCCCTTTACAGGGAGACGACAGCCATCTGCATGAGATGTATCCAAAAAGAGGACACGACGGCAAAGGCATGTTTGCGATGAAATGTGCGAACTGCCATCAGCCAAACAATACACCCGGTTTACATACCCCACCGGGAAATCCAGACTGGCATTTGCCACCTGCAGATATGAAAATGGTGTTCCAGGGCAAAACAGCACATGAATTGGCGAAACAACTGGTAAACCCTAAGCAAAATGGCAATAAGTCTATGAAACAACTATTGGAACATGCCGACGATGGGTTGGTTTTATCCGGATGGAATCCGGGAGAGGGACGCTCACAGCCACCAATGAGCCATGCAGCATTCAAAAAAGCATGGGAAACATGGATCAATACCGGAGCATATGCTCCTAAAAGCAAATAAATTAAATCTACAACTATGAGTACAAACCAAGTTTCCAGAAGAGATTTTCTCAGGGTTTCAGGTCTGGCAGGCACAGCATTGTGCCTAGGTTTCTATTTCCCTTCAAGTGCCAAAGAAGCAGAAATCGTGAATACAAGTGGGGTAGCAAAATCAGAAGTAGAACTGAACGCCTGGATCCATATAGATACAGATGGCAAAGTCACTATTTTTAACCACCGTGCCGAAATGGGTCAGGGCTCTTTTCAATCTGTTCCACAAATTATTGCCGAAGAGCTCGAAGTTGATCTGAAAGATGTAAATATTGTTTTCGCCCAAGGTAACAGAGAAAAGTACGGCAGCCAGATTACTGGCGGAAGTTCAACCATACGTGGCTCTTATAAGAATTTATTAAAGTTAAGCGCAACGGCCAGGATTATGCTGATCACCATTGCAGCAAAAAAATGGAATGTGCCCATTACTGACTGCTATGCCGAATCAGGCCACGTGCTACACAAAGCTTCAGGAAAGAAATTTCACTATGGAGAACTCGTTGTAGACGCTTCGAAACTCGAAGCACCGAAAGAAGTTGTCCTTAAAAAAATCTCCGAATATAAACTGATCCGCAAACCACTACACAGACAGGATACCCCCCTAAAAACAAATGGCACTGCAATATTTGGGCTGGATAAGAAGTTACCAGGCATGCTTTATGCAACTGTTGAGCGTAATCCCAGGTTACGAGGAATCGTAAAAAGTTTTGATGCCAGTGCAGCCCTGAAAATACCAGGAGTAACAAAGGTTTTTAAAGTTCGCATGGGCGTTTTTAATACTTTCCGTGAGGGTGTAGCCGTTGTTGCAAATTCTACCTGGGCAGCAATGCAGGGAAAAAAAGCATTAAAAGTAGAATGGGATGATTCCGGTTTTGAACACATCAGCACAGCTGAAATCTATAAACGCCAGCAAGAGGACCTCCAAACCAAGGAAGGTTTGTACCTAAAAAAACAAGGAAATCCAGATGACATCCTTAAACAGGAAGGAAAAACCATTGACGCAGTTTACCAGACCCCTTATCAATCGCATAGCTGCATGGAACCTGTAAATTGTGTTGCGCATTATCAGGGAGACAAGGTGGAGATTTGGGGACCTATCCAAGCTCCGGAATGGGTACAGGATTACATCAGTGGACAATTGGGCCTACCTAAAGAAAAAGTCATCGTTAACATGACTTTCCTGGGTGGTGGATTTGGCAGAAAAGCATTTATGGATTATCCTCATGAGGCCACAATGATCTCCAAAGAAATCGGAGCTCCGGTTCAGGTGGTGTGGACAAGAGAGGATGATGCTACCCAAGGACCATACCGTCCGGGCATCTCGTACAGGTGCCAGGGTGCCATCCATAACGGAGAGGTAACTGCACTCAAATTCCGCATGTCAGGTCAGAATAATGACCATTGGAGAGGTGGAAAAACAGATCAGGCGAACCGAAGTACCTCTGAAGGATTTCTTAAACCTTACTTCGACAGCATCAAAAACATCAGCTTTGCCGAAGTACAATTTGAAACACCTGTTCCTACCATGTGGTGGCGATCTGTATATGCCTCTACCAATGGATTTGCCTATGAAAGTTTTCTGGATGAGGTTGCTTTAGCAGCAGGTAAAGATCCTCTGGACCTCAGGAGACAGTATTTACAGGATGAACGATGTCAGCGATTGATTGACAAAATGGAAGAAGTTTCAGGCTGGAAGAAAAGGAAGAAAAATGAAGGTTTTGGCGCTGCCATTACAGAATGCTTTTCCAGTACAGTGGGCCAAATTGTAAAAGTATCCAAAGATGCTGGTGGTAAAATTAAAATAGATCAGGTTTGGGCCGTGATGGACTGTGGATGGTACGTAAATCCTGATATCATCAGAGCCCAGGTAGAAGGAAGTATAGTAATGGCATTAGGTGCAGCTACAATTCACGAAATCACATTTAAAGATGGGCTGGTAGAACAGAGAAATTTCTACGACTATAAAATGCCAAGAATTACGGACATACCACCTATAGAAGTGCACATTATGGAAAACGAGGCAGATGCAGGCGGAGTTGGTGAACCGGGTTTACCGGCCTTTGCCCCTGCCCTTACAAATGCCATATTTGATTTAACAGGGAAGCGGATACGAAAACTTCCATTTGATTTAAGCGCTGTTTAATTAGGAGATTTTGATGAACGAAATTGCTGACATACTTAGGGCCTATCAAAAAGCATTGAAGGCTAACAAAAAGACAGCACTGGCAACCGTAGTAAAGGTAGAAGGGTCTTCCTATCGCAGACCAGGTGCCAGAATGCTGATTACGGAAGACGGGCAGCTTACAGGTGCCATTAGCGGAGGCTGTTTGGAAGGCGATGCCTTAAGAAAAGCACTTTCGGCCATTGTGCAACAGGAAAACAAGCTCATCACTTATGACACAACCGATGAAGAGGACGCAAAGATTGGCGTACAACTGGGCTGCAATGGCATTGTCCATATCCTTTTTGAACCGATTATTGAAGAAGAAGAACTCAATCCAATAGCCATTTTAACTGCATTGAGCGAGAAACGTGAAGATGCGGTTTTGGTCACACTTTTCGCTTTAAATTCAAAAGCGCAACCAGGCACAAGTATGCTTTACCGAAAAGATAGCTTCCAATCCAATATCCCCATAGAAATAAAACAATCAATAATGGATGATGTTGCTAAGGTATGGAACAATAAGACTTCGGTTTTCAGCAGTTATCAAACTACTGAAGAAAATATAGACGGTTTTTTAGAGTTTATCCGGCCATCTGTTTCTTTGGTTATTGCCGGTGCCGGAAACGATGTGCAACCCTTGGCAGAAGTAGCTTATCTTTTAGGATGGGAAGTAACCATTGCTGATGGCAGACCTACTCATGCCTCAACAATACGTTTTCCAAATGCAAACCACGTGTTGGTCAGCAAGCCGGAGCAACTTCTATCACAAATACAGATAGATGAACAAACGGCATTCGTGCTGATGACCCACAACTACAATTATGATCTTGAACTCCTGAATCTCCTTCTAGAAACCAATGCACCTTACATTGGTGTTCTTGGACCTAAAAAGAAACTGATCAGAATGCTCGATGAACTGAACAGGAATACCCCAGAAAACGAATCCCGGGTACATGGACCGATTGGCCTTGATATCGGAGCAGAAACTGCAGAAGAAATCGCCATCTCTATTGTTGCAGAAATTAAATCTGTTTTTTCGGGTGCTTCGGCAAATTCTCTGAAAGTAAAAAAGAGTCCAATCCATGTCTATTCAAATTTATGAACACGGGGATCATCATATTGGCGGCGGGGAACTCAAGTCGGCTGGGTCAGCCAAAACAACTCTTAAAGTATAAGGGCAAAACATTGTTGGATTTGGTAACCGAAGAAGCCTTAAAAATACCCAATACACCAACTGTTGTGGTTCTTGGTGCCTATTCAAAAGAAATATTAAACCATAACACTTACCTGGGAATTGCGTATATTGTCAATCCTAACTGGCAAACAGGAATATCCTCGAGTATTGCTGCAGGGGTGTCTGCGATAGGGAACCAATCAAAGGAAATAGAAAACGTAATCATTGCGGTCGCGGATCAGGTTTTCATTACTTCAAAAATCTTTGAGAAACTCCTTGAAAAGCGTAAGCTGAGCAGTAAAGGCATTATTGCCAGTAGTTATGCTGAAACGGTAGGTACTCCTGCCCTATTCAGTAAAAAATACTTTGAAAAGCTTTTATCTCTTACGGGCAATACAGGGGCAAAAAGCATTGTAAAATTAAACATGGAGGATACAGAAACTATCCCCTTTGAGTTAGGACATATAGATATAGATACAGAAACGGATTACAATAATTTAATTAAATAGCAATGATAACAGATTCTTTTGGACGAGTGCACGATTACCTGCGGATATCACTTACTGATAACTGCAATTTCCGCTGCTTCTACTGTATGCCAGAGGAAGAATATGACTTTACCCCAGCTTCAAGGTTGATGCAGACAGAAGAGATTGTTCAGCTTGCAAAAATATTTGTAGAACAGGGTGTTAAAAAAATCCGGTTAACCGGTGGAGAACCTTTGGTGCGTAAAGATGCAGCCGCGATCATAACTGCTTTAGGCAAGCTTCCGGTAGAATTGGTGATCACCACCAATGGAACGCGTATCGCAGAAATGCTCCCTGCACTAATTGCAGGCGGAATTAAAACAGTTAACATTAGTCTTGATACCCTTCAGCCAGAAAAATTCTTATTCATTACCCGTAGAGACCTGTTCCATCAGGTACGCAGCAATATAGAACTGCTTTTACATCACAAAATTACCGTTAAAATAAATATGGTAGTGATGAAAGGCCTCAACGATAATGAAATTAAAGATTTTATAGATTGGACAAAACATAATCCTATCCAAATCAGGTTCATTGAATTTATGCCATTCAGCGGGAACAAATGGACCAGTAATAAAATGTTCTCCCTTGATGAAATACTGGCTGCCATAGCTAAAGATTTCACGATGCTTCCGGTTAAAGCCGCACCACACGATACGGCAAAAAGTTTCATGATTCCGGGACACGAAGGTTCTTTTGCCGTTATAAGCACCATGACAGCACCGTTTTGCAGTACTTGTAACAGGATGCGATTGACTGCTGATGGAAAGCTCAAAAATTGCCTCTTCTCTGATGGAGAGGCAGACCTACTGGGCCCTTTAAGAAACAATCAAGACATTCTTCCATTGATCCAAGCTTCTATCTGGAGTAAGAAAAAAGAACTTGGCGGACAGCTTATTGAGCATTTCGAAAAACTTGATGCGGATTCCATCAAGAACAGAAGTATGATTACCATAGGAGGATAATTTAAGATGATAAGCGTTAACCAGGCAAAACAACTGATTTCAGATCATACTCAGCCGCTGGAAGCCCTAAAATTAAGTCTAAAAAAGGCTTCAGGACACATTTTAGCTGCAGATATCTATGCGCGCTATGATATTCCGGCTTTCAAACAATCATCTATGGATGGATATGCTTTGGTTTATCAGGACTCCTCATCAGAATTAGATATGGTTGGAGAAATGGCCGCTGGCACCAGCCAATTGTTGTCCATTGACGCCAATCAAACCACCAGGATTTTTACCGGAGCTCCCCTGCCTGAAGGCGCGGACACAGTGGTAATGCAGGAAAAGATCAGCAGACAAGGAAATAAGATCACGCTTCAGGATCCAAAACTGTTGCCGGGAGCAAATGTTCGTCAAATAGGATCGGAGATTAAAGCCGGAGCACTTGCCATGCAAAAAGGAACCCTGCTAGGCCCTGCCGCTGTAGGATTTCTGGCCGGAATTGGTATTCATGATGTGGAGGTTTTTCCGATGCCTAAGGTAGCCATCATTTTAACAGGCAAAGAACTTCAACAACCCGGGATGGAACTTAGTTTTGGTCAGGTATATGAATCTAACTCCTATTCTTTAACTGCCGCAATAAAAAATGAAGGAATCACTGAAATTGAAGTAACAGCGGCTGATGACAATCTGGACATACTAACAGATGTGCTTAGGTCGGCATTACAGGAACATGATGTTGTCCTGCTTACCGGTGGTGTGAGCGTAGGAGATTACGATTTCGTACTGGAAGCCTCAAAGAAATGTGGGATTGAGCAGATCTTCCATAAAGTAAAGCAAAAGCCGGGTAAACCATTATTTTTCGGAAAAAAAGATCAAAAACTGATATTTGGTCTACCGGGAAACCCATCTTCGGTTCTTAACTGCTATTACAATTATGTATTGCCGGCTCTGAAAGCAATTTCGCACAAAGAAAATAGTGTAAAAGAAATAAGTGCCGAACTGACGCATGACTATCAGAAACCGGCTGGTCTTACCCATTTCCTTAAGGGAAGTTACAAAAATGGCAAGGCAACACCATTAAATGCCCAGGAGTCGTTTCGGTTAAGCTCTTTTGCACTGGCAAACTGCCTGATCTGCCTTCCCGAAGAACAGCAGGATTTCAAACAGGGAGATGTGGTAACCATTATGCAATTGCCTAATTAAGACCATCGCTGGGTGGTTATCTTGCAATTTATTAGAAAAATCAGCATTTTAAGGGTAAATTAGCATTATGGAAATTCAGATCATCAGTTTTGGAAAAATATCCGAATTTATAACGCATCAGAAGATTGAAATCTCTGATATCCGCAATACCGATGAGTTAAAAGCTTATCTGGAAACATCATTTCCATTGCTTAGCAATATGAAATATAAACTTTCCCTGAATAAGGATATTGTTCAGGAGAATACGGTGATTTCAAATCAAGATACAGTAGGCATCATGCCGCCTTTTTCAGGAGGATAATACCATAAAAGTGGAAAGAAAAGTAAAAAACATATTTATTAACGGAAGGATCGAGCCTGCATTCATAGCTGATAGTATTTCCAAACACAGTGCAAAAACAACTATAGGCGGTCACAGCATATTTATGGGACAAGTGCGGAAAGATGAGATTGAAGGAAAGCTTGTGACAGCCATTGAGTATACAGCTTACCAGGAGCTGGTACTAGAGAAAATGCATCAGATCAGGGAAGATATTTTTCAAAAATACCCGCTTCATTGCATGCATGTTTACCACAGCCTGGGCACAATAAAAGCGGGTGAGATCTGTCTCTTTGTATTTACCTCATCTACACGCCGTAAACCAGCAATAGATGCCTGTGCAGAAATCGTAGAAAGATTAAAAGCAGAACTGCCAATTTGGGGCAAAGAAATATTTGAAGACGATACACATCAATGGAAAGAGAATAGCTAATATGGTAAACATTACAAAAAAATCAAGCACACTAAGAATAGCTATTGCAACTGCTACTGTAAAAGTCTCTAAACCGGAAACCATTGCAGCCATTGAACAAAGAAAAATACCCAAAGGTGATGTTTTCGAATTTGCCCGTGCAGCCGGACTTTTGGGTGTAAAAAAAACGAGCGACCTCATCCCCGATTGCCATCCCCTTCCAATAGAATATACCTCCATCACCTACGGAATTGAGGGGCTAAACATCCATATAACCGTTGAAGTGCATACTATTTACAAAACAGGTGTAGAAGTTGAAGCCATGCATGGTGCCTCCATTACTGCCCTCACCATGTATGATATGCTCAAACCCATCGATAAGGGTGTAGAAATTCAAAACATCAGGTTGCAAAAAAAATCCGGTGGTAAATCTGACCACAAGAATTTACAGTTTCCGGATATCAAGGCAGCTGTAGTAGTCTGTTCTGATTCTATATTCGCGGGTAAGGCTCAGGATACATCCGGAAAAACCATTATTGGGTTACTGGAGCAACTTGGCATTGAAACGCTCAAATATGAGATCCTGCCAGATGAGGTCGACAGTATCAAAGAAAAGGCTATTGAACTCTGCGGAACTGAATATCAGCTCTTGATTTTCACAGGAGGTACCGGGCTTTCTCCTAGAGACGTTACACCAGAGGCCATTACCCCCTTAATTAAACGTAAAATTGATGGAATTATGGAAACAGCGCGAAGATACGGACAGGAACGTATGCCTTACGCCATGTTATCCCGTGGCGTTGCCGGATTTATAGGCGAAACACTTGTGCTCACGTTTCCAGGCTCGAAAACTGGAGTAGAGGAATATATGTCCGCCTTATTCCCGCAACTATTACACCTTTTTAAGATAAATAAGGGACAAAAACATTAGACTTTCTGTTCCAATTTTTCCCTAAAGTATTTCAATATATCCGTCGGTTCCGTTCAGCCTGATACGCTGACCGTCTTTGAGCAGCTTCGTAGCATTGTCTACTCCAACAATTGCCGGCAACCCATATTCGCGTGCAATTACTGCTCCATGAGTCATCATTCCGCCAACTTCGGTAATCAGACCCTTTATCGATACAAATAAGGGTGTCCAGCTGGGGTCGGTAAAGGTGGTAACCAATATATCCCCGTCTTCCAGGTTTGCATCTTCCATATTTAAGATTACACGTGCTCTCCCCTCTATCACTCCTGTAGAAACCGCCAGACCTGCAATAGCATCCGCCGGAAGGTTTTCATGCTTGTATGTACCCGAAACAATTTCACCGTCTGATGTGATTACCCTTGGCGGGTTTAGTCTTTTATATGATTTGAACTCATCTTTTCGGTTGCTGATGAGCTGGTTGTCTGGTTTATGGATATGTACCATTTCGCGAAATTCCTCAAAAGTAAGATAGTAAACATCTTCTTTATGGGGAATGATGTTGGCTTGTGCGAGTTGTTCGGCTTCTTTCAGCAAAGCCTGCTTATAAACGAAGAGGCGATTAACTATACCATATTTTGGATATTCCCGATAACCTACAAAATTCCGGAGTAGGCTGATCATTTGTTTTGTCTCCCTGATCTTTTGTTCACCATCTGGTAATAACGTCAACTGGCCTACTAATTCTTCTTCTTTGTTTAGAGCTTCCTGCCGTCCTTGTTCAAACTTCCGTTTACCGGCCCCGGATTCAAAGTTTTTAATATTACCCAGAATTATCGGGACAAGTATATTGGGTTTTTCGCTCCAACGGGTTTTGGTAATATCGATCTCACCGGCACATCTCATACCATATTTATCTAGATAAGCATCAATAGCGCTCCGGACATCTTGTCCACCGTTAAACTTAACAAGTTCGTCCAGGTAATCATCTGCTTTTACCTGTTGCAAGTATTCAATTATTTCCGGATAATGGCGGATTGCATCTGCCACATCCAATAGTGCCAAACCCATCTCTGAAGTGATGTTGTTTGGTGCGGATTGAGAAAGTACATCTGCCACGTTTTTTTCACCTAACCATTCGTTCATCTTTTCATTGAGCCACGATGAGGCATTCATTGCAGCGATGATCACACCCATATGTTGAGCCTCAAATATTGTCTTCTTTGATTGCTGGATATCATCCAGAATAAAATCAAACAGATTCGTTCCTGATTTCGTTTGGATGTTTTGTTTTAGCAATTTTACTGACGTCTCGTTATGTCTAATCAGATCGGAAACGATTGCCGGGTCGTTTCCCACTTGCGCTAAAATATCCACGGAAGACATACCCTTAGTGCTTTTAACAGGCATCGGTGCTTTTTCGTCATTTGGTAACGATTTTATAAAATCCCCTCGCTCTGTAATGGTCAGAAGGGCCTCTTTTATAAGTGGATCATGTTGTCCCATCGCCTCTAATAAATTTTCCCTGACAGCAGGCATAGCCAGGCTATCTGCAACATCAACAAACAATCTCCCACCAGCTTTAAACATGGGTCTGGCAGCTCTTAACTGCCATAAGGACAATCCAAGTGGTTTCATGGGGTCAGTCATCATTTGCTGATGGCCAACAGATATATAAACATGGTTCTGCTGATCATTCGCTTCGGGAATCGGGTATAAGGTAGTAACGGGCCGGCTCTGTACAATATAAAACGTATCATCCACCAAACACCATTCGATGTCCTGTGGGTTACAGAAATGCGCTTCGATCTTTCTACCCATACGTTCCAGCTGTAAAATCTGCTTATCCGTCAGCGCCTGGGCGTTCTGCTGATCCGGTCCGATTTTCTGCTCCTTTGTGCCTCCCTCTTTTAAGGCATAAATAGCCAGTTTCTTACTGGATATCTTCCTATCGATAATCTTGCCCTCAGAAACTTTGTAATTATCCGCATTCACAATTCCCGAAACCAACGCTTCACCCAATCCAAAACTGGCATCAACAGATACTATTTTTCTGTTTGAGGTAACCGGATCTGCTGTAAACATAATTCCCGCCACATCCGGGAAAACCATTTTCTGAACAACAACCGACAGGTAAACCTTCCTGTGGTCAAATCCACTCTGCAAACGATAAATTACAGCCCTATCTGTAAACAGGGACGCCCAGCATTTGCTGATGTATTTTAAGACTGCCTCCTTACCAATAATATTCAGATAAGTATCCTGCTGCCCGGCAAATGATGCCGTAGGCAAATCTTCCGCCGTTGCACTGGATCGTACAGCAAAGGCATCCTTCTCCTCAAACTTTGTGAGAAACCCCACAATCTCTTCTTCAATATCTTCAGAAATGGATATTCCTTCTATAACCTTACGTATTTTGCTGCTAAGCTCGCTGATTTTAACTCGCTCTTCTACCTTAAGATGACTTAATTCATCCAGTAAACTGTTAAGCATCTGATTATTTTCAGTTATTCTTTTATACGCTTCGGTGGTCACGCAAAAACCTTCCGGCACGCTTATTCCCTCGATTCCGGCAAGTTCTCCCAGGTTGGCGCCCTTGCCTCCTACAGTCATAAAACTTGATCTGTCGATGTACCGAAAACCAATTACATATGTGTTGGTGTTTCCTGGCTTTTTTGCTGAGTTGAGTTTGTTATCCGGTATCATACTGACGGCTTTTTAGAGATGTGCAAAGCCAAAAATATAAGTTATAACGTATCAAAATGCCCTTTTTTAACTATATTTTTTCAAGCGCAATAATGAGAAAAGTATCAACTTTATCTATACAAACAGAGCGTAATCGCAACCATGCAGGATTCTAGTTTAAATCGACTCCAGCTTACTTTTTCCCAGATTTGTTTTCCAAGAACTCCCATTCCAGTAAATGAGAAACTTGATGCTCTTTCTGAACGATCTCGTCAAAACGCTTGGTTAATTCAGGATGTTCGGAAGCAATATCTGTTGTTTCATTCCGATCTGTTTTCAGGTTAAAGATCTGCCATGGATTATTTAAGTTCTTGCGAAGATTTACTTTTACACCCTTCCAATCCCCCATCCTTATTGCCAGCTGTCCACCCTTTTCAGGGTATTCCCAATAGATATAGTCACGCTGCTTCTGTTCTTTATTTTTCCCTAACAAGGTTGGCAGTAACGATATACCATCTGTGTTATTCGGTTTTGCACCCGTTATCGCGGCAAAAGTAGCCATCATGTCGAACTGTACAGATACAAAATCGCTGGTCGTGTTTGCAGGTATCTTACCAGGCCACCTTGCAATAAATGGTTCTCTGATCCCTCCTTCATATACATCCATCTTTAACCCACGCAAGCCATCGACACTATTAAAGAACTTAGCATTTACCCCACCATTGAATGTGGCGCCGTTATCGCTTGAAAACATAATGATCGTATTGTCATCTAGCCCTAGCTTTTTAATTTCGGCCATAATAATCCCAACCTGATCATCCAGATAACTGATCATAGCAGCATAGGTCGAATACGGATACTTAGTTGGCGCGTATCCCTGTTGTCCGTAGTAAGGATGCTCATTGAACTGCCCAATGTACTTTTTAACATACTCATCAGGCGCCTGTAACGAAACATGTGGAATAGTATAAGGCATATATAGGAAAAACGGCTTCGATTTTTGCTCATTAATAAAATTAACCGCCTTTTTAGTCATCATGCCTGGCGAATACACTTTACCTTTGTAATAATCAAAATCCTTATCGGTCGCTTTTGTAGAATCGAGGCCTTTATGGACGTACATGTAAGGGTTATCAAGTACCACCTTCTCATCATTTTCCCAAAGGTGAGAGGGATAAAAATTATGGGATTGCTTTTGGTCCAGGTATCCATAATAATAATCGAATCCTTGCTTTAACGGCGATCCTGTTGTGTTGTTCATTCCTAAACCCCACTTGCCGGTTAGAGCTGTAACATACCCAGCTTCTTTTAACATTTTCGGAATTGTAAATGTTCCTTCGGGCAATGGCATCTGCCCTGCTTCCAAACTATCTGGGAAACCACCCATTTCATAGTTGCCACGAATGTAGGAATGTCCACCATGTTTGCCTGTCATAAGCATACAACGGGCGGGTGCACAAACTGGTGTACTGGTATAATGTTGAGTGAATTTCATCCCCTCTTTGGCCAGTTTATCCAAATTAGGGGTCTTAATCTTTTTCTGTCCGTATGGGCCAATCTCAGCATAGCCCAAATCATCTGCATAGATATAAATGATATTTGGCTTCTTCTGTTGTGCCTTTCCCTGCGAAAAGACCAGTCCGGGAAATAGCAACAGTAGTGCAACTACAGTCTGTTTTATCTTGACAACGTTCATCTTCTAAATACTTTATAGCTAAAGTAGTAAATAATGGAGATGACTGGGTCAAGAAAGGCCGATAGAAATTTCTTATTAAGGGCGCCAAAGAAATATTGGCACCCTTTTCTGATGTGCACTACTTGCTACAAGACATCTCTTGTCGCATTTTTAATCCTAACCGTTACTTCATAAGTTCCCTCCTGATAGATTCGGAAAGTAAATCGCGGGTTAATGCTATAGCCTCGATCTGGAGTTGGAGTAAGACCGGGGTCGAGTTTGGCAAAGTTGCCGGGAATTCTGTAATAAATGGTATAACCCTGTCCAGGAGGCCCTGCAACAAGCGGAAATGGAACTACTTCAAAGTTACAGGCCATTGTAGAATCCGTTAATACAAGGGGATGGAATCTGGCAAAAGTATCAAAGCTATTCCTGTCTCCACGTTTAATGAACTCATTTTTCTTTGGGTTAAATGGAGTGCCATTTTTATCTACTATTTTTAGAATGATCAAAGTACCCTCGTTGGAAGTCTTTTTAATTTTAACTTCTGGTTCTCCAATATCTCCAGACTCGCTGGACCCATCCTTAAACCAGGCACCGCCCCCGGCAGATTGTTCCGCTACCGGCCCATCATATAAAGAAAACTGGCCAATGTTTTTAAAATCCTTTGAACCATTCTCATTGGTTGCCCGGATATCAAATTCATAGGTCCCAACAGACACATTTGCGGTTGTTCCATAAAAAGTAAATGCTCCGGTATGTGTATTAAATTCAACCGGCGGTGCGTTTAATAATTGCCTGTGTTTATTTAGCAATTCAACAGTTGTGTCCCTATTCACATCAAACTGAGAGATAAAAATATACCGCTCGTAGTTTGTATATAATAGTTCTGCATGTTTTTTTGTAACTGCATCACGAATATCTAACAATTCATAAGTTACCGGTGCACTAGAGCCATCGTTGTCTACCGGTTTAGTTTGAACCGTTATGCCTTTTTGAATTTTTATTGGGCTATCCCGGTATCTGATCTGATTGCTGAGAAAACCGTTTTCGACTTTCTTACAAGAGAATATGATCCCCATCGCTACAAAGCCGAGTGCTATAAGTTTTATATATCTTTTCATATTATTAGCTTAAAATCATTAATTCTTGATATCACCAAAAAAGGTGAAGGTGTGATTGTTATTTACCACATGTATCACACCGGTGTTGGTGATGATCCCCGAGGTCTGCACACGCGCCTGCAGCAATTGTTCAGGGTCAACCAATGGGAGTTGCGTAGAGTCAGTAGGGATGGTACCCGTTCCATCCTCCTTTTTAACTATTTTAGTGAGGTAAACATATTTTGGTTTAACAGGGAAGATGTTAGGGTCGGTATAATCTGTTGTTGGAATGGCCTGAATTAGCCTGAATTCCCCATCGTTAGATTTCCTTAATTTCCCCACTTCACTTAGTGCCTCTACAGGAAGTCTGTCTTTAAACAAGTAAGCCCTTAAAGAATCCTTAAGCTCTGGGAGCTTTAGAGAATCGAAGGTAAAAACAAGGTTCTCATCATTTAGTTTAATACGCAGATGCGCCTGTTTTTCTTTAACATAATTACTTATGGCGTAATTAGTTAAAGCAAAAACTGTCCCACTGGCATTTACTTCATCTTTTAAACCCATACGATCTACCATGATGATGAGTGTATCAAACAGCTTTTTGGTTTTTAGGTAATCGTATGTGGTCATATCAACCTTAGGATTGTAAAGACTACCACCGATCACATAATCTTTCTTGCAAGAGTAAACAGTAACCACCGTGACTATTGCAATGCATATCATAATTATTTTTTTCATGTCTGATTCATTTAATGATTAAAGCCTTCCTTGCCAGTATGGCGTTTGTGTTAACGTAAAGTCGTCTTTGAACATTCCGGGGTCTATTGGCCATAGCCAACCACCTTCAGGAGTGCCATTCATGAACTGGTCTTTAAAGCGTTCATTATAGGTAGGAAGTGTTTTGGTTCTTACCATATCGTAGTAAGACTGGCCTTCGAAATATAGTTCACGAAGCCTTTCTTCAAGAATTGTTGTACCCAAAGCCGTGCCTCCCCCGGCATAATCGGCGAGCTTAGCCCTTTTTCTGATGGCATTGAGCAATATAACCGCTTCACCATCACGACCCAATTTGTTCAACGCTTCTGCCCTTAGCAAATAAATATCGGCCAGACGGAAGATGATCAGGTTGTTGGATAGCCTCGGATCATTTTTAGCCGAACCATCAGCATAGGTTACATTAGAGAATTTAATGGTCTGCCCCTCGGACGACTGCGCCTGGAAGAAGAAAGTTTTATACCTGATGTCAGTAGTGTCTTTATAGATTTTATTGATGTACGAGGTATTTACCGGCCATTGAATATCTGCTTTGTTGGCTACATAAGGTCTCCTAAGCGTTGGCGCATACCCTCCTCCGTTTAAAGAAATACCTTCACTTTGCCCATAGCTGATGTTGATCTCAAAGATGCCCTCAAGAGATTTACCGATAAACACTTTTGAATAGTCTGTAGAGTCACTTAAAGCGTACCCTCCATTCTTAATTACATCATCCGAAGCGATTTCGCTCCCTGCGTAATCTCCCGTCCAGGCTTTTATGTGTGCTTCCAAAGCAAGTGCACTTCCCTTATTTGCCCTTACAGCTCTTTGATTTTCATCACTGTAACCAAAAACAAGATTAGCTTTGGCAAGCTCAAGATCCTTGATGCATTGAGCAAGTACTTCGGCCGCAGGTGTACGAGGGATATTTTTTGCCTGATTAATATCAAGATCAGGTTCAAGTCTCAACGGAACATCACCCCATATTCTGCTCATGTAGAAATAAGTGAAAGCACGAAGAAAATAAGCTTCGCCTATGATACGTTTTTTATCATCCTGATTGGTAAATTTCTCGATTGCGATACCGGGAACCTTGTTAATTATCAAATTCACCTGCTGTAACAGTTGATAATAGGACTGCCAGTTCCAGTTCCCGGAACCTACGTTTAAACCAGTAAATTCTCCATTTGAAATGTTAAAATTTTGATTGTCCCTGTCAGATCTGATGCTGAATTCACCTGAAGGTGCATCGCCATATACATGCCACGAATAATTGTTCAACAGCACCCTTCGTAACGAAGAGTATGCTCCGGAAATAGCACTATTTGCATCTTGTCCATTGGTAAAATAAGCTCCGGTAAAGGTCGAATTGTGGGGTTCCAGGTCCAGAATTCTTTTGCAAGCAACAGCGCTGATGACTAGCATAAAAAGCAAAAGCCTTGTAATATGTTTTTTGAAATGTATTTTCATGATTTCATATTTAATAAATGATAAAACTATTAAAGCCCTATTTCCAGACCTATCGTATACTTTTTAGGTATGGCGTAACCGCTACCGTTATAAATACCAAAGGCATCAACCTGTTCCGCATCCGGTAAATTGGCCGATTGGAAAATATGAAGGTTATCTGCCATAGCATACACCCTTAGCCTGCTCAATGATAGCCTTTGTAGAACTTTTGGTTTAAACGCATAGGCTAACGTGGCCGTTTTTATGCGGATATAAGATCCGTTTTCAACCCATCTAGAGCTTACTGCAGCGTATTTGTAACGCGTGCCAGAGAATGAGCTTAAGGAAGGATAATTCGCATTGTCTCCTGGATTCCGCCAGTAATTAATGCCATTTAGGTATGGAAATGCATTGTTGCTTAATGCGTGCAATGGGTCCGGATCGCCATCATCTGTAGGTACTAAATGGGAGAGCTTTCCTACCAGGTAATCATTATAGATATCCCTACCTAGGGTAAATGTGGCAAATACTGAAAGGCTAAAGTTTTTATAGCTGAAGGTATTTACCATACCTCCTGTCATTTTTGGATTTGGATTCCCGGCAGGCACATAATCTGTAGCGTCAAGAATTCCGTCTCCGTTCTGATCCTTCCATACTGGATCTCCACCTTTAAACGGATATCCATAAAAGCTAAGTACACTTCCATCAATGGGATTTACGGGAACATCTCCGTCAGTAGCATATATGCCTGTTTGCTCAAACACATTATACTGATTGATTGACTGCCCTTGTCGCAAAAGGAATTTATCTAAATAAATATCCCGGCCACCATTTGGCAACGATGTGATCAGATTTTTATTGAAAGCAAAATTGAAATTGGTTTCCCATTGAAATGCTTTTGATGGATTGAAATAATGAGCAATGAATTGCGTTTCGATACCGCTATTTCTTGTACCAATGGCATTTGAAGTTATGGTTGAGTAGCCTGTAGTAATAGGGAGTGCAAGTGTAAATATCCCCTCCGTTGTATTTCTGACATAAGCATCAGCTACAAAATTAAATCTGCCATTTAAAAAAGTCAGGTCGACTCCAATATTCGCCTGTTTTGAATGCTCCCAGGTGAGTTCGCTGTTTGACAAACCTCCTGAAAAGTTTGGGGACACTGAAGGAACTCCATTATACGTATTCGATTCGTTTTGACCTGTTGATGGATTTGAACTACCCGGGAAACTGCCCGCCCCAACATTATACGTATTGAAGGACAGGTAACTATCGCCACCATCTGGCTGTCTACCTGTGATACCATAGCTACCGCGAATTTTAAATAAAGTTAACCAGGAGCTGGCAGCTTTCATGAAAGGTTCATCACTAACGATCCATCCAGCGGAGAATGATGGAAAGAAACCTACCCGGTTACCTTTACCAAATTTTGATGATGCATCGGCATTTATTACGCCCGAGAACAAATATCGCCCCTTAAAATCATAGTTCGCTCTGAAAAAGGCGGTCTGGATACCGCTTTCAATTAAATCTGAATAGGCATAAGAACCCATTTTATTGATCACTTTTACGACGCTAATCTGATCGTTAGGTATACCGTCAGCCTCCGCATATGTTGCCCTGTATTGATGGAACTCAGTATTCTGTCCGGCAAGTAAATTTAAATGATGGGTATCATTAATAGTGGTCGAAAACTGAATGGTATTGCTCATTAAATAGTTTGTAGAGTTGTCTACAAAGCTTGTTGCATATCCTGTTCCACTTCTGCGAACCGTTCCCGGTGTGAAAGTATCCTTTCTACTATTTGCAGTTTCATAAGATATAATGGTGTTAAATAACCATTTGTCAGAGATTTTCCAATCGATGGTTGGACTTATGCTTAAGCTGTTATTGGTATTGGCATCTGTTTGGATATTTGTATTTCCAAAGATGAAATCTCTATTTGCATCAGGGAGAAAAAGATTTGAAGATGGCAGTGGACTGCTGGCATAGTATCCTCCATTAAAAGGGCTGTTACCTCCACTTAAATCACTTACAGATCTTGGTCTGTCGAGACGGTTATAGCGAATTTGAACGCCAACCTCCAATTTAGGGGCCAGCTTGACGCCCATTCTGCTGTTGATGCTATACCTGTCGAAACCTGATTTTTTAATGATACCGTCTTCAGAATAATAATTCAACCCATAACGATAAGTAAATTGTTCTGTACCCCCAGTAAATGACAGATCATAATTATCTACTCTACCAGTCTGATAAAGTTGGCCTCTATAGTCATTCGCATTATTAAAGGCACTATTTAAACTATCGGTAAGTATTTGAGGAATATTTTTCAGGTTATCATACGTTCCATAGTGGTTGATCAGTTCCATTTTCGCACGTCCTTCTTCTGCTCCTATCAGTACCTTATCAAGGTTTGGGCGTTCTGTAATACCGTGATAGGTAGAGAAATTAATTTGCGTTTTCCCGGTTAATCCTTTTTTTGTGGTGATCAGGATAACTCCATTGGCTCCACGAGATCCATAGACTGCTGCAGCTGATGCATCTTTTAAAATATCAATGTTCTCAATATCACTAATAGGGATACCTGCCAAGACATCTGTACTGGTTCCGTTACCAAAATTCAAAGCAGCAATATCCTCTGTACTCTGCATTACGTTATCCACTACATAAAGGGGTCCGCTAATCGCTCTGGCCAAGCTGGCTTTACCGGAAGCCGAATTGGGATTGTTGTCAATGTTCCTGCTCACGGCGGTATTTCCACGTAATACAACGGTACTTCTTACCCCAGGTTCGCCTGAGAAGTTTTGCACGTTTAATCCCGCAACACGACCTTGCAATAATGTACTCAGGGATGGTGCCGGAACATCAGCAATAGATTTAGGATCTACTGAGGTTATAGCAGCACTGGCCTTTCTTCTGGAAACTTTCTGGTAACCAATAACAACTACATCATTTAGTGTCTTTTGATCAGATTCCAGCTTAATTTCGATATCTGTATCACCAGCTTTTACTACAATTTCTTTTGCCTTATAACCAAGCATACGAAACACGATTGTACCCCCGACGGGTATGTTTATTGAGTAACGTCCCTGATCGTCTGTGGAACTTCCATTATTGGTACTCTTATTTATTACTGAAACCCCCGGTAATGGTTGATTGTCGGTTGCATCTTTAACGATTCCGTTAATATGGATTGCTGTGGTGGATTGGGCATAGCCACTAAAAAATATAGTCCCTAGTGCTATCTGCAATAGCATTACGCCGCCTAGTATTTTATTCTTATATAAAATTGCATTCATGAATTTTAAATTAATACCTGCTCCCTATTTATCATCAGGAGTCCAGGAGTTCAGATTGATTGGTTTGGTTTGAAACATTAAAGTTTCTATTGGTTGTTTTGATTTTGAATGTTTGGTTATTCCATAGGCTAAATTGTTTTAGTTAGATTTAATTGTTTAATAATCGGTTTATTTGTATATGTTGATAATTTTTTAGTAAAACGATTTAGCTAGTAGGAGCTAATTTGGGTTAAGTGTCAAAAAAATGAGCAAAAAAAGTTTGATTTTTAAATAATCAGAATGAAAATCAGGTGAAAAAGAACAAAATCACCAACAATTCAATTATTTTATGAGGCTAAAGTAATATATTTTTGAATTCACTGGTATATATTTTGCATTTTTTAAATAAAAAAAAATAAAACTTTAAAAAACACTAACAAAAAAACTAGAATAACAATTAAAAATACTTAAACATAAATTAAAAGCTATTTAATTATTTTATTTCACAGGCATATAGCAACAAAAACATACAACAGCGTTTAACGACACACTAAACATCATAAAAAGGATCATAAAAAGATCTATTTGAAAATATCTCAAGATATTTAAGCTTTATGAGTGATTGAACAATACAAAGTTGCGTCATAGACTCAGGCCAGGGAATGGACGGTCTTCCCGAAGTATTGTAATTTCTTCCCTTTTTAATTCACTACTGCTGGAAGAAGTACCGTAACCATAATTTAATCTTTGCTTAATCAGGATCATTTATCCTCATCCGTAATTTAAGCGATGAAATGGCAATCTCTGGCAAGAAGTTTAGCATATTCTATTCTAAGTATCGTATTGATCCCTCAGGCAACTTCTCCGGTAGGAACCCGTCGTGCAATTGCAGCCGAAAGAGCTGCTGGCACTACCTGATTAAAAACCTGGACAGAGTTTAATGCTCAGAAAAAAGTTTATTAGCCCTCAATTCCCCTTGTTTCCAGAGCAGCCATTTGATGGCTAACCTTTTTTTATGTTGAAAAAATCTGTCCTAACAAAAACCATATGAAAATGAAGCTGTTAGTAAGTGATAAAACAAGTCGTAATTAAGCCCTTAAATTGTCGCATTAATACCTCATACGCGCTTACTTTTTTCTATAGTTTTGTTTAACAAGACATTAACCTTAAAAAAATATTATTATGAAAACATTACAGTTCACAAAAGAGATCAAAGCACCGGCCCAAAAAGTTTGGAGCACGCTTTGGAATGAGCCAACTTATTCTCAATGGACAGACGCCTTTAATCCTGGTGGTGGTTCCAAAGTAGAAAGTGATTGGAAGGTTGGCGGTAAAACACTCTTCCTGGATGGAAAAGGTAATGGTATGGTTAGTACCATTAAAATAAAAAATGAGCCTTATCATATCGTGTTTGAACATTTGGGTGAAGTAATAGACGGCAAAGAAGATACCACCAGCGAAAGGGTGAAAAGCTGGGCAGGATCCCTTGAAGAATACCATCTTTCTGAAGACAACGGCATTACTAAACTTAAAGCTTCTGTGCAGGTAGGAGAAGAATGGGAAGAGGTTATGAATAACGGCTTTACAAAAGGTCTGGAAGAAGTAAAAAAACTTTCAGAATAGAAAAAATAAATTATTCCAATTTAGGAAGTGATGTCCACCATTTATCCAATTTGGTTTTCAATTCCTGAACAATTTTTGGGTTATTTTCGGCCAGGTCTGTGGATTCATTGTGATCTTTTTGAATGTCATACAGTTGTATATCGCTACCATCGCTGTTCATCAAAAGCTTCCACTGCCCTGACCGTATAGCCAAATTAGGGCTTTTATCGCGACCTTTGGGGAATTTAAATGCGATATCATTACGGCCATATTCCCAATACATATCCATATTTCTGGGAGATGGTTTTCCCAGCAAAGCTGTACTACGGTCTTTACCGTCACCGCGATAGCTGCCGGGCAGTTTAACCCCCGCTATTTTAGCTAATGAAGGCAACAGGTCAAGTGCGCTCAACACCGAAGTTTCATCGGTTGTACCGGGTGTTATGTGGCCGGGCCAACTGATCATAAATGGCATGCGGGTACCACCCTCATATAAAGAAAGTTTAGTACCGCGTAATCCGGCAGCCCTGCTACCTCTAAAGCTTGGCAATGGCCCGTTATCGCTGGTAAAAATAACAATGGTGTTTTTATCTAGCCCAAGCTTCTTCAACCCATCCAGCAGCCTGCCAATCTGAATATCGTATTCTTTTAATACCAATTTAAACGCAGCTTCTTCCTGGGGATTCATCGGGTACTGGCCTGTATATTCTGTTTCTTTTCGAGGTACCCATGGAGTATGTACATCATCAGGCCATAAATTAATAAAACAAGGTTGTCCTTTATGTTTCTGCATAAATTCCAATGTTTTATCTACAAAGTATTTAGTACGGTCCCATCGCTTTATACTATCTTTTTCAGACCATATCCAGTTTGTAGCAGTAATCAAAGGATCGGGATCAGGGCTTTCGTAGGTACTTGCATGCTCATCGAACCCATATTTCTCAAATCCAGGCGCATTGGTAACATCACGGCCTCCACCCAAATGCCATTTACCGAAATGCCCAGTAGCATATCCGGCGCTTTTAAAAATTTTAGCAATAGTGGGTGCTTCAGGGTCTAGAAAATCTGCTTGCTGCGCATTACGGTTATGTTTGCGATTGTCTAAGTAAGTTGAAAAATTCCATCTTCCGGGATAGTTACCTGTTATAAAACCCGCCCTTGATGGGGAACAGATTGGCGCAGCACTGTAAAAATGAGTAAATTTCCTGCCGCTTGCCGCAATCCTGTCAATATTGGGTGTAGGTACAAAATTACCTCCAAAACTACTCACATCGCTGTACCCCATATCATCAGTAAGTATGTAAATTATATTTGGCCTGTTAAACGGCAGATTAGGTTTTGTTTTAGAGACAGGAAATACCCACCCCAGTAAAGGCACTAGTATAAATGCAATTATTCCGAAAGCTTGTAATTTCCCTTTCTTTTGATTTAACAACATATTTTACGCCTTATGTGCTGGTAATGGATTAGTAACCACAACTTGAAAGTGTTCTACTATTGGAAAAGGATCGTAGTAATGATGTAAAAGCTCTTTCCAGTTGTTATATACTTTAGATTGTCTGAATCCAATTGTATGGTCTTCGAGATTCTCCCATTCAACAAGCAATAAGTATTTGTTGTCTTGTTCAATACATTTCTGCAAGCTGTGTCTGATGTATCCGGTTATTGAGCTTATATATTGACCCGCTTCCATAAAATCTGATTCAAATTGATCATTTTGTCCTTCCTTAATATACAGGGCAGCAACTTCTAATATCATATTGAGCTTTTTGTTAATGATTAGCAATATAGAAAATTACAAATTAAAAATGAATTAAGAAGGTCTTTCAATCGCAATTGAAAGACCTTCTTAATTCATTTTCAAAGACGTCTACATTCTTAAATGTAAACTCAAATGATGCTATACCGCATCAATTGCCTCACGCAGTTCCTTCGCGGCTGCTGCCGGATCTTCGGCTCCATAAATTGCTGCACCTGCAACTATCACTTTTGCTCCCGCTTCGACAACAGCGACCACATTACTGATGTTTACACCACCTGCTACAGAAACAGGAACCCCAACTCTTGCCACTTCGTCTATCAATACCTGAATTGAATAACCAGCTGTCCATTGTTCGTCTAAACCCGCGTGAAGCTCTACAAATTCCACTCCCAGTTTACTTACTTCCTGAGCGCGCCTCACCCGATCCGGATAACCAATCGTGTCTACAACAACCCCTTTGCCATGGGCTTTTGCTGCTTTAACAGCGCCAATGATTGTAGCATCTCCCGCTGCTCCCATTACTGTAACTAAGTCTGCACCAGCGGTAAAGGCGACATCAGCTTCCAACTCGCCTGCATCTGCAGTTTTAAGGTCTGCAAAAACCAATTTATCCGGATGCGCGTTTTTCATAGCAGCGATAACTGCCGACCCCATGTTCTTAATCAGAGGTGTCCCCAGTTCAATAATATCTACATAGGGTGCTACTTTAGCTGCCAATGCCAATGCCTCTTCTGTGGTTAATAAATCTATTGCTACTTGTAATTTTGCCATAATGATAATATATAATTGATTATTTGTATTTATTCAAGATTTGCATGCCTTTTCCATAGCTCTGCGGCTGGTATACCATTAAATTTCCACAATGACTGAAATACTGAATCCATTAATAACAGCAAGAATTGCTCAAATAAACTTCCTGCATATTGCCCAGAGCGACTACTCTCAAGATCTTGCTTTCCCGCAGCAGGTATCAAAATCAATTGATCTGCAAGACCAGAAAGTAACGAGTGCTCTTGCGTTGAGATCGCGACAACAATGGCTTCAATTTCCTTTGCCTTGTGTGCTGCCCTTACAATTGTACTAGTTGTACCAGATCCGGAAGCCGCAATTAATAGATCTCCTTTTATTATGGCAGGCGTAATGGTTTCGCCTACAAAATAAACTTTAAGCCCCAGGTGCATCAACCGCATTGCAGCCGAGCGCATTGCAAAACCAGAACGCCCGGCTGCAATAATAAAAATATGATTAGCAGACACAATATAATTAACCAGAGCTGATACTTCATTGAAATCCATTTGTTTTAACAACCAGGTATTTTCAACTAAAATCATCTCCAGATTGGCACGAATGTCATTAGCAATCTGCTTCTCACTTATGTTTTCAATCTCCATTTTCTTATCGTTTAATCCTCCGCAAAAGTAATGAGGGCTAATCGGTTCAACCTTATACAATCAGCGCATTATGTGGGACAATCAGGAAACTAAAGGGTTAAAAAGTCATAAATAAGCCACAAAAAAAGAAGGATTTCCGAATAGTCCACCATAATTTCCCAATCGTCCAATACAACAAACCCATTGTCCTTATCTTTAGGCCATGATAAATGCAGCACTGCAACCGGGACTTGAAAAATCATTGATTTATATACGGAATTTGGGTAATTGCCCTCCGAGTTACCTTAATGATCCCGGACGGAAGGATTTCTTTGAGATTGTCTGGCTAAAAAACGAAGATGCCCTGCACGCACTAAAAGACACTGAATTAGAGGCAAAGGCTGACTGGATTTATCTGATCCCCCCGTATAGGGTTCATCAATTGAATAAAGCGGGAAAAAATGGAGAACTGATTTCTTTTAAAAGAGGTATGCTGGAAGAAGAGGATAAAGAATTTCTTCTTGATCTTTTCAAAATATTTAATGTACAGGGTGAATTTTCCTGCCTCAGGCTAAATGAAACATCAGCCATTGAACTTTCGGGAATATTCCAATTACTGGATAAAGAATATACCAGCAATAATATTGTTATGGTAAGGGCATTGCTCAAAGTTTTTTTGCTTAAACTGATCCAGGTAAAAGAACATGAATTCACCAGTCAGGATATCCACCAAAAAAGGGTTTATGAATTTTTAATGCTGTTGGAAAGTAATTATCAGCAAGTTCGAAACACGGATTTTTATGCCGGAAAATTAGGGATTAGTTCTAAACGCCTCAACCAAATCCTTAAGGATAAACTAAGTAAGACAGGTATGCAACTGATTCATGACAGACTTATTTTGGAGGCAAAACGCAGCATCATTCATAGCGAGAACACCATTAAAGAGATTGCTTATGAGTTGGGTTTTTCTGACCGTCCATACTTTAGCCGATTCTTTAAAAAGCAAACCGGGCAAACACCAGAAGAATTTCAGAAACAAGCCAAAACTCATATCAAGATAAAATTCAACACTTTAGTTGGCGACATAGAAGGCTAAACCTTGGTATAGGCTATATCTTATGTATGGAGTCTTTTTGCCTGCTGATCACAAATTCTTTTGCTTTTGACAATTTCTTTAATGCTTTGGGATAACTCGAGTGAATTTCCATCAGGGCATCTCCTATCTGATTTCCGCTCGTAAAATCTATTTCAAAAAGCCACTCTGCAAGACCAATATCGGCCCACATTTGTCCTTTTCGGGTATCTGTTGGTTGCCTTAAGTGAATAGCAGGAACATTTGATGAAAAGGCTATGATTGGGGAGTGCATTTCAAAACTGACCAATGCTCTTGCCTTTGCATAAACTGATTGCGCTTCATCCGGGATCCAATAGGTATCTCTCCATATCACATGTTTTTTAACATCTTCTGGCAGTGGGTCTATCAGCATTTCTTTGGCCAGTTCTACCTGATATGTGACTTCTGGACAAGCCAGTATTTTTAAACCCGTTTCCCGTACCCACCTGATCATCACATCACGAAGTTTTGCATGATCGGTGTCTTTATAGTATTGCGAAATCATGTATTTCTTTGATTCCTCCTCTGTTGGTTCTATGTTTTTCATTTTCCAATAAGGGGTATACCTCAGTCGTGGTATGACACAAATAAATTCCCCACTTTTCAATCCCTTCGAATCCAGGTAATCAGCAGCAAGTTTATCATTACGAAGATTGATTGCAAAAGTTGCATCCGGGGCAAACTCGGTTATCGGACATTTAGATTTTAATGATTTCAGGTAATCTAATGAAGCTGTATCTCTGCAATAGATAAATGAGGCTTTATTAATTAGATCTAAAGATTTGACATCTGCATCTACCAGCGAAATACCGTACATACCAAAGGGTTTACCAGTTTGTTTGTGCCATGCTGCAAGATCAGCAGGAACTACAATCCAGGGTCCGGAGCCATGTACCATGATGTCACATGTTTCAAATGCCTGTTGTAAGGCCGGTGTTGTCGGTTTACCTGATGCATCGATCTTTCCGGGGGCAAGTTTCAGTTTACTAAAACTCTTCTTTAGCAATACATCAACACCATTATCCAGACTATTTGGCCATAATGTTATCTCTGCGCCAGGTAAATAGGTTTTAAACAGTTCCATTATTCCAAAAGTGTGGCCAATATCACCTATGTTTACCGTTTGCCAGGATGAGCGTAGTAATATCCTGGAATTCGCTTTAATGTGGCCACTTTCAATGGCTCCCATAAGACTAGAAATAACAGGAAGTGCAGCCATAACCGCAACATTGCTAATAAATTTTCTTCTTTGCATCTTAATCAAGCTTTCTTTTATTTACTATTGTTTAACAATTTTAAAAACATGGACCCGGGGCTGATTTACCTGATAAATAGTGTCGGCAAGTATAGACAATTGTCTGAAGGCTTCTGTTTCCGAACTCTTTTTCAGCAAGTAGTTCTTAAATTGCTTCTGGTGATATTCATAATGCCCGCCATCTTTTAAAGTTTCCAGTCGGTTTTTAAGATATCCAGCCACCAGAGTTGTATCTGATGCATCTTTAAGTTCAGAAAGGTGCATAAATTCAACAAAGCGGAGATTGCGGATTACTGCTTCCACATCTCTGTATTTTATGCAGGTATTCATTACCGTTAGAGCTTGCCGGTATTGGGGTGTATTTTTGTATAGTGCAAGGTTAATCCCCGTCGAGAGGTCCTTAGCAGTAACCCCTGCAATAAAAATATCGTCAATAAAAAGATGGTAGTTTCCCGGTAATATTTTTTTTACCTGCAGCAACTCTATATTAAAGTCCTCATTAAAGGGAATCCATTTGAGCGCATCTGCAGCAGATTCCTTAATCGGAAAGGGCAGGCTTTTCTCAAGGCATTCAAATGTTAATAAGCTATCTTGATTTGATTGTTTTCTTATTTCTGCATTAAAACTATCTTGTTGTGATGCTTTTAAATCATCTCCAATAATCAGCTTAGATACGTATTGGGGCGACTTTGTATCCTTCAGGAACTGATAAGCCATTACAAAATGTCCTACCGACTGGGGGTGCACCCGGTCTTTACCGATGATGGTAAAAGCAGGGTCTTTTAACTGCTCTTCTTTATTGATGCGGAGCAATACTGATTGAAAATCGACCAGGTTGGTATGATACTTTTCAGACAAAAATTGCATGTGTTCTGCACAACGCTGTAAAGCATCGTTTACACCATATAGGTTTTCTGTTTCCATAACTGCGGTCTGGTCATAAATAGAAGGTTTAAGCAGCGTAACAGTTTCTACATTCTTTTTTAAGATTTTTACCGCGGCCTCAGTGCTGGTCCTATATGCAGCCAATGCCTGTTGCTTTAAGGTTTCATTAGAATTTGCTTTACCATAAAGTTCCCGTTTTACGTCATTCATGCCGATCATCATTACCGCGTGAGTTGGTCGGTGGATGAGCACATCTTTATCCATTCTTTTTAAAATTCCCGTTGCAACATCCCCGGATATTCCGCAATTGTAAAAGCGTATTTTTTCTGCCGGGAATCGTGTGGCATAATAGATCCATAAGTCATTGTAGTATTCACCGTTGTTGGTGATGCTGTTTCCTATAAAACACACGCTGCTTCCGGCAGGAAAAAAGCTCTTGTTGTTTTGCTGGGCAAATCCAAATGATGTAGAAATGAACAGGATAACAAATATTACCCTTAACCTCGGCGAAAATAACAGCATACTTTTTACTTATAAGGTTTAAAAATCATCAAAACGGATCCTTCCTTCACTGGCTTTTTAAAACGTAAGGCCAGTCTGGTATAGGGTTTTCCGCCCTCAGAAAGTTCCTCACTTTTAATTTCAAACTCTTCTTTAGCGACTATGGTAATGAATAGCTTATCTTTTTTACCGGTAATTTCGATTTGATTGGTATCGATCTGCTTCCAGCTACCTCTGGTGATCAGGGCGGTTTCATAACTCTGATCTCCACTAAATGCAAAATGGTCTGCTACGGTAAAAAATCCATTATGTTTGCGGTCATAGATAAATTCCCGTTCCAGTTTTTTGAGTTCCTTTACCGGGTAGGCGCTAGCAATATCCATAACCAGTTTATCCTGTTCATTGGTAAAGCTGGTACTGAGGACATTGCCTTTTGCTGCAGCCCCAGGTATTTGCTGCTGACCGGCAATGAGCGGCACCGGATGTCCATAGGAAGCAATGGTTTTGTAGGAATACCTTTCTGGTCCAAATGTTTTTGATGTATATGGGATAATCCCCGGATCACCCATTAAAACCTCATCCCCTACTACAATAGAGAAAGATCCAACATCGTTATGATTATGATGCTCATTGTTGTTGCCTCCTTTTATTGCCACCCCCATATCCATTTTAGATACTCCTCCGGGGCGGACGGTGAGCACACCCGCCTGATCAAAATAGGATCGCAGGTCGGATTCTGATTCCTTGATTGGAAGTTCCTTTGCAGATACCTTTTCCGGAAAAACAGTAAGGATACTTGTTGCCAGGTCCACAGGGCGGTCTGGAAAAACCACATTTTTAAACTCTGAAATATCAACACCCAGGTTCCGGTTTACATAAAAGAGAATAAAGGGCGAGGGTTGAGTATATGGCCGGCAATCGCCAATTGATGGAAAAACGCCATGGATAATTACAGTTTTGGGAAGAAATTCGGCCATCAGTTTCACTTTTGGGTCAGCAAACAGGTCAATTTTTCCGTCAGTATTTTTATAAACTGTTTCACGCAAAAGAACAAAATGTCCAAAACCATAGTTATAATAGCCCAGTCCTTCTGTACAATATCCGTCGGGCAGAAAGCCCTGGATTCCATTTTTATGATAGCGTTCCGCAATGGCGATAAATTTCGCCCTTTCAGTCTTATCCTCGATTATTGTCTCAGCAGCCCCAACCGTACCCGAAAGGCATACTGCATTAAAGTTATTGGTGTTTGTTAAAAAGAAATTTTCATTGTTTCCTGTCGCAATTGAATTTAATACAGGATTAAATACCCGCTCCTGCACAGCCTTAATTGCTTCTTCTTTAACTTTTTGATCGATCTTATCATCCAGCAGATACAGCGCCTGTGCAATGTGCTGTGCGTAACTTACCGCCGATAATTCGACCAGGTATTTTTTACCCTCAAAATTTACCTTGTTATAATCATGCGTGGGGTTTACCCAGGACTTTTGACGACACAGCTCGAGCAATGCATTTTCTGCGGCTCTTGTATATTTCCCCTTATCCGTAAGGCATTCTGCAAATACATACCAGGTTAGCCATAAGAGGCGCTTTTGGAGCATATTTTTACCTGGAACAGACGTTCCTTTAGTCCAGTACGCTAAATAATCGTCGTCATTCCAGGCCGGAAATGACAGGTTCAGCGAACTGTCGGCACTACTGATTACGCTGTTATACTTCCCGCTTTTAAACAGCATATCCCAGGCTTTCCTGTTTTTATAGTTATCCCCGAATCCGGAAGGCTTTTCGGGCAGCATAGCCACAATTTGTTCAACTCTTTGCATATCCAAGGGTTGAACCTGTACAATAGGCTTTGAATTGTCATAAATGGCATTTTTAAGGCTTTGGGCCTTTACTGTACTTGCTGCCATTGGGAACAAGCAGATAATTAGCCCTGTGGTCATTACTCTATAAACAGATCTCATAGCTTTAAAAATTAATATCCTGAGTTCTGTATCAGTAAATTATTCAGTTGAATATCATGAATAGGAATTGGCATAAAAATGTTTCTGGCCGAAACCTTAGTAGCAGCGGTTGTAATGTTAGTTGCAGTCCCTGCATTTGCATTGGCATATGCCAGAAAGCTCTTCATATCCTCTACAAATTTGCCCCAGCGGATCAGATCGTTTCTCCTTAATCCTTCAAAACACAATTCTCTTGATCTTTCTTCTTTTATGGCAGCTAAAAGCTCCGATTTACTTGAAATTTGCAATACAGAAAGGTCGGCGTCGTCAGATTCGGTAATTGTTGCCACAGCACTAGCCCCTGTTCCACCACCACCGGTAAGGGTAACTGTTGGTGTTGAAGTATAATAAGGACCTCCTACCGTTAATGTTCCTGGTGAAGTAATGATAATCCCAGTAACGGAACCGCCTGTGATAGTTGCCTCGGCGGTAGCTCCACTGCCACCCCCTCCGTTAATTGTTACTTCGGGTGCACTGGTATAGCCTGATCCACCACTGGTTACAGCAATGTGCTTAATCACATTCCCATATAATATACCATAAGCTCTTTTGCGAACCATATTTACATACTGATAAGCATTTGCAGGGCCATTAACCTCATTTTCTGCTTCAGCAAGCATAAGCAAAACGTCTGAATAACGCAAAAATGCGAAGTTCTGGGAGGTATAGTTTTTATCCTTGGGGTTAACCACTTCATACTCTCTGCGCCACTTTCCGGCATTCATAAGCCAGGTATTGGTCACGTTGGTTTTTTTGGCTACTGCTCCAGTTCCCCAGGTATAATTGGCGCAGTTCCAGTCCCTTCTCCAATCAAAAGAAGCCTTATTCGGTGTGCTTGTACTTAATGGATTAATTTCGTAAGAATTATATAATTTTCTGGTCGCATTTATCGAACCGGAACTGAAGCCCTTATTGGCATCGCTGCAGGTAATACCACAAAACCTTCCCGTATAGGTATTTCCGAGGTTAAGGCCTCCAGTATTGTTACCCCAGAACTCCAATTCCCACAGACTCTCTTTCACGTCGTACTGCTCCCTGGCATACTTTAAAAACACATCTCTATAATCGGGGTTTAAAGCGTGTTCAGGTGCATTTTCTGTGGGATGAACAACTTTATTCGCCCACAACAATGCATCTTTATATTTTTCTGTATCCTTTAACGGAAACCCTGCCATGTAAAGGTATACCCTGGCCAGCATCGCCTGAACAGCGGTTCGGGTAACCTTCCCTCCTGAACCCAGAGCCGTAGCCGTTTGCGTTTTTAATAAAGCCTCCGCATCAATCATATCCTTTGTAATCTGCGCATAGACATCTTTCATCAGTGTCCTTGCAACATTAACCTCTGTTACGGATTCAGTGGGGGTAAGAATCAATGGAACATCGCCATAATTGCTCACCAGCATAAAATATTGAAAGCCACGCAGAAACAATGCTTGCCCTTTAATCACGTCTTTCGCCGTTTGATCCATAGTTACATTATCCATTTTCGAAAGCAATAAATTGGCCCGTTCAATACCTGTATAAAGGCCCTTCCAAAACAACTCATTCTTTGCATCCGCAGCATCATATTGATAAGAAGGTGTCAACTCCACTATTTTCCCATAAGACTCGTCGGTGTTTGTATTAAACATATAGAGGTAATTGTTTCCGTAAACCTCTTGCCTGCCCAATGTATTATAAATTCCATTGAGGGCACTTTGCAATTGCTCGGGCGTTTTGTAAAAACCATCCGGACTAATAAAATCCGTTGGTTTTGTATCTAAAATTTTTTGGCAGGAAGTAAAAGCAGCTGCCACCAGAATGAAGTAAAAATATTTTAACAGTTTCATACTTTTATAATTAAGTAGGTTAGAACGACAGGTTTAATCCAAAAATGAGTGTACTTGCACGAGGGTAGGCTGAAAAATCAAAGCCGGGTGTAAGCGTTGAATGTCGGACAGACACTTCGGGATCCGGTCCTGAATAGTTTGTCCAGGTAGCAATATTTTGGGCAGAAGCGTAAATCCTTAAGCTTTTAAACTGAGCTTTCTGGAATATTCTTGCTGGAAAATTATAACCCAGTGATATCGTTTTTAGCCTTAGATATGAACCATCTTCAACTACCCTGCTTGAGTAATAAAATGGTCCCTGTCCACCTGTTCGAAACAAGGTGTTGCTTGGATTATCGGGTTGCCATCTATTGGCGTAGCTTGCGTACTGGTTAAAAAATCTGGATTGCTTCCCATTACCATCAAAAAGCATACGGTTGGCATTGATAATGTCATTCCCATAAGACCATTGAAGAAATACATTCAGATCAAACCCTTTATAAGAAAAATTATTTGACAAACCACCTGTATGTATCGGAAGACCCCTACCGATTACTGTAAAATCAGAAGCATTAACATTTCCATCACCATTGATGTCTTTATATTTAATATCACCGGGCTGCACTACGGGATTTCCATTTCTTGGAATATTCTCTTTAAGCGTATAAACACCTTGTGGACTCTCTGTAAAATCTTCATATTGATAAACACCATCCCAGATCACACCATAGAATTGCCCTACCGACTGCCCTAACATGGCTACGTAAGGAGAAAGCGCATTCCATTTTTGATCAAAGCCTACCGGGCTGGTTAACAAGCGTTGGTTTTCAGCAAGTGCAAGCACTTTATTTTTATTGAAACTGATGTTGAAATTTGAACTCCAGTTGAATTCCTTACCCTTAATATTGATCGTACTCAGTGAGATTTCAATACCCTGATTTTGCATTTTTCCCACGTTTTTAAACGCACTAGGCAATCCTGTTGTATAAGGTAAAAGGGCTTCCAGTAACAGATCATCGGTGGTTTTTCTGTAAAGATCAAGTGTTAAATTTACACGCTGTTTAAACATACTTAAATCATAACCGATATTCACTTGCCTGGTGGTTTCCCATCTCAAATTGACATTTCCAAAAGCACTGATTATGGACCCTTTAGAAGGAGAACCATTGCCGTAAGAATAGGCAGCCCAAACGGGCTGGGTAATCTGATCCAAATAAGGAAAATCTGCAACCCGATTATTACCGGTTTCTCCGTAACTTAAACGTAGTTTAGCGTCAGATACAAATGTTAGTTTTTTCATAAACTCTTCGCCGCTCATCCGCCACGACAAAGCGCCCGATGGAAAATACCCCCATCGTTTCCCGGGCGCAAATTTTGAAGATCCATCGGAACGGAAAGATGCAGTAAAGTAATATTTAGATTTGTAGTTGTAATTTATACGTCCCAGATAAGACAAAAGCCCCCATCTTGAACTCAAAGAGGTCCCTATCTGAGAAGGTGATTCATCCAAACCATCAAGTCCTAGTGATTCGTTAGGAACGTTAAGCGCATTAAAACCATTTCTTGCTGTTTTCTTTCCCTGCATAGTGTAACCTGCTAATACGGTAAAGTCATGCACTTTGTTAAATATCTTTCTGTAGCTGAGCGTATTCTCGTTCAACCAATCAGTAGAAGGGTTATGATAAACGTATCCATTCACACCATTTGAATTACGGGGATTACCCGATTGAGTTAAAGAGTTATTAAAAGCTTCATTTCTCAGCATTTTATTGGTTATACCACCTGTAACCCTCAGCGTTAGTGAGGGAATAATTTTGTATTCAACATATGCATTGGCCATTAATGCTGTAGTTAAGTCCCTCAGCAGTTCATTTTTAGCAGAAATCACAGGATTAACCCTGTAATCCGCAATTACATTATAGTCAAAGCCTGGATCAAACAACTCATCGTCCAGGTTATTGTCATTGCCCGTTACAGGACGATAACCCCAGACGGCATAAAGCGGATTGGTACTGGCCGACTGACTGGGTGAGGAAGCATTAACTATGGCTCCACTAGATACACTATGGCTATAGTTTAGGTTTACACCAATTTTTAGCCGCGGATTTACATTCTGATCAAGTGCAATCCGTCCCTGATAGCGTCTAAAACCTGAATTCAAAATCACCCCATCCTGGTCTATGATATTTCCTGAAATCGAATAGCGCGTTTTATCAGATCCACCACTTATCGAGATGTCATGGTTCTGCATAGGTGCATTTCTATAAATCTGATCCTGGAAATCTAACCCCTTTACATTTTTATAATCATCCAGTGTTTTTCCATTATCCAGGTAAGCAATCGTAGCGTTAGCCTGGTCTAGCTCTAACTGGTATTTTACAAATTCATAAGGGCTCATTAGATCTATGGTTTTTGTATTTTTCTGAAAACCATAGTAACCATTATAAGCAATCACCGGCTCACCTATCTTCCCTCTTTTGGTGGTAATAATGATTACTCCATTAGCCCCTCTTGCTCCATAGATGGCTGTGGCCGATGCATCTTTTAAAATATCAATGGAAGCAATATCTGCCGGATTTATGGAATTATTGTTTGCATCTTCTAATGGAAAACCATCTACAACATATAATGGTGAGGTGTCTTGTGTGATTGAGCCTGCTCCCCTTATCACAATATTATTGATTGCCCCGGGCTGTCCGTCGGCGCCCGAAACCTGAACACCGGCTACTCTTCCGGCCAGGGCATCGTCAAATGATTTTACCGGTGCCTTCTCAAATTCATCTATTTTCACCTGGCCGACAGATCCGGTCACATCTTTCCGTGCAGTTGAACCATAGCCAATCACTACAATCTCATCCAAAGCATTGTCAAGATTTTTGAGGGCAAGGTTGACGATGTTCTTGCCGTTTAAAGGAATATCCCTTGATTGGTAACCAACGTACCTAAAGGACAAGGTGGCATTTACATTTGAAACTGTAATTACAAATTTGCCATCAGCATCGGTAGTGGCTCCAGTTTTAGTGCCTTTTTCAAATACGGTGACACCGAAGAGCGGTTCATTGTCAGACGAGGTTACTTTACCTGAAATATTTTTGCTTTGTGCATTTCCAGCCGATGGTAAAGCCATTACCAATATCCAGGTAAAAATCACGCTGAAAGTAATGGTCCCACAAAGATTTAGTGGTTTGATTAACATATTATATTTGGTTAGTGTAAAATCAATGCTATGTCTGACCCGGCAATAATTACAGGCTCATATACAAACTTAATATAATTATATATTGTATACAATATATAATTATATTAATACAAATACTTCAATAAAACGACTAAAAAAAGATGGTTATATTAATAATGAAATCGATATAGTGCCATTTAGATAAAAAAAGTCTCATCTAAAATAAAGCCCGCCATTAATATCAAGGGTTGCTCCCGTAATATAACTGCCACCCTCACCTGCCAGAAAAGCTACTGCCAAGCCAATATCACGTGGTTGTCCAATACCCAAAGGTACATTCTTAGCAATTCTTACAATTCCCTCATTCCCATGTGTTTGGACAAGTAAATCGGTTTCAATAATACCTGGGGCAATGCAATTTACCCTGATCCCTAATGGGGCACCAGTTCTGGCGAGCGTTTTTGTTAATCCTAAAATGCCACTTTTACTGGCTGAATAATGTACATGGCCATATAGTGCTCCCTGTTGCCCAACTACTGAACTAATATTAATGATCCTCCCATCCTTCTGTTCTCTCATGATTTGCATGGCATACTTGGCGCACAAAAAGCAACTGGTGAGGTTGGTTCCTAAAATATGTTCCCAATCATCAAGGCTGGTGTCAAAAATATCTTTGGCTTGAGACGTTCCGGCATTATTGACTAGGATATCTAGTTTACCCGTGCTGTTTTTAGCAAATGAAAAGAGTGCTTCCACATCTTTTTCTATACTCACATCCGCAGCTTTAAAGAATACTTTGCGGTCAAAAGCCCTTATCCTCTCCGCTGTTTCTTTAAGGTCTTCACTTTCCGCCAGGTCGTTAAGTATAATATCTGCTCCCTTTTCTGCCAGGGTTAGGGCTATGCTTTTGCCAATACCCCTTAAAGAACCAGTTATTAATGCAGTTTTTCCTGTTAATTCGCTCATGATGGTACTATTTAAATTTATTTTGTTTCTGCATCCACATGTATTTCTTTAGCCAGGGTAAATCTTAACGCAACAAAAATAAAAATGCTCCCCAGCAAATAAACAAGGGACAGCGCGGATAGGCCACTAGATAATCCTAATGTCGGCTTTATCGTCCCTAAGATCCATGGTGCAAAAGCGCCTATTAAAAAAGCAAACATAATCATTGCGCCGGAAACAGATGCCCTTACTCCAGGTGCAGTGACCAAAAACAAAGATGCGTAAATATTGGAGTCATAAATACCTCTGAAAAAGCCAAAAAGTCCCATGCCTGCATACACCCAAATCAGCTCATTTGCTGATCCCAGCAGATAAATAAAAGGACTGCCCAACAGTAATCCTAATGCTTGCAATCTTAATCTTGAAGCAACATTCGTCTTCGCCAGATAGTCAGAAAAGCGCCCGCCGGCCAGCACCCCCAAAAATGCAAAAATGTGATGATAAAACATGGAGGAAAAGCCGGCGTTTGCTAGAGAGAGCTTGTATTTTTCATGCAAAAATGTTGGTGCCCAGGTTAGGTAGCCCACATTCACGAATATCATACAGGCAAATGCCAGAGTCAGCAATACTGCTGTTTTCTTTTGAAATAGTCCTTTTAAGCCATCAAACACAGTCACCTTTTTCTTGATGACTAAAGAATCGGTATCAGGTAAAATATCTTTTTTAAACCTTACAACAAGTACAATGGAGAGTACAATTCCTATTCCTCCAAAAATGTAAAAAGCCACACTCCACCCAAACCTTTCTGCGATCAATGCGCCAATCAATCCACTCATGATAATACCGGCATAAAGCGCTGTCTGATGTATGGCCATGGCAAGCCCTGTTTTATCCTTATAGGTATCTCCTATAAGTGCGTTGGCCGCCGGAGCATAAAAAGATTCGCTGCTCCCCACAATTCCCCTCAGTATTACCAGATGGATCAGTCCGGCACTGAATCCGGTAAAAAAAGTTGCGACACTCCATAACAGCAGACTAAAAATGATCACTTTTTTCTTACTGAAAACATCGCCAATATATCCGCTTAAAGGCACACATAATCCGATCGCCCAAATAAATACTGAGGCAATCATACCCAATTCAGCATCTGTAAGCTGCAGACTTATTTTAATTTGTGGCAGGATCACATTAAATACCTGTCGGTCTGCCTGGTTAAAGAAAAAAACCAGCCACAGCAGAATAATCAACTCCCAATTGAAGGATTTGGATTTTAAGCTATCAGGAGCGTTATATCTGATCATTTTTCATTTTAAAATTATTTGGTAAAATAGCCGATGGCATCTTGCGGTCTGATTTCAGTAAGCTTACCATTGTAGTGCCTTAAGTCTCTTGGCTCATATGCATACTCCTTGATTGCTTCTTCATTGATGTCTATCCCAAGACCAGGCAAATCGTTAATTTGCATCATTCCATTGGTAAATTCAATTTTTTCAGTACTTATTTTGTTCCGGTAAGGTACATCACTGCTCATCGTTTCCAGGAAATGAAAATTGGGCGTGGAAGCTGCAATATGCAAAGTTGCTGCATTTGCTACCGGTCCACTAGGATTGTGAGGACAAAGAGGGATATAATAGCACTCAGCCATCGCAGCAATCTTTCTTAATTCAGAGATACCACCAGCATGACTCACATCGGGCTGAATGAAATCTGCACAATTCTGATTTAGAAAACTTCGATAATCCCACCTGCTATACAGACGTTCTCCAGCTGCAATCGGAACTTTAGTTTTTTTTCTTAACTGTGCCAATCCTTCCATGTGGTCTGGTGGAATGGGTTCTTCAAACCAGGTAATGTCAAAATCTTCCAGGGCATGAGCTACCCTGATGGCAGTTGGCATGTTAAATCGCCCGTGCCCTTCAATTAAAATATCTATTTCTGTTCCAACAGCGTCTGTAACAGCGGCAATGCACTTCAAAGCATAAGCAAATTCTTTTTTGGTCAGGTTCATATAGGCCGAACCAAAAGGATCCCATTTAAGACCTTTAAATCCCTTTTTAACGGCTTCCTTGGCTTTTGCAGCAAATTCTTCGGGTGTTTTAGCCGGGGCAAACCATCCATTTGCATAACATGGAACGGCATCTCTTACTTTTCCGCCCAGTAACTGATAGACAGGCACTCCCAGATCTTTCCCTTTGATATCCCATAATGCCATATCAACAGCAGCAAGTGCGCTCATTAAAACTACCCCACCCCGCCAATAGGCATCGCGGTAGCAATCGTGCCAGATTGCTTCTATATGATGAGGGTCTTTACCTATTAAATATCTTTTAAGTTCATTTACCGCCTGAACAACAGTTAATTCCCTCATTTCCAGTGTTGCCTCACCTACTCCATAAAGACCAGAATCGGTGATTACTTTCACAAACACCCAGTTTGTTCTGTAGGAATGGCAAATAAAGGTTTTAATTTCAGTGATCTTCATAATAAATGTACTTATAGTTTCTGCTGGTAGCGTTTTATAATAATTCAAATTTAATATATTGTATACAATATACAATATATTAACAAACAATTATAAATACTACAAAATAGCTGATGTTTTATTAACAACATCCTAACTATTTTACCTTAAGAATGAATAAATACTATTTTAATCTATCTCCTATCTGACGTAGGAGATCTGCTTTGGCATTAACGCAATGTCTGGCAGCCGCAGCTTCCACTTCTATCGGATTTCTGCTTTCCAAGGCACTAATTATTGCACGATGTTCTTCTATAACCTCGTTTGTCCGCTCTACACCAAAGCCATAAGTTAGTCGTAACGTATTGATCAGCTGCCAGTGTTTTTCCAATATTTGCAAACCTTCGGCATTATTGGCCAATTCATAAATTGCAGAATGGAACCGTTTATTGAATTGTAAACAGCCCGTATAATCTTTCTTTGATGCTGCTGTTTCGTAACCTTTTTGCAGTTGATTGAGCAGCTTCAGATCCTTTTCCTTTAAGTTTTCTATACACTTTACCGTAAGATAAACTTCAATTAACTGTCTGATCTCATAAATATTTTCTAAAAATTGCTGATCAACTTTTCTAACATGGGCTCCTTTATTTGGTTCAATGATTAGCAATCCTTCACCCTGCAATTGCTGTAATGCTTCTCTTATAGGCATCTGGCTTACTTTATACCGCTCAACCAGCTCAGCGATTTTAAGCCTTTCTCCCGAAATGAAATAACCAGAAAGAATATCTTCTCTTAATTTTTCCCGTACCCTGGAATAAGTCGGATCAGCTAACTGGCTTAATGAATCGGATTGTATTTTATCTTTCAATGTTGCAAATTTTAAATGATGATCAAATATACAATATATATTATATACAATATACCGACTAGCGACGGCCATACTTTGTTAAAGTATTTTTTGAGGAAAGTCATTGGTGATGGTGCAGAAAACAATGAGGATTTTGTATGGAATTCGTTATTTTTGGCAATCCAAAGCATTTTTATGTATTCTGGATACATCTTCAATACTTCCTATGGATCAAATGACAGTAAAAAATCCTTTTTCAATAGCAATTCACGGCACAGTATCTCTGATAATGGTGTTGTGTTTTTCCATCTCTACTTTTGCACAGAAAAATAAGCCAATAGATAAAGGTCAGGACATTTCTATCCTTTCTGACTCTGCAACCTTGACAAAGGGAGATTACCTGATTCATCTGGAGAAGGTATTCGAAACGGTAAACAAAGTTCCCGTTACGGTTGGTTCTTTTAAAAAACTGAATCCGATAGCGGGACATTTAACACAAGATGAGGCTGCTCTTGCCTTACTCAAAAATAGGCTTACACAAAGTGAAAGAACGCTGAACTTGCAAAACCTGCAAATGGATCAGACCTTACTTAAAGAACTTCAGACAAACAACAAAGATTGCCTGTCGGATCTGGATGAATACGAAAAAGAGTTAAGGGAACTAAAAACGGAAATTCTTAACCTGCGCAAGGACACCGTGCTGATTAAACTTTTTACACTGCCTTCTATGCGCATAATGTTTAAGGATCAATTTGCTGAACTACAGAAAAAACGCGTGGTAATGGATAGTCTGCTAAAGACAACCACATTGTCAATTAATAACCTGCAGGCGCGAACTTCGGCTAACCTGATAAACATTAAAGAGCTGATGTATCTTACCGATAACCAGCTTGATGCGGTAAGTATAAAAGCTTTCGGGAAAGAACGACGTTATCTTTGGGAATCAGCAGGTGGTAAGACCAGAGGTGTTGGATTCCGTAAATTTATCAATGCGGAACAGGAAATATCAGGTTATTATTTTGTATACACCCGCAGCAGCCGCTTTTTACTGCTCCTTACCTGTGCTACTTTCTTTTTCTGGGTATTTTTCAATTTCAGAAGCATGAAACAACGCGACCGGTTGGAAGCTCTTGACGATTTCTCTTTACTCGGTCCACAACCCTATCTGATTACCTTTATCATGCTCTTTACCCTGGCGCCAATTTTTGACCTGATGGCCCCGGCACTTTATATCGAATCGGTACAGGTCTTACTTGCAGTTTTGTTGACAGCATTTTTCCGTAAAAAACTATCATCAAAATTATTTTACCCATGGTGCCTTTTTGCACTGCTCCTTCTTGCACCTGTTTTTCTGCGTCTTTTGGGAATGCCACCAAGATATCAGCGCTGGCTACTTCTTTTCCTTAGTCTCAGTTCCACCATCTATGGCGTCATTATTTTGAAGAAGCTAGATGAGCAGGCAAAAAAATATAGAATGATACTGATTACAGGATTTATCTATACCATATTTGCAGTCATTGCCACTTTATGCAATATTTTTGGCCGCTTCACACTTACCCAAATTTTTTATTCGACAGGTGTAAACTCCTTATTAAATGCCATATCCCTAACCATCCTTGCGAAAGTATTGGTGGAGGCATTTCTGCTTCAAATGAAAAGTAGCAGAATCCGTAAAGGCTATCCTGAGTATTTTGATTGGCATCCGGTTATCTCAGGCCTTAAAAGACTAACCGGAGTTGGTGCTACAATTATCTGGTTTGTGATATTTACCACCAATCTTAATATTTTTAACGGTCTATATGAGTCTTTAATGGAGATTCTCAATGAAAAAAGAACTATAGGAAACTTCTCTTTTACCTTTGGCAGCATCGTCTTGTTTTTAGGCATCATTTGGATTGCCAACTTTTTACAGAAGTACATTGCCTACTTCTTTGGAGATACCGGCGACGATGGAATTGAAGACAATAAAGGAGAGCGCTCGAAATTACTAATTACGCGATTGGTACTACTTATCGGAGGATTCCTTATTGCTGTTGCAGCATCCGGGTTGCCAATTGACAAAATCACCGTAATCCTTGGCGCCCTTGGTGTAGGTATCGGGCTGGGCTTACAGAATATCGTAAGCAATTTCGTATCAGGGATCATCCTTATTTTTGATAAAACTATCCGCATCGGAGATGTGGTAGAGCTAAGCAATAAAAAAGGAAGGGTTAAGGAGATCGGTGTCCGCGCCAGTACGCTGCTTAGTGACGAAGGTGCAGAGATTATTATTCCAAACGGAGCCATTTTGTCGAACAATATCATCAATTGGACCCTTAGCAATAACCAGATGCGTATAGACATTTCTTTAACTATTGCTAAACCTTTCAATTCAACTGAAGTAGTACAACAGATCAGAGACATTATTACCAAAAATGACAACGTCTTTATAAACAAAGAACCCGTAATTATGATCAGTCCTCTGAGCAAGGTAAACAGCAGTATAAAAATATATTTCTGGTGCAAGGATATATCAAATGCAGATCTTACAAGAAATATAATCATTGCACAAATATTTGAGACCTTTGAAGAGAAAGAAATAGAAATTTTATAGTTCCTGTCTGACCTATGGCGATACTGCCGGTTGAATGGATAGGACTTGCGACAGCCTTTGCATGTGGTCCGAACCAGGCACTAACCTTAGGGGACTCCCCTTATAAAGTTCATATACCATTTCGCCACTTAGGCTGATCGAAACACGCTCGACCGAAAATATTTTCCCAGGCACACGGGCACCAAACCAGTGGGGATCTGCTCTTTGTTTCCAGGTAACATTGTACAGCACCGTACCAACCGGATAGCCATTCTCTTGCGTGGGCGTATGGCGTACGGCTATTTCATTTCCATAAAGTGTAGACGTGGTACCGCTATCAGGACGAATGCTTGTGGTAAGAGCCGTTAGTAGTAAGGGATTTTCGGGTAGTCCCAAAACAGATCCAACTGAGGCTTCATCATTCAAACTGTCGTTATGCCCTGAACTGCAGCCTAATGTCAACGCCAAACCGAATAAGATCATTCCTTTAATTGATTTCCTTTTCATGATCGCTTAATTTTTAAAATTGAACAGGTCGATTGGCCTGGTAAATACATAATCATTATCTCGCTGAGGTTGATGACAGGAAACGCACTCTGTATCAAAATCCAAAGTCTTTCCGTAAGGCAGCAAATCGTCGCCTTTCCATCTTCCCCAACCCCATCCTTTGGTTTTGCTATATTTACGGGCATCTTTTATCATGAACTCAACTTGAACAAATTGCCCGGTAGAAATACTCCCATCGGCATTTTGTTGCTGCTTCCAGGCAGTCTTCGCAAAAATACTCCCATCTGGCCATGGATCTGTATTCTTTGACTGCAGGGCCTTTACTGCGGTTTCATTCGCAAAGATGATACGTACTGTCCCATTATCGAAACGGTCTGTCGTACTTATTGCCTTCCAATTTCGATAGTCGGGAATATAAGCGATCCCGTTGGGAGATGGTTTAACTTCCCGCTCTGGTGCAACACCCCTGGCAGTTATCTCTTTATGGTTGTTTGGCACCGCTTTACCTTGTTTAGCGTCATATGAAATGGAAAGCAGGTAACGTTTTAATGTTTCAATTCCATTTTCATCGATCTTAGCCTGAGGATGAACGGCAGTATAGCTTGGCAGTGGCATCTCGCCCGACAAGATCTTATTGAGCGCATAGTAAAGCGTAGCATTTTGCTGCGCGGTAGCCAGCGAATCCCAATTCGAAAAATCGAGCGCTTTTCTACCGTTTCTGATATGCGAAGCGACCAGAAAATTCACAGGAGTAATCTTGTCATACCAGTTTAGCCGGGTTTCATTGGAATGGCAGTCAAAGCAAGCGGTCTGCAAGATTCCGTTTACTTCTCTGGGTATACCACCCAACTGCCTGGCCACGCCATATGCAGAGCCTGTGGTTTCTTTTGGCCTTATAAATTGCAGGGATACTAAGCCAAGTGCAACACAAATAATTATTTTCCATTTACGTTTCATATACTATTTATATTAGATAATGATGAAACAAAACTACTCTCCACGAGCTGACTGAACCACTGTTTTCCTGTTAAAGGGAACTATTAGCCGGTGAAGCCGATTTTTTCTCTTTGAATAAGTCCATATTTTTAGGACATTCGGCTTACACAAATTTATAGTTTCTACCGGCTTCTCTTGCACCTGAACTTTAATCAAGCATTCCAAATGAATAAAACCCGACTGCATATCTACGTTTTCATAACCGTTACTGCCACTGTATTGCTGATCAGTTTTTTCTCTTTCCGTTATCTTTACCAAGTCGCCAGTGACAAACTTTGGACCAGCAAAATGGAATCCGGGAAACGTGAAAGCAGGGAGATTGGCAGATTACTGGAACAACAGCTGCTCACTGGAATTGAGAAACCACAAGTGATCCGGAGCCTGCAGCAGAGTATCGAAAATACCGACGTACAGAGCGAATTCATCTGTATGTATGATAAGAATGGCATCGAACTTTGCCATCCAAATCCGGCGCTTATAGGGCAAAAAATAGAACAAAACAATTCCCTACTTGATCTGGGCGAAGGAAAGAATTCTATTTCCTTTAGCGAGGTCATCAGTTCTCAGAAAAAGCTCGGAGGTGTCAGAAACTTTCCCGAAGACCAGCACAGAAGCTCGGAAATCGTAAATGTGTATCCAGTAAAAGGCAGCGACTGGATTGTGGCTTCCCATGCAAATATCGACGTAATGCACCAGGAACTTTCCGTTCTATACAAGCAGTTTAGCATTGGCTTTCTGCTGAGTACCCTGATCATTATTACGTGTTGCCTGTTGCTGATCAGAAGGATATACAGCAGGCATGAACAGGCTTTGGAAGACGAGATTGCAGGCCTCAATGAAAAGATCAACAGCCTAAGCACGCTCAACCTGCAGCTCAATGCCTTACAGGAAAAACTGCAGGATCAGATACTGGTTCAGCAACCTGAACGGGAAAAGGAAAACGGCCGGAAAAGGATCATCACCTACCATAAAGATGAACTTATACATCTGGATGTTTCCGAGATCGCCTATTTCTTTTTAGACGGGAGCACTGTTCTTATATTTACCTTCGACAACAAGCAGTTCTCGACCAATAATAGTCTGGATGAACTCATGAAGCAGTTGGACAACGATATCTTCTACCGAGCAAACAGACAGTTCATCATCAACATGAGGTCAATCAAAACTATTTTCATATACGGTAAAAATCAATTGCGAATTGTTACCGATCCTAAGACCGGCGAAGCGGTCATCATTAGCAAGAACAAGGTTGCAGAATTCAAAAAATGGTTAGATCGGTAGGCTTCTTTTCAGAAGTGTTTACACATCAACACTTCTGAAAATTTAGCTTTCTGCCTAGCACCCTTTATGTTTAGGTTATAACTTGCTAAATAAATTGGGGTATCGTTTTTTTATAATCAAATTTGATTTTTCCGGCAGCTTAATCAACGGAACGGGTTTATCCTGCGGACGGGTTTGTTTTTGATTGATATCACCCATTAAGCTCCACTTTCTTGTCATTCCAATAGGTTCCCTTGCATTCAAATCGTAACGCGTAAAGTCAATTACCAGCTTCGGGCTATTAAGCTGCCAGTCTCTGAGCAATGCCAGCCTGAAATCCTTGTTCATAAACCAACTAATCTCAAGATTGGCATCCGAACCGCCAATTCCTGAACCTCTTTCCACAAAGCGATAGTTGAAATCGTTGCTTTTGTAATGGGATCTCCAAAGTAAACCGAACTCTCCCTGGGTAATCACTTTTGTATCCGGCCAGCGTTTTTTTATACTGCTTAGCCAATCCTTCAACCGGGCAGCATCATAAGGAAGGGATAATTCCCAGCAATTAGTAACCCAGCCAAATCCATTCAATTCAAAGCCCTTATCAAAATGGATAGCAGTAGCATGAAGCATTTCTTTCAGGCCGATCTCGTTTCCGTGCTTACCTAATGTTTCTATAGGCCCAACTCCCATACGGCTGTTAAAACCTTCTGCAAAACCTTGTCGTCTGGCTGCTAAAAAATCCACAGTCCACCCGTCCAGGTTAACAACGTCAATAAAATCGCTTTTACCTTGTGCAGGTTTGCAAAAATGCTCTTTTGAAGGGTAAAAGGGATAACAAACAGAACCATCGCCATCCTGGTTATCAATCGCAAACTGGCTCCAGATGTTCCCCTGGCAAACATGTATATTTTCTTTTTCAGCCAGGTATTGTTGGTTTTTTGCAGAAAGGAAACCCGCCACTATACTAAGCGGGCGATAGCTGTTGCCTACCATCCGACTTACAAGTGCAAGTCCATCGTGCAGGTCTTTATTTACTTGCTCAGTAGTATTATAGGCATTTGCAAAATAAGCTCCGGGGATAAACGTCACCTCGTCACCATATTTATGGTGATAGCCAACCACAAGTTTCCGGATTTCTTTATAATTCTCTGTGCTGTCATTCAGCGCCAGCCAGCTAAATGCCCAGGTCATCTTGGCTCCAGGAAAACCCTCTTCCACGGCTTTTCTGAAAGCAACAACTTTTTCAGGGGTATGTAAAGCCCGCTCATCCTCTCCAACACTCCGGTCCCGTGACACTTCAATCTGGTTTACCCTTATTATAGTATTAAAGGTTAAAAATCGATGGCCCATAAGCCCTCCAGAAGCTGTTTTCTTTACTTGTTGTCCAAATGCCAAAGACATCAGGCAGATAACCAGGAAGTTTAATAAACTTACTTTTTTGAACATATTATTTATTTTTTTATTCATTTAACCATTATCGTATAAAAAGCCAGCCGACAACAGTCGGCCGGCTCGAGCGTAAAATCGTCCTACCAGCCAGGGTTTTGTTCTAAATTGTGACCATTAGCCTGATAAAAGGCAACCTCTTTAGTCGGAAGCGGCTGAAGGTAATCCTTATTTGGATCGAACTTTCGGCTTTTTTCAGCAACCAGAAAACCATTTGCATCTACCTTACTCAGGTAGCTCGGGTCGCTATATGGTGTTTTCCCAGCCCACTCAGAACCAGTAATTTTAATTCCTTTAACATCTTGAGGTAATTCAGTTTCAGCAGTTTTCCATCTGCGCAAGTCATCGTACCTGAATCCTTCCAAAGTGAGTTCAACAGTTCTTTCCCTCCTGATCTCATTCCTCATATTAAGGTTATTGGCAGCCACAAAAGTGTTGGTCAAATGCGGCATACCCGCACGATCTCTGAGCTTATTAATCGAAAGATCAAGATCACCGTCGCTTATTGCTCCTGCTTTTTCAAAAACTGCTTCCGCATAAATAAGCAACACTTCTGCGTAGCGGATAAGGTGGCGATCAAAGTCAAATATACTGGCATCTCCATTTTGTCCGGAATTATTGGCCACTGGGTCTTCCGACATATATTTATAGAGTATATATCCTGTATTGAAATTACGTTGCGGCTTATCAGGCCAGTTGGCAATCTTAGTTACCGGAAAGAAAACCCGGTTGGTTAACGTTCCCGGAATGATCATCGTCATGGTCATCCTGGGATCCCTGTCCTGAAATTCAGAAACAAAAGTCCCGTAACCTTTGAATACTGTTCCGGGAGCTGTGATCGGCAATCCATTTTTATCTAAATAAAGGTCTACCATCTTTCTGGTCGGGTTATAACCGTTCCCATCATATTGATAAGGAATGTCCTGGCCCAGGATATTTCGGGCATACCTCCTATCCAAAATCGATTCCCTGGAGTCGTCTCCATCTTCCAAAAATAAGTAACGATAGCTTTGCGCTCCCTTGCCTGTGTACAAACCATATGTACCACTGTTAATGACTTCCCTTGAAGCAGCAATGGCAGCATCAATATACTTTGTGGCATTGCCATCAGCCCTGGATTTCCCCCATGTTCCCTCAAATAGTGCCACACGTGCAGCTAAAGCAAGCGTTGCACCTTGGGTAATCCTACCAACATCTACAGAAGCGAGTGTTGATTGCAAAGGCAGGTCTGCTTTGGCTTCCTGCAAATCTTTAAGAATGAAATCAACAGTTTCCGTTCTGCTTGATCTGGGCGTAAATAAAGCCGGATCATCAGTTGCCAAGACTTTTGTAATTAATGGCACTCCACCATATAGCCTCAGTAGCTTCCAGTAGTACCATGCCCTGAAGAATTTGGCTTCTGCCACATATCTTTTTATTTCTGCATCGGTACTGCCCGATCCTTTTTCAATGATGTTGTTCGATGACCGGATATAGCCATAGCTGTCGGTCCAGAGTCCCACTGACTCGGCAGGCTGCAGGTTTCCGTTACTTACCGAATTTGGAAAATTAAATGCAATATCTGATTCAGTATCCTCAAAGCCAAAACGGTCAAGTCCCTTATACAGATTATTTGCGGCCAGTTTAAAATCTGCGCCTGTTTTCCAGAATGTAGCATCAGTGATACTGTCCTCCGAAACCAGGTTAAGGTCTTTTTTGCATCCGTTTAAAAGCGCGGCAAGGATAAATACGCCCGCAATTAATAATTTCCTATGATTAATATATTTAAGTTTCATAAAGCTTGCGTTTAAAATTTAACAGTAAGACCCAGCGAATACACTTTATTGAAAGGATAAGTGCCCTCATTTCTGAAGCCATCCTCCGGATCAAAGTTCCCACCAAATGTTCCTTTGGAAATGGTAAAAAGATCCTGGCCGCTGAAGAATATCCTGGCAGTTTTCATCTTTAAACTGTTGGCAACACTGGCCGGCAGGTTATACCCCAGGGTGATCACCTTAAACCTTAAATAGGCTACATTCTGCATCGTGAGTGATGAGGCGCGATAATCATAACTTCTGATATCGTCATAACCTACACCACCAGGAAGATACCGCGGAAATTTGGCATCGGTTCTCTCTGGCGTCCAGGTTTTTCCATTGTAATAAGAAAGCGAAGGCCAGTAAAATGTATTTGGGGTAGCAATGTTACCCTCATACCTTACATCTCTTTTCCCTACCCCCTGTAAAAATACCTGAAGGTCCAATTGTTTAAATCCTACACTAATGTTAGAAGAAAAGGTATACCTGGGAATCAGATTACCGAGATAAACCATATCACCATTCAATCCCTTTGATTTATCGCCAAAAGCTGTCAGCTTTCCATCTCCGTCAACATCACGGTACATCACATCACCAATGGCAACTCGGGCAGGAACACCGGTAAGTTTCTTATAGTTATCAAGCTGTTCCTGATTCTGGATGATGCCCTCGTAAACATAACCGAAATAAGAGTAGATGCCATAACCTTGCCTGAACTTGTTAAGGCCCTCCTGGTAATTGTCCAGATTTTTCAGGTCCACCAGTTTGTTTTTGCTGTCACTAAGCTGTAGCGATACGCTGTAGCGAAAATCACCTACCTTGTCTTTCCAGGTCACTGCAGTTTCAAATCCTTTGGTAACCAGCTTTCCCTGGTTGGAAGAAGGTGCCTTACCACCATAGGTTGCAGGTACAGCGATGTCAACCAACATATCATTATTGGTTTTATTATAATAATCAAAAGAAAAATTAAGTCTGGAACCAAGCAATGCTATATCCATTCCGATATTTTTGTTTTCGATCGTTTCCCAGGTTCTGTCAACAGATGCTGGATTCGCATTGACGCCTATTAAACCTGCATTCGGACTGCCAATTGGGTATGGTATAGCATTATTCGCATCATCTGAGATTATAGAAATTAAAGGTATGTAATCATACAGTCCCAGCTCCCCAATTTCCTGGTTACCCATCTTACCCCAAGATGCTCTAAGCTTTAACAGATCAAAAGTATTGAGGGACTTGACAAAACTTTCTTCAGATAAATTGTAGGCCAGTGCCGCTGATGGAAATACCGCGCTCCAGCGTTTATCTGGTGAGAATTTGGAACTACCGTCAGCACGTGCGGTAAGGTCTAAAACCAGTTTCTCCCTAAAGGAATAGCTGAACCTACCAAAATAGGATCCCAATGCCTGATTACTTAGTCTACCCGTAAAATTCGCATAAGCAGCTTTCGTTCTGTCAGCAAGGTTTAAGGTAAAGATGTCATTGCCGATAAAATTATAACCATAGGTTGTCTGGCCTTCGATTTTAGTTTTTTCAATCGATCCACCTCCGGTAAAGTTTATTCTATGATCAGTACCCAGTTGTTTATTATAGTCCAGGTATACCTGATACAGTTGGTTTAATGTTTTCAGATTAAGGTAAGACGCGGAATTAGGCGTATTTCTAATATCCTGAACCTCACCCACATAATTATAACGTGTAAAGGTTCGACTGGCACCGTTGTCATTAAGGTAATCCAATCTGATAGCGGCCTGCCCGGTTAATTTAAGCCCCTCCAGAATGGTGTAGTCTGCCTTAAAATTTGTGGCAAATCTAGAAGAACTTCCCCGCTGGCTACCGGCTTCTTGCAGAGACTGCGCGGGATTTTCATAGCCCTGATAACCATAGAACTGCCCATTCGGATTGTACACCGGTTGGTAAGGAAACTGTCTGGTAACATTGGTCAGCGCATTTCCAAGCATAGTTGGTGTTATGGTAGACTTACTCTCAAAACTGGTTCTTGTCTCAAAGTTGAACTTGGGGGTGAGCCGAAAATCATAGTTGAGGCGAAGGTTATACCTGTCGGAGTTGTTTTCTCCGAACCGGAGTGATCCCTCATCCCTATTATAGCCCATGGATACCAGATAATTATTGTTTTCTCCGCCACCAGATATGGAAAGGTTGTGCAACTGCTGGGTAGAGTTTTTATAAATCTCTTTATTCCAATCCGTGTAACCGTAAAAGCCAGGATAACTGGTAATTCCATAATTCCAGCCTCCATCAAGGTCAGGCGCTGCATTAGCCCTGATCTTATCAAACACTTCCTGAGGAAATCCATTGATACCCGCATTTCGAAGTCCCTCATCCATAAATTCAGCATATTCCAACGTGTTCTGAATCTTCCTAAGGTAAGTTGGCGTTTTCAGACCGACTGTACCACTATAGGTAATTTCCGGCTTTCCGCTTTTTCCCTTTTTAGTGGTCACAATGATCACTCCGTCTGCCGCGCGCGCGCCGTAAATGGCCGCAGAAGCATCTTTTAATACAGAGATTTCAGCAATATCATTTGGATTGATGTTATCAATATCACCGGGGATGCCGTCAATAAGCGTCAGGGGTTGGCTGTCATGTACAGTGGAATAACCGCGGATTTTAATGCCGTAATTTTGATTTCCAGGTTGTCCGCTACCCTTGGTAATGGTCAATCCGGGTACCGTACCCTGCAATGCATCCAGGCTATTATTAAGCGGGCGATTCTCAAATACATCAGACTTGACCGTTGAAATGGCACCTGTGATGGCACCTTTAACCCGTGTACCATAACCAACAACCACCACCTCATTCAGGCTGGTGTTCATCTTGCTCATTTTAATCTCGATAGATTGTTGGCCGCTAATGGATACTCGTTCGGTTCGGTACCCCAGATAGGAAAGTACCAGAACGAAATTCGGCTCGGGATGGCTAATGGTAAAATTACCATCCTTATCAGTTACCGCGCCGGTCTTGGTTCCTTCAACCATGACCGACACCCCTATCAGCGTTTCATTTGTGGCAGAGTCCCTGACAACTCCCTTAAGCACCTGCCATTTTTCAACAGATGGCCAGAGCGTGTCATCCCAGCGTCTTTTAGCGGTAATCAGTACCGTTTTATTTCGGATCTTATAGTCAAAAGGTTGTTTTTCAAAACAAAGGTCCAGAACCTTTTTCAGATCAAGATTTTTAATATCCAGAGTAACCGGCTTTGCATTTTTTAGCGTGGCATTGTTGTAAAGGAAATCAAAATCCGTCTGCTTCTTAAGCTCAGAGATGACATCCGTTATCTGTGCGTTCTGAACAGATATACTTATTTTCTGCGCAAAGCTTTCGGCTCGGAGCTGAAAAACAGTAAAAAACAATAGCATATAGGTTAGTCTCATCTTTAGGGATATTAGTCGAAGCATACAGGAATCCCTCCTGAAAACTATTTCAGTATTTTTTTTATACATTTGGTCGGTTGGTTTTTTAAATTATTCGTTTAGTTTGATCAGACCTCCACTCCAGTTCACTCTGGCATGCCAAGGGCGGCTCAAACGTCCTTGGTTTTTGGTGTCTTAATTTTTACGTTAGTAATTACACATCTTACTCCTTTCTTTAGCTTTAATTATATAAAATTTATTGGCTGTTACTAACAATGATATTTCGGTTGGTAACCTGAAAACGGACACCTCCAAGTTCCTGGAGGTTTGCCAGGAGTTCTGACAGATTTGCATTTCTGGAGAAAGTACCTCCAAACCGGTCATTCCCTAGATTATTGCTATAGGTAACATCCACATTATACCATCTGCTTATCGTCTTCATTACACTTTTAATATCCTGGTTATCAAACAGAAAATAACCTTTTTTCCAGGCAATTGCCTGATCTGTTTTAACATAAGCGATATCGATATCTTTTCCACTTTCTCTAAGTTTCGATTGCTGACCAGGTAGCAGCATTTTGGCTTGACCGGTGGACAGCTTACTAATACGAACACTGCCCTGCAATAGGGTGGTGGCAATGTCAGCATCCTCTGGGTATCCTTTTACGTTAAAATGAGTCCCCAATACACTTACCAACTGATCTCCGGTTTGTACCTTAAAAGGCTGCCGCTTATTATGGGCTACTTCAAAATAAGCCTCTCCGGTCAAATGTACCTGACGATCCTTCCCATTAGAAGTGATCGGAAAATAAAGTGTAGATTCAGAATTCATCCAAACATTAGTTCCATCAGGCAGCTTTACCTTATACTGCCCTCCCCTTGGTACATACAATGTATGATAGGCCATTTTATCTGATGTAACTACCGGATTTTTTTCACTACGATAGACCAAACTTCCACTATCCGTTTTAGTAATCAAAACACCATTCTTGCGGGAAATCTCTCCATTATTACTGTCATCAAGAATAATTTTTGTTCCATCAGCAAGTGTTAACACTGCTTTATTCTTTCCTGGCAGTATCGGAACCTGCACTAGTTCGGCAGGAGCCTCTGAACGGTCCGGGAAAAACTTGTAAAGCAAAAATCCTGTACCGAGCAAAATCAAAATCGCGGCTGCGGATGCTTTCCACGACCAGCTAAACAGCTGATGTCTCTTTTGTATATTTTTCCTTTTGTTAAAATTACGATACAACTCTTCCGACAACTGCTCCTCGCCTCCTGCCTGGTTAATCCAATGCTCGATCTGCTCATTGCCAGTACCTAGTTTTTCGTACCAGTCATTAAGTTCCTCCAGCTCCTCCTCAGTGCAGCTGGAAGCCTGATACCGTTTAAACAAATATTGTAACCTTTCGCTATTCATAAATGATCTATCGGAGTTTGCTTATAAGGGTAAGACGCATGAAAATTGTCCAACCGTTATCCCCCCTATATTTTTTTTCAGATTCATGTATCACTTCGCTGATTTATCCAATGACAGAGCAGGATAGTAAAGGACAGTTATGATAATTATGTTGCTTATTTTCGTATTAATGGATACAGGCACCTTTCGTCTGCACTGATAATTAATTTTTGAGGATTTTCGTTGACCAAATATAGAGTTATGCCTGTGGAGCTTAGTGATGCAGAATTGATATTGCTATGGCAGAATGGAGCGGATAATGCTTTTGAAGTGCTATACAAAAGGTATGCTGTGCGTTTGTTGTCGGCCGCATTGAGCAAAACCCGGAGCAGGGAATTATCCGAGGAAATTATTCAGGAAACTTTTTTGGCATTATTTACCAGAAAAAAAACGGCCAATCAAATTATCAATCTTTCTGCATTTCTGAATACCACTGTTAAACATAAGATCATAGATCATTACCGAAGAGAAAAACTGTTAAAAAGATATGAGGATTACAGCTCTTATATTTTTAAAGAAACAGACAACTCCACTTTACATTCAATTGAATCCAGAGAACTGGAACAACAACTGGCGTTTCAGATAGAAAAACTTCCTTTAAAATGCAGAAGTGTTTTTAACCTCAGCCGCAACCATCACCTCTCCAATAAAGAAATCGCTTCAGAGTTGCATATTTCCGAAAACACCGTTGAACAGCATATGCGGAAGGCACTGAGACTTCTTCGAAATTATTTCTTTGGTCATACAGAAAGAATTATCATTTTTTGCGTGTTTGTACTCTCTCTTTTTTAGCTTTCAAATCAATCACTGTAAACTGTGTAGAAAATATGCTGAGCATATGCTTTCATAACTGACTGATAGTTACGCCGTATCAACTTCAGGGTTGGTTCGAATCCAATCAAACCAACCCTGAAGAGAGTTTGAGCCATTGTTAAACAATTGTGAAAGCAATAGCTTAATATACTTTCTCAGCGTTTATCTTTTATGGTCGTCAATAAATCCTTAAGTATCTTTACTTTATCAGGATATTGGGCAGCAAGGTTATTTTTCTCAGCCTCATCTGTTTTCAGGTTATATAACTGCGCCTCTTTTAAATTACCCATTTCTATGCCTACCAACTTGTTATAGGCGGGTCCATCACTAGGCTCAATATACTTCCAGCCATCTTTTACGATCGAAAGTGTATTTGCATGTTCTATCAAGACAGACCTCCCCTTTTTCGACTGACCGAGAAATACATCAATGGTATTTTCGCTATCGGGTGCATCTCCTGCGGGTATCGGCTGGCCGAGCAGGGCTGAGAATGAGGCTAATAAATCAATCTGACTTACCGTGGCCGCAGAAACCTGTTGTGGCTTTATTTTTCCTGGCCAGCTCACAATAAACGGCACTCTGGTTCCAGCTTCCAATATGCTGTATTTCCCACCCCTGAACGCACCTGTAGGTGTATGGCCATTTAATTTGGTCACTGCCTGGTCCTGATAACCATCATCCAGTACAGGACCATTGTCACTTGAAAAAATGATCATGGTATTTTTGTCCAGTCCGGATTCCTTTAACTGTTTAATAATCTCTCCCACAGTCCAGTCCAGCTGTAAGATAGCATCTCCACGCAAACCTAAACCACTTTTACCGCGAAACATTGTTGCAGGCATCCGTGGTACATGAGGCTCGGTTAATGCAAAATATAAAAAGAAGGGTTCTTTTTGATTTTTTTGTATAAAATCCTTGGCCTTGATTAAAAAGGTTGACGAAACTTCCTCATCTACCCATCGTGCGAGTTTTCCTCCGCTCATGTAACCAATACGGCCAATCCCGTTCACAATCGTATTGTTATGGCCATGCCCTGAGGAAGATTGCAATTTTAACAACTCCGGATGTTCTTTCCCCGTTGGCTCATCCCCCACTTTCTCTACATAATTCACGCTTATCGGATCTTTAGTATCCAATGCAACCACATTATGATTTTCCAGGAAGACAGTAGGAACACGATCGGCTGTAGCCGGAAAGATGAAGGAATAACCAAAACCGACCTCATTTGGTCCGGGCTTAATTTCATTATTCCAATCTTTTGCCACGGCCTCACCAAGTCCCAGATGCCATTTACCTACAATACCCGTTTGGTAGCCTGCTTTTTTAAAGAGATTAGGCAAGGTTGTTCTATCAGTAGGTATAATTAATGCAGCATCTCCCGGCAAAATGCCTGTTCCTTTTTTACGCCATGGATATTCACCGGTCATTAAGGCATAACGTGAAGGTGTGCAGGTTGCCGAAGTACAATGTCCATCGGTAAAACGGATACCAGATGCAGCCAGCTTATCTAAATTTGGTGTCTTTATTCGGGTAGCACCGTAACAGCTCAAATCGCCATAGCCAAGATCATCAGCGTATATATAAATAACATTTGGCTTCTCTCCTTTTTGGGCAAAACTTAAATTAGCCAGGAGGGACAATAGAATAACTAATATTTTTTTCATTTTTATTATTTTAAATTGGGATGGATATGCATGCTTATACATTCCCCTGCCCAAATTACAAAATATTAGATAACGTTCTTTATATCAATAAATCTAGAATGGTTTAAGCGGGTTAACTATTAGATAGGCTGAGGGTCTCTGCAAGGCCTTTCTAGGCCCTGTCAATACCCTGTCAACGCACTAATGTGAAAAGATGATAGAAGTTATTGAAATGTCTGCAATTAATTAATCACAACATTGCGTTTGGGTGGTTCTGCATGCAATAAATGCTTCACAAAAAAATCTCTTTTTCTTCGTCTTCCGTATGCGCCACCATCACCGTGCCCCATTCCAGGTATAGATAGGAATTCAAAATCTTTGTTTGCTTTGATCAAGGCATCTGCCAGGCGGTAAGTAGATTCCGGTGGCACATTTTCGTCTGCCTCGCCAACAATCAGAAACAAGTCACCTTGTAATTTCACTGCATTGGTGATATTGGACTGCGCATCATAATGAGGTCCAACCGGATAACCCATCCACTGCTCATTCCACCATTGCTTATCTATCCTGTTATCGTGACAGCCACAAGCCGAGACCGCAGCTTTATAAAATTCAGGATGGAACAGCAAAGCACCCGTTGAATTTTGCCCGCCAGCTGAAGTGCCATAAATACCCACTCTGCTGATATCTGCGTTAGGATATTTTTCTGCCATTGCCTTTATCCATAATATACGATCCGGAAATCCCGCATCAGCCAGATTTTTCCAGCATACGTCATGAAAAGCTTTTGAGCGGTTCGCAGTGCCCATCCCATCCATCTGCACAACAATAAAACCCAGTTCAGCAAGACTCTGCATTTCGCTGTAAGGCGTAAAATTCTTTGGTACAAAGCTATCCTGAGGGCCGGCATAAATATATTCAATAACCGGGTAGGTCTTATTGTTATTCATTTTAGAGGGCTGCCATACTACTCCCCAAATATCTGTTTTGGCATCTCTTGCTTTAGCAACAAATACCTCTGGTAATTTAAGCCCTGCTTGAGTAAAACCAGTGGTAGTACCTCGCTCTAATTCCATGATATTTTTGGCATCAGCAGTTGCTTTAACAACGGTTACAGGCGCTACATTGATCTGTGAATAGGTATCCACATAGTAGCGTCTGTCGGGAGAAAATACTACCCGGTGATTGCCCTGCTCTAGATTGAGCGCTATTGTATTTTTGCCATTAAAATTAACCCTATACTGATGTACAAAATAAGGATCTTCTTTTGTATTCACGCCACTGGCACTAAACCATATCTCCCTTTTCTCCAGGTCAACACTATCAATAGCACGCACTACAAAATCCCCCTTTGTGACCTGAAATTGTTTACCTGTTAGCGTATTTACCAAATAAATATGGCGGTAACCGTCTTGCTCGCTTGTCCAAATTACTTCATTGGTTTTGGGCAAATAGTGCGTGTAAATACGATCTTCATAAATAAACGTTTTTGCTTTCTCATCTATGATATTCCTGGTTTTCCCCGTTTGTATGTCTACTTCAATCACTCTAAAACGCTGGTGGCCGCGATCTACTTTCTCATAGAGATAATACCTGTTGTTATTATCCCGCCAATGCAAAGGCTGTGGCCCAAAAAAATCGATTTGCTCTGTATCTACCTTCATTCTCTTGTTTGTGGCAATATTGAAAATAAAAGGCTCATAACTGGTGAAGGCATCCCCCGGTTGCGCATACTCATGTGATTTCAACTTTCCTCTGGTTGTTCCTGCTACTGCGCTCAACACATAATAAACACTATCTATCCGCTTAGGATTCACCAGGTACCCTATCACATTTTTGCTATCCGGCGACCAACTGAATTCAGCATAAGGTCTTTTTTCTGTCCCGTCGGTTGTTAACTGAACTTCTGCTTTACTTCCGGTATCTGTTATAAAAAGATTCCCAGCCTTTAAACTAAGTGCTTTTTTCCCATCCGGGGATAAGAAGCGCGAAGGGGTTCCCTCCCATCTCGACCTTTTTCTTTGCAGTGGCTTCCTTGGATCATAATTAACAAAGCCGGTATCTTTAGCCTGCTTAAAACTGTAATCGTCCAAATTAATATCAAGCCATTTCCCATTTAACTTGAGTGTCAATAGGGTTCCCGAATTGCCAAAAAATAGCCTATCAAATTTTAGCCTTGTAGCTTCCTGCACTTTACCAAAGAACTTGTTTGATATCATGGCAACTCTGGCATGATCAAAAGCCGGTTTATGTACACCGCCTGCTATATCTGCATAAATAAACTCCCAGTTACGATCGGCTAAGTTTCTTTTGTACCAAAACGAATGTCCGTCTTGGTTCCAAAATGGAATTATTTCATTATTTACGGCCACCTTTCTCACCGTACTGTCCAGCTGTCCTGCCTGAGAATAGGCTCGTTCCATATCTGCACCTGATGGGCTAAAGGGTAGTAATTGATTTTGTTGAGCTTTGGAACTGAAGGCAATAACTATTAAAAAGAGATAGATACTACTAATTTTCATGTTTATTATTTTTAAATTTTCCAATCACAAAGTAAACCGGGATACCCATCAAGGTGATGATCAAGCCTGGCCAGGTGAAACGGGGTTTATATAGGATCAGCAGAACACAAAATGCTAACCCCATAATGATATAAATAAGTGGCAAAATCGGATACCCAAAAGCCTTATATGGACGTTCAATATCAGGGCGCTTTTTTCGGAGAATAAAAATACCACCAATTGTAAGCATATAAAACATCACCACAACAAAGGAAATCATATCAAGCAGATCACCATACCTGCCGCTAAGGCACCACAATGAAGCAACCAAACACTGGATCCAAAGGCCAAAGGCAGGTACAGCATTTCTGTTTAAGGTAGCCACTTTCTTAAAAAAAAGGCCGTCTTTAGCCATAGAATAGTAAACCCTGGCGCCCGCCATGATCAGCCCATTATTACATCCAAAGGTAGACACCATGATCATTAACGCAATAATAACAGTGCCGGATGATCCGAATATTACCTGCGAGGCGGAGACAGCAACCCTGTCTTTATCTGCATGGGCCATGTCGTTGAGCGAAAGTACACCGGTATACATGATATTGGTTAAAATATATAATATGGTGACCATGACCGTACCGAGTGCAAGGCTCAGCCCAACATTTCTTTTTGGATTCCTGATCTCACCGGCAACAAATGTGACATTATGCCAGGAGTCGCTACTAAAAATAGAGCCTACCATAGCAGCGGCAATCGCACCAAAAGCAGCCATTGTAGTATAAGAGCTTACAGCTGAGGATCCGGCCAGTGGTTTCAAATCCCAGGCATCTTTCCAGTTACTTTGCCAGATATCTTTTTGTAAAAAAAACAAACCGAATACAATCAAACCAAAAAGGCTCAATAGTTTGGCCATCGTAAAAACTGTTTGTATTGACTTGCCTGCATTAACACCCCGGCTGTTTACGTAAGTTAAAATAATGATGACAACTATTGCGAGCAGCTGTGCGGGTGAAACATGTAAAAAACCAAGATCAATAGCTATATGATCTTCACTAAGCTGAGGCAATAAATAAGCGGTGAACTTTGCAAAAGCTACACCAACAGCAGCAATAGTTGCTGTCTGAATAACCGTAAAAAAACTCCAGCCATATAAGAAACTTATTAATGGATTATATGCTTCTTTTAAATACACGTATTGTCCACCTGCTTTGGGATACATGGAACTTAATTCGCCATAGCTTAAAGCTGCAGTTAGTGTCATAAACCCCGTTATCAACCAGACCACCATTAACCAGCCTGAGCTCCCTACATTCCTGGTAATATCCGCACTTACAATAAATATTCCTGATCCGATCATACTGCCGGCAACAAGCATTGTTGCATCAATTAACCTGAGTGAAGACTTAAATCCTGAGGGTTCCTGTTTCATAATTTGTTTGGTGGTTTAAGGCTATAGATTACTTATTGAAATTGTAGAATTTCCATTGGGTTGTAAAATCCCTTTTCAATGACTGACCAATTAATGTTGCCCTCACCATTTCCATCGGAATCAGGTTCTCTTTCATCACCCGTTCATGAAATTCATTGTAGCTCATTTTCCCACTATCTACGAGTTCGTGTTTCAAAGCCATCAATTGTAGCCCACCAATCATATAGGCAACCTGATATAAGGGACTATAGCCACCTTCAAATGATCTTCTGACTTCTCCCTCTGCATTGGCAGGCTCATGGCCCACTCGATTTACAAGAAAGTCGACACACTGTCCCGGGGTCCATTTCCCTAAATGATAATTTAGCGAAAAAATAATCCTTGCACAGCGATGCATCCGCCAGAACAGCATACCGATACGCTCTTCGGGGCTTTTAGCAAAACCTTTATCATACAAAAGAAGCTCCCAATACAGGGTCCATCCCTCAATTCCGAAGGGCGTAGTAAAAAGCTCCCTGTAGTTCTTGTAGCGGCTATTCATATAATACTGCAGATGATGGCCGGGGAGTAATTCATGCTGTACGGTACCTCTTGAAAAATATGGATTGTTGCCACGCATGCTCATCAGCTTATCGCCTTCATTCATTGTGTTTGTTGGATACGATACACTAATTTCTCTCCCTCCGGTAAAAAACGGATTGACCAGTTGTCTTTCAGCCGACATCATGACCATCCCCCAGGTTTCTTCTGCAAGAGCAGGAATTTTAATTAAATTATGTTCTCTTATGAAATCAAGCGCCTCTTTCTGCAACTGCACAATTAGTTCAGGCTGTTTACCGGGAGCAACAAAGCTTTCTTTGACTTTCTCCTGGGCTTTTTTCCAATCTTTCCCAAAACCCATATCTGCCGAGGCTTTTAATAACTCCTGATCACAAAATGCAAACTCTTTTTCTGCAATTTTAACGAGTTCTTCTGGCGTATAGGGGATCATTTCCGCGCTTAATTGCCTGATAAGTTCCGTTTGTCCAATTGGGGTTCCTTTTATTCCGTAATCACTATCCTTTTGAATGGGTTCTTTAATGGTTTTCCCAGAAAATAATGATGCGTAATTAGTTAAAGCCACGGTTAAAGCATCATAAGGCTTTGGCACCCACCAATCGAATAGCGGATCATATCCTTTATAAAATTCGTAAAAGCCTCTTAGTCTCATTTTCAAACCAGAAATTGCCTCATTTGCAGTTCCTGATAATTTCTTATCCAATGTCATCTCTTTTACTAAGGATGCATTTGAGGCCTCCACTACTTTCAGTATTGCCTTTAGCTTTGCAGCCACTGCCTGCCAATCCATCGCTTTCCCCCTTCGTCTTTCCTTTTCTAATGCATAGGTATCCGGGGCAAAAGGAATATATTTAAGGATAGCCTGATCGCTAATTTCCGCATTCTCCAATTGGCCAATTTCTTTGCCGATCTCCTTTTTTAGCAACAGATAATCAACCTTACCATAAATACTAAAAGAATCAAAATTCAGATGTTCCAGCCCTTTCAGGTATTCTTTATGGACGGCAAGCAATCGCTCCCGCTGCTCAGGTGAATAATAAACACGCTCTACCTGGGGGTAAGTACCTTCTATAATATATGGTGAATAGAAATCCTGAATCGCTTTTAGGTCCCTTTGGTAAGTAATGATTGTGGTTCCCATCTCGCTGGTTTGCTCGTATAGAGCAGAGGCCATTTTTTCCTGCGCAAAAATGGGTGATGGCAATAAACACATGATTAAGAGTCTGTATAATTGTTTTTTCATAACAAGCATAGTAATATTTGCCTTATTATACTGCGATAAGACCTACTCTACTTACATTATTATAAGCATCTATGTATGCCCGTGGCGACTGTCCTATAATGTTCTTGAAAACACGGTTGAAGTTGGTAATGCTATTAAAACCAGCCTTATAGGCGACTCCTGAGATACAATCCGGCTTTTCGCCTGATACCAGGCTTTTACATGCATCATTGATCCTCACTTCGTTTAAAAAAGAAATAAAAGTATGTCCAGTATGTTTTTTAAAGTACCTGCAAAATGCCTGTGGGGTCATATAAGCAGCATTTGCCACATCTTCAAGATCAATCTGGTTGTTATAATTACGCATAATAAAATTGATAATATTACTCAACCTCATCCCCTCACGTTCCGACAGATTTGAAGAATAAAAGTCCGAACAAAGCTCCTCTGCACTTTCCCCAATATTCAGTAGTAGTTCAAACAGGCTCAAAAAATTAAATAATACATCGGTTCCAGACGCCAAATGAACTTCAAGCATCTTTGATGCTAACTGTTTCTTGTATTTTTCAGGAATTTTAAAACCATGCTTATTATTCCTCAAAAAAGAACTGGCTGTTTTTAACTCGGGTAGATTAAACAAACCAGCTAATATTCCTGAAGGATTGAAATAAATAGAACATGCCTTGATACTTTTACTTTCATCACCCATAAAATATTCGGGGTTGCTTTTGAATAAATGCGGAAGATTAGCTCCTATTAAAAACAGATCTCCGGAACGAAACGCATGCATGTTGTTGCCTGCGATCAGTGTACCTTCACCACGCTCTACCCAGGTTATCTGCCACTCGTCATGCCTGTGAAGATATTGATAGAAATGAGGTAATTCAATTTGTTCAGATATCACACTCTTGTCATTAGGTACAAGTAAAGTAAACGGGAGTACTTTCATGGTCGGTTGTTTAGTTGGTGGATTAAGTTGGTTGATTAGTTGTTGAGTGTTAATATACAAATATTACCACCTAGCTGACTACAAGCAGATTAAATTGGTTAAGATATGGTGACACATTGCTAATATACGTCAAAGTAACGCTTATTAAAAAACATAAATCTTTCTACCATCCACCCAATAAACATGGCTTAATAACCCGGATTCTGCTTCAAATTGGGATTTTTTGCCAGCTCGTCTTGCGGTATTGGAAATAATGTACGTGTTTGTGCCTGTGGGTGCGGAGAATGGTTGAACCATCGCTTGGTTTGGAATACCCCGAAACGGATCAGATCCTGCCTGCGATGAGCTTCTGCTGCAAACTCCCAACCAAGTTCATCTAAAAATCGACCATAGACAATATCTGCACCCCCGTTTACCACAGATACTTTTCCATCAGGTGCCTGTAATCCGTACTGATAGTTACTGCCTTTTAAAAGATCGGCGCCGGTAACAGTTGCTTTTCCCGGATTATCTTTGAAAGCACGTTTCCTGATTTCAGTTACAATTAAAGCGGCCTCATTTGATTTGCCCGTCCTTAGCAGTGCTTCTGCCTTCATCATCAAAACATCCCCATATCTTAAAAATGGAAAATCGTTATCCATAGCTCCCGTGGCTTTAGGTTTAATTACATACTTACCTATTCGAAAACCCTGGTTACTGGCTGCAACAATTCCGTCAGTTCCCCCCATACCAGGAACAAATTTCACGTAATTGATCATCACCTGACCAGAGGCAGGGTTGATCTGTGGCCCCTGTATCCAGGAATCTTTCATACGGCTGTCATCAGCATCATAAGTATCGATAAATTGTGGCACCGCACAATTCCCACCCCATGGCTGGGCGGTCATCTGGTATACACTCTGGCTTAGCGGATCAAGCGTTTTTAAATGAATCTGGTTTCCTACTCCATAAATTTCATCATATGGAATGGCAAATATGATTTCTTTTGAGTTCTGATTGGTATAGGTAAATACATCGCTGTAATTATTATCTAGCTGGTACTTATTGCTGTTTATCACATCATCGGCTTCCTTAATACATTTTTCGTATTCAGGTGTTCCCACATAGATCTGCGAATTGAGGTATATTTTAGCAAGAAGCGCCTTTGCACCCCATTTATTCATTCTTCCATAAGTAGTGGCAGCATCTTCACTAAGCACAGGCAATACTTCATTTAATTCTTTTAACACAAATGCATACACTTCGGCCCTTGTATTTTGTTTAGGCAAAGAAACATCCTTAAAACTTGTAACTATTGGAACATTGCCATGGTTGTCCATTAAAAGATAATAAGCAAGTGCCCGTACAGCCCTAAGCTCTGCAACCGCGCTTTCTTTAATCGCTTCTAACTTGAGGGTACCTTCTTCAATCTGTGAGAGTATCATGTTGCATTTTGTGATACTCGAATAGGCATTTTGCCAGGTATTGAAAGGTTGGTATTCCTGGGTAGTCCAGGTATGCTGATGCATCCGGCGGTATGTTCCGGCATCGTCCCAACCATTAGGACGAACTGGTGTGATGATACAGTCGGCAGCTTCTTCCTGCAAATCAAAATATCCCTGCCATCCGCACATAACTGTTCTTAAAGAAGCGTAGGTAGGTGCCAGAATAGATGGGAGGTCTTTCTCTGAGGGATTGAACTTAGATGGAAGGACTTCGGAATATACTTCCTCATCCAATTTGGTACAGGAAAGGATAACGCCAGAAACAAGCGTTGCGATTATTATATATTGGAAAATTTTCTTTTTCATGATATTTATAACTTAAAATGAAACATTAAGTCCGGCAGTAAAAGTCCGTGTAGTAGGATAAGTATCCCGGTGTTCAATTCCAGGTGCAAAGGTGAAATCACCTGAATAGCTTACCCCTTCTGGATCAAGACCTTTATACTTTGTAATGGTAAATAGATTAAGTCCGGAAACATAGATCCTGAGGTTACTTATCTTTTTGATAAAATCTTTAGGTAAGGTATAGCCAAGTGTGATGTTATCTATTTTAATGTAATCGCCTTTTTCAATATAATGGCTAACATAAACCAGGTCTGTATTGAGTTGTTTACCATATACCGGATCATATGCGGTTTTTAAGACATTATAGGCCTTGTTAACGGGGTTTTCATAATACATTCTTTGCATATTCAGCACATCATGACCAAAGGCTCCCCTAATGTTTACCTGCAGATCAAAGTTCTTGATCTGAAAAGAGTTATTCCAGCCCATCAGGTATTTAGGAATCCCGTTCCCATAATACTGACGGTCTTCAGCAGTCGATTCTGCAATGGGTATAACCTGTCCATCCTTGTTCTCTACCAACCATTTCCCATTGTCATCTACACCGACACTTTTAAGCACAAAGAACTGGCCGATGGGACCACCGACTTTTACACGATGGGTTGATGACTGAATGGGCTCACCAGTGTACCCTGCATCAAAAAATTCAGTGGTTACGTCAAACTGCTTATTAGACAGGTCGACCAACTTATTCTTATTAGTCGAATAGGTAAGGTTAGTGTTCCATTTTAGCAATTTGCTGTCTACTGCTTTAATATTTAAAAGTGCTTCAAATCCAGAATTTTTCATTGTTCCCGCATTAAGAAACATGTTACCAGTTAAATATGGAGGTACAGGCACCGGGAAATTATAAAGCAGGTCTTCTACATTCCGTGTATAGTAGTCAAGGGACCCAGTAACCCTGTTTTCGAATAAACCAAAGTCGAGGCCAACATTATATTCTTTCTTTTTCTCCCATCGCAAGTCCGGATTAAAGTTTCTTGTTGGAACAAATCCCTGAACCCATTTACCATTAATAAATGCACCTTCATTATAAGTAAAATCGTAACTGCTCTGAGACATATAGGGTTCATTGGCAATTGTTCCTGTAACACCATAGCCTGCCCTTAACTTCAAGTCAGATACCACTGCAATATCATGCATGAAATTCTCCTTGTTTATTCTCCAGCCAATAGACGCAGCCGGGAAAGTTCCCCATTGATTGTTCACGCCAAATTTTGACGATCCCTCTCTTCTCACACTTGCCATAAAAAGATATTTTTCATCCCAGTTATAGGTAAGACGTCCGAAAAAACCGGCAAGCTGCCATTTGCTTTTAAAACTGGTCATTTCCGCCAGTCCTCTTTTTAATGCGGAACCTGCTTCCAATTGATTCCAGGTATATGCGTCTGTAGGAAAATCAAAATTATAAGCACTGAAATTTTCAAAAGTTGCATCTTGCCAGCTATACCCACCAAGCAATGTAAAATTGTGATTATTGATGCTCTTTGTATAATTAGCAGTTAACTCAATCAGATTTTCTTTATTAGAATAAGTAGACCGGGATGCAGTTCCATTCAACTGACTTTTGGTGGTATTTACATGATCGAAAGTAGTACTATTGCCATTCAGATTATTGTTTTGCACATTAGAAACCAGTATTTTTAGGCTCAGATCCTTTATGGGGCGATAGTCTAGACTTCCGCTAACCCGCATCTCCCGAAAAGTGTTGTCGTTTGTTGCCTCGTTGATTCTGGAAAGAGGGTTATCGTAAAAATAAACTGCTCTTTCCTGCCATTCTCCATCCTCAGTTAAAATTCTGTCCGTAGGATTACGTATCATCGCCTGTCTGTAAGCATATCCATCGGCTCCCCCCTGAGTAGAGGATGTGGTTCGGTTAATTACCTGAATATTGGTTTTTAGCTTATCATCAAACATCGCATGATTTAAATCGGCGCGAATGGTAAGTCGCTCCTGACCGGTACGCAGAAATATGCCTTCCCAGTTTCGATAGTTTACCGACCCCGTTAAATTTGTAGTTCCGGTACCACCAAAAAAACTTAGGTTGTGATTCTGACTAACCGGATTTTGTAGAATCTCATCCAGCCAATCGGTATTACTTCCAAGATCTGTATAATTCTTACCCTCAGCAATTAATCGCCTGTAATCATCGGCAGTCATCAGTTCAGGCCTTCTTGCAATCTTTTGAACGTTTACATAATTCGTATATTCAATTGTTGACTTGGATTTACCACGATTTTTCCGGGTAGTGATCAGGATTACACCCCCAGTTGCACGTGTTCCATATATCGCTGCAGCCGAACCATCTTTTAAGACATCTATGGATTCAATATCTTCGGGAGAAACGGTATTTAAACTCCCCGGAATTCCATCCACCAGGACTAAAGGTTCAGAAGATCCATTGATGGAGTTCAACCCCCTCAGGTTGATTTGTGTGCTGGCCGTGGGATCACCAGAAGGAGTTGTGATTCTTAGCCCCGCAACTTTACCCTGAATCAGCTGTGCAGCATCTCTTACTGCCCCTTTTGTAAAATCCTCAGATTTTACTGTGGCGATGGAGCTGGTTACCTCTCCTCTTTTTTGGGTACCGTAACCCACTACCACAACTTCATTTAACCCTCTGCTTTCGGGTTCCAGCCTCACACTGACTGTGTTTTGCCCATTGAGTGAAATTTCCTGAAGTTTATACCCAAGATAACTAAATACAAGCTGCGCATTGGCATTCGAAACCTTAAGGATAAAACTACCTTTATTGTCTGTACTTGACGCATTTGTTGTACCTTTTTCATTAACAGAGACCCCAACCAGCGTAGTTCCGTCTGCAGAATCATAGACTGTTCCTTTTATTGTAATTGTATTTTGGGCATACAATTGACAGGGAAGAAGGAGGAGCAAAAGAAACCATAATCCATTGCTACGGTGTTTGTAACACTCATTTTTTGCTTTCATACTTAAACCTAGTTTGGTTAATTGACTGATATATTTAACTCGGTTAAAGTTAGAAGCAAATAAATGAGGATAGTTTTCGTATTTTATCAGGTATCAATCCATTTTTACCCCGTTTGCGGCCGTGGATTTAAATAAGTGTTTTTGGCGGCTTGTTAATTAAAAGGCTGAGGCTCTGATGTCTTCAATTTCTGAAACAGTGTTTGCCAGGTGTTTACCCAGCATGCGGGCTCCTCCCTCTCCGATCACAAAATCATCCTCAATCCTGACACCGCCAAAATTCCGAAACTTTTCTACAACGGGGTAGTTTATAAAATCCGCGAACAAACCTGAAGCGGAATAGCGGTCAATTAATTCTTTATTAAAATAAATCCCCGGCTCAACTGTGACCACATAACCCGGATGTAGCTCCTTGCCCATCCGTAAGGACTTTAGACCGAACTGAGTGGTGTTTTTTTTCAATTCATCTGAATACCCCACATATTGTTCACCAAGATCTTCCATATCGTGAACATCAAGTCCCATCATATGCCCGGTGCCACATTGAAAGAATAAAGTATGTGCTCCGGCGGCTACTGCATCTTCAACATTCCCTTTCATTAATCCCAACGCTTTCAGTCCGAGAGTCAAGCTCTTGCAAGCCTGAAAATGGACATCAAGATACCTGGTTCCTGGCGAGAGCATTGCCGAAGCATCCCGGTAAGCCTGCAGTACAATTTCATAAATATCTTTTTGTTCCAGGGTAAATCGTTTGGAAACAGGGAAAGTACGGGTAAGATCACTGGCATAACCGCCTGCGGTTTCCACGCCCGAATCATTCAGTACGAGTTGTCCCTCCTTCAATAGGTTGCCCTGATAGTGGTTGTGCAGGATCTCTCCGTTTACTGTTAATATAATTGGGTAGGCCAGGTTACCTCCTGAGGCCAGGGCTGCCTGATGGATGGCTGCCGCAACTTCTCTTTCGTACATTCCGGGTCTGGTGGTCTGCATCACGCTCAGGTGAATATCTGCAGATAGTGACGCTGCCTTATCTATCTCTAGGAGCTCCTCGGTTGACTTTACAGACCTTTGTGAAACAACAGCTTTCACCAACTCAACCGAAGAAGCTGCATTCAATTCCTCAATATTAATCTTTAGCAGGGCAGCCAGCTTGATCTCATTGTCTGCACGATAAGGGGGTAGGAAATGAACACTTCTTCCACCATGTTCAGCCTGCTCCACATAATTTTTAAGTGCACCAGGTATCTGAACTTCATTTATTCCGCAATTTTCACACTTACTCTTCAATGACTGCTCTCTTCCCATCCACACCAGTTCATCTAAAGTCATTTCTGCACCAAAAATGATTTCCCTGTCTTCATCAATATCTATGATCGCCGACAGCGCTGGTGCGTTGACCCCAAAGTAATACAGGAACGTACTATCCTGTCTAAAGTGATAAGTATTATCTCTGTAATTCATCGGGCTTTCGTTGTTGCCCATGAAAAGTAGAATCCCGTTATTAAATTTAGATTTGAGAACCTGTCTTCTTTTGATGTAGATCGATTTATTGAACATAAGATGATATTTAATTAACTACCAATCATTTCACCTTCCACTCATGGATACCCGATGAGTGTTCCACGGGTAGCTGAACTTCAAGTTTCAAGGCTTTGGTATTTACAGGTTCAAATTTAAGAACATTAAACCGGTCCTTAGCGATTCCTGAATCACTTAATATTTCAACAGGTATCCAGGTGCCGTCTTTCAAATACAACACCTTATATGAAAGCGGAATCCGGCAACCGCCCCATGGTCCATCATCATACCAGTAAACTCCAGATTCTGAAACGGTGTGGTTTTCCGAAAAATCATATTGTACATATTCGGTGGTGTTCTTTTTTGGCCACCAATGCAAGTATGGATAATTGGTATCCTTTGAATCGGCAGGCTCATATTGATCTTTGATTGCCTCCAGTAAACGCGGGTTATCTAACGAAGAACTCACCTTACTTAAAGAGGCAATAGTTGGCGCAGGCTGTGGTCTGGCCGAGGAGGCCTCATAAGGAATCCAAACGGTCATATCACTTGATCCGCGATTTGCCCAGGCGTAATATGGAATTGCAGTAACCTTTTGTTTTACCTGCACCAATTCATCGGAGTTCACTTGTCTTTTAGTACCTGTCCCTTCAACTGAGATCTCCTGGATTTCGTTTAATTTTTCTTTATTAAATGCTGTAGTAGCTTTGGCATCTTTATCGACCATGATATTTTGAACCAGCCCGTCTTTGTTGTCTTGCCCCTCAAGGCAGTATACAATTGGTCCACGCTGAAAAGCAAATCTGCCAACATCATCTTTTACCTTCGCATTGGCAATCACCTTTTGAACTTCCATTGGCAGATCGAGTATAAGTTGGTCTCCTTTTTTCCATTGACGCTCCACAACGGCATAACCCTTGATCATTTTATAAACCGCCGGCTTTCCGTTCAGCAGTAATTTGAAGGGCGACTTAGCCTGATCCATATAGGCATACAAATCGCCCGGTACAGGCGACTGAGCAGCCCATCCCGGAATCCGAATATTGAGGGCAAATGTGGATGATTTCTCCGGTTTGATGATGAGCTCTACTTTTCCGTTCCAGGGATAGCCTGTTGTTTGGGTAAGCGTAACTTTAGTTGCTTTAAGATTAACATCGGCCGTATTACTCATAAACAAATTCACATAGAGGTCATTGTTGTTCTGTGCATAAACATAGCCCGGTACAGAGGGCAAAAAACGGGTCATATTAGAAATACAGCAGGCACAGGCAAACCAGGCACTGCGCTGATGTTGGTGCATCGAAGCCAGGGGATTGGGGTAAAAGAAACGATCGCCACTTAAAGATACACCGGAAAGTAAGCCATTGTAAAGTGTTCTCTCTAAAACATCCATGTATTTGGCATCACCATGCAACTGGAACATTCTGCTATTCCAGTAGATATTAGCGATGGCGGCACAAGTTTCTGCATAGGCAGACATATTTGCCAATTGATAAGCCGCTCCAAATGCCTCTCCTGCACCCGTAGCCCCAATACCGCCCGTGATGTACAGTTTTTTATAAACCACGTCTTCCCAGATCTTGTCTATGGCGTTAAGATAGTTCTGATCGCCGGTCAATGCGGCCACATCAGCCATCCCTGTATACATATAAGTTGCCCTTACTGCATGTCCAACGGCAGTACGCTGGTCTATAACTTTGGCGTTTGCCTGGTTATATGCATCACCCTTAGGCCCCCTTACGTCCAGAAAAAACTTTGCAAGATCCAGATATTTCTGATTGCCCGTAATGCGATAAAGACGAACAAGACCTATTTCAACTATTTGATGGCCCGGATAGATCTGGAGTTTACCGGGGCCGAAATCTTTGACCAGCAAATCAGCATTCTTTAGGGCAATATCAAGTAAAGTTTTTTTTCCAGTTGCCTCATAATAAGCTGCTGCCGACTCAAATAAATGGCCTGAGTTGTACAGTTCATGACTCAGTTCCTCTTCCTTTTCCCATCGTTTGGTTCCTATCCATTCATGAGGTTTCTTTGCATTTGCCGTACGGAAAGTAAATAAGTAACCGTCCTTTTCCTGTGCCTTGCCAATGATAGTAATCAGCGAATCTATATAATGCTCCAGGGCCGGATCTTTCTTCACCTGCATCGCATATGAGGCCCCCTCAATTACCTTGTAGACATCCGTATCATCAAACGTAAATTGAGAAAGCTTACCTTCCATCTCATGTGCAGCCATTAAAAAATTATCTATCCTTCCATTCTCTTCACATTTTTGTAAAGTATAAGGGATCGTGACAGTTGCGTTAACTTGCATTTTTGGGGCCCAGAATTGATCGTTTACATGGACATGCGTAAAAGCTACGGGCTGTATAGGGTAGTCTTTCTTCTGCTGCGCGCCGGCAGGTAGAACAGCGATTCCGACAGCCAGTATCAGGAGTGATGATTTCATTTTAATCTATTTAAATTCTCAAAAAACCGGTTGTATTGACTTATTTCCCTTCAAAAATAGGTTTATTAACCAGTACTAATGAGACGTTTCTTAACAGTTACCACGTGAAAATTAACTCAAAATTTTTATAGGCAGCGTACACCAGACCCTATATGTTAATTTAGCAGATTGCTGAGGCTGGGATCGGTCCTCATTTCCGTTTGGGGATACAATAGTCTTCTTGGAATGGCAGATACTGTCCCATCTTTTGCAAAACAACAAACAGGGGGCACTCACTAACCCCCTGTCTGTTCGTGTCACCTAATAACCCGGATTCTGTTTCAGATTACTGTTTTTTTCAAGCTGTGTACGAGGTATTGGAAAAAGCGTCCGGTTAATGTTATTGGTTGCAGCATGCGACAACCAAGATTTTTTGGTAAATGCGCCAAATCTAATCATATCTGTACGCCGATGTCCTTCCTGATCAAACTCCCATCCCAACTCATCAAGGAAACGACCATATTGAATATCAGCGCCACCCTCATTGGTACTTTGATTATTAACCTGATCTTTCAAACCGTATGCATATGAACTGCCTTGCAATAGTTGTGCACCCGTAACAATAGCTTTAGTGGGATCGGTTGCAAAATTACGCTGTCTGATTTGGGTAACCAGGGTAGCGGCAGTGCTGGCATCTCCGCTGCGTAGCAGACATTCTGCCTTCATCATCAAGACATCCGCATACCGATAAATAGGAAAATCGTTACTCAGCCTATTCGTTGAACCCATTTTGATCTCGAACTTATTCAGACGAAAACCATGAATGGATTCACCTTTTTCCAGACCCGGCAATTCATTAACAAAAGCCAATGGTTTGCCGGTAAAATCTCCTTGAGCCACATAAAGCATTTGTCCGGCCGAGGTATATTGCTGGCCTTTTATCCAGTTATTGATATAACGTGCATCGCTTTGATCAAAAGTATTTATAAACTGTGGAATAGCACATATACCACCCCAGGGAGTATTTTTAAGGTTGTATGTGGCTTGATTTTCCTGCTGCAGGGTTTGCATATGCAAGTCAAAAGCATTCCAGTTGTTGGTATAATCTTCATCCATAGGCAATGCAAAAATAATCTCCTTAGAACCTTGATTTTCAGTCACAAAGACATTCTTTTGAGCCGGTTCAAGTATATATCCTGCACCGGAGTTGATGACCGCATCGCATGCGGTTATGCACGCTGTCCAATTCGCAGTACCTGTGTAAACACCTGCATTAAGATACATTTTTGCAAGCAAGGTATAGGCTGCCCATTTATTAAACTTCCCATAAGTAGCCACACTATTTTCATTACTCAGAAGTGGAATGTTATCATTGAGCTCCTTAACTATGAAATTAAATACTTCCGTACGTGTGTTTTGTTTGGGCAGAAAGCCAACTGGTAAATCAAACTGTGTTACTATCGGCACATTACCATAAAAATCGCACAGAATAGCGTAGTATGACGCTCGCAGAACTTTTAACTCAGCAAGTGTAGCCTCTTTACCTTCTGCAATAGGTATCAGTCCCGATTCTATTTGAAATATAATGCGGTTACAGTTGGTAATACCGGCATAAGTTCTGCCCCAGGTTTGATTAACGACGTCATCATCTGTTGTCCAGGTGTGTTTGTGTAAACGCTGATAAACTCCATCATCAAACCATCCCCACGGGCGTTTAGGTATCACCAGTTGATCACCGGTAACTTCCTGTGCACGCCAGAGTCCATTCCAATCAAGCAGTATAAAGCGCCATTGTGAATAACCGGCACCAACCAGAGCGGCAATGTCATCTTTAGTGGGATTAAACTTTGTAGATATAATGGCAGAATAGGGTGTATCTTTTAATTTTGTACAGCTGGCAACTATTGTTAACGATAAAAAAACACCAATAGCTAGATATATATTCCTTAACTTCTTCATTTCTGAGTTATTTAAATATTAAAAATTCATATTCACACCCAAGGTAATTGAGCGGGTGGTAGGGTACTTGTCACGGTCATCCAAACCCGGAGCCAGTCCTATCCTGTTTACTTCTGGATCCAAACCTTTGTATTTGGTAAAAGTGAAGGTGTTTAACGTTGATATATAAATGCGTGCACCTTTTAAATACCCGGTTTTGAGGTTGTTAAAGTTATAGCCAAGGGTAATGTTATCTATCTTCCAGAAATCGCCGTCCTCCACATAGTAGCTGTTAAACTCAAGTGCATTCACTTTTAATGGCGTTTTGCCTAGTACTGGATCATACGCTGTTTTTAGGATATTGTAGTTCTGAATAGCAGGATTCTCCATGTACATTCTTTGTGAATTAATGATCTGGTAACCAAAGGCGCCACGCATGGTGATATTTAAGTCAAAATTTTTGTACGAAAAGCTGTTGTTCCAGCCTGCATAGTATTTTGGCAAACCGTTACCTATTACCTTTTTATCTTCAAAACTATGTGCCAGGTCATCATATTTAACAGGTTCACCGTTTCTGCCTTCATATATCCATTTACCATCATCGCCTATGTCGATAACCTTATAGCCATAAAAATCACCGATGCCTTTGCCAATCGTTACAATATTTGTAAATGTTTGTACCGGTATACCTGCAAAGCCTGTGGTAAAATACGGTGTGGTGGTTTGATACAATTCGTTAGAAAGGCTTATTAATTTATTTGTATTGGTTGAAAAATTTATACTGCTATTCCATTTAAATGTATCGGATTTTAAAGGCATAAAGTTCAGCATGACCTCAATACCCCTGTTCTCCATTTCCCCTACATTCGCTTGGGTACGGTCATACAGGTTTGGAGGACTAGGTACGGAATACTCATAAAGTAAACCTGATATGCGGCGGTTATAAACATCAATAGTACCACCTATGCGCCCTTTTAGCATACTAAAGTCAATTCCGATGTTAGTTTCATGCTTTTCTTCCCATCTGATAAAAGGATTGGCATTTGTAGCCGGAACCAGTATTCGGGTCCATTTACCATTGGTATATACATAATCTGTATAATTAATCAGTGGCTGGCTTAAAAATCCCGCTGAAGGTGGATTACCGGTAATTCCGTAACCTGCACGCAGTTTCAGGTCATCAAACAGATCGCTATTTTTCAGAAAGTTCTCCTTATTAATTCTCCATCCGCCAGATACCGCCCAAAAATTACCCCAAGGACTGTTCGCACCGTATAACTGGCTGGCACCTTCATGACGCAAGCTGGCCATTAACAGGTATTTTTCTTTAAAATTGTAATTCAACCTTCCGAAAAAGCTGATCAGATTGCTTTCTGATTTGCCACTGCTTACTGTAGCTTTTTTGTTCTTGATTCCTTCACCCAGACCAAGGTTATTCCAGTCAAAAATGTCAGTTGGAAAATCCTGGTTATCAGCATAAGAATTCGAGCTCACATTTTCCTGATAGCCATAGCCTGCTAATACCGTAAAGTTGTGGTCCTTAAGTGATTTAGTGTATTCAGCAGTCCACTCTGTGAGCCTGTCAACAGATAGATTTGAACCCACCGAGGCAAAGCCATTTAAGCCGTTTTTTATATTAGAAATATGCTTTTTTGATTCCGCATAGCCATTGGTCCCGTTAAATCTTGAGTAAGAGAACAGGGCAGAAAACTTTAAATCGGACATAGGGCGGTAAATAATGCTACCATTCATCCTGGAGTTTACATTCTCTGATTTACCCTTGCTTTCATACATCAGCGCAAGTGGATTTTCGTAATCAAAGTTTCCAGATTGTTCATAGAAATTGCCGTCGGCATTGTATACTGGTTCGGTAGGGTTACGAATAACTGTTTGCCTGTATATCCAGCCATTAAAACTATTTGACCCATTGTTATTACGGGTATAATTATTCGTTTGATTGAGTATCCCTATATTGATCTTTAACTTGTCATCCCACATGCTATGATTTACATCTACCCTACCGGTAAATGTTTCATTCTCACTTTTTTTATAGATACCTTGCAACGAGCGGTAATTAGCAGAGGCCAAATAGTTTGTAGTGCTATTTCCGCCCCTTACTGTCAAGTTGTGAACCTGTGTTATTGGCGTACGGGTTGCTTCTTTAAGCCAATCAGTAGTGGCTCCTCCATCCCATGTTGCGTCTCTTATGCCTTCTTTTATCTGGTCGCGGTAGTCCTGCGCTGTTAACATGTCTAACTTTTTGGTTACCATTTGGGTAGTAGCGTAACCACTATAATCTACGCGATTGGTATTGGAATCTTTTGCACGCTTAGTGGTAATGATGATCACACCATTTGATCCTCTTACCCCATAGATGGCTGCTGAAGAACCATCTTTCAACACATCAATAGATTCAATATCTTCAGGGGCAACAGTTTTCAGATCGCCTGGAATACCATCAATAATTACCAACGGGTTCGAGTTAGCACCCAACAACGTAGTATTTCCACGCAATAAAATCTGTGTTCCGTCAGTTGGATTACCGCTGGGTGCTCCAACAGTCAGACCAGCAACCTTACCCTGCAATAACTGACCGGCATCGAGAACCGGCCCTTTTACAAAGTTTTCGGCTTTTACAGTAGCGACAGAACTGGTGACATCACCTCGCTTTTGACTGCCATAGCCTACAACTACAACTTCATTTAATGAGTTAGGTGTTGCTTTAAGTACCACATTAATTATACTGCGCCCGTTAACATTCACCTCCTGTTGAACATAGCCGACATAAGAAAATATTAGTATAGCGCCATCATCAGGTACATTTAAAGTGTATTTACCATTTAGATCTGTTTGTCCACCAATAGTGCTCCCTTTTAGTACTACACTCACACCTGGTATGGGCATGTCGTTCTCATCGGTCACCTTACCCGATATTGATTTAACCGGTATTTCGGTAAAACCCAACGGCACCACTTTTACAAGAGCACTAGTTATGGTTACATTTGTTATACTTGAATCCTCGACGTTAAAATCAAATCCGTTTTTTGATAAGGACACCGGTTTCTTGAGTGGTGTGGCAAGGGATAATCCTGTAAAAATAAGAGACAATACCAATTGAGTAAAAAATGTACTCCTAATTTTAGACCGATCAAAATGGTTTTGTAAATAAATCTTCATACGTTAAATGGTTAGTTTTTGTGAAAAAATGAAGTATAAAATTCCCCTGACCTTCTAATTAGAAGGCATCAAATTCTGGCACAGGGATCTATTCTCGGGAGATAATTGGTTTTCGGGCAGTTAGATGTCTCTTATGTTCATACTGTTCTTTGTTTATAAGTGGTCTATTAAATAATGGCAATATTGAATCATTTCCTACTTAATCCGTTAAACGTCAAATTAACGTTTAACGGATTAATCAAATAAAGATGACATAAGCGTTATTCTTACGCCATTTTAATAAACTGATCTACCCAGGTTAATAAGACAGACTGAATGAAAAATGAGGATTACTAATTATTTAACTTTAAATGGGACCTATCTATAAGTTAGCTGACTTCTGTTCATATTTATATTTGGTTAAAGCTCGGTTTAGAAACTTAATTAATGATTCAAAATGAATAGCTCTTTAATTAATCGTCTAATTGACGTTTATTAAATGTACTCACCTTTATTGTTAAAGCATTACCGTATTTTAACCGATAACAACCATATTTTAACCCAAATCTTATAATTACTCCTTCAGGCACTTCATTAGCTTACCACACGCTCATTAGCTTACGCCATCTTTTTGCGAGCTAATTTATACCTGACTGCATATACTTTCAATACTTGACTGATTTAATTCCCTTTAATGTAGGCTGTACCACTTTTATATTACCCTGGGCATCGAACTCCATTTTATCAATACACACTTCACGGTTATAACCTGCAGACTGCCCCATGCTCAATCCTGCCGGACGGGTAAAGCGATGGTAAACAATATACCATTCATCCTTACCCGGCACCTGGATAACAGAATTATGTCCGGTAGCGTAAATGGCCTGTGATTCGTCTTTAGAAAGAATCAGGTTATTTTCCGGCAAAGTGATTTTACCTGTTGGCGAATCGGAAACACCATACCTCACTCCATAATCCGCATCTCTCGTATCATTCTGCGACCATAAAAAATAGTATTTTCCATTTCTGTAAAAAACTTCAGTCCCTTCCCTGAAAGTTTTATCTGGAGTGATGACTTTAATTGATGAAGAGTCTATCGATATCATATCTTCATTCAACAAAGCTACAGCCATATAACCATTACCCCAATACAAATAACTTTTGCCTGTTTTAGGATCGGTAAATACATCGGGATCGATCTCTTGCCCACCTTTTATTCCTCCAGGCTTACCTGCAATCAGCGCCTTACCGCTATCCTTAAAAGGACCGGATGGGTCTTCAGAAACGGCAACCCCTATTTTTTGTGCAGCGGTAAAATAGTAATAGTATTTGTAGCTATTACCTACCTTCTTTTCTGCGATGGTAGGTGCCCATGCATTTTTCTTAGCCCAACTTACGTCTTTGAGTAAATCGACAATTACCCCTTCATCTTTCCAGTCCACAAGGTCTCGGGAAGAGAAGGTCTTAAAATAAGTTCCTGACCAGTCATGAAAACCGTCGCTGGTAGGGTATAAATGGTATTTTTTAGTTTTCTTAGAATAGAGGATTTCCGGGTCTGCATAGTAACCATTCAATACTGGATTCAGATCGACAGAAGCCGTCACTTCATACACAAGGGGCTGATGCCCCGGCAATGTGATTTTTACTTTAACAGGTCCTTTCGTAAAATCATAAGGTCCTTTTGGGCTAATACTCATCCCGGGGAACATCACAAATTCCGGATCGAAAGACCTCAATGAAGTCCCGTTTTTTACCGGAAGGTAAACCTTTGAGTTTAGGGTATCGATCACAATGTTATTTTTTTTAATCGCCGGTGATTGTCCGGATCCGATTACATCCGCCCCGGTGTACCATTTTTTTAATAAGGCTGCGGCTTCTGCTTTAGTGATTGGCAATACAGTGCCATGGCGCGGGTGAAAGTTCATCCCTACCTCATGATCAACCACTGTAAATTGCTTCAGATCTTTGGTCTTTGTAAACTGATAGCGTCCCTTAGTGTATACATCATACATCAGGATATACCCTTCTCCATTATTGAGTTTAAATACCCCCGCACCTTCTACCGGATCTTTAGTTTGTTGTACTGTACCCGGACGCGCCACATAACCTTCTTTTAACTTATCAGACACTGCCACCCGAATACCTTTTTCACTGTCTTCGGTTTTGTAAAACAAGTGGTATTTTCCCTGGTCGAAGATAATGTCTCCATCAATGCAAGGTCCATTTGTCGGGCTAAAGAAGAGTTGTTTTGGCTCAGTCTCCAGATCTGTAAAATCTTTATTGGCATAAGCCCAATAGATGATATCAGGACCTGCTCCATGTTTCATAGACCAATAGATCATATACTTACCTGCTTGTTTATCGTATATGGTTTGAGGTGCCCATACGCGAAGTAAGCTGTCCTGATTAGGGAAACGTTTCTGGATATTGACAATACTTGAAGTCCAGTTAACCAGATCGGTAGATTTCAACAATACCATTGCCCGGTTAGAATCCCAGCCTTTGGCAGATACCATATCGGTAACCACCATATAGAAGGTCTTACCATCTACGCCGCGTAAAATGTGCGGATCACGTACACCACCGGTAGAACTGATTGCTGTCGAACTGATCACAGGCTGATCGCCATTTAGCGCCCGGTAGGTATAACCATCGTTGCTTAAGGCAAATCTGATGGATTCCTCTGTTCCGTTATTTCCCGTAAAATAGGTAAAAAGGTAAGCTGTGTTTCTCGATTGCTGTGCAGAAGTGCCCCTTAAATTTACGATAAGCACCAGCGCAGCAAGTACCAGCACACGTAGATAATAACTGATTTGTGTATTCATTTGTCGTTCACTTATGTTATTTTTTCACCAACCGCAGTTCGTAGATGCCGGCGGTCTCTGAGCCGTCCCCTGCAACAAACTTAACCCTTAATTTTGAAGAAGTCATTTTTAGCATTTCCTGAGGAATAATGTAGTCTACCTCATAAAATTTGTCGCCAATACTGTCATCCAGGTTCACTGAAGCCAGCAACAGGTCATTGATCAATATCTTAAACCTCCGGTTCTTATCCCCTCCATAGTAGGTCAGTCGCAGACAATGGGCTTCCTTATTTTGGTCTGTCAGTTCATAGCTGAACCAACCTTTTGCAGTACGCCAGTGTCGATCCCGGAACACCCCATTACTAGTCTGTTCTGCTTTAAAAAAATGATCAGACTCCGGTTGTTGTTCGCCCGGAAATACCATATCTATAGTAACACGGGCAAGTTCATCGGCAATCCGCTGTTGTTCCGCCATTTTCTTCTTTAAAGCCTCCAACCCTGCTTTGGTTTCCTCCTGCCAGTAAACGACATACCTGGAATCGTGAAGCTTGTAAAAAGGTGTCAATTCCAGCGTCTTATATCGCTCGGGATAAATAAGACCGGATGCTGTAAATGTCAAAGCCTTGCCCTTCACCGGCTGGATCAATGACTCTTTATCCTGACCATCATGAACAAACATCGGCATGTCCCGCAAAGGGTATTGTTTTCCGGAAGCAATATGCCCCATCCGGCTTTCATCAGCAAATAAGCCCTTCAAATTGGCAGTATCTGTTTTGGCAGCAAGCAGAACAGGTCCATGCAGCACCGCCACATAGTTTGATCCATCCGGCAGTTGTTCGGTATAAGTCTTCATTGGGAGCAGCAGTTCCACCCGATCGCCTTTTTTCCAGGTCCGTGTGAGGGAAATATAGCCACCGGGCTTTGCATTAACCGCTACCGCTTTTCCATTCACCAACACCTGCATCGTTCCTGCCGAAACCCATACAGGATACCTGACTTTCAAGGTAAAATGGCTCGCTTTTCCGCTGGTCATGGTAAAAATTGTTTTTTCTGATTCCGGAAATTGAGTCTGCTGTTCAAAACTTAGTCCTTTCTCTTTCCAGTTTAAACTGGAAGGGATAAATAGGTTCAGGTAAAGCATATCATCCTGAAACGCATAGATCAACTCATTGTATTTGGCGTGATTTTCCAACCCTGATCCTACGCAACACCAAAAACTCGTTTCAGGTTGGGAATACACCCGGTAATGTCCGGGTCTCATAGGAGTGAAATAGACAAACCCTCCTTTGTCTGGATGTTGCGAGGATAAAATATGGTTGTAAACGGTACGTTCGTAATAATCGATATAACCAGCCAGACCCTCTGACTCATAAAATAGTTTTGTGAGTTTGAGCATATTATAGCTGTTGCAGGTTTCAGGTCCTTCTACACTATTGATCATTCCCGAAAAGTCGTTTAATGGATTAAAGTGTTCCCTCACACTATTACCTCCATTCGCTACTGTCCGATGGTGTACCACTTCATTCCAAAAGAACGAAGCTGCTTTTTGATAAACGCTGTCTCTATTCAGATCAGCTATGCGCTTGAATCCAATTACCTTTGGTATTTGTGTGTTGGCATGAATCCCATTCAACTGATCTTTACCCTGAGCCAACGGATCCAGGATGGAATGATCTGAGAACTGATAAGCCAATTTTAGGTATTTCTGATCTCCAGTGATTTCGTATACATCGGCCAATACTTCATTGATGCCTCCATGCTCAGATTTCAGCATTTGCTGAATCTGCTGGTCATTCAATTTAGAAGTTAACCAAACAAACCAATCGCAGTATTTGATCAGCATTTTTTTTGCCTCAACATCGCCTGTATACAGATAAGCGTCACGCAATCCAGCAAATAGCTTATGGATATTGTAAAGTGGCACCCATTTACCATTGAGGCTAAAAGTTCCGGCGTCTATTTTTCCCCGGGCGATTTCCTCCCATAATTTGACACTGCCTGGCACCCCGCCGATGTAGCCTGTTGGACTCACATCCTGGCATTTCTTTAGTTCCGCCAGCATGTCTTTCAGCCGCTTTTCTATCCTTTGATCACCGGTAGCTGCATACATCAACGACAATGCGGTCAAATAATGTCCACCGATATGCCCATCCAACCCGGTATTTTCCCAATTAGGGTAACTTTGTACAGTTGGCTTTAATCCTGCTTCTCTCAGATAAGGCATCAATAAGCGGTCAACATCCAGTGCCAGCATATAATCCAGATCTGTCTGTTGTGCTTGCTTAAAAACACCATCCAGCAACCTTACTTCTTGTGATTTAAACAGCTTAAAAGGATACTTTTGCTGCGCAAATAATAAGCCCCAGGAAATACTGAGCGACAAGCAGAAGCCATATTTCAAAAACCTTCGAATTGTTTGCTTACCAGCCATTTTATTGATAACTAACTTTCAACATGACAAACGAATTTGCAGGCAATTTCAGTGCAGCAGTTTTCCCTTTTAATTTGAGCTTTAACTCTGTGGGAGCAATAGCGAACGGGCTATCGATCGTGTTTTGATCAGTTAAAAGACCTTTCAATATAGTCAATTGAGCTTCGCTTGCTAATGATTTTAATCCTTCCAAAGAAAGTTGTTTGTCCTGCACAGTCTCCTTGGTATTGACCAGCTTCACGATCAGTTCTTTCTTCACACTGTCGACCACTGCCGATACATACAACCCATCCTGACCGGAGAGCCATTTCCCTTCTGCCAGCGCGGAGACTACCTGGGTTCCTTTGTTGGTAGAAAACAACTTTTGAACGTAGTAATTTGGCGTACCATAGATATTCATATTGTCTGCCCAAATTAAATCAGGAGCCCACTGCCAACCTTCTGTATTGGCAAACAAAGGTGCATAAGATGCCATATTTACCACAGCGGCATTACGTTCCAGCCCGGTCATAAAGGCTGCTTCGGCAATTGCCGCCTGCCAGATGTTCCGGTTACTTCCTGTAGTTTTTCCATCTACATGGGCAGCATACTCACCCGCAAAAACCTTTGCTCCCTTACGGTCGTAACTGTCATATCGGGAGGCATTTTTCAAAAACCATTCAGGAGAACGGTAATAATGTTCATCTATGATATCTGCCCCCATTGTACGCAGTTCTTTGTCCAGAAAATGGAATCGCTCACTATCCGGATCTGTACCCGAACTGTAAATCAGGTTTATCTTTGGATATTTTGCTTTGATAGCCTTTTGAAAGGCTTTGGCACGTTCAATATACTGTGGTCCCCAATTCTCATTGCCTACACCCAAATACTTCAAATTAAAGGGCTCAGCATGTCCCATTGATGCCCGGATCTTACCCCATTCAGAGGAGATATCACCATTGGCAAACTCAATCAGATCCAAAGCATCCTGTACATAAGGATCCAACTGATCCAAAGGAACTACTTCGGCAGTATTGAATTGACATGCCATTCCACAGTTCAGAATTGGTAATGGCTCAGCTCCTATATCTTCTGCCAATTGGAAATACTCAAAAAAGCCCAGTCCAAAGGTTTGAAAGTAATCAGGTGAAGGACGATGCGCAAACTCCGTATTCCAACGGTTCATGATTAATTGACGCTCCTCTATTGGTCCTATTGTTTTCTTCCACTGATACCTGTTGGCCAGATCGGTTCCTTCTACAATACAACCACCCGGAAAACGGATGAAACCCGGCTTCATGTCTGCCAGCATCTGTATCATATCTGCTCGCATGCCTTTCTTACGGCCCTTCCAGGTATCTGCAGGAAATAAAGAGATCATATCCATATCCAACACGCCATTTCCTTCAAACCAGATGTTCATCTTAGCTTTTGCTGCTGTAGTGCTAGCGCTAAAACTCACCTCTTGTTTCGCCCATTTCCCTGATACATCAGTCGGTTTTAATACACCAGTACCTAAGATATTATTTTGCTCATCTACCAATTCTACGTGCAATGTGATTCCTGGATTCTGCTGTCGGTACATCAGGGAAAACTCATATTCAAGGTCTTTTTTTATGCCCATCCCACCTTTGAATCCCTCATTGGTCAGCCCGGCCTGTCCTTTTGCAGCATCTTTTATAGCCGCTCTAAGAAACCTTGGATTAGCAAGGTGAGCATCTTGTCTATTCAGCACAAGCAGGTCACCTTCTCTGATCTTATCCCCTTTTACAGACCAGCCCATCAATGGCTTTAAAAATTCAAAAGACCGGTTCTTTACCATTTCGGCATAAATACCACCATCTGCTCCCATGTTGATGTCTTCAAAAAAAACACCCCACATCGTTGGTGATATTTTTCCTTCAGATTTAGCTGCGTTGACCACAATAACCTCCGCTTGTTGTGCACTCGCCTTAAAAAAAGTCCCCGCAATGAGCAGAGCGATTAAATTGCTTTTGTATTTCATCTTATGTTATACTTTCAGTTATTATGGATACAACCCACCCAATAATTCTTAACCGAAATTGTAAAAACGCATACTTGGTTATCATTGCTTGTTGTCAGGTTGTCTTCACCGAGGAAATCCGGGGATTTTCAGCTCAGCTAAGGGCTAATGTAGGAATTTTAAATTAAACGTCAAATTAACGATTATTAATTTTGTAGCTTTGCTAATTATTTTTATAAATTGCTTTTATAACTCAAGAAAACCAAGTAAACTACTTTTGACAAACGATCCCCTCAACATGATAACCTATTCTGACCAAGTGCGCGTTCTGGTTGCAGTCGACTGCATCATTTTTGGCTTTGACGGCGACCAACTACAAATATTATTGATTAAAAGAGGATTTCAACCAGCAAAAGATCAATGGAGCCTAATGGGTGGCTTTGTGGGAAAGAAGGAAACCCTGGACGGTGCAGCCGAACGCATCCTGTTTGAACTTACAGGACTAAAGGATGTTTACCTGGAACAGCTGAGCGCTTATGGAAACCCGGAACGAGACCCAATTGAACGTACCGTATCAGTAGCTTACTTTGCATTAATAGACATCAATACTTACAAAACACAGATCAGTGACAGGTATCATGCCGAATGGTTCCTCATCAATGAAGCTCCATCTCTTATCTTTGACCACAACAATATGGTTGAGGAAGCCAAAAAAAGGATACGTTATAAAGCCGCACTACACCCCATTCTGTTTGAGCTGATGCCGACCAAATTCACCATCCCGCAATTACAGAATTTATATGAACAGGTTTATAATGCCAAAATTGATAACCGGAATTTTATCCGCAAAGTCAATTCAACGGACTTATTAATCAAACTTACTGAAAAAGACAAGTCCAGTTCCAAACGTGGGGCTTTTTATTATACGCTGGATAAGACTAAATACAAAGCTAAATTCCAATCCTTTTTAAATTTCATACCCAACCCAGAGAATCTTATTAGCTGATAATCAAAATAATGAAAAAATAATTTCATAATAATTTTCTTTTGTTAAAAAAATAAACGTTAATTAGACGTTTATTACAATTACTATGAATTTAACCAAATATGTCATCGGTATAGATTACGGATCGGATTCTGTTCGCTCTGTAATTGTTAATGCAGAAAATGGAGCAGAGGTATCCTCTTCAGTTTATTATTACAAAAGGTGGCAAAAAAATCTCTATTGTGAGCCATCAGTAAATCAGTTCAGACAACATCCACTCGATTACATTGAGGGATTGGAGCATACCATTAAAGAGTGCATCGCAAAAGCGGGCGGTACAACAATAGCTGATTCCATAAAAGGAATTGCCGTGGATACCACAGGTTCTACTCCGGTAGCAGTTGACAAAACAGGAACACCCCTTGCCCTCACTCCTGGCTTTGAAGAAAATCCAAATGCCATGTTTGTATTGTGGAAAGATCATACAGGAATCAAAGAAGCAGCGCAGATCAATGAGCACGCTACAAAATTTAAAACAAACTACCTTAAATACGTGGGTGGAATCTACTCTTCAGAATGGTTCTGGGCGAAACTGCTTCATGTGTTAAGAGCAGATCCTGCTGTTCGTGATGCGACCTTTTCATGGGTAGAGCATTGTGACTGGATCCCTTTCTTGCTAACCGGAGGCGATGACGCCAGAAAGATGAAAAGGAGCCGCTGTGCAGCAGGACATAAAGCCCTTTGGGCAGAAGAGTTTAACGGTCTTCCACCTGATGAATTTTTCAGCAAATTAGACCCCCTATTGTCTGGATTTACCGAAAGACTATTTCAGGACACCTATACTTCAGACGAACCTGCTGGAAGATTAAGTGAGGAATGGGCCGAGAGATTAGGATTATCAACAGATGTTGTTGTTGGCGTAGGCGCATTTGATGCACACATGGGCGCTGTTGGTGGACAGATATTACCCTATCACCTTTGCAAAATCATGGGGACAAGTACCTGTGACATTCTTGTTGCCCCCTTGCAAGACCTGGAAGGCAAACTGGTAAAAGGCATTTGCGGACAAGTAAATGGCTCAGTTATCCCGGGGACAATGGGTCTTGAAGCGGGTCAATCGGCCTTTGGTGATGTATATGCATGGTTCAAAAACTTAATCAGCTGGCCATTGAATCATCTGCTCACTGAATCTGCTTTAATCGATCAGGCTACAGCCATTGCTTTAAAAGATGAGCTGGAAGCAAAAATTATTTCCCGTCTAAGCCAGCAGGCTGAACAATTAGGCGACGCAGATTACGCAGAGCTTGCCGTGGACTGGTTAAATGGAAGACGAACTCCTGATGCCAACCAGGAACTTAAAGGAGCCATAGCCGGTTTAAGCCTGGGAACCGACGCACCAAAATTTTTCCGTGCCTTAGCTGCAGCGACCTGTTTTGGGGCAAAGAGTATAGTAGACAGGTTCGAAGACCAGGGCGTACCTGTAAAAGGAATAATTGGCATAGGCGGAGTAGCCCAAAAATCACCTTACATCATGCAAATGATGGCCGATGTATTAGAAATGCCAATAAAAATCCACCGGTTTGAGCACACCTGTGCCCTCGGAGCAGCCATGTTTGCCGCTGTAGCAGCAGGTATCCATTCAAATATTGAAACTGCAATGGACGCGATGGGAACAGGATTCGAAGCAGAATATCAGCCCAATCTGAACAAACGAAGGATGTATCGCCAGCATTACCAGGAATACCTGGCTTTAGGCAGACATCTGGAGAAATACAATAAGAGAGAAATCAAACCTTATGTGTCATGAGCATTTATAAAATAATACGTGAAACTGCCTATGAGGCCAACATGGAGTTACCAAGGCTAGGCCTTGTGTTATTCACTTTTGGAAATGTTAGCGCAGCCGACAGAAATGAAGGTGTTTTCGCTATCAAACCAAGTGGGGTACCATACAAAGATCTTTCACCAGATAAAATGGTTATCGTTGACTTTGACGGAAATACCGTAGAGGGAACGCTCAGACCATCTTCTGACACCAAAACCCACGCTGTGTTATACAAACATTGGGAAGGAATCAATGGCATTGTACATACCCATTCAACCTATGCCACGTCCTGGGCACAGGCACAAATGGACATCCCCATTTTTGGTACTACCCATGCCGATCACCTTACTGTGGATGTACCCTGTGCGCCACCAATGAGTGATGAGATGATTAAAGGAAACTATGAATACGAAACGGGTTTTCAGATCATCAATCATTTTAAAGCGCTCGGTTATAGTCATCATGAAGTTGAAATGATACTGGTGGGAAATCATGCCCCGTTTACCTGGGGTAAAACAGCAGAAAAAGCAGTGTATAATAGTGCCGTACTGGAATCAATTGCACATATGGCCCTGCTGACAAGGCAAATCAATATGCAATCACCAAAATTAAAAGATGCATTAATAAAAAAGCATTTTGAACGTAAACATGGCCCGGACAGTTATTATGGTCAGTAAAAAAATAATATTAACAGGGGTACTCCTGATTGGTGTCCTTGTGGGCGTGAATGCGCAGCAAAAAGATTTTCATGATTGGGCTAAGACCCCTCCGATGGGATGGAACAGTTGGGATTGCTTTGGCCCCACGGTAGTGGAAGCTGAAGTGAAAAGCAATGCGGATTATATGTCTAAAAATCTGAAAGCTTTTGGATGGGAGTATGTGGTGGTAGACATTCGCTGGTATGTTGGAAACGACAAAGCACATGGCTATAATGAGACGGATCCAGATTATGTACTGGATGAATACGGCAGGTTTCAACCAGCAGTAAACCGCTTCCCTTCCGCAGCAGGCGGTAAAGGATTTAAGCCCCTTGCAGACTACATCCATAAAAAGGGATTGAAATTTGGTATCCACATCATGCGGGGCATCCCGGTGGAGGCCGTAAAGCGTAATCTACCCATCATGGGGAGCAAAGCTACCGCCAAAGACATTTACAGCACAGACCTGCAATGTAAGTGGCTACATGACATGTACACTGTGGTAGCCGGACGTGATGGAGCGCAGGAATATTACAACTCGCTGTTTAAGCTATATGCATCGTGGGGTGTAGATTTCATTAAGGTGGATGACCTTTCCAGACCTTATCATACCGGGGAGGTAGAAATGATCCGCAAAGCAATTGCACTCACAGGCAGAAAGATCGTGCTGAGTACTTCGCCCGGAGAAACACCTATTGCAAGCGCTACCCATGTGCAGGGTCACGCCAATATGTGGCGCACAGTAGACGATTTCTGGGACAACTGGCCCATGCTGAAAGATCATTTTGATGTATTTGAGCGATGGAACAAATATCGTGCACCTGGTGCCTGGCCTGATGGAGACATGCTTCCTCTTGGGAAAATTGGAATCCGCGCAGAACGAGGAAATCCAAGAATGACGGCATTTACCAAAGATGAGCAATACACACTGATGACACTGTGGACGATATTCCGTTCACCATTAATGTTTGGGGGTGACCTGCCGAGTAATGATGCATTTACCCTTTCACTACTAAACAATACAGAGGTGCTCAATATCCTAAACAACAGCACCAATAACAAACAACTGTTTCGTAATGAGGGTGGGATCTGCTGGGTGGCAGATGATCCAAAAACCGGGGATAAATACGTCGCTTTGTTTAACCCGGGCGATGGCAATCAGGCAGTAAACATTTCTGTAAACTTGAATGAGCTTGGGTTTACCGGGGCCTGCAGAGTGAGAGACCTTTGGAGCAAGAGGAACAAGGGCACGGCCAAAGGAACATATACAGCGGCAATCAATAAACATGGAGCAGGTCTGTTCCGCATTTCAGCAATTAAGTAAAACACAGCATTAAGATATGATAAACTTAAAAGAATTAGAAATTTGGTTCATCACGGGTAGTCAGCACCTGTATGGAGAAGAGACGTTAAGGCAAGTAGCTGACCACGCAAAACAAGTGGCATCCTCACTAGATGCTGCTCCGCAAATTCCCGTTAGAGTTGTTTATAAACCAATAGTAAAAACACCTGAGGAGATATTTGAAACCTTGCAACAGGCCAACTTAACCACCAATTGCATTGGCGTAATCACATGGATGCATACTTTCTCACCTGCAAAAATGTGGATAAGAGGACTGAATATTCTTCAGAAGCCTTTATTACACCTACACACCCAATTCAACAGAGATATTCCCTGGGACACCATTGATATGGATTTCATGAACCTGAACCAGAGTGCTCATGGAGATCGTGAATTTGGCTTTATAGTAACCAGGATGCGCAAGGACCGAAAAGTAGTGGTTGGACATTGGCAGGATCAGGAAGTATTAAGTGAAATTGACACCTGGACACGAGCCGCGGCTGGCTGGCATGACTGGCAAGGTGCGAAATTTGCGCGCTTTGGCGACAATATGCGCTATGTAGCCGTTACCGATGGAGATAAAGTAGAGGCTGAACTCAAGTTTGGTTTCCAGGTCAATACTTATGGCATTGGTGACCTTGTTGCCGTTATCAACAGCATCCCAGAGGAAGCTATCCAAGAGCTGCTGACAGAATATGAAGCAAGCTACCTTATGACAACTGACCTCCACCGTGGGGGGGAGAGACATGCTTCTGTTTATGAAGCTGCAAAGATAGAACTGGGTCTTAAGAAATTCCTGGAAGACGGTGGTTTTAAAGGTTTTAGCGATACTTTTGAAGATCTGCATGGTATGATTCAACTACCGGGCATTGCCGCACAGCGATTAATGGCCGCAGGATATGGATTTGCCGGAGAAGGCGACTGGAAAACCGCTGCACTAGTACGTGCTTGTAAAGTAATGGGTGCCGGACTACCTGGAGCAAACGCCTTTATGGAGGACTATACCTACCACTTTGATCCCGCCAATTCAATGGTATTAGGTTCTCACATGCTGGAAGTAGATGCATCGTTGGCCAACGAAAAACCACGACTTGAAGTACATCCCCTTGGTATCGGCGGGAAAGCAGATCCTGCCAGACTAGTATTCACTGTAGCCGGCGGAAATGCACTCAATGCTTCAATTATCGATATGGGTAATCGCTTTCGGCTACTCGTAAACGAGGTAGAAGCAGTGGAACCCAAGCATAAGCTACCAAAACTCCCTGTAGCACAGGTGTTATGGAAGCCGCTCCCTGATATGAAGACTGGCTGCGCAGCCTGGATCTACGCCGGAGGTGCACACCATACGGCATACAGCCAGAATCTGACAACAGCGCATTTACTGGATTTTGCAAACATTGCAGGTATAGAATACGTAAACATTGGAGCGGATACCAGGATCAACCAGTTCAGAAACGAACTTCAATGGAATGAAATCTTTTATAAATAAAGGAAGATGTGCCGGATAAACGTAATTTACCGGCACATTAACCATTTGTTCAAAACAACCAAATAAGCCCAATATGAACAACAATTTAGTAACTACAGATTATGTAGTTTTCATCATCTACTTTTTAATCGTTTCCGGTTATGGATATTTTATCTATCGCCAGCGTAAAAAGAATGAGCATGATGCCAAAGCATTCTTTCTAGCAGAAGGAACGCTCACCTGGTGGGCTATTGGTGCCTCCCTTATCGCCTCTAACATTTCTGCCGAGCAATTTATTGGTATGAGTGGTGAAGGTTTTTTTCTTGGTATTGCAGTGGCCGCGTACGAGTGGATTGCCGCAATCGCGCTTATTATTGTAGCCGTATGGTTCATTCCGGTATACCTTAAGAACAAGATCTACACCATGCCGCAATTTCTAAAGACCAGGTACAATGAGTCGGTAGCATTGATCATGGCCATTTTCTGGCTGTTTTTATACGTCTTTGTAAACCTGACGTCTATTCTTTATTTGGGTGCAGTAGCCATTAACGGACTCACAGGCGGGGATTACCTGCATGTGATTATGATCGGGCTTGCGGTATTTGCACTGATCATCTCTTTAGGGGGAATGAAAGTAGTTGCCTATACAGACGTAATCCAGGTGGCGGTATTGATTTTTGGTGGTTTAGTAACCACATACATCGCACTGACAGTTGTCGGCGAGAAGTTCGGTGTTGGCGCCAATGCCATTGCCGGTTTCAATGTTTTAATGGAACAGGCCCCAGAGCACTTCAAAATGATCATTCCAAAACCAACTGCAGAATCCACCCAAAATGAGATCAGCAAATACCTGACTTTTCCTGGACTGGCTTCTTACGTGGCTGGTATCTGGATCATCAACCTCAACTATTGGGGATGTAACCAGTATATCACTCAGCGCGCACTTGGTGCAGATCTGCAAACCGCAAGAACGGGAATACTTTTCGCTGGCCTTTTGAAGCTGATGATGCCATTGATCGTCATGTTGCCTGGTATTGCAGCTTATGTATTGTACAAAGGTGGGCACCTGCCTCAATTGATCGGCGGCAAAGATGGTGCATATTCAGCCATCCTTACCTTTTTACCTACAGGCCTTAAGGGACTATCCGTAGCGGCACTTACCGCAGCTATTGTAGCTTCACTTGCCGGTAAAGTAAACAGTATCTCCACCATCTTTACCCTCGATATTTATGCAAAATATTTCAAGAAAGGTACAGAAGAAAAGAACCTGGTATTAGTTGGCAGATCAACGGTATTTATAGGTATGATCCTGGCAGTTCTCTTTACCTGGAATGATTTGTTAGGCATTGGTGGCGAAGGTGGTTTTACTTTCATTCAGAAATATACCGGATTCATCAGTCCAGGTGTATTTGCCATGTTTATTCTTGGGATGTTCTGGAAAAGAACCACTGGTAGTGCAGCCATCGCGGGCGTACTGGCAGGTTTCCTGTTTTCGGTATTCTTCAACGAAATGGCACCAAGCCTGCTGGGTAACGATACTTTCTTATATACGGCCTATCCTAATGGCAAAGGTGGTTTTGAGATTCCATTCCATATTTGTATGGGTCTTTCTTTCTTCTTTACCATGGCCATTATGATTGCAATGAGTTTGGCTGGTCCTAAAGTAAATCCTAAAGCATTTGAACTGGATAAATCCATGTTCAAAGTTTCTCCATCTACCCTGGCTTTGATCGTGGTTACGCTATTGATCATTGCTGCATTATATGTGAAATTTTGGTAGGCTATACTTCACTAGCCATGTAACTTTATAAAAATGAGGGTGTATTCTATGTTAAAAAACTTAAGCCTGTGCTTGTTTTTCAGCATAGAACACACCCTCATCAATGTTTCCACGTATTGTGTATTATTTTCCTCCCAGTCTCTTTTGTTCCGCATCAAGCCCTGTCTGCCTGCTTCTTTCAGACTTAACACTGGTTTTTCCAAAACGATATGTTAAAGTTAACCTCACATTAGTCGAAGTACCCCATTGCTCCAGGCTGTATACGTTACCAGGCAACGTACTAAATACCCTGCTCCTCTGGCTATGAAAAATATCGCCAACTCCGAGTTTCAAATTACCATTCTGGTTTGGAAAGCTGTAACGCAGGCCAGCATCAGCAGTTAGCATACTTTTTACTTTAAATCCCCCATCGATCTGTGCGGTACTGGCATATATCGAAGCATCTGCGCTGAAGAGCTTGTTTAGCGTAAAATTATTCTGAGTATACAAACTTGCGCTGAATTGCTTTGAGTTAAGATCTGTTCCGTTAAGATCCGGTGCCTGGATTTGTTTATGATAACCCACCAGATTGTTATTCAGGTTCCACCATTTACTTATTTTTACGGGGAAATTTAGCGTAAGTGATACCACATCATTAGAAGCAAGGTTAAGTACCGTCTGGTACATCGATTTTTTGGCTTCATTCTGCAATAAGATCTGTGTGATTACATCCGAAGTGTGCGAATAGGCAAGCGCCACGCTATATTTTTGCTTCCATAAATAAGTCGCTTCAAAATTTGTAGAGTATTCCGGTTTAAGATTAGGATTACCCTCGTTGTAAGTATACTGATCAAGGTAAAAAATAAATGGATTAAGGTTCTGATAATTTGGCCTGTTAATCTTTCTCGAATAAGATAAACTTGCAACGTTGTCCGCATCGAAATTTCGGCTAAATGTTACCGAAGGGAAAAAATCAGTATAGGTTCGCTTATTCAACTGATTTATCGTAACCGAATTACCTGTAGATCGAGTGCGTTCTGCACGAAGACCGGTTTGCACCGAGAACTTACCTGTACTGATGTTCAGAATGGCATAAGCTGCGCTTACCTGTTCGTCGTACTTAAAGCGGTTACTACGGTTGTTGTCCTGTATCCACTCTCCATTAACATCATTCTCATACACAAAATTGTTATCACTTTTCACACTGGCTACCTTGATACCTGTTTCAAGCTTGAACATTTTGCTAAGGGGTAATACATAATCTGCTTTAATGGCTTTAATGTTGATATCCGAAGGCGAAAAATTCCTATATATCTGTCCGTCCTTAAAAAAAGTTCCATCAGGAAGGAAAAAGCGGTTTACAAAACTCGCCTTATTATTTCCATTAAATGTTGAGTAGTCGGCATCAATAGTAATTTCCTGCCCTGCAGTATCCAATATCCCCTTATAGTTGATATTGTACGAAAAATTTGTGCGATCTGTTGAGTTTTTACCTGGAGTTTGCAATATAGAATCTGGTTTTGCAAACGAATCGCCAATAGCAATTCTGCTAAAACCATTTTGATCAAATCCATTCAAATTACCCTTAAACAAAACACCAAGTGTATGGTTTTTGGTCAGAAACAAATCTGTTCCAATTTTAAAATTATTCGATGCAAAAACCGAGGTGTCTTTATTTCTCTGGCTAAAATACAATTGTTTTGAATTCATACCAGGTGTTACCCTGTCAATGGTAAGGTTCTCCTGAAAAGGCCATCTATTGTAGTCATAGGACCCAAACACATTAAAAAATTGCCTGCGATAATTCAGATTAACACCTGGATTGGCTTGCAAACGTTTATTATAACCAGCACCGAGCGTCAAATTACCGTTAAAGCCAATGGCAAGGCTTTTCTTTGTTTTGATGTTGATGATTCCACCCGTACTATTTGCATCATATCGCGCGCCAGGATTGTTGATGATCTCAATACTTTCGATCTCTGAACTTGGCATCGACTTAAGCAGGCTTATTACTTCGGCGCTACTCAAATAAGTCTGTTTGCCGTCGATAGTCACCAGTACATTGCCTTTGCCGGCAAGAGAGATATTCTCATTATGATCAATGGTAACTCCGGGAGCCTTTCTGAGCACCTCCAGACCATTAAGTCCTGCGGCGGAGGGTGTAGCCTCAATATTGAAAATCAGTTTATCCCCTTTTCGTTCCAAAACAGGCTTTGATGCCGTAATACTCACCTCATTGAGTTTATTCGTATTTTCCTTAAGCACGATTGCCGGCAGCTCATATGTGGAGCCCTTAAGCTCAAATACCGGTGTTTTCACTTTGTTATAACCAACAAAAGTGGATAAAACATAGTAAGACCCGGGAGCAGCTGGAAGATTAAATTTGCCGGCTCCATCGGTCATTCCTGTGGTAACCAATACAGAATCTTTAGCCGTATATAAAAGTACGCTTACCGAAGGCAGGGTTTGCTTATCATCCCTAACCGTTCCGGTTATTTTGCCATTTTGTTGCGCAGTGGCTTCAAATGGCAAAATATATAAGCATAAAAAGAGTACAAAAAGTAAATGTGTTTTCATTATTGACGTGTGTATTTATAACAATAAGATGAATTCTACGCGAATAGGTTACACAGGAAATGTAAAATTCTTTTCGAAAGCTGTTTATCAAACTTAGATCTGTGCTGATGATTATCTAATGGTTTATTGTTTGTAACTTTAATATGAAATGGAAACAAAAGGTCTGCTTTTTATCCCTGATATTAGTGGCTTCACGCGATTTGTAACAGAATCAGAAATTAACCACAGCCGCGTAATCATACAGGAATTGCTTGAATTGCTCATTAATGCAAATCAAATAGGCCTGGAAGTTTCCGAAATAGAAGGCGATGCCATTCTTTTTTACAAATTTGGCGAACCGCCGCAACTTAAAGAGTTGTATAAGCAGGTAGAAAAGATGTTTTGCCTGTTTCACAAAAATCTTATGGCTTATGACCAAAGGAGGTATTGCCAGTGCAAGGCCTGTATTTCTGCTGCCAACCTTTCTTTAAAAGTAATTACACACTACGGTGAATTTGCTGGATATAATGTAAAGAATTTCAGTAAACTAATTGGTAAAGATGTTATTGTGGCACACCAGCTTTTAAAGAACGACATCGCGCAACATGAATATTGGTTGGTAACCAAAGACCTTCTGGATGATCAGCAACCCGCTGATTTTACAGACTGGATGAGTTGGACTGACAGTATGAAGCAGACAGAAGCCGGGGAAATACACTTTCATTACACACAGTTAAGCCAGTTAAAAAACGAAATACCTGATGACCCTTTACCTCCATTAGACCTTTCCGGCAAAAAGAAAACACACTCCGTTTCAAGAGTATACGAAACTGACATCATTACCTTATTTCATGCTTCAGGTGCATTTGAATTTCGTCACCTTTGGTGGGAAGGCGTAAAAAAAATAGAGGAACTGAATCACTTTTTACCACGGGTGGGTATGAAAAGCAAGTGGACATTAACTAATGGAAAAACAATTTACTATTCGAGCAGCTACTCCTATACGGATGATAAAATTGAATTTAGTGAAACAGACGAAAAAGGGGATCAGGTGACTTACTTCACGCTGATAAAAGTAGCGGACAAGGAAACAAAACTTACCATAGATGTCTATAAAGCCAGCAATTGGATTACAGATTTTCTTTTAAGATCATCGGGTCAAAAAGAACAGGAAGCTATGCTTCAAAGGTCATTAGAAAATATCATTCCGCTATTAAAAAAGATTCCTTTGTAATCTGTCCTAAAATACCATTCAGGTGCTCTTGCCAACAAGATAGTTTTGAATTAATGAGCCTATAAAGGCAAATAACAATCCAATTAATCCAGCTGTGATCACTACGACTCCTGGTGCCAGCTCATCTGAGGGAGGAATATTTCTAAGGAAAATCATTTTAAACATCAAAAGGAAGCCTGTTGTCCCTACGATAAACCCGCTAATTTTACCTGCTTTGTTTCTCATGATTGATAATGGTTAAGATTTTTCAAATTATTTCGATATGAAGGTAATTAAATAACTTTGTATTACAAAGTGCTTTTTAAAAAATATTAATCTTTGTACCTTATAAGCATAATTGAAACATGTGTTTTTTTAAAGCTATATCAGGACGATACACAATCGTGAAAGCAATAGCTTAACACCTATGAAACACCTTTGGTTATAAGCCTGGCCGAACCATTTGTAGGGACTAATGCGACTTTTAGCCTAAGCTTAAAACCTCAGCAAAATCTAAGATTAATTTTTTATTTAAAACTGCCGGCGTTTTCAGTTGTTCTATCACCCTAAAACTATTTACCATGAGCACAAAATCAATATCAGTATTAAACGATCTCACAGAGATCAACAACGACCGCATCGCGGGATTTGAAAAAGCTATAGCGGACATCAAAGATGAAAATGTGGATTTGAAAGCTTTATTCCAGGAGTATAGTACCCAGAGCCGTAAATTCAGCCAGGAATTGACTGCGATTGTCGCAGGATATGGTGAAGATGTGGAAACAGGCAACAGCGTTGCAGGTACCCTACATCGCGCCTGGATCGATGTAAAATCGCTCTTTGGTGGCAGTGACCGTGCCAGCATACTTTCTGAGGCTGAGCGTGGAGAAGATGCTATAAAAGCAGCCTACAAAGTGGCATTGGAAAATGGTGAGCTTAGCGGTTCAGCATTAGAAACCGTTAGCAGCCAGGCCTCAGAGATTAAGTCTGCACATGATGCAATTAAGGCATTACGTGATGCTGCAAGATCAATGAATTAAGCAATTTTATTTTCGGGGGTATTCTCCTAACAAAGCCACCTAATGGGTGGCTTTGTTATAACGATTTCAATTTTCTTATTTCACTTGCACAATTTCTACAAGGTGCGATTTCGGCCTATTGATCTGGTAGATCCTCTCGGTTAATTGTTTGATATTATCTTCCCACATTTTCCGTACTTCCGGAAAACGGGCAGTTTGATAAGTTCCCATCTTGCTTCTCACAAACCAGTCTGTTTTAGCTTTTTCAGCTACTTTTTCAAATGCCTGCTGCGAATCATCAAACAACATGTTTTGTGCTTTGAAATAGTTAAAGTGCAACCAATAATACTCCCTTATCTTTTTCTCCAGTTCCAGCCTTAAATCGTTAAGATACATGATCGAAACCGCTTGCTGGTATTGTGGCGTATTGCTCAACAAAGCCATGTTGATACCCTTTGCAAGTGTATCAGCACTAAATGTCCTTATTTTTTCACCATCGATCATCAGGTGATAATTTCCTTTTTCCAGGTTTTCGATCTTTAAATTTTCCTGATTGAACTCCTGGATAAAAGGATATACAGCCAATACATCTGCCTGCGTTTGTGGATTTTCCCATACCCCATTAACAGAATCTATTGGAAAAGGTAATGCATTGGCAAAATAGTTGAAACTTAATCCCTGCTCACTTTTTTTATTGATGTTAACTTTTGCATTCTCTGCCTCAACAAGTCCTTTCTTTGTATCGATGTGAACACTGGCCACGGGTTTTCCCGCCAGGCCCTGGCTTTTAAGAAATAATGCTGCCATCACCAAGTGGCCACCCCTGCCCGGATGGATACGATCTGGACCTGTGATGGTAAAATCAGGTTTTTTCTTTTGCTCCCTAACGTTGATTTCGGTCATGGGATGAAACAGATCTACATAGGCCCATCTGTTATTTTTTGCGGCTTCTTGCTGAAAGGCGATGATCTGTTGCATTGCCTTGCTTTTGCCCTTGAAATAATTATTCTTGTTTTCCATGGTCTCGTCATAAGGCGACGAGGACATCATCACAGGTTTGATCTTGGTTTGAGCCTTCAACTTGTCTGTAAGCAGAACGAAATTCTGCTGTGATTTTGCTACACGCTTTTTTGCTGTTTCCTCGGCATTTGTTGCATTAAACTCAGCATAACCGCTATCGTTCATGCCAAAGGTAAGGACCACAATATTCGGCTTTTTCGGCAATACATCCTGCTCAAAACGGTCGTTCATTTGGCCTACTACGTCGCCTCCTATCCCATCATTAATTATTGAAATCTTCCGCTCTGGAAAATGTGTCATGTAATACAGCCAAATATTGGATCCGTAGTATCCCGCCTCGGTAATACTATTCCCCAAAAAGGCCACCCGATCTCCATCTGCAAAAGGTTGAAGAACCTGCGCTTTGGTTGTTGTGTTACTTAAAACAGCCAATAATAAAACAAGTATAATTTTTTTCATGATCATATATTAATTTTTGCTAGCGGGGTTTTGCCCGGCAGATGGCTATTTTTTTGCAAACTACTCAATACATCTTTTTTTAACAATTCATTCTAGATATTTTAGAATGATCACTGTACAATATACTTTTGTTTTACTTTAGCTCCTTCAACAAATAATGATCAATAACATAAAATGTACTCAACAGTATTAGCACTACATTCTCTGGTTCGCTGGGTGGTATTGGCAAGTTTACTTTTTGCCATTTTCCGAGCCTTTAGCGGCTGGAGTTCAAAAAGAAGTTTCTCCAGAGTTGATAATGCCGTGAGACATTGGACGGCGACCATTGCACATATCCAACTTATTTTCGGTCTTGTGCTTTACTTCATCAGCCCGATTGTCAATTATTTTTTGCACAACTTCAATGACGCAGTTCATCGCAGGGAAATCCGTTTTTTCGGCATGGAGCACAGCCTGATGATGGTAATAGCAATTGTGGTGATCACCATCGGATCGGCCAGGGCAAAACGCAAACTAACAGACCGCGAAAAGTTTCAAACAATGGCATTGTGGTTTAGTGCCGGCCTTTTAATTATACTGTCATCGGTTCCCTGGGCATTTTCACCATTGACAAGCCGACCGTATTTCAGACCGTTTTAGTCCCTTGCAAATGGCTTAGAATCAGTTTTTGATCCGGTCCTGTTCGTTGAGTTGTTTTGCAGGCTAGGATTAATAGCAGTAAAAACACTTCATCTATTAATAAGACGATCATGACTGAAAAAAACCAGATCATAGCACAGCATCTGCGGGATTTCGCTGGGTTGACAGATAAAGACATTGAGGAGGGTCAGGCATTCTGGAAACCGCGAAAAATCAATAAAGGCGATTTTTTCAATATGCAGAGTATGGTTTGCAACGACCTCGGGCCAGTGATAAAAGGGATTTTTCGTATTTATTACCATGACCCAAAAGCGAAAGCGGACAAAAATATTTTCTTTTTTTCTGAGAATCAGTTCGTTGTTTCTTTTAGAAGTTTTATCTCTCAAAATCCTTGCTGGCACTTCATAGAAGCTATGGAAGATGCTGAAATTGTCTTTATTTCCTATAAAGATCTCAACAACCTTTATGAATCCAATAACAACTGGCTGAAATTCGGAAGGCTGCTGGCAGAATTGTTTTTTGCTTATGCACAGACACGCGCCGAGGAATTCATGTTTTTCTCACATGAAGAACGATACCTCAGGTTATTGGAGGAACATCCGAATATCATTGAACGGATTCCCGCATATCATATCTCCTCTTTTTTGGGTATAGCGAATCCTTCGTTGAGTCGGATCAGAAAACGGATAAAAAGGTAAGCTCTAATAAGAAGAACAGAAATATTAATTTGCAGGCATGTTGATCACGCTCAATTCATAAATTGAAGGTGGAGCAGTTGCTTTGAGTACTCTCAGTCTCAACTTGCTTGCAGTATAACTCAATGGCAATCTAATCACCTTACAATCTCCCATAGGTTCGTCAGAAAGGTAAACGGTTCTCCATTGCCCATTTTGCATAATATCGATACTATACTGTTGTATACGCGATACTCTTATCTGAGAAAAGCCATCAGGTAATCTCTTTGTATCCTGATATTCAAATATGCTGATCTTATTAAACGACTCTGAGGGATTTAACTCCATTTCGACAGTAGCCAGTGTATCTTTAGCTGCCCAACGACTATTCATTTTCCCGTCGTTAATAGCATTACCTGCATATTGCCCGTTTTTATCATCCCAAACGCTATTTGCTATAACCGGCTTGTTCATTGAAATGAATCTACCATTTTTAGGTAAGGCCTTATTCAAAGATAGATTAAGTCTTTTACCCAGTCCAATGGCAGTATTAACCACATATTCACGTATGCGCCCGGTCTGATCCGGAGGAACATTCATCACCAGACAATTGTCATTGTCTGTACTCCAGTAAAACAGTTCCTCCAGTTCATCTAAATCTCTGGTTGGTAGTGGTTCTGATTTTTCAAACCAGTTCAATCGCTTACTGATACAAATGGTATGTTCAAAAGGCAGGTAATACGACTTCCCTTGGTGCAGATACTGTTTCTTATCTGATTTGGCCGCTAATTCCGGGTCCCATAAACGAAAATCAGAAGGGAAGTACTGAAAGAAATACTTATTATCCTCAGTCATGTTGGCTGGCGGCGTGTAGTTGCGTTTTCCTTCTTCATTTACAATGGTATGGTTAACACTCACCGCACAATCAGGATTGTATTTTTTTACCAAACTATAAACCTGATCAATACCCCAGTCCGATGGCTTTTTATCCCATCCCCCATCCAGCCATAACTCACCAATTGTTCCGTAATTAGTGAACAATTCTGTCAACTGGCTGAGCATGTAGTTAATGTATTTTTGCGGGTCTTTATCCTTATAGGAAGGCTCTTTCCTGTCCCACAATGAATAATAAACTGCAAACTGGATTCCATATTTCTTACAGGCATCCGACACTGCTTTTACTACATCCATTTTTACGGGAGATGAGGCCACATCATAAGTTGTATATTTACTATCCCATAAACAAAATCCATCATGGTGCTTAGTAACCAGCAAGACATAACGGAAACCCGCCTTTTTTGCGGTGAGCACCCACTGATCAGGATCAAGATTTGTAGGGTTATAACTCTCTAATGGCAACGTTCCGTCAGACCATTCCGTATTGTTAAATGTATTAATACCAAAGTGGATAAACATGCCATAACCTCTTTTAATCATAGCCTGTTGTGCTGAATTAGGTTTCGTAGCCGGAACCAATAATTGGGCAACACAGCAATTACATGCCAAAGCCAATAGGAGTATTGTAAATATTTGCTTTCTTATAAGTTTCATATGGTGTGAATGGTATCTGACGTAAAAGGATTGATATTAATTGCTTAGTATTAAAAAGCTAAATTAAATGAGATTCATGTTATAAGAAATAGACTAAATGGCTAAGTTCATGAATTATCCGACGAAATGCTAGCCATGTGATGATCAGCACCAATAACTATCAGCCGCATCGCTGCTCAGTTCATCAATCACGCGATTCAGGTTTTCGGCTCTGTAACCTGAATCTTTATGCCAGCGGTAAAATGCAGAAGCGTCCACACGCTGGTAATACTGTGGCAGTCTGCTCAATTCCCGCCTCACTTTCGGTAGCAACTTAAACCAAAAGCCCAGTGAGTCATATAATACCCCATTCTCGGGGTCTTCCAGGATGATCCTGGAGAGCATATTTTCATCAAAGGCGAGTCCTGTTTTTTTTGCACGATTAACCATCCATCTGAAGGCAATATCACTTATTCCGGCATCCGGATACCCCCCTCCTATATTGGAGTGTACGCCAGGAAACCAGCGCTGTTCAAGTACCTGTGCCGGATTTTTTTGAAGTGAATCTCCCTGCTGAATCCATATGGCCGGTTCAAAACTCATCCGGTGTTCATCAATCGCAAGGGCCTGAAAAGCATTATCTACATACGAACTAAGGTCGGTATCATGGAAACGGTATTTCCTATGGTTATACAGGTTAAAGATTGAAAACGGGATACCAAGTGAGCCCACTGTATCCCAAACGCCAATGAATTTGATATTGGTTTCGTGGCTGTTCTGTTTTCTGAAGTCCGTGGCCTTCTTCCCGTTAGGTGCCCAGCCTTCGTTTCTGCTACGGTAATGTGTATATGCTGTTTTGGCCAAAGTCAGGTCATCGTTCCTAATGATCCCGCAATTTCGGATCAGGCCTGCAATGCTTCTTGCGGTATAAGCACCCCGACTGAAACCGAAAAAGTATATCTCATCCCCTGGAAGATAGTTCCAGACCAGAAACTTATAAGCATTCAGAATATTCTCATCCAGTCCAAATCCCGTTGCACCATCAATCAGCCTGCGAAGTTTACTCCCCGAGGTACCCACCCCGTCGGTATAATATTTGATCTGCATTACACCATCTTTACCAATGTTACAGATGCTCTCGAAGGTCTTCTGTACATTGGTTTTTACCCGGAGGCCTTTATCGGTTTTACCGGGTTCGTTCCAGGTGCCGTCGCAACAGATCACAATTCTCTTATTCTTTGCCTCGTTCATTTCCTAAAGCCAGTATCAATACACTCAACATTAGGTAACATAGCAATCCCTTACCACAACTACAATAGTTATTTATGACTACTGGCATCCATGAAATAGCCTGCGCCCCTAATTCAAAAGGCGCAGGCTACACAATTAGTTTGTATCCCACCAAAGTGGTGTCAGCAATCGATATTTTTCAGAATTATCTCCAACATTATCCGGGTTACGAGTCTGTTCATTACTTTCGTAAACCATCCCTCTAATCCATTGAGTTGGGTTATTGGCATCAAATATAACAGTATTCAGGTTTAAAGGCCTAACCAGCGAAGGCCCGTATATGGCCTGGCTAAAATCGGACCTGCGCATATCTACCCAGGTTTCCGGATTTAAACATAATGAAATGTATTTCTGTCTCATGATATGACTTAAACCTTGGGTCAGGTTCGCAAAATGCGCATTCAAGCCGTCAGCCAGCTGCGCCATCCAGTAAGTAGTAATTTCGGGACCTGTAACCCCAAGCTTGCGCATGTTAGATTTCACACCTTCCTCATAGGCCGCCAATGCTCCCGGTATATCCCCCGATCTCAATCGAGCTTCCGACTCAATCAATTTCACTTCAGAGTAAGTGATGAAGGGAAAAGGTGAAGTTTGCTTGGTGTAGAAACCGCTGTTGCTAAAGAGCCCATAATCATCAGCGTTCTTTTTTGTAGCATCGCCATTCTGCCCACTAGCTAAAATACCTTGTCCCCCAACCAAGCCACCCCCAGACCTTAGACCCCTGTATTGACCGTCAGAAATGGCTGGCTGCATGATCTTGCTGATCCTTGGATCCTGAAGGCTGGTATTGGTGACAGGCAATGTTGTAAGCATATTTACAAAAAACTGGCTCCAGGCGAAGTATCTTGGATTATAGCTATTGTCATTGGGCTTAGCGCCAACCGGCACGGTAAATCCGCCCCAGCTGTACCATGGGTTTTCATCAGTCGGCAATGCGCCAGCCAGATATGGAAATTCGGCATCCATTCCATCAGCATTAAAGGCATTTCCGCAGGCTTCAATAATCTTTGCAGCATTATAAAGCGCTCCTTTTTTAGAAAGATGGTTTAGGTACCGGGCTTTCAGGGCCCAGGCAAAACGTTTCCATTTATCTACATTTCCCTGATATATGATGTCACCTGCAGCAGAATTTAAGGTAGTATTGTTTGTCGGATTATTAAATGCAACAATGGCTTCATCCAGCAATTTATCTATCCGTTGATAAACGGTTTGCTGGTCCTGCATTTTAGGTGTCAAAGAAAGCTGGGTCTTCCCATTATAAAATTCATCAATTACAATGGCACCATACTGATCGGCAAGCAGCCCAAAGTTCATGGCCAATAAAGTTTTTCCGGCGCCAACAAAAGACGGGCTCCCCTCTTCTTCTCCCAGATTGATCAGATCGATACAATTTGGCATCGTAAACACATAGGTATTTTGCCAGGCAAAATAGCTTGCGGTAAAGCGCCAGGTCTCTGCATTCAGGTTGGTTCCGGTTAAAAGTTTGGTTACCCCATACTGAGTTAGGCCGGCAATCTCCCTGCCTCCGCGCCACATTGCAGCACCATTAGAAGTGGTAATGGCACCAACCAGCCTGTTTGCTGCAGTTACCTTAGTGGGGTTATTCGGATCTGTATTTACATCCAGAAATTTCTTACATGAAGGGGCTATAATGGCAGCGACCAAAACCAGACAAACCAGCCCTTTTTTACATATCGTATTCATAATTAGTCCTCCTTATTACAATGTTAATTTTAAACCTAAATCAAACCCTCTGGTAGCCGGAACACCCAGATTATCAAAACCAAAAGAACCCGTTCCACCTACTCCTGCGCCACTACCTGAAACTTCCGGATCAACACCGGAATAATCTGTGATCAGTAACAGGTTACGACCTGTTACTGTAAATGAAAGTCCTTTGATTTTTAATTTACCCAAGTACTTTGTAGGCATATTGTAGCTAAGTGTAGCATATCTCAGTCTTACCCAGCTTCCATCTTCTACAAAATCGTAACCCTGATTGGCGTAAATGGTCTGATAGTAATTCTGGTTTAAAGGAACTGCAATTGTATTCTGAGCACCGGTAGATTCAATGATCCCCTCAAATACCCTGGTTCCTCTATCCAGGGTTTTCAGGCTCAGGCCTGATCTTACCAAGGCATTCTCTGTTGCATTGAATACCTGTCCGCCGGAACGGACATCGACCATAAACGAGAACATAAAGTCCTTATAATTGAAAGTATTGGTTATTCCCATTGTAAAATCAGGATTTCTGTCGCCAATATTAGCCAGGGCTGTCTGAACTTGTGGATAACCCGCATTGTTCAGCAACAGTTGTCCCTGTGCGTTTCGTTTCCAAATATTTCCATTTATACCAAATAAACTACCGTCTAAAAAAGCAGCTCCCTGTGCTACGTTAGATGCGGCCCAGGCATCAGACAGTTCAATCCTGTCAATTTTTGCGGGTAATGCCTTAACAACAGAGGTATTGTGCGCAAAGTTGACGTCTATTGACCATTTAAAATCATTACCAACTATTGGTCTTCCATTCAGTATCACCTCTATCCCCTTATTTCGTATCGCCCCTCCGTTTAGGGTTGCTAAAAAAGAGCCTGAAGATGGTGGTGTGCGCAACTGCAAAATCTGGTTATCAGACTTGCTTGAATAATAGGTCACATCTATACCCAAACGGTTTTTAATGAACCTAAGGTCTGCTCCTACTTCAAAGGCACGTGTAAACTCAGGCACCAGCAACGGGTTACCGAAAGCATTATTTGAGTTGATAATAAATCCTCGTGGATTAATAGTGAAATCATTTGTTAGGGTAGCCAATAAGGTAGTGAGTGAATATGGCGGGGCATCCTTGCCCACATTAGAATAAGCTGCCCTTATTTTACCATATGAAAAAACACGGTCATCAGATTTGGCCCCCATTTCTTTTAACAGGTCGGTCAAAATCACTGCCCCACTTAACGAAGGGTAAAAAAACGATTGATCTTTTACCGGTAAAGTAGATGACCAGTCATTCCTTCCCTTAAAATTCAGATAAGCGATCCCTTTCCAATCCACATTAAAATCTCCAAACCAGCTGAATATCCTTCTGCGTCTCAAATCTTCTGAAGTGGTTCTATCAGAAGGCTTAGTATTATTAAGACTGGCAAATGTAGGGTCAATAAAATTAAGTGCACTGGAGGTAGCGGTCTGCAAAGCGCTGACTTCTATATTATTTCCGATAGAAAGGCTAAGATTAATGTCTGCTCCTATTTTCTTTTTACCTGTCAGAATAGCTGTTGAGGTAGTGATCTGGTTATTGGCGACAGATTGCGCAATAGACCCTTTGATTACATTGGGTTCCAATGTTCCCGGCATCCTTACAGATTTAAAGTTCTCTGTATAATAGTCTGTACCTATCCTATAGGTAAAGTTTAAAAAGCTAAAGGGATTATAATCCAGATTACCCTGTACAATTATCCTGTTCACCTTACTGGTAAAAGGCTTGTTGCTTATGGTCCAGTAAGGATTGTCTGTTCCTGTAGAGTTGATAATTTTTTGTGAGCCATCAGTATTCAGATAATCTTTCATATCTAGACTTCGGGGCCAGGAAAGCGCTCCCATAATACCATTAAAGCTTCCTTGAGAAAGGTACTTCCTGTCTGTACGGATATAATTAGCACTTGCTCCCACGGTTAATTTTTCTCCAACTTTGGTATCTGCATTTATCCTGAACGATTTTTTCCCGAAAGTTGAATTGTCAATAATCGATCCCTGTTCCAAAAAAGATCCGGAAGTATAATAATGGGAATTGTCTGTGCTGCCACTTACCGAAACATCGTGTGTTTGTGCAAAGGCATTTTTAAAAATACCACCCAGGTTATCATAGACTGGTTCCCCTGCAGAAAATGCTGGTCCCCAGGAGCCCAATGCTGTTGCATTGGCTGCCCCCTGCTCACCTTGTTTGAACTGCGACTGAAGTTCAGGAAGCTTGTTGATGTGATCAAATGAAAAACTATTCTGATACACAATCCTGGCGGCCCCTCCCGAGCCTTTTTTGGTGGTAATAACAATCGCTCCTGAAGCTGCCCTGATTCCATATAACGCTGCAGCTGCAGGTCCTTTCAAAACAGTGATCGTTTCAATATCCTCCGGATTGATGTCTATTGCCCGGTTTGAGGCTGGAGCCACTGAAGCCACCAAGCCACCCTGGGATACGGGAGTACTGTTATCTACAGGAATACCATCCAGGATAAACAAGGGCTGATTACTGCCGCTCAGTGAACTCCCTCCCCTGATCATGATGTTGGCAGATGAACCAGCAGCACCGCTGGAATTGGTGATCTGCACCCCTGCAACCTTACCTTGTAATGCATTTACGATATTGGGCTGTTGAGAATCTACGATATCCTGGGCCTTAACATTTTGTGTAGAAAAACCCAGCCCCCTCACTTCCTGTTTTACACCAAAGGCCGTCACCGCAACCTCATTTAAGATCCTGCTGTCCTCAGCCAGCTTTACATTGATCACCTTGTTTCCTGTTACCTGAACCTCCTGGCTTATGGTACCGATAAAACTAAAGACCAGCACATCCCCAGTTTGCGCGCTGATGGAATAATTGCCCGATTCATTGGTACTGGATCCGCCGGACTTGTTTTTGATTTTCACTGAAACACCCGGCAGTGGGCTGTTGTCATTTGCCGAGGTGACTTTACCTGATACGGTTATCTGCTGGGCGGTGACATGTGTAATACACAATCCTATACACAGAAATAACAAGAGTAGTTTTCTTTTCATAAAATACCAATTTTAGTAAAATTTAAACTGTTTTAGTTAAATAATGGTTGTTGGTTGGTTTTGTTTGGCTCGCAGGGATCCACATAACACGCATTAACCCGCAGAATAGTAATCCTTATAGTAAATATCAATAATAATTTTAATAAAAAGTAGCGAGCAACAAACTATTTCAAGTAGTCCAACGCTTTATTTCTCGCTTAAAGCCGCAAATACCTGCATTTTTATTTCTACAAGGTCTTTTTTTAGTTTAAAAGTATTATATATTGAAAAAAGAGATATATTTATTAGTTGAGATGCTTTTTGTGATGAAAACGTTAGGTTCAAGCCAGATTTGCCGCGGGCACATTGGAAGACACCCCTTACTGACCACAACGAGTAGCCTTGAAAAACCAGATAAACTATTAGCAAGACTTAAAAATTAAGACCATGAAACAGAAAATCACATTCGTTCTAAGCCTGATATTCGGACTCTTCTTTATCAACGCCGGCCTGGACAAGTTTTTTCATTACATGCCTATGCCTGAGAAAATATCGGATGAGTTGATCAAAGCAATGACCGGAATGATGGCAGTAACCTGGTTAATGCATCTGATAGCCGTCGCCGAAATCCTGGGCGGATTATTGATCATTTTTCCAAAAACAAGGGCATTGGGTGCTTTAGTTATTTTCCCGGTAATGGTAGGGATTTTATTAACAAATACGGTTACAGACGCCAGCGGATTTCCTATCGCAGCAGCATTTGCAATAGTGTTAGTTTGGATCATTTATGACAATAGAGCCAAGTATTTACCGCTAATTAGGTAGGGCTGATCTAAGCACCAGATTTAAATTATCAATGCTCAATCTTCAGCTTGATTATTACAGAGATAATTCAATCATGATATTATATTTTGTTGAAAGTCATCAGACTAAAACCGGATATAATTGTTTGTAATTTATTGTTTACAATAGCCAAGGTTATTTTGGAAGTTTTACCCGATAAATGCGATAGGGATAGCTCGTCTTATTCATCCCATCATTCCATTGTGGCAAACGGTTCATCTGAGCACAAGAGAAATACAAATATCCGTCGCTGCCAATTCCTAAGGAATCGGGCCATATTAACCTACTATCCTGTACCAGTGTGATAAGCTCGCCATTTGGGGTAAAATATTTTATACTATAATCTGTAGAAGAAGTGAGATAGATGTTGCCAGTTTTATCGGATTCCATACCATGGCAAACTCCTGTTTCGCCTAAATCCTGAACATATTTAGACAATTCATCAGCTGTTAATTTTGCATCTGCAAGATATTCTGTTTCTATGCGATAAAGATGCATGGTGTTGATTGATCTGAAATAAAAGAATTTATTGTCCTTAGTTATTGCAATCCCATTTACATTGGATTTAAAGATATTGCCACTTTTGTCTGCCATTGTCTTTCCATCGTAAGACAAACTAAATCCAGGAACGGCCAATGTTTGAGGCCTATTTTGAAGTGCCAGCCTTGTTTTACCGCTTTTAAGATCTAGTACCACAATCGCAGCCTGACCGGGATCTGAAAGATAAGCTAGTTGTTTATCTGTATCGACTCTAACATCATTTAATGCTGATTTATCTTTTGCCAGGTCGTCAAACCGATAAACTCTTTTCACCTGATTACTTTTAAGGTCTATCTGTACCAGTTTAAATTTATGCTGATCAGGTTTAGGGTCCAATACCCACAGTTGGTCTTTCGTATCGATGTAAATGTCCTGAACGTTTAAAAAGGTTTCTGTTTCCTTTCCCTCTTTCCGGTTCCAGCTCTCATCGGGATAGGCAATATACTTTCCATTTACAATCTCAATTAATCCATACCGGTAGGGTTCTCTTTTGGGAAATGAAACGAAGACCCTGTTAGTGGAGGAAACGCTAACACCGATAGGCTGTGACTGACCAAACTCAGCTGCTACTTCCAATTTATCTGAATGGTAAGATTGAGATCGCACGTTTAAAGCCATGCTAATTACAATTAAGCATAAAACTACTTTCATCTTGAAGGGATTATTCAATATCTTCTAAATTACACAATTCTTAACATATTGATATCCTGGCGAATTTCATGAAACGATAAATATATAAATGATTGCCAAAAAATTGATTTTAAATTTGTGTAACCAAATGGTATCCTATATATTTGTAACCACATGGTTTCAAATATATGGAATTAAGAAGAGATGTATTTCAGGCAATCTCCGACCCCACCAGGCGCGAGATTATCGATTTATTGAGTGATCAGTCGTTGAACCTCAATGCCGTTGCCCGACATTTCAGTATCACCCGGCCAGCCATATCCAAACACATCAAAATTCTGGAAGAGTGCGGGTTGATAACTGTGAAACAGGACGGCCGGGAGCGCTATTGCAGAGCTGATGTACATAAGTTAAAAGAAATCGACAAATGGCTGAATCGATACAGGAAATTCTGGAACCATAAACTAGATGCCCTTGGCGACTTTCTGGAGCACGGGGAAAACGACAAATTATCAGGAGATAACCCAATTAAACACAAGTAATTATGGAAACAAAACCATTAATTGTAGAACGCAGCTATAATGCACCAATTGAAAAGGTATGGAAAGCCATTACCAATAAGGATCAGATGAGAGAATGGTACTTTGAACTTGAAGAATTCAAGGCAGAAAAGGGATTCAAATTCCAATTTAGCGGGGGTGATGAAAACGAGCAATACCTCCATGTATGCGAAGTGATTTTTGTGGATCCGCCTAATAAGCTAAGTTACAGCTGGACTTACCCTGAACATAACGACGGATATTCCGTGGTCACCTGGGAGCTTTTTAATGAAGGCGCACAAAAAACCCGGTTAAAGCTGACCCATGAAGGGCTTGGCAGCTTCCCTAAAGACAGCCCGAATTTCGCTGTTACCAGCTTTAATGACGGTTGGAATTTTATACTTGGAGAGTCGCTAAAAAAATATCTGGAGCAGGATATCAATCAGCCATAAGCCTTAATGGATAGATTCAAAAATTAGAATTTTTAGCATCTAGTTTGTTTCATTCAAACCTATATATATTAGTCCAAACAATATATGTATGTAATTGACTAATATATATTTTTGCCGAATCTTCAAAACATTTGGAGCATTTAGCACCAAGAACTTTGTTTAACGAAAACTGGTATTTTTTATATAACAACAAAGGGGTAGGTGAAGGTGCTCACGTGTGAAAGCGTGGGCTCACTTATTCGTTGTTATGGGTATACCAGTACCTCGTTAAATGGATGTAGCGGGTACCAGGCTTTTGCTTTTAAAAAGCTTCTAATTACCTCAATCAAAGTTCCATATAATATCAGCATGAATATTAGATATGGAAATACGTATAGCAATTCTTTATTCGATCATCCTGATTGACTAGTTCCACAATAAGTGCCGTCAGGAGAGATCTCTTGAATAGGACAGGCAAGAGACCTCTACTAATGTCGAGATGACGAATTTTCATACTAAATCTACTCCTTAATGCAATATTAGAAAATGAATCAAATCATCGTAATGGTATCTTTTGTGATGTCGTCATTTAATATCATCACCATTTTTTGCCAGCTTTCCTTCTTGTCGTCGACGAGAAAAATCAGTTTGCATAGATAATTTCTCGTCAAGTTCCCACCGTTCAGCTTTTGGCCAGCGGATATCTATATATTCCCGATTAGATTGCGCTTTTGCCAGCCCGAACATGAATACCAGAGCGCTTAAAGTAACCACGTTTTTCATTTGAATTTTTCAGTCATGTAGATGCACTAAAGTTAAGAATTTAGGCAAAACATTCGATAAGTTAAATAAAGCAAAACCGATGACCCCCCCCCTTCAACCTCAGGCAAATCCCTTCTCCACATTATAGAAAAGTCTTGCTGGCGAGCATCTTTTTTATAACAACTTTCCCCGGGGGAAAACCACTTTTTGCTAAAACCACAGGTATATGCCGAATTGTTGCAAAATATCATTTCTTCCAATTTTCCGAAAAATGATCTACCGCTGCCTGCTCAATTGCCAGACCTTTAATGTAACGCTCCATAAACAAGGCAAAGCCATCGACATCTGCGCTGTCAGGATAAACCTCTTGTCCTTCCTTATTATTGAACACTTTAGTGGTAAGATAATCAGCCAAGCCCTCGTGCTGCTCTTTATTAACCATAAAGGATGCTAAAATTGCCATCCCCCATGCACCGCCCTCACCAGCCGTTGACAAGACCGAAACGGGAACATTCAGTGCAGCAGCACACATTTTTTGACCGACTAGCGGCGTTTTAAACAGTCCGCCATGCGCCAAAATACGGTCAATCGTTACCTGCTCCTTCTGTGTCAAAATATCCATCCCGAGTCTTAGTGCGGCAAATGCGGTAAACAGATGTACTCTCATGAAATTTGCCAGATTGAAATGGCTTTCTGGAGAGCGAACAAACAGCGGGCGGCCTTTTACAAACCCGGTGATGTTCTCACCTGAATAGTAGCCGTAGCTTAGTAAGCCGCCGCCATCAGCGTCAGCTTCCAGTGCTTTGTTAAACAGGACGCTAAATATTTGGTTCATATCGGGTTTCAGCCCCATTGCTTCGTAAAATTCACGGAACAAGCTAAGCCATGCATTAATATCACTGGAACAGTTGTTGGCAAGAACCAGACCGACAGGGCTGCCATCAGGCGTATTCATGATGTCAATCTCAGGATATACAGTAGACAGCTCTTTATTTAGTACTATCATTGCAAAAATAGAGGTGCCAACGGAAATGTTGCCAGTAGACTTTCTGACGCTATTTGTCGCGACCATTCCTGTTCCGCCGTCACCTTCCGGAGGACATAGCGGAATACCTGCTTGCAGGTTGCCTGATGGATCTAATAGTCGGGCACCAGCTTCATTGAGGTACCCAGCACATTCGCCTGCCGTATAAACTTTGGGCAAGATAGTTCTAAGGTCCCAAGGGTAGTCTTTATCTGCAATTAAATCCGCAAAATGCTTTAGCATACCTTCATTATATTGTTTTGCAGATCCATCGATGGGGAACATACCCGAGGCATCTCCCACACCAATAGCCTTGTTGCCAGTCAACAGCCAATGAATATAACCCGACAACGTAGTAACATAACCTATTTTAGGGACGTGCTCCTCATCGTTCAGAATCGCTTGGTACAAATGCGCAATGCTCCAGCGTTGGGGGATTTTAAACTGGAATTTCTCGGTTAGCTCAGTTGCAGCTGTCCCCGTTGTGGAATTGCGCCAGGTACGGAACGGGACCAATAACGCTCCCGCCTGATCTAGTGCAATATAACCCTGCATCATGGCAGAACATCCAATTGACCCAATCTTTTGCAGTGGTATGCCGTATTTCCGTTCAACCTCTTGATTTAATTGGCGATAGCTTTTTTGCAACCCGTTAATCATTTCATTGAGATCGTAGGTCCAATACCCATCTATCAATTGATTTTCCCACTCATAGCTACTGGAAGCAATGATTTCAAAACTGTGATCAATCAGTACAGCCTTGATTCGTGTCGATCCAAATTCGATGCCAAGCGAGGTTCCCCCCCTGACTATCGTCTGTTTGATATTTTTATCCATAATGATGTAATTATATAAATGACTAGTGACGCGGCTCACGGAGTCATGGTAACAGGACAATCTGAAACAATAAAATCAGGGCAAATGAGTAATTTCCGGCCAACCAGCGTTGGCCGAAAATGCCCTGCTAAGAAGTAATTATTTTTTTGCTCTTTTAATTACTTTTTGAGCTGCTTCAATAATATTAATTGAATCTAATCCGTATTTAGTCATTAACTGATCAGGAGTACCACTTTCTCCAAAGCTGTCGTTAACAGCAACAAATTCCTGAGGAGAAGGAAGTTCAGTTGAAAGTAATCTTGCGATGCTTTCTCCTAATCCACCAAACTTATTGTGCTCTTCGCAGGTAACCACACATCCTGTTTTCTTTACAGATTTCAGCACTGCTGCTTCGTCCAAAGGTTTAATGGTGTGGATATTGATAATTTCAGCATCAATTCCCATTTCTGCTAGTTTTTCGCCGGCTTCT
>NZ_JCAXEI010000011.1:0-168686 GCF_059758925.1 Pedobacter sp. GQ55 | reverse complement strand
AATAGGTATAGTTGTACTGTACATTATTGATGTCTAAAGCCCAATCCATCACAAAGTGTGGTTGGGTAGTTTACTTATTAATGTATTGTTTTCTTCCCTTGTAGGGGTCGGCTTTTTAATATGGTATAGCATCAACAAGAACTGGCTTTTGGTTCCTGTTTTCTTTGTAGGAATTGTGCTGCTTGGGTCGCTTACAGGATTAGTATCTAAAAGGATAAAGGGAATCCAAAGGTCTATAAACAGGCAAACTGATAGTCAGGCCGGAGTTATAACCGAAAGCTTACGCAATATTGAACTGGTTAAAAGTCTTGGGTTAACGTTTCCTGAGATCAGACGCCTTAATGAACAAACATTAAAAATATTTGAGTTAGAAATGCAAAAGGCCGGCAAGGTAAGTTTCTTGTCTTTTTTGCAAGGGAATATGTTAAACCTGCTAAAGCAATCTATACTCTTCATTCTTTTGTGGCTTATCTTTAGGAAAGTACTTACCACCGGAGAGCTTATTGCCATGCAATTCATTTCTACAGCTATATTTACGCCATTACAAGATCTTGGCAATATGATTGTGCTTTATAGAGAGGCAGATGCATCCTTAAAGAGTTTCGACAGGCTGATGAACAAACCTGTAGAGCAACGGCCTGAAAATTCAATTGAAATTGGTAAACTCGAAAACCTGCAGTTTGAAAATGTGGTATTCCGCCATAAAACAGCGGGCTATAATGCTATTGACGGTCTCTCGTTTAAGATTAAAAGAGGGGAGACCATAGCCTTTGTAGGCCCTTCAGGGTCAGGTAAATCGACCCTGGTAAAGCTACTGGTTGGATTGTATATTCCTGTGGATGGGAGTATTTGTTTTAACGATGTACCATCAACCCAGGTACAATATAATCCCCTCAGACGGCAAATAGGCTTTGTAACACAGGATACGCAGTTGTATGCAGGTTCTATTAAAGATAACCTGCTATTTGTTAACCCTACCGCTACGGATGCAGATATTAATGATGCACTGGAAAAAGCCTCCGCGTCTGGGTTGGTTGCCAGAGCCTCTCATGGTTTAAATACGATCCTGGGAGAAAGTGGTATGAAGTTGTCTGGTGGAGAAAAGCAAAGACTATCGATTGCCAGGGCGTTATTGCGCCAGCCTCAATTACTGATTTTTGATGAAGCCACTTCAGCATTAGATTCACTTACTGAGGAGGAAATTACCACAACTATTAGAGAAATATCAGATAGCAGACAACAAATGACCATATTGATTGCTCACCGTCTCTCTACCATCATGCACGCTGATGTGATATATGTTCTTGAAAAGGGAATTATTTCGGAAGCGGGTACTCATGATGAACTATTGGATCAAAGAGGACTTTATTATTCCATGTGGCGCCAACAGGTAGGCGAAAGACGGGAAAATTAATCTATGGAAAACAAAAAATATTCTAAATTAGATGAATACATAGATTTAACTAACGGATAAAATGCTGATTGAACCAAACATACGGTTAAGCCGGATTCTGAGAAATACCTGGCAGGTAGACATCATTATGATTATCTCCTGCACAGCAACCTACCTGGTAAGGACAGTTTTAATCAGGCATCATTTTGAGATTCCCTCCATTATTCCCGCTGTTTTAGGTACAGCTATTGCTTTTTTTGTTGGTTTTAACAACAATCAGGCATATGACCGCTGGTGGGAAGCCCGGAAAATATGGGGTTCCCTGGTAAACGATTCCCGATCATGGGCAAGAAGTATAATTAGCTACATTTCACAAGGTGAAGTTGATGATCAACAGTATGCCGCTCTAAAAAAAAGACTGGTATACCGGCAAATTGCATTTTTATATGCATTAAAAGCTAAACTTAGAGATGCTGTTGATGAAACCTATAGCCAGTACCTTGAACCGCATGATATGGAGGAAGTTAACTTACATAGTAATGTGGCCAATGCAATTTTGATGCAGCAATCCAGAGCGTTGCAGCAACTAGAAAAAGATGGAATGATTGATGGTTTCCGTTTAATTGAAATGAATCAGTTGCTGGTCAAATTTTCTGACCAGATGGGTATGAGTGAACGCATTAAAAACACCATATATCCAACAGCTTATATTTATTTCACCAAAGCATTTATATGGCTTTTTGTGGTGTCACTTACCCTGGTTATAAGTCCTTTTGCAGGAGTATGGTCTATATTTTTAGGGTGGTTGGTAGGTTTTGTTTATGTATCTACTCAGATCAATGGAATGAGCCTGATGAACCCTTTCGATAATAATTCTGCAGCTGTTCCATTAAATCAAATTGCGCGTACTATTGAGATCAATCTACTGGAAATGCTGGGAGAAACGAATATACCTGAACCTGTAAAGCCGATTAATAATGAGTATGTCCTTTAAGTTGCTGAATAAAACTTTCAATTGCTGATAGAATTTCTGTTTCAAATGTTTCTTGTCTTTTTCTGCTTTTCTTGTTAGTGCCAAATGGCTGGCTTATGGTGTAGCTTTTGCCGTACTTGTTTTGTTTTTTTGAAAGCGCATAATGCAATAACCCATCTTCTTCTACAGGTAATATAAATACTTCTTCGAAGGTCATGATCTGGCGGGTATACAAGCCGGGAACTTTGTGAAAAATGCGCCGGGATGTATGGTCAAATATGTAAGTCACATTAAAGTGAAACAAAAAATCGTACAACGCAGTAAATCCGCATAACAAGCCTATGGTAAATATTCCCCATTTGGTTTCATAAATCAAATGAAGCATTGGTGTTACAATAAATATTATCAAAGCAACCACGGTAAAAAGGATAACTTTCCCTTTATAATCGCGCTTGGGCTGGAAACTAAGCCGGCCACTTTCTGTTTTTAGGTTATAACCTGCCATATACTTTAATTAATCTTGTGTAAAGGTTTTTAATATTCCATTCGGATCGAAATCAATTGAATAGCGCGCTCTGGTTCCATTTATCGTATCTGGAAACCAACGTATACGCCCATCCCATACAGACAGGTATACATACGTTGTGGGCTTAGCACCTTCTACCTCTAATACCTTTTGGTTGTACGTTTCCAGTACCTTAAAAGCAGTGGAAAAGTTGATTTGGTTTAGCGATATCAACCGGCGCTCTGTATTGCCTACAGTAACCTGGACAGGCTTTGGAACCGACCAATTGCCGTTTTCGTACTCATAATCATCTACATATGCTGGGTTTTCCGGATGTTGGAGTTTTAACCTGATTCGTCCATCGCCATCAAAGTGAACAGACTGATATATCTTTATTTTTTTGCCAGCATACTGAGGCAGATTTATAAGTTCCCATTCTGCCTTTTCCAGTTCTGCTTCAGTAAAAAAAGCTTTCTTGCGATTTGTCTTAGGTTGGGGTATAGATTCGGTATTAACCTTTCGCGGCATGTTAATGCTTTTCAAAAACTCGTTTACTTTTTCCTGAATTTCTTTACTGTTGTTGCCTGTTTTGTTTTTTTGTAATGTTTCCAAATCCTTAAATAGTGTTGCCGCCTTTTCCTGCATGCCATCGGTCTTAAGGGTATCGCCGTTTACAATTACTTCAGATTTTTGTATATGTTGCGTTGTGGTTGTAGTGAAGCCTGTTGCCAACTGTTTTTGCGCCTGGCGTTTTAAGGCAGCATCACCGGGCTTAAAGGTGTCGTTTACACTTTTAGTGATTTGTTTACAGGCCGTTAGTAGTACGCAGCCAATAGCCAATGAGCTAACTATGATGTTTAAGGCTTTCATATCGTTACGCTTAACTCTTTTAAATCGCTGGCAAAGGCTACCTGTTTGGGATCTTCCTTCAGGTAAAAAATATCCACTTCTTTTTGTCGGGTGCTATCCAGATCTAACAGGTCTACTATTTTTTTTATGCTAACGCCATGACGTTGATTTTGATGGTCTGTAAATTCAAGGACAAACTCAACCATGGGCTGCTCGTTTATGTACGTTCCTGTTTGGGTGGCTTTGAGTAATCTGGCTGTTGCCGGCAGCCCTTTGTATTTTATTAAAAAATCATTTTTAGGATTTTGATTGGCAAATTTAGATATCAATCGCCCAAGGAGGTTCAAATTACCCAGTGTAAGCATTAATGCGCAGACCATGAGTGGATGATAAAAAACCATAAAACGCCAACCCATACCCTCACTTTCTGTTTGATAAGCATAGCAATAATACCCTGCTACCAATGCTGCAATAATTAGCAAGGCAATATGAAGCAATAGAAATACATTCCCTTTAAGACTTACCTGGAAGCTCGACAGAAGGATATAAGGATAGTCATTTGGATTTTGATCAATAACCAATTCCACGTTCTTGCCCGCCTCAAACCTGCGTTCGTAAGGAGTTTTATCGTTTACAGTTAATTTTTCTTCAATTTGGGCACCGACAAGGTTTTTGAATGACAGGTTAAGCTCATAAGTATTGTAGTTTACCTTTGGGTTTGACTTATCGGTACTTGTTAGGATTTTGGCCTCTCGCTTTACGCCCGTATTTTTAAGGTGTTCTATTTTTCGTTTTATAGAAAGCGTTCGCAATATCCATTTGTTATAGTAGCCTGCCAAAAGAATAATCCAAATAATGATAGATAAAACTACCAGACCCAGGGTAAGCCAAGGATTTCTTGTTGCTAAATCTGGCGGATAGCTATCACTCTTGATACCGTAGTATAAGATCATGGGAAAAGGTATCGCATAAAATAATGCGAACAGTTTCCAAAATATAAAGAAGCCCTTGCCCATAATACTTTCAGTTTTATTAACCAGGTAAGCCCATTATGGTATACAGCTCGTCATTCAATTTTTGTAATGGTTTTGCCGAAAAAAAACATTGACGCAGCAAAATGCTTTTCGTTTTCCTGTTTTTTTGCATTACCAGAATTCCCGATACACCAACTGTAATAAAAAGACTTTTAAGTTTGGAGACCAGAAAATGGTCGAAATCATCGAAACTGTAGATGGTTGGGGTACTGAAAAAGAATGCCTTGTGATGGATCTTACGGTCTACCATATCAAAGGTCATTTCTGCAGTACTTCGTAATATGCCCAATATCCCAATAGCAGCCAGAAATACAGCGATTACGGCGGCACCTTTAGTGGTTGCAAATAAGAGGTTAACTATCATTATGGCAAAAATTATAACCGCCATGGTATAAAAAAAGCCTTTTTGCACTTTTAGCTGATAAGTGCTGCCTTGTTGTTCAAAATATTTAAATGTTTGCATAATTATTCCAATTAACCAACGAAAGCAAATTTGTTTTCAAACGCTTTACCAATAAGGGGTAAAGGCTTTTGAGCCCCGTTAGCCGCATTGATAATTCCAATAATCCACAACATCAGAAAGGCAAGACCAAGTATTCCTATAAAAGATAAACCAGGTACAATCAGTGCTGCTATATTTAATACAAGGCTAAAAAAGATGTTCACAAGAGCCAAGCCTAATGCTTGTCGTAAATGATATTTAAGCAGGGCATCAGCATTGTCTTTTCCGCTGATATAAGCTACAAACCAACCAATAATGGTAATGTAGGATACGATAGATAATGTTTTGTTGTTCATTTTGATAGCATTTCGTTGTAAAATTGTTCGATGTAAAGTTGCACGCTTACTCAAGGTCTTACCAAATTCGGGCATACTACAAAACGCCTACACTTAAATAGAACAAGTGTCTACAATACGTCTACATCAAAAAATAAATAGCTGATTTATATTAATTTTACGACATGAATTATTCGAGGCCCGTATTGTTTTTAGTAGTTGCAAGTTTGTCATTTTTTACTGCAGTAGCACAAACACCTGTTCAACTTACTCATTTGGCCGAATCGTATCGTATTAATGAAAATTATAAAGCAGGGCTTGTCCAGGGGAGGCTCGCTGTAAGTACTGCCTTAAAACTGCAGGATTTTACGGCCGCAACAAAGTCCTACGTTGTTCTTGCCAACATTTACGCCAATATGCAGGAATTCCCTTCATTAAAAAAAATGAGCGATTCTGCCATGTTTGCCGCAAAGCAGGCGCACAGTTCTTTAGCCCTGGCTTATGGTTATTACGCCCAGGCTTTTTTATACAAGAGCATTGACAATGCAGAATTGTCGATGAAATATGGCCATATGGCGCTTAAGGAATTAGGAAAAACTGCTGATCATTATATTCTGGCTAAAATATATTACCTGTTATATGCTCTAAATACCCGTTGGGACAATGTGCCCAATATAAACCGTTATGCCCGGTTAGCTACAGAAAACGCCCTGCTCACCAAAGATTACAACTTACTTGGCAACTGCTATACTGCTTTATCCATATCGGCAGATTACAATTACAATGCTTCGAAAAGTATGGCACAACGAGATAGCATTCTCTACTTCTTAAAAAGAGTAGAGGAGATATACGGGCAACATCCAAAAGAAATAGCGCCAAAGACTTATGGTATTGCCTGCATTAATATTGCAGATTATTACTTGAAAAATTTTGAACAAACGGATAAAAATGCGAAAGCAAACGCTATTCAATATGCTAATAAGGCCCGGGAAGTGATGAAAGATGCGCCGAATGGTGATGAAATTATAGCCAGTGGTTTAGGTATTTTGAGTGAGTATGCCATGCGTGAAAAAAACTTTCCAATGGCCGAAAGTTATTTGATGCAGGCTTATAGCATGATGCAGGCACAAGAAATACCCTATTATTATACCCTGGTCAATGTGGTGAGCTCACTTTCCAGATTGTATGAGCAAACCGGTAACGACTCCATGGCATTAAAATTCCAGAAGAAAGTGACCGAATACAGTGCTAAACTTTTTGATCAAAAACAGGCATTAAACGCGCAGAAGCTGGAAATTCAATACGAAGCTGAAAAAAAAAACAATGAAGTGGTCCTGCTGCGGCAAAAGGAAAAATATAACCAGACACAACGGTATCTATATATTGGTATTTCTATTGTTTCTTTAATGGGCCTCATTTTTATGTTTAGGTCTTATCACTTCCGTCTGCGTTATTCTTTGCAACGCGAAAAACAATTGCATTTGGAAAAACAGGAGGCGGAACTGCAAACAAAATTGGAAAAAGAGGAACAGTTGCGGCTAAGGGCCGAGCAGCAACTGCTGGAAACCCAACAACAGCAGTTGCAAAAAGAAATGATGGCCAATGTATTGCAACTCGAACACAAAAAAGAGGTGTTCTCACAGATCAAAGAAAGGTTAAGTGATAATCATGAACTGAATATCAACAGGATATGGAACGAGGAGTTGTTGCTCGATAATGATTTTAATGAGGCAAAGCAACGTATTCAACAAGTGCACCCTGACTTTTTTAACCTTGTGAACGAAAAAGCGCAGCAAAAACTTACTCCTCTTGATCTGAAACTTTGTGCTTACCTGCATTTGCAGATGGATACAAAAAAAATAGCCAGCATCCTGCATATAGAGCCCAAAAGTGTACGCATGAGCCGCTACCGGATTAAGCAAAAATTGGGATTGGGTAGGGAAGACGATCTGAATATTTTTTTACAGAAACTGGGGTAAGCCGGGTAAATTAAATTCACATTTCCCTCCCAGTTAATTGTATTTTTTTTAGTTACTTTTAGTAGCTGTGCCAAGTATCTAATGACTGGGAACTGATTTTAACAACGGGTAACTATTCAAAACATACTGATGAAGAACTAGCTTTGTTGTTGAAACATGCTGGCCCAGAAGTTTTTAAAGAGATTTACGATCGGTATTGGGACAGGTTACTTAATTCATCTTATAAAAGAGTTAACAACACCGAAACCTGCGAAGAAATTGTACAGGATGTTTTCACCAAGCTTTGGACAAATGTATTCATCAATAAAACCACGACACTACCAGGAGGGGTTTACGATCGCCGGCCGAGCAATGTTGAGGGGTTTTTGAAAGCCAGAACATCAGCTTTTTATCTCGATAATGCAAGTCAGATTACCTTAAGAAACTGCGCGGTAACCTGGGGTAAAAACAGGCCTGACTATTTTGCGCATGTATTAGAAAGTAACGACGTTGTTGATTTAAAAACGATTAACCTGGAAGGGGAATCTGCTTTTCCTGCTAAAATTGAACCAATCATGAAACAATGAAAAATATAATCAAATCGTTTTTTTATTAGCTTTAAAAACAATACGTAGTTTATTATGAGAAGCGTCCCCTTTATTTTTCGTTGTGGTTTGGCTAGTTTGCTGCTTTTTAGCCCCGGTTTATCTTTAAAAGCGCAGGATGTAGTCCAATATGTACAACCTCTTGCCGGTACTGCGGCAAGTACTACAAGTGCGGCCTTAAAGCATGGGAACGGAACAGAGTTAAATGCCAATACCATTCCTGCCGTGGGGTTACCTTTTGGTATGACCCAGTTCAGTCCCGAAACACGAAAATCAGAAACTAAATGCCTTCCACCTTATTTTTATAAGGATAGTGTGCTCACCGGTATTAGGGCTACGCATTGGCTTAGCGGTTCCTGTACGCAGGATTATGGCAGCTTTACTATTATGCCGATGATGGGGAATTTAAAGACCAAACCAGAAGAATATGGCGCAGCATTTTCTCATGAACAGGAAATCACCAGCCCAAATTACTATAGAGTTACTTTACCTGCATCTCAACTGGATGTGGAGCTTACCGCAACGCTTCGCTCGTCGATGATGCAGTTTACAGCGCATCGTGCAGATAGCTTATACTTGTTGATTATGCCTAACAGTGATCAGGGAAAAGGATTTGTTAAGATCGATAAAGAAAATGGTATAGTGTGGGGTTATAACCCTGTTCACCGCATTTATCAGGGCTGGGGGGAACCTGCAGGATTTAATGGTTTCTTCTATCTGAAAGTGGAAAAGGCAATAGCCAGCCATGGAACGTTCAGTTCCAAAGGTGTCTTTACTACAGATTCTATTGGTCAACAAAAGGATATTGGCGCCTATCTGGGATTTAAAGTAAATAAAGGAGAGATACTAAGGGTTCGGATAGGCACTTCTTTCAGTAGCCTGGAAGGAGCCCGTAAAAACCTGGAGCAAGAGATCACCAGCTGGGACTTTTCGGGCCTCACCGCAAAAAACAAACAAGTTTGGCAACAGGCGCTGAGCCAGGTAAAAGTAGAAACATCGGTGGTTAAAGATAAGCGCATATTTTATACTGCATTTTACCATAGCATGCAGCACCCACGCTTATTTAATGATGTGGATGGTACTTATCCCAGGTTTTCGGGAACCAATCAATTGGAAAAACTTTCAAAAGGCAATTATTATGATGATTTTTCCATGTGGGATATTTACCGGGCACAGTTACCTTTATTTGAGTTGCTGAAACCAGAATTGATTAATGATGCGGTTCAATCTATGATCCTTAAAGGGAGTCAGGGAGGCTGGCTGCCTATTTTTCCTTGCTGGAATAGTTATACGGCAGCAATGATTGGCGATCATGGAACAGCTTTTATTGCTTCTGCTTACACAAAGGGAATCCGTAACTATGATGTGAATGAGGCCTATCGATTGATGCGACAAAATGCATTTGACAGTCCATCAAAACCAGACTATGTAAACGGGAAAGGGAGAAGAGCATTGGATACTTATTTGAAATATGGCTACATCCCGATGGAGGATAGTGTGCCTGAGGCTTTTCATAAAAAGGAACAGGTTAGCAGAACTTTGGAGTATGCCTATGACGATTATGCTTTGGCTATGGTGGCAAAGGGCTTAAATAAAACTGCTGATTATACCACCTTGATGAGCAGGAGTAAAAATTATCGCAATGTTTTTGATGCAAAGGTGAATATGATGCGGGGCAGGTATATCAATAAAAGCTGGTATGAGCCTTTTAAAGGAAATGCTAAAGAGCCTTACATTACAGAGGGTACACCGCAACAGTATACTTTTTACGTGCCACATGATGTACAAGGACTGGCCGGATTGATGGGAGGCAGAACCAAGCTGGAACAATCATTAGATACACTTTTTAATGGTGGAGAGTACTGGCATGGAAATGAACCCGGGCACCAGATTCCTTTTTTATATAATTACACCGGTTCCCCATGGAAAACACAGCTTAGGGTAAAAGAAATTCTGGCCAATGAGTATAGTGATGGACCGGGAGGTCTAAGCGGTAATGACGATGCCGGGCAAATGTCTGCCTGGTATGTGTTTGCTGCTCTTGGATTCTACCCGGTAGATCCCGTTTCGAATAACTATTTGCTTACCACTCCTTTATTTGACCGCATTACGATAAGTCTCCCTAATGCAAAAAAACTAACCATTGTAACACACAAACAATCTAAAAACTCAGGTTATATTTCGGCGGTAAAGTGGGATAAGAAAGTTTATACTAAAAATTACCTCAGTCATCAAAGATTAAAGCAGGGAGGGCTTATTGAAGTTACGTTGACCGATAAGCCGAATAAAAGATGGGCTACAGGTTTGGTCGACCAAGCCTTGGTAGAGAAATAAATAATTTGAATGATTTCGGCAACGATTGCGTAAATTTTTATTGCTTAAATTAAGTGAAAAGGGCATTAAACTTCTTAATATCGTATTGAAATTATGCCCTTTTAACCAAGTACACTCCAATGAAAATAATATTAAATAAGATCCTTTTGCCTATTCTTTTTGTTTTAGTAAGTTCTGTTGCTTCATTTGGACAGAAAGCCGTTAAAACTGATAATGTCAAATTAAAACTAATTACAGACGGGCTTTCACATCCTACAGCAATGGCTGTTACTAAAAAAGAACCGAATTTGCTTTTTGTTTGTGAGCAGGAGGGTCGTATACGTATTATAGAGAATGGGAAGTTAATTCAAACTCCTTTTCTTGACATCTCAAAGGAAGTGATAAAAACTGAAGGATATGATGAACGTGGATTACTTGGCCTGGCATTTCATCCTAACTATGCCACTAATGGTAAATTCTATATATACTGTAGTGCTCCTTCAGAAAAAGGTAAAGGAACAGATCACCAATCGGAGGTAAGGGAATATATGGTATCTAAAAATAATAACAAGATTGCCGATAAGACGAAAATGCGAAAGGTACTGGTTGTTGATCAGCCACAATCCAATCATAATGGGGGTTGTTTGCAGTTTGGAGCAGATGGATTTCTTTATATCTCTCTTGGTGATGGTGGTGGCCAGAACGACATGCATGGTGAACATGGGAATGCACAGAATTTAACCAATCTGCTTGGAAAAATTAGCCGGATTGATGTAAATAAGATCCCATACGGGATTCCTGCCAATAATCCATTTGTAAATACGGCTAATGTACGCCCTGAAATTTATGCTTATGGATTTAGAAACCCATGGCGCTTCAGCTTTGACCGTAAAACCAATGAGCTTTTTGCAGGTGAGGTGGGTCAGGATAAGTATGAGGAAGTAGATCTGGTTACAAAAGGGGGCAACTACGGTTGGCGTGCTTTTGAAGGCGTTCATTCTTACAGACCAGCAGATCCACAACCTAAAGAACATATCTTGCCAATTGCTGAATATCCTCACACCGAAGGTATAAGTATTACAGGTGGATATGTTTACCGTGGCAAAGCAATTCCATCCTTAAATGGCAAATATGTTTTTGGCGATTTCATGGGGCCGATCTGGAACCTTTCCAAAGGTTCAAACAACAAATGGGTAAGAACAAAAATGTCAATTTCAAGAGATCCCGGATACTGGCATATCTACAGTTTTGGCGAGGATCTTAAAGGTGACATATATATGCTTACCGTTTTGCTGGAAAGCGGAAAAGGAGTATTGTATAAAATGGTTCCATAATCTTTCAATTTGACATCATGAAGCGAATAATTTTCTGTGCCTTGTGCCTTGTTGGTCTATTCCCTGTTGGAGCTTTTGCGCAACAAACCAAGCTTGTTTATTTATCAGGAACTGACAAAGACCACACTGTTAAGTGGGAGTTCTTTTGTACCAAGGGAATAAATAGTGGTAAATGGACTGAAATACCTGTTCCATCTCAATGGGAATTACAGGGATTTGGTGGTTATAATTATGGCCATGACAAGAAAAAATCGGATGAGCAGGGGTTGTACCGCCATCATTTTAAAGCAGATAAATCCTGGACTGATAAAGAGATTCAGCTTGTTTTTGAAGGGGTGATGACCGACGCTGAAGTCAAAATTAACGGTCAGCTGGCCGGAGCCATACACCAGGGTAGTTTTTACCGTTTCAATTACGCTGTAAATAAGTTTTTGAAATTTGATGCTGATAATGTGATGGAAGTAACGGTAAGTAAACAAAGTGCTGATTCTACAGTAAATGATGCCGAAAGAGAAGGTGATTTCTGGGTATTTGGTGGCATTTTTCGTCCTGTTTATCTTAAGGTAATGCCTAAAACATTTATTAACCGCGTTGCAATTGATGCAAAAGCTGATGGAAATTTTGGAATAGATGTTTTTACCGGCAATATAAAGTCAGGAGATAAAATATCAGTGCAATTGAAAACATTAAAAGGAGCTTCATTCGGAGCTCCGTTAACTTATAGTGTATCTAATCCTGCTGATTCTATAAGGCTTGCCGGTAAGTTTACGAATCCGAGCCTCTGGAATCCTGAATTCCCAAATCTTTATACTGCTGATGTGAGCATAGTAAGAAATGGGAATATCGTACATGTATTAAATCAACGCTTTGGATTCAGAACCATAGAGGTGAGAAAGTCGGACGGGATTTACGTAAACGGCACTAAGATTTTAATAAAAGGGGTAGATCGTCACAGTTTCTGGCCGGAAAGTGGCAGAACACTAAGTAGAAAGATTCATCTTCAGGACATTATGCTCATGAAAGATATGAATATGAACGGTGTCCGTATGTCTCATTATCCGCCTGATGCCGAATTCTTAGACCTTTGTGATTCTATAGGGTTATTTGTAGTTGATGAGCTAACCGGCTGGCAACAACGCTATGGTACTCCGGTTGGGCGAAAGCTGGTTAAAGAATTGATTGTTCGTGATGTGAACCATCCAAGTATTGTATTTTGGGCCAATGGAAACGAAGGAGGATTTAATTTCGATTTGGATAACGATTATGCATTTTATGATCCACAAAAACGGGTAGTGATTCATCCCTGGAGTAATTTTAATAATATAGACACTAAGCACTACCCTGAATACAGTTACATCGAAAAAGCCGCTAAAAAACAAGATATACTGCTTCATACTGAAATGATCCATGGTCTTTATGACGGAGGACATGGCGCAAGTCTGGACGATAACTGGAAACTCATTCGCCAAAATCCGAGGCATGCAGGAGGCTTTCTGTGGGCACTAACCGATGAAGGAGTGGTTAGAAAAGATAAAAAAGACAGTCTGGATACCGATGGAAACCATGGGGCGGATGGTATTGTTGGTCCTCATCGCGAAAAAGAGGGGAGTTTCTATACGATCAAAGAGGTTTGGAGCCCCGTACAGCCAAAAAAACCGGATTTTACTTCACAAAACATAGTTATTGAGCTCGAAAATAACTACTTGTATACCAATCTTTCTGATTGTAAGTTTAGCTGGCAATTGGTTAAATATCCTTTGGCAACAGCTAAAAAAAGTGGATTTTCCCAAATTTCTTCAGGTAAATTATCAGTCGCCTTGGCACCAGGGAAAACAGATAGTTTCAAACTAAACCTTTCTTCTCACTGGAAAGATGCAGATGCATTGCGGTTTACCGCTACAAACAGTCAGGGACGAGAAATTTATACCTGGACCTGGCCTATTAAAACTACTGCTCAAATTGCACAGAAGAATTTGATTTCTATAACCAAACAAAAAAGTAAAATTACCGATTCAGAAAAAGAGAATGCATATGTTGTGGTACAAAATGGTGTAACTTATACTTTTGATACGCAGACGGGTTATTTAAAAATGGTTGAAAATAGTAAAGGGACAGTTTCTTTTGGTAATGGCCCTATGCTGGCAGGTGTAGATCAGACACTTCAGAGCTTTAAACATACGAAAACTGCAAATGGGGGAATCGTGGTAGAAAGTTCTTACGCAGGTGAATCAACGCTGAATGCCAAATGGTTGTTTGCAACAGGAAAACCCGTAAGCCTGGAATACGATTATACGCAAACAGGAACCGCAAATTTTTATGGGATCACATTTAACATCGATGAATCTAAAATAAAAGGAATGCGCTGGTTGGGCGATGGACCTTACAGAACCTGGAAAAACAGATTAAAAGGAGTGAGCACTAGCGTTTGGGAAAAGAGTTACAATAATACCATAACTGGTGAAACTTTTGTTTACCCGGAATTTAAAGGCTATCATGCTAATCTGTATTGGGCGGAAATACAAGCGGGGAATTCTTCATTTAAGGTGTATACTGATAAATCAGACTTGTTTCTGCAGATGCTGAAACCCGATAAGCCACGTACATCGTTCATACCTCATGTAAACCCTCCGTTTCCAGAAGGAAACTTAGGATTTTTAAATGCAATAGCTCCTATTGGGAATAAATTTAAGCAGGCGGACTCAATGGGACCTCAAAGTCAAAAAAACATAGCGACGGGTTCAAAGGTAACGGGAAAGCTTTGGTTTGACTTCAATTAGGGGTGTTTAGGTAAGTGTAGGAGTTTTTTAGTACATTGATCATGTTTTAGCTTACGTGCTTTATGTATAAACCCATTACTTTAAAAGATATCGCAATAGCACTGGATCTTTCACCATCAACGGTTTCCCGTGCGCTAAGGGACACCTATGACATTAGTAAAAAGACCAAAAAGCTGGTAAACGACTATGCCACGCTTGTAAATTATCAATCCAACCCAATGGCGGCTGGACTCAGGAGTAAAAAAAGTAAATCTATTGGCATAGTTGTTCCTGATTTAGCAAATAGTTTCTTTTCCCAGGCAATATCAGGAATTGAATCAATAGCAGAAAAAGAGGGTTATCATACCATAATCTCACAAACAAAAGATTCGTATCATAAGGAAATTGAAGTGATTAACCATATGGCTAACCGCTATGTTGATGGCCTGATCATTACCATGTCTTCCGAAACAACTGAATATACACATCTACAGCAAATGCATAAAAGTGGTTTGCCTATTGTTTTCTTCGACAGGATTGTAGATGAAATAAATACCTATAAAGTAATTTGCAATAATTTTGAAAGCTCCTATAAGGCCACTACGCAACTAATAGAAAATGGTAAAAGAAAAATCGCTTTTTTAGCTAATGCACCACAATTGTCAATTACTAAAGAGCGGATAGGGGGATATAAAGCCGCAATGACAGATCAGCTTATTTCATGTCGTGCTGAGATGATTAAGTTCTGTCCCTCAGGAGGCAGCAATTATGAAGAAGTAGAATTGGCAATAAAACAATTGATGGCATTAGAGGAACGCCCCGATGCAGTGTTTGTGGCCGGAGACAGGCTGAGTATGGCTTGCCTAAGAGTTGTTAAAAATCTAAAGATTAAAAGCCATCAACTGTCAATCATAGGCTTTTCGAATGTAGATATCATAGATTTGCTTCAAACGCCAATTTCTCATATCAGACAACGAGCCTTTGAAATGGGGCAAATATCTATGACCATGCTTTTAAAAATAATTGAGGCTAAATATCCAATTACTGACTTTGATACCAAAATAATTGATGCTGACATATTTTGGGCTGAGGATCTAAGCGTATAAATAATAAACACCGATCAAAAATGATGTCTAATAAAGCTTCCATCACAGATAAGAAATATCTGGTTAACCTTTTTTTTGTCACTTCTCTTTTTATGTTGTGGGGCGATGTCATTGATTGCTTAAAAGGATAATATCGTATAAACAAATGAACATGCTATTAAAAAAATGCATTAAACTCTTTATCGTAGCACTAGGCATAAACAGTCTTGTGTACGCTCAAACGAACAAAAATGAACCAGTAAAGATTGCTGTTGATTTTTCGGCATCAATAGAACCAATGAAACCATTGTGGGCCTGGTTTGGATATGATGAACCAAATTATACCTATATGAAGGATGGTAAGAAGTTGCTAACCGAAATTGCAGCAACAAGTCCGGTACCGGTGTTCGTTAGGGCGCATAGTTTATTGGTAACCGGTGACGGTGTTGCGGCTTTAAAATGGGGCTCAACCAATGCCTATACCGAAGATGCTACTGGAAATCCGATTTATAACTGGTCTATTATCGACAGCATTTTTGATACCTATATAAAAAGAGGTATGAAGCCTTTGGCACAGATTGGCTTTATGCCTGAAGCACTGTCGAGCAAGCCTGTTCCTTATAAACATAACTGGAAACCAGGTGATAAATACAGCGATATTTTTACCGGTTGGGCATATCCTCCTAAGGATTATAATAAATGGGCAGAGCTTATTTATCAATGGGTAAAGCATAGTGTTGAGCGTTACGGAAAAGAAGAAGTAGAAAGCTGGTACTGGGAACTTTGGAACGAACCAGATTCGCAATATTGGAGAGGAACACAGCAAGAATTTTTTAAGTTATATGATTATTCTGCCGATGCAGTTAAAAGGGCTTTACCAACAGCAAAAATAGGGGGGACTGATATTACCGGGGGAGCAATGAAATTTCAGGATGCTTTTATAAAACACTGTTTGTTCGAGACCAATTATGCAACCGGAAAAACCGGGTCGCCGCTTGATATTCTCTTATTTCATGCCAAAGGATCACCAAAATTAGAAAATGGAAGGGTAGTTATGGGAATCCGTAGTCAGCTTCGAAACATTAAAGATAATCTAAAGGTTATTGCGGCGTATCCACAGTTAAAGGATCTTCCAATAGTGATTGGAGAGTCGGATCCGGAAGGATGTGCTGCTTGCGGTATGGCTACAGATCCTCAAAATGCCTATCGTAACGGAACGATGTATTCCAGTTATACTGCTGCATCATTTGCTCGTAAATATGAACTGGCTCACCTACTAAAATCTAACCTGATTGGAGCGGTTACCTGGGCTTTTGAATTTGAAAACCAACCATGGTTCTATGGTTTCAGAGACCTGGCAACTAATGGAGTTGATAAACCGGTATTGAATGTATTCAGGATGTTTGGAATGATGGGAGGGAATTTGGTGAAGGTTGACGCAAACAGGATGTATGCTTTAGATAGTATTTTAGCCTCTGGTATTCGTGGCGCCCACACCGATATTGGTGCATTGGCATCAAAAAATACTAAATCTGCTGCAGTTATGGTTTGGAACTATCACGATGCTGATGAAAAGGGGAGCGCTGAAAAAGTTAGTATTCAGCTTAATGGATTGCCTTCGAAAACAATTGAACTTAAACATTATCGTATTGATGATCAGCACAGCAATTCGTATGAAGTCTGGAAAAAAATGGGTTCTCCTGTAAGTCCGACAGCTGTGCAAATCAAGCAACTTGAAAAAGCGGGTCAACTATCGATGCTCGAAAAACCTTCGATACTTAAAACTAGAAATGGAACTGCTAATTTAGAAATCCTGCTGCCAAGACAAGGTGTTTCCCTGCTGCATTTGTCTTTTAAGTAATTAAACCAAATTTTTATGGTAAAATAGTTGAATAAAATGCCAATATGAGCGTAAGCAGGGAAGCAGTAATGTATTACATTTGATCTGGATACTAATCAAATATAATACATTACTTGTTTCAATAACTGTGTCGGGTATGGGCGTAAAGTCCAATTGTACTTTAACCAATGTTATCATATAACCAATTAAACGATGAGGAGTTGGCTGATCTCTTGAAGAAAGGGGATCATTTAGCGTATACTGCCATCTTTGATCGTTTTTATGGTTTATTATTTGTCCATTCCTGTAAGCTTCTGAAGGACCAGGATGAAGCAAAGGACGTGGTTCAGGAACTATTTGAAATATTATGGACGCGTCGCAAAACCATTTCATTCGATCACAGTCTGTCCTCTTATTTATACTCGTCCATCAGGAATCGTATTATAAACCGTATTTCACATAATGAGGTAGAAAATAAATACATCAGTTCACTGCGTAGCTTTATAGATCGCGATACTTACTTTGCAGATCATAGAATAAGAGAGATTGAAATGAGAAAGATGATTGAACGGGAAATTTCGGCCTTACCATCTAAAATGAGAGAAGTGTTTGAATTGAGCAGGAGAGATTACCTTTCTTATAAACAGATTGCTGTTAGGCTTCAGATATCTGAACAGACCGTGCGCATGCATGTGAAAAAGGCTTTACGGATACTTAGACCCAAGTTTGATTTGTTTGTTATCGCTTTTTATAGTTTGATTTTGTACTTCATATAGCGTTTGAATACCAATGCCAGACTGTTCAAAGCTGCCGTCATTTCGACGATAGGAGAACCTCTTGGTTATGCAAAGCTTCGCAGTTAGTCCGTGGCCGAGACATTTCTTTACATTCCAGAGGACGACCAGTGCAATAGTATGATGTTGTTCCCTTATCTTTTTTTTATTTTTTTAAAAAATAAGTACCCCATACCCCCCACCTTTCCTGTCATAATAGCATAAAGTATAAATACCAAATATATTGTATGCATAGGGATCCCGGAGAACTGTTAGAAAAATACAAGGCCGGCAGTTGCTCTGAAGAAGAAAAAGCAATTGTTGAAAGCTGGTATCTGGAGTTATATTCTGGAAAGGAGACTCCTTCGCATGGAATTATTAGCAATACTAAAGACCAGGTATGGGCGGCATTGTCGGCCCAGAGGGATAAGGAATCTCAACCTGTTAAAATAAGTGTGCTCTTACGTAAAGCCGCCAGTTGGGCAGCTATAATTAGTATCATCGGTTTCATTGGAATTGTTTATTTAAATAAGCTGGGGAAACGATCTTCAATCGCCAGGGTCTCAAAAAAACAAGATATCCCTCCGGGAGGCAATAAAGCATTTTTAACACTTGCTGATGGTAAAAGGATTTCGTTAACCGATGCCGCCAATGGTGAGCTAGTTAAACAACAGGGCCTGGTAATTAATAAAACGGCAGATGGTCAGCTGGTTTACTCAGTAGCAGATTCCGATAACAAGGACAAAAATGGAGCTCAGTTATTCAATACTATAGAAACCCCCAATGGAGGAAAGTATCAGATTAATCTGCCTGATGGTACCGGAGTTTGGTTAAATGCCGCTTCATTATTGCGTTATCCAACTAAATTTAGTGGAAGTACAAGAGTTGTAGAATTAACAGGAGAGGGCTATTTTGAAGTAGCTAAATTGCCTGGTAAAATTCCATTTATTGTTAAAAGCGAAGGACAGGAAGTAGAGGTTCTGGGAACGCATTTTAATATCAACAGCTATAAAGACGAAGGCCCAATAAAGACTACCCTTTTAGAAGGTAGTGTTCGCGTAATCCGCTCAAAATCTAATGTTAATGCGCCAGATAACAACGTATTGTTAAAACCAGGTGAGCAGAGCGAATTGGGTGATCAGAAGATAAATGTAAAAGAAGTGAATACTGAAAGTACTCTAGCCTGGAAAGACGGAGATTTTGTATTCGATGGTGATGATCTGAAAAGTATTATGAGAAAAGTAGCCAGATGGTACGATGTAGAAGTGATCTATAAAGGCGAGTTTGAGGATGTGAAATTTGGTGGCTTGATTTCCCGTTCAAAAAATATATCATCAGTATTAAGGATCATGGAGTCGACCGGCAAAATACATTTTGAGATTGATGGCAACCGGATTACTGTACTGCGTAATAAAAAATAAACAAGCAAATATTTATAACTAACCAAAAAAATAAACAGCATGAGAAGAAGAATGACCACACAACTTATACCCTAATTTGAGGTAATAAAGCCCGGAACCAGTATTATTCTGTAACAACCAGGCTGAGCCAAAAAAACCGGAAGTGCTTCGAACCACTCCCGGTCAAAAATGGCTGGGATTACCCTCCAATAGTTATTTTTTCGTTAAACCCCAACTAAACAAATGTATGAACTTTTACAAACAATCTGTATGTAAGCCGCGGAGCTTTGTACCTAAAATTCTGCTAATTATGAATTCTGCTTTGCGCAGATTTAAAGAGACAGATCATAGTAAACTAATTATGAGAGTTAAGATTACTACAATTTTACTAGTCACCCTCTTTTTGCAGATTGCCCAGGCAAGTAAGGCCCAACGTATCACCTTTTCAAAAAAGAATGCGAGTCTTCAGCAGTTGTTTAAAGAAATCCGTAAACAAAGTGGATACGATTTCTTTTACAATCTGGAAGATATAAAGAAGGCGAAAAGAGTAGATATTTCGGTTAACAATGAAACGCTTGAAGAAGTATTAAAACGCTGTTTTGATGGGCAACCCTTTACTTATATGTTTAAGGACAAAACGGTGATCATTAAAGATAATGTGGCCAATGTTATATCATCCAAAAGTACTTCTCTTCAAAAATTAGAACTTAAAGGAAAGGTTACCGACGAAAAAGGTGGGCCATTGCCTGGTGTTAATATAAAACTTAAAGGAAGCAATACGGGCACCATGACAGATAGTGATGGTAATTATGGGCTGACCTTACCTGATGGAACGGGAACACTTGTGTTTAGCTTTATTGGCTTTGCACAACAGGAAATTCCTGTAAATAACCGAACCTCTATTAATGTGGTGTTAAAAGAAGAAAGCAGTGCGCTCTCTGAGATCGTGGTGGTAGGTTATGGTACACAAAAGAAAGTGAACCTTACTGGAGCGGTAAGCAATGTTTCGGGTACGGAGTTAACCACCAGACAGGCGCCAAACACTACCTCATTATTACAAGGCAGGATGCCGGGTGTACAGGTAACCCAGAATTCTGGCCAACCGGGAGCAGAGAGTGCAACTATACAAATTCGTGGTCAGGGTACTTTTAGTGGTGCAGGGAACGACCCGCTTATCCTGATAGATGGTGTAGAGGGGAATTTAAATAATGTAAACCCAAATCAGATAGAAAGTATCTCTGTATTAAAGGATGCTGCCTCGGCAGCAATTTATGGCTCCAGAGCGGCAAATGGGGTAGTTTTGGTAACTACCAAATCTGGTAAAGCAGGAAGATTAAATGTTGACTATAGCTATAATTATGGCAGTCAGCGTGCTACTTCTATCTATGATAGGATTACCAACTCTGTTGAGTTTATGGAATTGCTTAATAAAGCAATTGCACATACCGGTACCAGTGCCAACCAAATCTATACGCGACCAGATTGAGCAATACCGCCAGGGTGCCATTACAAATCCTGCACAATACCCAAGTTACGACTGGATGGATGCGATTTTCCGTACAGCTCCAATGCAACAGCATTATGTGAGTGTTAATGGGGGTAAAGAAGGAACAACATATAACTTTGGGGCTGGCTATCTTGATCAGGATGGTATCCTTATTGCAACCGGTTATAAAAGATATGATGCCCAGTTTAACTTTAAAACAAGTCTGAACAATAAAGTTACTTTTGGAACCAACATCGCTTTTTCTAAAGGGGACCGGAATGAGACTGCACTGAATAATAATTTTGATGGAAATTCGACGGAAGATCAGATTTTAAGTGCTTTAGCAGCTCACCCTACATTTACGCCAAAGCTCCCGGATGGAAGTGGAAGATATGCTGCTAAAGCCTTTATCCAGGAAGGTGGAAACAAGAATCCGGTGGCTACAGCAGAAAATGGAGGACGGTATATAAAGAACTATTATACATTGGCATCTGCATTTCTTGATGTAGATATTCTTCCTGGATTAAAAGGAGAGATTAAAGGTGCAGTAAAATATAATGACAGGCAAAGTAAGGTACATGTTGTTGGTATACCAGGGTATATGTTCCTGCCTGATGCAAGCGGAGAATACCTTTACAATACGCAATGGAACGGAACGGTAGGCGAAAATAACCTGACTGTTCGTAATGAAAAGGATGTGCAGTATACCGTATTCGGGACATTAAATTATACCAAAACTTTTAATGAAGTACATAACTTCTCTGCGTTATTGGGTGGAAGCCAGGAAACTTTTCGCTATGACCGCTTACAAGGCTTTAAAAGAAATGCCCCTTCTGATGATTTGATCGAACTTGGGTCTTATTCTCCGGGAGGGCAACTGGCCGATGGTTATGCATATCAATGGGCACTGCAGTCGCTATTTGGAAGGATTAATTACAACTATAAAGAGAAATATTTGTTGGAAGGAAACTTCCGTTACGATGGTTCTTCACGTTTTCCGAAAGGAAACAAATGGGGATTTTTTCCATCTGCTTCTGCCGGATGGAGAATTTCGCAGGAAGACTTCATGAAATCTATTGATTGGGTAGATAACCTTAAAGCCCGGGTATCATGGGGACAAGTTGGGAACCAAAATGTTAACCGTAACCTGGGAGGAGAATCAATGCCTTATCCGTATCAAGATGTGCTAAACCCTGTTTTATACAATATAGGAGGTTCTTTACAGCAAGGCGTCACCCGAACCGACCTGATTAATAGAAATATTACCTGGGAAACAACTACGGTAACCGATATAGGTCTTGATTTCAGTTTGTTTAAATCATCATTATTTGGAAGTGTAGACTGGTATTCTAAAAACACAACGGATATTTTGAGGCCGCTTCAGGTTCCTGATTTTATAGGCGTTGCCGGTCCAACAGTAAATCTTGGCGAAATGAATAACACTGGTTTCGAAGTCTCGCTAGGATATGAAAACAAGATCAACGACTTTCATTACAAAGTGCAGGGAAACTTTGAAAGTTACAAAAATAAGGTAGTGAAATATGGTGCGCGTGAGATTAATGGTGGCAATGGAACGATCAATCAGGAAGGACTACCTTATAATTCGTATTTTATGTACGTGTTTGATGGTATCTATCAAAATCAGGCTGAAATTGACAATGGACCCACTCCACTTGTTAAACCTAAACCAGGCGACATGAAATACAAAGATGTAAGTGGGCCAAATGGTGTTCCTGATGGGAAGATTACTACAGATGACCGAATGGTGGTTGGTGGTGCTTTTCCTAAATTTAATTACGGATTAAGCTTTAACGCCGATTATAAAAACTTTGATCTGAGTTTCTTCTTCCAGGGAGTTCAGGGCCGTAAGATCTATGTTAAAGAATGGGGGATTGCGCCATTCAGACAAGCGGGCCCGCCACCTACGTTCTGGAGAAATGCCTGGGATGGAGAAGGTACATCAAATACCATCCCTCATATTTTTAACGAAAATTATACGCCTAATACCCAGGTTTCGGACTGGTGGTTGCAGGATGCTTCTTATTTGAGGCTGAAGAATTTTCAGCTGGGTTACAGCTTCCCGGCTAAGTTGATTAACAGGGCTAAAATTCAGGCACTAAGATTATATGTGTCTGGAGACAACCTGCTAACATTTAGCGACTTTTTTAAAGGAAGCGATCCTGAACGGGCAGCGGCCAGTGGCCGTGCAGCAATATACCCTCAGGCTAAAATTTATTCATTCGGTGTGAAAGTAACACTATAATCGTTGATGTTATGAAAACTATATATAAAAAAACAATGCTTCTGATGATGTTGAGCACAATGGTGTTTTCATGTAAGAAGACTTTAGATACAGAACCGCTTTCTAATCCCAATTCTGAAAATTTTTGGAAAACAGAAGGAGAGGCCAATAAGGCACTTATAGCTTGCTATTATAAGCTTAAAGAACCAATTATTTCCAATGGAGCAGGGCAAAGCGGTAATTCCCTTTACTGGGAAGCACTGTCTGACAATGCTTCCAACACCTCTAATTATGAAGCATTTGATATTGTAATGAGGGGAGAGCATAATTCTGCTACAACCGGTATTGTGAGTAAATCCTTTACTTTTGGTTTTCAGGGAATTGCTTATTGTAATTATTTTCTGGACAATATAGACCGTGTTACTGTAATTGCGGATGATGTCCGTAACAAGATGAAAGGGGAGGCCTTGTTTCTAAGGGCTTTTTACTATAATGATCTTACCCAGCTTTATGGAGATTTGCCACTTATTTTGAAACCAGCAACATTAGATGGTGATTTTATGAAAACGCCGAGATCTGCTAAGGCAGAAGTAGTTGCCCAGATCCTCAAAGATCTTGATTTGGCCATTTCTTACTTGCCAGCTACCGCATTTAGTGATGGCCGTGCGGTGAAAGGTTCTGCAATAGCCCTTAAAACCAGGGTGCTGTTAAATAATCAACGATATAGTGAGGCAGCCGATGCAGCCTGGACATTAATTGGTGATGCTGGCAATCCATTTCGACTTTCTGATAATTACGCAGGTATATTTTTTGGGAATCAAATCAATAACAAAGAGATCATGTTCTCTGTACAATTTAAAGCCCCAGATGATTATCACTCTTTGGATCAGGTTATTGGCGGGCGTATGTCCGTATTTCCTACTGTAGAACTGAAGGATGCTTATGAACCAAATGATCCACGCAGAAAGATGACCATTTTTGAAGCCGGGGATTCGTGGGCGTACAATCCGGGAGGTTTTAAACAAGCGGGAAGTACTGCTGAAGGACAAATTCCTTATACTACTATGGCCTTTAAAAAATGGGTAAATCCTGCCATAAATAATGCATCTGGTGCTACATTGAGTGATCAGCATATGGTTAAAATTCGCTATGCCGATCTGTTGCTGATGTATGCTGAGGCCATGTTCGAAAATGGACAAGGTGCTGATCCACGTGCTTTAAAAGCATTGAATGATGTAAGGGCCAGACCTGGAGTTAATATGCCGGAAAAGCTTGTGTTGACCCGTGAAATCATTAGAAATGAGCGAAGAGTAGAGCTGGCTTTTGAGGGTTTACGATACAATGACCTGATCAGATGGAAAATAGCAGATCAGGTTATCCCTCTGGTGGCTTATGATGCCAAGGGAACAAAGAGAAAGTTTAAGTCTTACCTTTTTCCAATCCCATTGGGTCAAATGGATATTATGAAAGGCGTGTGGACACAGAATCCCAATTTTTAGGTAGTGCGTAATCTGTGGGCCATATTTCTGATCCTGTCCAGTTTTGCTCAAAAAAGTAAGGCACAGGAAATATATGCAGGACGGTATAAAGCTGTTTTCACAACTGCGCCTAAAAAGGTGCCAACGTCAAAAACCCCAGATGGTCCGTTGGCAGGAAATGGAGATATTGGGCTTACCCTTGGCGGTAGCCCTGATAAATTGCTGTTCTACTTAGGCAAAAATGATTTCTGGCGGGCATATCCGGTTTATCCCGGAGGAGGTATTGCTTTGCCAGGATGGTTAGAAGTTCATATTAGCGCCCTTAAGGGCGCTAATTATTATGCAGAACAAATACAGGACAGGGCCTTAATAGCGGGTAAGTTTACAAAAGGTAGTCTTACGCTCATACTTAATTCCTGGGTATCGGCTACAACGAACACGGTAATTGCAGAATTTACAGCAAATAAGGCCTGTACAATGAACTTTGACTTAAAAGCCACTGTAGGAAATACATCTGTAAACACAAAAGGTATTGATGGAGATGTGATTTGGGTAGCCCGTTCTTTCGAAAATACCCCATTATTGGAATGGCCTTCGCATGTTGCTATGGCGCTAAAGGTACTGGGCGGAAAAGTTGAGGAAGATGGGACGCTTAACCTGAAACCCAATCAGAAACTCACCCTATCGGTTAAGATGTATACCAATCATGATAAAGATGATTGGAAGGAAAAGACCATCCAAGAGGCACAATCGACAACACAAAGTTCAATTGCAACCATAAAAAAAGAACATGAGGGCTGGTGGAAAGATTTTTGGAGCCACTCAAATGTTCAAATTGGCGACTCCTTAATTGAGAAGTATTATTATGCCTCTCAATATCTGTTTGGATCTACATCGAGAGGTAATAAATTCGCTCCTGGTATCTGGGGACCATTTATAACCCGGGATTCATCATCGTGGGGAGGTGATTACCATTTAAATTATAACTACCAGGCTCCTTATTGGGCCGCTTATTCGTCCAATTACATTGATCAGACTGCTAATTTTGATCAGCCCTTATTGGATTATATGGAGAAGGGAAAACAACATGCCCAAGAATTACTCCACATGAAAGGGATTTATTATCCCGTAGGAATAGGCCCTAAAGGATTGGCTACTACCCGCTGGCCACTTACTCCGGATGAAATGGAAAAAAGATATGCGACAAGGGAGAATACCATTGATGGAGGATATAAGTTTTTAGGCCAAAAGATCAATGCAGTTTTTAGCGTAGGGAATATGCTGATGCGTTTTTACAGCACTTATGATACCGCCTATGCCCGAAAAATCTATCCTTATATGCTGGAGTGTGCTAATTTTTGGGAAGATTACTTGAAGTTTGAAAATGGACGCTATGTGATTTATATGGATCACTATGGCGAGGTGATGCCCAACCTTAAAAATAAAGGGAAATGGCGCGATCAATTGGGCGATTTTAATTCGACGCTTTCCATTGGTCTGGTGAAAATGTTATTTAAGGGAATAATCGATGTGAGTAGCTTTTTAAAAGTTGACACCGAAAGGGTGGGCAAATGGCAGCACATTGTAAAACATTTAAGTGATTTTACTGTGGGTGAAGTAAATGGTAAGCTGAGTTTAAAAGAAGTTGAAAAGAGCCCTTCGATCAGGCATAGCCGTATTACGGGTTTGGCAAGGGTTTCTATCCATGGGCTGATACTGCCTGGTGGAGTATGCGGACCTAAAACAGACTCTGCTTTTAACCAGATCCTGCTTAGCGATGTAGGTCGCTGGAAGGAAAGAATGCAAGCTCCCGGCGAATGGGCGAACACCCTTGGCAATGGAATTGAAACCTGCTTTCCTGCTGCGGTAAGGGTTGGATATGATTCTGATGAAATCATTAAACAGCTGAAAGACCGGATAACGCAGCAGTCGCTTCCAAACCTGTGGATTACCGCTGATGGTGGAGGAACAGAAACTCTCGCCGCAGTGCCGCTGACCATAAATGAAATGATGATGCAGAGCTATGAGCAGGTGATCAGAATATTTCCAAACTGGAACAAGGCCAAGGATGCAAGTTTTGAGCAATTACGGGCTTATGGTGCTTTCTTAGTTAGCAGCCATTTGAAAAATAGCAAAATTGAATATGTTAAACTACTAAGCGAAGCAGGCAGACCGTGCACGATAGATAACCCGTGGTCTGGAAAAAAGGTGCAGTTAACCAGGAACGGGCAGAAGGCAGAGGTGCTAGCGGGTAAAACATTTACGTTTGATACAAAAAGAGGTGAACAACTGGAGCTTACAATAATGTAAAAATTATGAAATCAATAAGAACGGCGATCTTGCTATGTATCATTAGTACAGCTTGTTTTGCGCAGAAGAAGATACACGCCCTGGTCATTACCGGAGGACATGGTTTTAAGCAGGAACCGTTTTATCATATGTTTGATTCCTTAGGTAGCGTTAGTTATGATAAGCTGGAACAACCTGCAGCCAATGAGCTGATCGCCTCGCCAGCTGTTGATAAGTACGATGCCCTCGTTTTTTACGATATGTACAATTCGATTACTCCAGTGCAGAAACAGGCTTATATACAATTGTTGAAGAAGGGAAAAGCAATGATATTTTTGCATCATTCTTTGGTGTCTTACCAGGATTGGGATGAGTTTGAGAAGATCATTGGAGGTAAGTATTATGAGCAGGCAACACTTGTAAAAGGGGATAGCATAAAATCAAGCTACCAGCATGATGTTATTATCCCGGTGAAAATTGAAGACCATAAGCATCCTGTTACCAAGGGACTTAAAGATTTCGAGATCTACGATGAAGTATATGGACATTTTGGTACTCAACCCAACATCAGACCTCTCCTTAGTACTACTCACGCCGGGAGTTCTCATTACATCGCATGGATTAATACCTATGGGCAGACAGATGTATTGTTTATCCAATTAGGACATGGACCGGAAGCCTTCGGAAATCCCAATTACAGAAAGTTGTTACTGCAAGGTATTGAATGGTCAGTGTTGCGGCATAGAAAAAAATCCTGAAGTGAAAACTATTTAGCCCGTTAATGGTTTATAAGTTACATTAGAGGATAGCAAATTATGGACCCGTTTAATATTATCATCACCAGCCATGGGGAAAAGGTTGATTTAAACATACACCCCCAGGAAGCAGGCAGTTATAAGGTGGTTTGTCATGGCGGACTGGTAGGGGAAATATTTATGGGTAATTCAGGAAACTGGGAGGCTGTTTCGGCGGATGATCTGGATTTTGGTGGCTACCCCATTTACGAGTACGATGAAACATCCGGACATGCTGATCTGCTGCTTGATGAACAGGTAGTACAAGACATTGGCAAGCAGATCAACAATATTGAGGGTCTCAGTTAAGAGTCGCTATTTCTGTATTAAATTCTTTCTTTTATGGCAGTGTTCTGGGCATGATAGCCACTAATTGCACGGGATTGTCGTTATGAGTTTTTAATGTATATACATAATAAGGTTATAAAAATGTAATGATCCATTTGATTCATTCGGTTTTTTGAGTTTTGACAGTTTTTTTATATTTTTATGTGAAGGTTTTAAGAAAAAATCTGTATATATGTATGTACAATATAAATAGTCTTAAACCAAATATCGAAAAGTATTATGACGGATTTTTTTCAAGCAATTTATGATTGGGTTATCGGTTTCTTTGGTATCGGAAATTTTATCAAGATCGTTAACTCTGGCGATTATAGCTCTTTTTTAACTTATGACGGATTTACCTCTATTATTGGTCCTCTTTTTCCAATAGTTTTAGTAATTGAGATATTAACTGCATTAATATTAAGGAAGTTCAAAGCCATTGATTATAAGATATCTTTCTTCTCATACGTTTTTAATGCTTTTGTGGGCCGATTTATTTCTATAGCTGCAATTGTATTTTGTATAGGGCTTTTTGAGAAGTATGCCATCTTTAAAACTAGTTTTACCTGGTATTGGTTTATTTATGGCTATATAGTCTGGGAATTTGGGCATTTTATTTATCATTATCTTGGCCATAAAGTTCGTTTGTTTTGGTGTCTGCATTCTACTCATCACGCACCACAGGCAATGAATCTTTCTGTATCCTATGCACACTTTTTTCTGGAAGGGCCTTATGCGGATGTGATCAGAACTACAGTATGCATTTTATTAGGCGTTAATCCGCCGATGCTGTTCGTAATTATGTTTATTGATGGGTTTTACGGTGGTTTTATACATATAGGCGAACAACTGATGAAGGATGGGAAATTGGGCTTTTTGTATAAGTACATTCTAACCCCTTCGCACCATAGGGTACATCATGCTAAAAATCCACTGTATATGGATACAAATTTTTGTAACCTACTGAATATCTGGGATCGTGTTTTTGGTACTTATCAGCCTGAGGAGAAGAATCTTCCAATCGAATATGGTATCACCAGAGAGATGAAACCTAATAGTTTTCTGGATAGTTATTTTGGAGAGTTTGCCTGTTTGATAAAAGATGTTTACAGGGCACCAGGCATTAAAAATAAATTCCTATACATTTTTATGCCACCGGGATGGAGCCATACAGGTGATCATAAGACGGCAAGTAAAGCCAGAAATGAGTTTAAGGAAATTCAACGTCGACCTATACAAAATGAATTTACGTCTGACTTTAGTACCGATCCAAAGCAAATGATGATTCAGGAATGAGAAAATAGCTTAGCTTAGTAGGATCCGAGGTAGTTGCTTTTACTGAAACTATTTTGGGATTAAATGAGTCTATATTAAATTAAAAATAGCCATTTCAGCCCTCGCTCCGAATCTTGCTGGTAAAATACTTGTTCCAATACCTTTGGAAACATACATTTTAGGGGTATTATCATTATACCATCCTTTAACATATTTTCCGCTTCCGGGTGGCAAAAATGGAGCGTAGCCAAATAAATTTATCTGACCTCCATGTGTATGTCCGGAAAGGATAAAATCAATATTCGTATCTACATCTGTTTGAGTTGAGATATAATCGCTGTACTGAGGGCAATGATTCAGAACAATATGATAGTCGCTTTTTTTATAGTCTTTTATTGCAGTATCATACTCGGCCTTGCCTCCAATAAAGTCATCTATGCCCGTTATTGAAATGGACTTATTCTTGAATGAATACTGTATTGTTTGATTAATTAGCAGGGTGCAATTATTGTCTGCATAAATTCTATTTAATTCATCCAAATCAATATTACCCCAATATTCCCAATTACCTAAAATGGCAACCTTTTTTATTTGCTTGTCAATTAGTTTTAAAAACGCATTGAGTAGAGGAGTGTTTTCGGATTTATCTATTGCATCACCGGTAATTAAGACCAGTTCAGGTTGTAATTTGTTAAGCTCATTTGCCAGATGCTTTAACTGATAATTTACAGATTGAAGGTGTAAATCTGAGATTTGAACAACCTTGATATTGGATGTTTCTTTAGTTGCCTTACCAATGTAAAATTCATTAGTTTCAATAAAAAACTTTTCGATCCAAAACATATCTGCCACGATGGCTCCGAATGTAGTCAGGAGACCTGCCCTTATAAATTTTCGCCTGGTTAGTTTCATTACAATCTTAAATGTTAAGGGCCGTATTCCAAAGAAACGATTTTTTAATTATGCATGAGCGAATAAACAGAAGATGATGACCGATTTATTGTCGACGATAATATGATGGTCATTAGCTCTTTAGTAATTTCTGTAAAATCAGTTGGCCTTCTTCCCAAAATCCTAACTTTGAGTCGGAATTAATATGGCCTTTCTCACCGATATTTATGAATTCACTACCCCACTTTTCTGCAAAATATTTGGCTCTGTTTAAGTCGAGGTAGGGATCATTAATGCTTGCGACTACTATTGATGGAAAGGCAAGCTTTATTGTAGGCATTGGTGCAAATCCTCTTACAACATCGGGCGTGTGTTCAGGAGAATCAACATCAGCAGGAGCTACAAGTAATGCTCCTTTGATATTAGATTTGTCATATCTGGCTGCCCAATGAAGCACTAGTGAAACCGCAAGACTATGGGCAACTAAAATAACCGGATAATCTAATTTTTCGACAGCCACACTTAGCTTTTCTAGCCATTTGTCCAATTCGGGCTCATCCCAATTTTCCTGCTCAAGCCTTATAACCTTGTCAAAGCTTCTTGACCAAAAGCTTTGCCAATGGTCATCTCCAGAACCTCCTAATCCAGGTATAATCACAATTTTTGCTTCCATTTTTCTAAATGCAGTTGTTTATTGTTTTATTCTATAGGGCCTAGCAATAGATTTTAGCTCCTAATTATAGTGCACAATTTAGTAAACTGTAATGAACTTTATTGAGCCATTTTAAAAATGATATTTGCTAAATTACAAGGGTATTTTAATTGTCAGGCATGTTACAAAACCGAGTTGATCCATTTGGCAACATTATTAAATCTCCTGCGAGGGGTACATTAATGGGAAATAGAGGATTACTACACAATGAAAAGCAGGAGATTCGACGTCTTTTTAAGCTCACTGCCTGGATAACCTGCGTATTGGAATTTAAAGATAGGAAGCGGCCGGTGATGGCTCCTGGCCAATATACTGAGTTGTTTTTTCTGGATGAAGCCACCTCGTTTGCTGCTGGTCACCGACCATGTTTTGAGTGTCGCAGAGCCGAGGCGAGTGCTTTCAAAACGTTTTGGTTAAATGGGAATCCTGAATATGGATTTAACACTAAAACACCAATAAAAGCGATAGATGATATTCTTCAGCAGGAAAGGGTCGATCAAAATAACAAAAAGGTTACTTTCCTGGAATACCCGGATGCACTACCTGACGGCACATTTATTATCTTTAAAGAAGAACCTTATTTAATACGGAATGGAATGATATATCTATGGTCGGTAGAAGGGTATGGGACAGCAGGCGTGTTGCCAAAAGAAAGATTACATGTATTAACTCCAAAATCTGTGGTTAAGACTTTTAGAGCTGGGTACCTTCCTTTATTTAAAGAATAAAAAGAATATGAAATTTACCATAGGAATAGTAATCTGTTTATTGCTGTCTTTGATCCAATCTGTGGGTGTTTGCCAGAACTCGAAACAGCATTCGCTCGCTGCCAACTATAAACTGATAGCCCATCGCGGTGGTGTGGTGGATAGCCTTTCTGCAGAGAATAGTCTTTCAGCATTAGAAAGGGCAGTAAAGAGAGGTTACTGGATGGTAGAAGTGGATTTAAGATTAACCAGGGATGGGGTATTAATTACAAATCACGATAAGAATTTGAAACGATCTTTTGGTGAGGATGCGGATGTTTCGTCCATGACCTGGGAACAGATCAGTAAGCTTAGGGATAAGAAAGGCAACAAAATATTAAAATTTGAGGATGTGCTTAATTACTGCGAGGGCAAATTGCAGGTTATGATTGATAATAAAATAGATGGAAATGATACCGTACTATTTACAAAAGTGATAGATATGCTTAAAAAGTACCATTTATATGAGAATGTGTTAATGATTGGTACAGATGAATCTACTGATTTTTTTACTGGAAAGATAAAGCTCAGCTGTACCAGAGAGCAGCTTAAAGAAAATATGCTTAAAGCCAATTACCTTTCATCTAACTATTTTCTTTTCTCTGACAGTATTTCAAAATCAGATGTCGAATGGGCTGGTAAGCATAATATTTTAGCCGTAGGTGTAATTAACTCTTGGGCACTAAAGTCATCTGATGTTATGGGCAAGGCCAAAGAACAGGCTGATAAATTGAAATCAACAGGGCTACTCTACTTTCAAATTGATTCCGTATTCGATCATTTATTTAGCTATTAAAAAAATAAGATGAAAAAATTACTAATCCCCGGACTTATAATGGCAGTATTGCTATCTGGATATGCCATTAGGCAGGACAATAAAGAAACAGTAACATTCACAAAAGAGAAATTACGTGATAAAATAAAAGGAGGCTGGGCAGGCCAAACTATTGGGGTGAGCTTTGGAAGTTATACAGAGTTCAGGCACAATGGTACTTTTATACAAGATTATCAGGTAATCCCATGGGGAGAAGGATATGTTAAAAAACTGATGTTGGAATGGCCGGATTTATATGATGATATTTATATGGACCTAACTTTTGTAGAAGTATTGGAAAGAGCAGGTTTTGATGCTCCTGTTGATTCATTTGCAAATGCCTTTGCCAATGCTTCATATAATTTATGGCATGCAAACCAGGCCGCCCGTTATAATATTCTTAATGGAATAAAAGCACCACAAAGCGGACATTGGCTAAATAACCCACATGCTGACGATATTGACTATCAGATAGAGGCAGATTTTGCGGGGTTAATGCATCCGGGAATGCCAAACTCTGCAAGTACTTTAAGTGATAAAGTTGGCCATATTATGAATTATGGTGATGGATGGTATGGTGGGGTTTATGTTGGGGCAATGTACAGTCTTGCCTTTTTATCTGATGATGTGAACTACGTAGTGAATGAAGCCCTGAAGACCGTACCAAAAGAAAGTGATTTCTATAAGTGTATTGCCGATGTAATCAAATGGCATAAAAAATATCCAAACGACTGGAAGCAGACCTGGTATGAGGTTCAGAAGAAATGGTCAGAAGAATCAGGATGTCCTGAGGGCGTATTCAGTCCGTTTGACATTGATGCGAAGGTTAATTCTGCTTATGTGGTAATGGGACTGCTTTACGGAAAAGGAGACTATACAAGGACATTAGAAATAGCTACACGTTCCGGACAGGATTCTGATTGTAACCCATCTACCGTTGGAGGGATTTTGGGAACAATACTAGGTTACAGTAAAATTCCCGATTACTGGAAAAAAGGATTGAATGGTAGTGAGGATATGAACTTCAAATACACAAATATGTCTTTAAATAAAGTGTATGAAATAAGTTATCAGCATGCCTTGAAAGCAATTGCTGCCAACAACGGTAAAGTAGGGGATGCGGAAGTAATTATTAATGTGCAAAAGCCAGAGGCGGTACGGTTGGAGAAAGGTTTTGAAGGGATTTATCCTGTAGCAAAAGAGCCACTTAATCGCAATATTGATGGTGTTTACGAGTTTGACTTTGAAGGAACCGGATTTGTTTTGCGTGGCAATGCCGGAAAAAATGATCAGAATTTGGATGATTACGAACTTAAAGCCAAAGTATATGTTGATGGTCGGACTATCGAGACTGCTCATTTACCTACCGCTTACAGAACCAGGAGACATGAAATTTGCTGGCGCTATCAGTTGCCCGATGGTAAGCATCATATAAAAATTGAGGTTTTGAATCCTAAAAAAGGGTACTATTTAAGGGCATGGGATTACATAACCTATGGTGATAAAGCCATTGATGGGATAATGGCTCATAAATAGAATCAGCTTACAGATTAAGATAGCTTGTTATCGTATGCTGTAGTTCATCAGAAATGGCTGATCCTGTTTTATTTTCAAGCTGATGCTGTGCAGAATTAAATTTCTCAATATAAGTGCCCGTTTGGTCATTAAATTTTAAATACCCCTGGTCAAAGAAACGTTCCTGTACCTCGCCCGATGAATCCATTGAACGGAAGACAAGGGGTGAAATTTCAAATGTCTGTTTGTTTATATATAGCCACCTGAATATGTCAGCAATGTCTGCACTTTCAGGCAGGTCATTACGTTTCACTTCCAGTAAGCAATCGGAATCATTTTCCAGGTAATATAAGCAGGTGAAGGGAGGTTTCATGTATTTCTAAAAAGCAGATATGGGCCGAAAATAAAAAAAGTTATCTGTCTTTCTTTCATTTTTGTGAATCTTTTTGTTGCCTCAATGATCGTGCTATCTGGTGCTGGTAATGTAATGATCCAGATTTCCGATGATAAACTTTTGCTCTTCAATGATGTATTTCACCACATCTCCAATAGAAATAATGCCACTTAGCTTGCCCTCATCTATAACCGGCAAATGTTTAATAAAATTATTTGTCATTAACCACATACATTCTTCTATTGTATTATCGGAAGATACGGTAAGCGGATTCTCCGTCATGATTTCGCTGATCGTCAATTCTTTTGAAGATCTGCCCTTTAGGATTACTTTTCTGGCGTAATCTCTTTCCGTGAAAATTCCAATGAATTTTTCATGATCCATAATCAGAAGCGAGCCGATGTTTTTTTTAAACATTAATTCCAACGCTTCAAAGACTGTGGTACTTGGGCTTACAAAAATTGTAGAACTGGTTTTTTCTTGTAAGATGTTTCTAACTTTTCCCATAATTTAACTCCTTCCTGTAGCAGATTTGGGTAGTAATATATCAATAGGTTGGTCATATTAAAGTTACCTTTAATATTGCTAAAAAAAGAATAATAAGCAGTTAATCTTCAAGATAAATGTTACCGTGGTTTTGCTCGTTTCTTGTTGATTTTCAGTACATTTATATATTGCGTGAGTAATAAATCTAATCGTATGAAAAATAAGATTTTGTTCTTGATTTTTCTAACTTGTTTCCCGTTGATGTTAAGTGCACAAAGGGTTGTGGTGATAAAGATTGATGGTGCAATTAATCCAGTTTCGGCCTCCTTTATTCATAGCGGAATTGAAAAGGCAACGAAGGAAAAGGCAGTATGTCTGGTTATTCACCTAAATACGCCGGGAGGCTTACTACAATCTACCCGTACTATTGTTAGCGATATTCTGACGTCACCTGTTCCAGTCGTGGTTTACGTTTCCCCCTCTGGCTCACATGCCGGTTCTGCCGGAGTTTTCATTACCCTTGCAGCTCATGTTGCCGCCATGGCACCCGGAACCAATATTGGTGCTGCTCACCCTGTGAACCTGGTAGGTAAGACAGATTCAGTTATGAATGTAAAAGCGACAAATGATGCCGTCGCATTTATCCGCAGTATAGCAGAAAAACGAAAACGCAATCTCGAATGGTCCCAAGATGCAGTCAGAAACAGTTTGTCTATTACCGAAAATGAGGCGCTCAATAAGAACGTAATCGACTATATCGCTGCAAATGAAAATGAATTACTTAATCAAATAGACGGACGAAATGTAGAACTAAGCTCCAGCAATGTTACGTTACGTACAAAAGGAGCTAAAATTCAATATGTAGAGATGAGCGCTTCAGAAAAGCTGCTTGACTTTATCAGTAATCCTGATATTGCTTACGTTTTACTCATGCTGGGCATGGCAGGAATATACTTTGAATTGTTCAATCCCGGAGCAGTGCTACCAGGGGTTGTTGGGGTAATTAGCCTGATCCTTGCCTTTTATGCCATGAATACTTTGCCGGTTAATTATGCCGGATTAATGTTGATCGTCTTTTCTCTGGTGCTTTTTCTGCTCGAAATTAAGGTAGTTAGCCATGGAGTGCTTGCAATTGGAGGTGTGGTGTCACTGTTTCTCGGTTCGGTAATGCTGTTCAAGTCAAGTTCTTCATTAGATATGATTAAAATATCTACGGGAGTGGTTATTTCAGTTACTGTGTTAAGTGCAGCTTTCTTTCTCTGTGTAATAGTTTTAGGCTTGCGGGCACAGCGACTCAAAACAGTAACAGGGATCAATATCTTACTGGGACAGACCGGAGAAACGCTGAGTCAGCTTAACCCGCAGGGACAGCTACAGGTAAATGGAGAAGTGTGGATTGCAGAATCAACTAAAGGGAAAATTAACAAAGGTGAGCTGGTAAAAGTAATTAAGGTTAAAGGGCTTACTTTATTTGTGGAGCCACTCGGGCGTACCGTATAATTCTATGTTTAACTAAAAGGAGGTGTTTATGTATTACAATGTGTTTTTTATAGTGCTCATTTTTTTTGCTGTCATCGTACTTTCCAGCGCGATCCGTATACTTCGTGAATATGAACGTGGAGTTGTTTTTCGTTTAGGTAGGGTGCTAGATAAAGGTGCAAAAGGGCCGGGGCTGATTCTTTTGATCCCTTTTATTGATAAAATGGTAAGAATATCGCTGCGTATTATAGTTATGGATGTGCCACCTCAGGATGTGATTACAAGAGACAATGTATCTATAAAGGTTAATGCGGTAATCTATTTTAGGGTAATAGATCCTCAAAAAGCTGTAGTGGAGGTAGAGAATTTTTTAACGGCTACTTCTCAGTTTTCGCAAACAACATTGCGGAGTGTACTGGGACAGTCGGAACTTGATGATCTGCTTTCGCAACGCGATAAAATAAACTTGCACCTGCAACAGATCATTGATCTGAAAACGGAACCCTGGGGCATAAAGGTAACGGCGGTTGAAGTAAAGCAAATAGACCTTCCTCAGGAAATGCAAAGGGCAATGGCTAAACAGGCCGAGGCAGAACGTGAAAGGCGATCAAAAGTGATTTCTGCCGAAGGAGAATACCAGGCCTCGCAACGTTTGTCGGACGCCGCAAAGATCTTAAGCGAACAGCCAAGCGCACTAACCCTGCGCTACCTGCAAACTCTTCGTGAAATTGCAACAGAAAACAACTCAACAACGATTTTTCCGGTACCAATTGATCTGTTGAAACCTTTTATGCAGCCATCTGTAGAACTGCATCCAAAGGAAGATAAGCCAGCTAAGGAGGCAGATGGTAATGATCTTACTTAATGGTGTTTCTGATATGATAGTAACTAGAGAGCTTGCTGTAACGACTTTTTAATCTAAAAATCCAGCGAAATATTTTACTGATCTGCATACCTTTTTGATTAGTATATAAAATTGTATTTCAAAATTAGGAGGCAATAGTTTATTTTTGTTATGGGTTAACTAAAGGTAACCGGTTACCTTTAGTTAACCCATTTGAGTATGGCAACAATAAATATCAACGGAAATATAAAAGAGGCAACCTGCGAGCAGGAACTATCAGCAATTCGTGATAGCCTTGAAATACTTGGTGGAAAATGGAAACTACGGATCATGCGTTACCTGAACAATAGGAAGGATGGCCAGAATACTTTCAAAAAAATCCAACGTGAAATAGAAGGCATTTCTGCCAAAATGTTATCAAAGGAGCTGCATGATCTTGAAATTAATCTGCTTGTTTCCAGGACCGTGCTGGATACCCGACCCATTACCGTAAAATATGCGATCACCGAATACGGTAGTAGTGTGTTACCGGTAACGGAGAGTTTAGTGATATGGGGGCTTAATCACCGAGAAAAGATAAAAGCATGATTTCGTAACCATGAAATTCACCATGTCTTTATAAAGACAGTTATTTAAAAAATGTAAGTATTTTTTTACTAAAATTTATATAGATTGAAGTAATGCTTAGATTTGAATTATAGAAAGAGAATATGCAAAAGATTTATATGGGAGATGCGGGGCCTAAAGTGTCACCTGCAGTTTATGGTTTTTACAGATGGGATGATGTTAAGGATGCTGATGCTACTTTAAAAAAGATTTTTTATTTGTGCATGGAGCTGGGTATTAACACCTTTGAGCATGGCGACAGCTACGGTTCTGAAAAATGTGAGCAATTGTTTGGAGAGTTGCTAAAAGAAGGCGCTTTTAAAAGAGAAGAAGTTGTTTTGTTTAGTAAATGCGGACTAAGGCTTCCAAATGCACAGCGCCCTGATATTAGAGTTAAACATTATAATACCTCAGCGGATCATATTATTGCCAGTGTAGAGCAGTCGCTAAAGAATTTGAGAACTGATTATATCGATATCTTTTTATTAGACAAACTCGATCCAATATCTAATCTTGAAGAAACAGCCCTAACCCTTGAGCGACTAAAAGAATCAGGTAAGATCAAGAACATAGGTGTAGCAAATTTCTCTGTTTTTCAGCACCAGTTATTGGCTTCTTACTTAACTAAGCCAATAGTAACCAATCATATTGAACTAAATCTGCTAAACATGCAGGCGTTGGATAACGGACAGATTGATTATATCAAGCAACGTTACATGCGTCCGTTAGTTTATGCGCCTCTTGCAGAAGGTAGAATTGCTGCGGGAACAGATAAACAAGCTGTTAAGGTGCGCGAAAAGCTAGAGGAATTAAGTGCAAAATACAATGTGCACATTGAATCATTAGCAGTAGCATGGCTGGTTAAATTGGGGGCGTTGCCACTTATTGGCACAACAAATGAACAAAGAATTAGAAATGCAGTAAATGCTTTTACCATAGAGCTTGATCATCAGGACTGGTATGAATTGTATAACGTATCTGTTGAAAACAGTAATCTATAGACAAAACTTTGTAGAACAAAATAGAAGCTTACATTATTTTTTTAAAATTATTAGGTAATCCAATTTACAGTTGTATATTTGTGGTGAGAGCGTTAATTTAAGCGGGAGTGGCCATTATGGTTTATTCCCGCTTTCTTTTTTAATCATTTTTTTCTAAGCCAAAAGACCACCCTAAATCCCTTCTGATTCTATTTAAATACTCGCTGCTAAAGGAGATTTTACTGTTAATAATCTTTGATACAGCCGGGAGTTTATAATGAAAAGAGATAAAATATAGGCAGTTCTGAATAAGCGAGAAGGGGAGGATTCTGATGCTGAAACCCAAATATGCTTATGCTACCTAAAAAACTTAAATATTTTATGTTTTTTTAAGTGGTTGATATAGAGTGAAAACCCGATTTTTGTATCGTAAAAGGATGTTTTTTAACTTTAATTAGTGTTTAAATATTTGCACGCAAATGAATTATTTCTATCTTTGCAGCCTTAGCTGATGAAGCTAGAAATAAAAAAAGTAAAGTTAGCTTTTATAAAAATAAAGTTGTTACTTTGCAATCCCTTCGAAAAAGGGAAAAAGAAGATACCAGTTCGGGGTGTAGCGTAGCCCGGTATCGCGCCTGCTTTGGGAGCAGGAGGTCGTAGGTTCGAATCCTGCCACCCCGACACAACTACTTAGATGAGTAGTTTAATATTGACCAGTAAAAACAGATACCAGTTCGGGGTGTAGCGTAGCCCGGTATCGCGCCTGCTTTGGGAGCAGGAGGTCGTAGGTTCGAATCCTGCCACCCCGACACACAACAAAAAGCCTTTAAGTCGTAAGATTTAAAGGCTTTTTTGTTTTAATATTATACATTTTTATATGTATTATTAACTTCATTTTTATTACAATTGGAATATTTGTAGTATAGTGTTGCTATATTTGACTATGCAAATTTTGCATAATTTGCAATTGATTAGATAATAATATCTAGCTAATAAAATTACCATTATGGGAGTTTCTTCAGTTGTTGACCGCCTTTTAAAAAATATGGGAAATATGCATGAATTAGGGCGTCAGAGGGCGTTTGAATTAGGCAACCCATTTTATGCTCAGTTTGCTGAAGATGGTGGTTTATGGCGTAAAGAATTGCCAAGTGGTGAAAAATTCCTTGTCTCACTTGAAGTTATTACTGATGAAAATGATATGCCTGTGGAGGTTAAGGATACTATTATTAAGAAATTGGACTAGCATATGCCAGAGCTAATCTTCGTAGCTGGTTGCAATGCCACTGGTAAATCAACATTTATTAGAACCCGGTTAAATGAGCTTGAAAGTTTTGAGATTTTGATGACCGATGTTTATATTGTTCCTCCTGTCATGCGAACAATAAGGTGAACAGATTTAATATTTGTATTTGTTCGCTATAAAGAGCTTAAACATGTAAGTATTTAAGTCATTGAAGATGAGATCAACAAACACTTTCGGGATTCCTTATTTAAGGCGTCCATTCAATGTTTGTTTTTAATACTTTGGCTGGCACACCTCCTGCTAAACAGTTTGCTGGAATACTTTTATTAACGACTGATCCTGCTGCAATTATGCATCCATCCCCAATTTCTACACCCTTTAATATAATAGAATTGGTTCCAATCCAGACTTTATTGCCTATTTTAATAGGGATAGTCTTCTTATGTGTACCGCTTTCGATGTTATGAACATCACTATCCCATATAGTTACGTTTTCTGATATCGCAACGTTGTTTCCTATTTCGATTTTCTCATAACACTTAATCTTCACGTTCCTATTAATGTATCCACTGCCTAATTGTAGGCAGGCCCCCTCAGTCACTATAATATGTGCACCAGACTTTATTGTAAACGTATTTAGTAATTTAACTCTTGAATCTTTATGCATCTCTAGCATACCGTAGAATGGCTCGCGGTATCGACCACTATAATTAAATTTAAATCGCCCAGTTGTTATATCGATTCTTGCAGAGGGATCTTTCTTCACTGAAACATTTCCATAAAATATCAAGAGATTTTTCTTTGTTCTATCTCCCTTAAACATAATATTATGCCAAATTGTCTTTAACAAATTGGCTTTGTAAATAATGTTAAGTATCTCGCTTTTCATTTTTTCTGAAATTAGCGTTAAGCAATTATAATAAATGCTATCTAATTTACTTTTTCAATATTAGCAAACTTAAACATAGCACACAAGCGAAACTTATATATAATTATAATACGCTTGGTTTATGGTGTTTTTTCTGAATTTGGTTTGAATTGTATAACTTTGTTCTATGGCACATACGGAGACACTTGAGGATTTCTACAAGAAAAAATTTAATTGGTTACCTGATAATCTCAGTCAGGATATTGGACACTTTAATGTATTTAGATCCGAGGACTGTTACATCCCCGGTGCGAAGCCTGTTCAATACAGTCGGCGGGATTTCTACAAGATCAGTCTTTTCAGGGGTAAGGGAGTCATTCACTATGCTGATAAAAGCATAGAAATGGATGGAACCGCATTGGTTTTCTTTAACCCAGTTGTTCCTTATACTTTTGAAAATCTAAATGACAAGCATTCGGGTAGATTTTGTATTTATAAGGAGTCTTTTTTTACCGAGATGCTGCGTAGTAATATCCATCAATTACCTATGTTTTCTCCTGGAGCAAATCCTGTTTATGTGCTTAACGCTGAACAGGAAACAATTGTATTGGCTTTATTTGATAAGATGCTGGTAGAACTTAATTCCGACTACATTTTTAAATATGATTTACTTCGCAATTACGTTACTGAGTTGATTCACTATGCTTTGAAGATACAGCCTTCTAATCGTCTCTATCAACACCCGGATGCCAATTCACGTATCACAGCTATATTTACAGAGCTTCTTGAGCGACAGTTTCCCATAGAGTCCCCTTCGCAAAGATTTAGTCTGCGTTCTGCTAAAGATTTTGCCGATCAACTATCGGTACACGTTAACCATCTTAACCGGGCTGTCCGTCAGACGACTGGAAAAACAACTACGGATCATATTATGGAGCGGCTAACCAGCGAGGCCAGGGCACTTCTACGTCATACGAACTGGAATGTTTCCGAGATAAGCTACTGTCTTGGTTTCGAAGCACCTACGCATTTCAATAATTTTTTCAAAAAACAGACCAGTACTACTCCGTCAGCATTTCGTGTTGTTTGAATTTCGTAATGATCGGTTTGATCAGCGTACACGCTCAGCTGTTGTTTCCCATTATCTTTGTATTGTAAAAACAAACGAAATATGGAGAAAGTCAGAACTTGGTTTATTACAGGAGCTTCCAAGGGATTTGGATTAAACCTGGTAAAACAATTACTTCAGGCGGGTCAGAATGTTGCAGCTACTTCCCGCGATTTAAAGGCATTGGTAGATGCCGTTGGTGTTACCGCACCAAACTTTCTACCGCTGCAGGTAGAACTTAGTAATGAAGATAGTGTTGGCTGCGCCATCCATCAGACAAATGCTGCCTTTAAAAGCATCGATGTTGTAATAAATAATGCAGGCTATGGTATCGGAGGAAGTATCGAAGAATTAAGTGATCGTGAAACCCGCAATAGCTTTGAAATAAATGTCTTTGGAACGCTGAACGTTATCCGAATGGTAATGCCTTATATGCGCAGTCAAATGTCGGGACATATTATTAATATATCTTCGATAGCAGGTATAACGGGTACAAGCGGCTGGTCAGTTTATGCAGCTACAAAGTTTTCTGTTGTCGGATTGTCTGAGGTTCTGGCGCAGGATGTTGCAGAATTCGGAGTTAAAGTAACAGTGGTTGCGCCTGGTGCATTTCGCACTAATTTTCTAAATGCCGATTCAATCAATATCGCGCAGCATGCTATTCCTGAGTACACCGAGGTGCATAATGCGCAAAAGATGCTTCTGCAAAAAGCCGGTAAGCAAATTGGCGACCCAGCAAAAGCAGCAGCAGCTATCATTGAGATAGCTTATTCAGAAAATCCTCCACTTTACCTGTTGCTTGGCGATGATGCTTACAGCCGTGCAATGACCAAATTGGACAGACTGAAAAAGGATTATTTACTCAACGAAGAGCTATCCAAAGCTATGGCCTACAACGGATGATCAGCTAATATTTATATGACTACTGGATGTTAAATATTAAAAATCCTGTAAGCCCTTAGCTTACAGGATTTTTAAATTTACCCTAATATTTCATCAATCATACCAAATTCTTTGGCCTCTGTAGCAGTCATCCAATAATCACGAGCAGCAACCTCATTTATTTTATCATAACTCTGACCACTACGTTCCGCAATGATCTGATAAAGTTCGGTTTGAATCTTAAGTACTTCTCTGATGCTGATGTCCATATCTGCGGCAGTTCCTTGCGTTCCGCCCGAGGCTTGATGGATCATTACCCTAGAATGTTTCAGGGCGGAGCGTTTTCCAGCTGTACCTGAGCAAAGTAGTACGGAAGCCATAGAGAGGGCAATACCTGTACAGATTGTAGCAACATCAGGCCTTATATATTGCATAGTATCATAAATACCAAGTCCGGCGTAGACAGATCCACCTGGAGAATTAACATACAGCTGAATGTCTTTGTCAGCATCGGCAGATTGCAAAAAAAGCAATTGGGCCTGTATTACATTGGCATTTCTGTCGTCAATAGGTTCACCGATAAAAATAATCCTGTCCATCATCAAACGTGAAAATACATCCATCTGTGCTACGTTTAATTGTCGTTCTTCGATGATGTAGGGGGTCATGGCAAACGGACCAACGTTAGTTGATGTTTGGGAGATGTGACGATCTAGATATAGACTGTTGATCCGATGGTGTTTTATTGCGTAATTGCGAAATTCGTTGTTCTTCATGTCTGTTGTTATTAGTTAAATTTTAGGCATAGGTTGCCCTCACCTCTGGTTTGGAGGGGTATAATTGTGAATGCTAATTAAATGGTTAGGTTATTTACCGAAAAGCTGCATAATCTTTTGCCCGAAAGAACGATGTTCTGGGGTAGTAAACAACTTTTCATGTACCTGTTCTATTTCTTTTTTCAGCTGCAGTCTTCCGTATTTATGGACCAGATTATATGTTTTTTGCTGCCAAAAAACACTTTCCTTTAAATTTGGTTGCAACAAAAGATTGGCTTCAAACAAGAGTATATCTTCTGTATCTGTATCAGATAAAAGAAAATCCTCTATCAATCGCAGCTCATTCCATGATGTCTTCATATTCCAGTGATTTTTCTTTTACAGTTTCTTTTATCTTTTCCAGGCATTTAAATTTCTGAACAGTTGCTGATCGCGCGCTTGAAAATCCAAATCGCTCAGCCAATGTTTCCATATTCAGCTTTTCATAATAAAAAGCGCATAATAGCTGCATACATTTCTGACCTGCTGTTTGCATCAAATGAAGTAATCTGGAGGAAGATATCTCTTCGTAGACAGAATCAGCCGGGGTTGCCTCTTCATCTAGGTCAATATTCAATTGATCAAGGGATAGCTGCTTGCTGGTTTCTTTGTAGCGTTTATTCCAAAGGTATTTGGTAATGCCAAAAAGATATGCTTTTTCGCTGTGCCTAAGCACCATTCCGGTATGCTTTACTTTTTCATAATAAATGATCAGTGCATCCTGAAAAATATCTTTGGCTTCATCAAATGATCCACCCATTCTACTCACATGGCTTGCTACAAGAGGAAAAGTATCCTGGTACAGCGACATCAGCAAAGTTTCATTATCTGTGCTTACTTTATCTTTATTGAGTTTTGTAACCATTGCAACTACGTTTTAATAGTATGTGTCTGTTTGGATATAAATATCACCCAAATCTGGTAATTATTTTTTACTAATAACTATTTTTGATTCTTCTGCTAACTCCGTTTTACATAGAAAGCAATACGGCTACATAATGGCAAATTGCTGCTGCCAGTACCATTGCGTGCCATAAGGAATGTGTATAAGATCGCTTTCCAAAAATGTATATTATCGTTCCGGCTGAATACAATGCCGCGCCGATAAATAGCATAATGATTACAGATTCCGGAAGTACTGAAAAGAATCTATTGCCTCCAATAATCATCATCCAACCCATAAGCAGGTAAATAATTGTTGACACTATATTGAACTTGCCTGTGAACCATATTTTAAAAAATACACCCAGAAGCGTCAATCCCCATAGTACCGAAAGCAGGGTGATCCCGAAGCGATTGTTCATGTAGATCAGTAAAAAAGGAGTGTAGGTTCCTGCAATCAGGAAATAAATACTTATGTGATCAAAGATTTCGAATAGTCTTTTTACTGCTGGCTCCAGTGCCAGGTGGTATACCATTGAACAAGTGAACAGCAACATAAAACAAAAGCCATATATGCCTGCACCAACAATTGCTGAGACGTTGTTGTGAGCCGTTGCAATTCCTACTAATACCGGCAGGCCACTAACACCAAATACTACTCCAATACCATGTATCAGTCCATGAACCAGTTCTTGTTTTCTGGTATACTTGTATTTAATTTCCTCCATCAAATAAATAACAATTGAAACTTGTAAAAGTTACCTATATACCACTGTTTATTGCATTGTTTACTAATGTAAATAATTACCTTAGTTATTTAAATCATATGTTGTTCGCTTTTATCCAGTACCCAATAGCCTGTTTATTATTTAGATGCTGAAGCACTCAGTATAACTACTAAAATGCCAAAGAATCTTTCATTTAGAAACTTAGTTAAATAAAGAAAATTATGCAAAGTCGCTACTACCTGATTATTGTACTTCTTCTTTCAACTCAAATTACCTGTGCACAAGTTGACAGGAACTTTGTGGCAAAATATGATGAGTTGCTGTCGGCTCAATTTAAACCGGGAGAAACAGGAGCGGCTGCTTTGGTAGCAAAAGATGGAAAAATTATATATAAAAAGGCATTTGGAATGGCTAATCTAGAGCTGGGTGTTCCAATGACAACTGATATGGTTTTCAAAATTGGTTCTGTTACAAAGCAATTTACCGCTGTAGCGATACTACAGCTCCTGGAGCAGGGGAAGCTGGGACTACAAGACGACATAAACAAGTATATTGCTGACTATCCTAATACGGGAACCAAAATTACCATAGCGCACCTTCTTACGCATACTTCTGGTATAAAAAGCTACACAGGGATGTCGGATTTTGGAAAAATGATGCGTAATGATATGACGCCAATTGAGCTTATCAATATTATTAGGACTCAACCTATTGATTTTGCGCCTGGAACTAAGTATAAATATAATAACTCGGGATATTTCATTTTAGGGTACATTATTGAAAAGGTTACTGGAATACCATATGGAAAATATATAGAAGACAAGATCTTTAAGCCTGCAGGTATGAACAACTCCTATTATGGGGATAATGAACGAATAATTAAGAACAGGGCGGCAGGTTACGATCCTGTAGAAAACGGACTAGGCAATGCAGCTTTGCTCAGTATGAAGCTTCCTTATGCAGCAGGATCACTAATGTCTACAGTTGAAGATCTGTACAAATGGAATCAGGCGCTTTTTTCATACAAAATAATAAAAAAGGAAAGTCTTGACAAGGCATTGACCCCATATAGATTAGCCAATGGAGAGAAATTGAAATATGGTTATGGGTTAGCCTTAGATTCGCTTCAGGGAAGTAAAACTATTTCACATGGGGGTGGTATAAATGGTTTTTTATCTTACGCCACTTATCTGCCAACAGAAAAGGTTTTAGTCGTTGTCCTTTCTAATTCTACAGCTAAATCTCCTGATGCTGTTGCAAATAAGATCGCTGCAATTACCATTGGTAAATCAATTCCTGATAAAATTGCTGGTGTTGAAAGTAAGCCTTCTACAGAAATCAAAGTACCTGAGGCAACATTATTAACATATGTAGGCGAATATCAATTGGCACCCAATTTTTCTATTGCTATTACACAGGAAGCTGGGAGATTATTTGGACAAGCTACAGGCCAAAGTAAAAATGAGATTTTTGCAGAATCAGAGAATATGTTCTTCTTAAAAGTGGTTTCAGCAAAAGTAGAGTTTGTTAAAGATAAGGAGGGAAAAATCAGCAGCCTTTTCCTTTATCAGGCCGGCCAAAAGGTAGAGGGAAAAAGAATTAACTAATCCACTAAATATGAATTTCAGATACTTCAGAATAGCAATATTTACGCTCTGCATGCTATTCTCGATAAATATATTCGCTGTAGAAAGCGTTCCAGCGCTAATCCCACAACCAGTAAAGCTTCAAAGGTTTCGGGGGAACTTCAAAATAAGCAAGGCTACTAAACTGATTGCAGCTCCTGCAAATAAAGAAATAGCAGAATTGTTTGCTGCTATGATCAAAGCACCAACAGGCTTTACATTAGGCCATGCAACGCGTGGAGTTTCAACTATTCGGTTGGCTATCAACAAAGCTTACAATAAGCAGATAGGCGATGAAGGGTATACTTTAGATGTTAAGCCTACCAAAATTACGGTTCAGGCAAACAAGCCTGTAGGTCTTTTTTATGGCATGCAAACTTTAATGCAATTGTTGCCAAAAGAAATAGAAAGTGCAGAGATTATTAAAAATAAAGCATGGTCTATACCCTGTGTTAAAATAACAGACTATCCAAGATTCGGGTGGAGGGGTTTAATGCTCGATGTAAGTAGGCACTACTTCCCAAAAGAAGTGGTTAAAAAATACATCAATCAGCTTGCTAAATATAAAATGAACATATTTCATTGGCATTTAACTGATGATCAGGGATGGAGGATAGAAATTAAAAGCTTACCAAAACTTATTGAAGTAGGGGCCTGGCGTGTACCAAGAATGGGCTTATGGTGGAAGCGTGATCCGCAAGGGCCAAATGAGGTTGCTGATTATGGAGGGTATTATACTCGGGAAGATGTTAAGGAAATTGTTAAATATGCCCAGCAGCGTTTTGTAACTATCCTGCCCGAAATAGATGTCCCCGGACACAGTCTTGCCGCACTTGCTGCTTATCCAAACTTGTCCTGTACAGGCGGGCCTTTTAAAGTAAATGTGGGTAATACCTTTTATGGTGTTGATGACAATGCATTATGTCCGGGCAACGAAGAAAGTTTCGTGTTTATGGAAAAAGTATTGGGAGAGGTGGCGGCGCTTTTCCCTGGTCAGTATATCCATATTGGCGGTGATGAATGTTTTAAGGGATTTTGGAAAGACTGCAAAAAATGCCAGAAAAGAATGAAGGATGAAAACCTGAAAACCCCAGAAGAACTGCAAAGTTATTTCATCAGACGTATGGAAACCATTGTTAAGTCTAAAGGGAAAAAAATGATGGGATGGGACGAAATCCTGGAAGGTGGATTGGCACCCGAAGCTACGGTAATGAGCTGGAGAGGAATGAAAGGAGGCATCGAAGCGGCAAAAATGAATCACCATGTGATAATGACGCCCGCCGACAATTGTTATCTTGATCTTTATCAGGGAGACCCAGCTGTAGAACCACCAACTTATTCTATGCTTACCTTGTCTAGTTGTTATCATTTTGAACCCATTCCAGCTGAAATACCTAATCCTTCGCTGATATTGGGAGGCCAGGGTAATTTGTGGACAGAATCTGTTCCAAATTACCGACATGTAGAATACATGACCTGGCCCCGTGCTTTTGCCTTGGCTGAAGTATTTTGGTCGCAAAAAGAAAACAAGGGATGGGATAGCTTTATTTCCCGAATGGAGCGCAATCTTGAAAGGTACGATGTAGCTAATATCAACTATGCAAGAAGTGTATATGATGCCTCAATTAAACCTTTAAAAGACACTGTGAATAAAACGCTCCGCATTGCATTAGCTACCGAGATAAAGAAATTAGACATCTATTATACGTTTGACAATACTTATCCGGATAGCTTTTCTCCAAAGTATACCGATACACTTACAATACCTAAAGGAGCAGATCATTTAAGGGTTTTAACTTACCTTAACAGCAAGCCGATAGGTAAAATGATTACGGTTAGTATAAAAGATCTGGAAAAGCGTACAGAAGAGTAAGCAAATCTTACTAATTTTGGCGTAAAGAAGATATTTATTACCATGCTTGGATTAAAATTATTGACGGACCCGCGTTGGGCAAACATTGCTGAATCAAATTTAGAAGAGATTTTAACTGACCACGCCTGGTGTGAGCAAAAAGCAGCAACGAACGCCATTACCCTGATCGCCAATAATTCAGAACATATGGATTTGGTGCAGGAATTAACAGCTATCGCCATTGAAGAAATGCAACATTTTCAGATGGTAGTTGATATAATTGAGAAACGCGGTTATACACTTGGTCGTGAACGTAAAGACGACTATGTTGGTCAATTGGTTAAGTTCAGTCGCAGGGATGGAAGCAGAAACTCGGCTTTTATTGACCGTCTTTTATTTGCGGCGATGATTGAAGCCAGAAGTTGTGAGCGCTTCCGTGTGTTGTCGCAAAATATCAAAGATCAGGAGCTTGCAAAATTCTATTATGATCTGATGGTATCAGAAGCAGGTCATTACACTACTTTTCTAAACTTTGCCCGCAAATATACCATTGATATTGACGTAGATAAAAGATGGAAAGAATGGCTTGAATTTGAAGGTGAGCTTATCCAAAGTTTCGGCAACAAAGAAGCCATTCATGGTTAATTGTTTAAGGTATCTTTTCAAACACAAACCTTGGGTCTTGGTAATTGATTGGAACGTTTTTTTTGAAGTAACGTATGTTCATATAAATTTCCATAGAACCTTCGCCCATAATTAGCTTCCCATCCTTTTTTAACAAAGCTATTGGAGTTTTGTGCCATGTCTCAACTCCATAATGCTGAAAGCGATAAGTTCCCTTTAGCTCGTCTCCTTTTACAATTCCGGTTACATCACCAGAATCTTTATAAAGACCATGGTAATTTATTTCCAGCTGTCCAAAAAACTCCCTGTCAGTTATGTTTATTTTAAAAGTAGCAGTGTCATCTTTACTTATAGCGCGATATAATGTTTTGGTGTTATTTTGGTCTACGCTAGTGCTTGAACAACCGTATGTCGCAAAAGCGACAAATAAACATAGAATTTCTACAAATCTCTTCATATAATGATGGGCGCTTTCAAATATATGTTAATTTATCTCCTTATAAATTGATAAAGATTTTTCTGATTAATGGTTTATTAAGTAAATATTAACCAGATTTATTTTTTTTGCTTTCAAGATCATAACCAAATAAAACCAGGGATGCGAAAAATTACTGCACTTATCGCTGTACTGTTTATCTGTACATCAAAGAATCTGTTCGACGGACTTGGCCCGATTGTAAAAGAGGGGGTGCCCTTGCTAATTGTTTCTGGAAGCCAGGATCCTTGATTTAAAGAGCATACTAAGGTGGTAGCACAACATTACAGGAAACTTGGCGGAAAATTAAAAGTTGTAGTAAAAGAGGGACAGGGGCATTTCATTGCAATAGAACCTGAGGTTATTGTGGCACAGATTACTAAATATGAGTAATCTGTGTATAATTATTGATTTAGTTTGGCAATTGCGTTTTCCGAGCTGTCTACAAAATTAACTTGTTTGCCTTTGTTGCTTTCGTAAATAAAGTCTTTCATACTTTTGCTTTGGTATTTACTGAAATTACCAACAATAGCCAGGCGTACCCGGTAATTCGAGAATTTTTGGAGAATTTCTCCTGCAATGCCTGTTTTCAGGTCAAAGAATTCAGTACATATGTGTTTTTCCTGAAGGATAATTCTATCAACATTCTGATAGTATAAATCTGCGAGTAATTGTAATCCTTCTTCTGGATTTTTAATCAGGACTTTATCAGAAATGACCTCTGCTATTCTTATTTCTCCTGTTTGGTGTATTTCTATATTCATTTTGATCTCTTTTGAGTCAAACATAAGAATATATGCGGTCTTTTATTATAACGTTTTTGTTTTAATGATTTCAAGAACCTGGTTCAATCTGTAAGTAACAGGTTCTTGTATTCTTGGGTGATTGCTGGTTTTGAGGATAGTTAATTCTTTTTGTAAGAATAATGACACGTCTTTAATCACCGCTCCCGGGCCCAATTCTATTTCTGATGGTAATTCTATTCCGTGAAATGCCGCCTCAAATTCTTCTGCTGTCATGGCGCAAAGTTAGCCGATTTTTGGGTTTCCGCCCTGTTTTTCACAAAAACTTCTCCGGGTAATTGTCCAAAATGATTTTTGTAGATCGCGGCAAAGTATCCCGGTTTTACGTATCCAAGTTCACTGGCCACTTCATTTATAGCATGAAAATTTCCACTTTTCAAGAGCTCTTGCGCAAGGTTTAATTTTTCTCGAATAAAGAAACTGTTAGGGCTTTCTTTAAATATCCTCTTAAATAGCTTCTTATATTTAGAAATAGACATACCGGCCTGGGCCGCTAAAAAATCTATTCCTGGAAATGCTCCTAAAAGTTGTTCCATTAGATAAGTCTGAGTGCTGATGATCTGTGCAGTATCTTCTTCAGAAAGTTTCCCTAGTTCCGGGACATTTTCGTTTATACGTTCCACCAGGTATGCCAAAACCTGCAATGAGGTTCCACGCAAATAAAGTTCAAATGATGGATCGTTATAATTGCGGGTTCTTAGTTTAAGAATACACAAGCGGGTACGACTGTCCATATGGCTTGAAAAAACGATTGTGCGATTGTTTCCTGTTTTAGGATCACCTATTGCTCCAAGCAGATACTTTTGGAGCAATGGTTTTGCTATTAGCAGCCAGAGAGAATACATTTTCATGGAAGGGGTATAGCTGCCTTTTAATGTGGCATCTACCACAATCATTCCCAACTTCGAATGATAATCAACTTTTGTACCATTAACTTTCTGAATATCAATTTCGTCGCTTAAATCATAATAGGCAATGTAAAAGTCCTCCACGTCTACTACTTTGCTTAGTTCAATATTCCTTAGCGAATTAAGATCAACAACCAGAGTCATTAATCCGGGTACTACCTCCATAAAATAGGAGCAGCCCTGAACTGCTATATCATGAGGAATCGATATCTTTTTTCCTATTGTCATTATAATGAAGCTGAATATTCTTTAGGCGACATCCCAAAATAACTTTTAAATAGCTCTGATAAATGAGAAGTGCTTGTGAAATTTAATTTATCAGCCAATTCTCTAATGGTATACTGCCCCGATCCCAATAAATCTCTTGCAAGTTCCAACTTGTTGTTTAAGAAGAAGGCATTGGGGGTTTGACCAGTGATTTTTTTATAAAGATTCTTGTATTTTGTTTCTGACATATTTGCTTCAGCAGCTAAGAAAGCTATTCCTGGAAAAATGCCCTCCTGTTTTTTAATCAGATTTGTCTGCGAGCTCAATATCATTGCAACATCCGAAGGAAGAACCTTGCTAATCATGATTTCTCTTTTCATAATATTGTCCAGGCAATCTGCCATTAAGTTGTAAACCAGGCCGCTCAGTAAAAGATTGAAAGATAGGCATCCAGGCATGTTTTTCCTGAACTCATTGATGATATGCCAACTGTTACTGCTCATATGGGCATAATGCAGAAGGGTATTTTGCTTCTCATCAAAAACCCTGTTTAGTACCTCATCAAGGATGCCTGTTTTGGATAGGTACTCTCGTAGAATATCCTTCTTTGCAAAAATGGAAATGCTGTAAGACTTGCTTCCCGCCTTTATAAGAAAATCTGTATCCAGCAGACTATCTGTAATTGCCAGATTATAATTCCATCGTCCAACTGACCGTGAAACATCGTCCATAATGTGAATCAGATCTCCTTCAGTAAGATTGAAATATATACCTGCAAAATCGCTTTTAGTATTTCTGACTTTAAAGAGTATATCCTGGTGATAAGTAACATCTATCAGCATAACCGTAATATTCTCACTTACTTGAAATGTGTAATGGGTACCTGTAGATATATCTTCCGGAATAATGGTGAAATTACCGCGCATAAATCCGCCAAGACTAGCTGCCAATTCTTCAGCCCACTCTGTCTCAACACCGAAACGATAAATTACTTCTTTCATCTTAAAATGAATAAATATGGGGAGTTATTTGGTTAGTTATTTGGTTGTTTTTTTTAATTCTCATAAAAAATGTCCTCATCAGGTATTTTTAAACCTTATTTGGGCCCTTATTTCTTGTTGGCAGTGCTAATTTTGCGAAATAATTTGATATCCTTATCAAATTTATCAAAGTAATGGGGGTTATTATTCAGAGTAAAGAAGTATTTTCCTCAGAATGGGGGTTGGATAGACATGTCAGACTGCATTCTGAGCAATTAGTGATTGAGGTAATAGATGTAATGCTTAAACAAGAGTTATATACAATGCCTGTTTTTTATAATGAAAAACATATTGGAGTTGTTCGGTTTAAAGATCTTATCAGTTTTCTTACCCACGAGGAGAGCGGAGAAAACCTTATTTTTCATAAATTGAACTATAGCATAGAAAGTGTTATGGTCATGATGACACAAAGAGGCGAACTGGCGTACACAAGTTAAGTTCAGAATTCAAACAGAATTCCAGTCTACCTTTGCTTTTTATATAAAATTTTATATGATTAGTAAACTATTTAAGGGCAGGTACAGCGTCTTATTTTCTTTTTTAGCGATTTTTGTTTTTATATCCTTGTTAATCCGTACCGTTTTGTTTGTCGATTCGATTGGTAAAACGGACTTTTCATTCTTAGGTGTATTAAGAATTTACCTGCTTGGTTTTGTTTATGATGTTGGAGTTGGCCTGTTTTTAACCACTTTATACAGTTTATATTTACTTATACTTCCAGATAGGTGGTCTGGCTCGATTGTGAATAAGATCATTACCTATGTAGCTCTTTTTATAATCCTTCTTATCTCTTTCTTTTCATTTTTCGCTGAACTTACATTCTGGCAGGAGTTTGAAAGCAGGTTCAATTTCATTGCTGTTGATTACCTCATTTATACTTATGAAGTTATCAATAACATAAATGAATCTTATCCGCTGCCACTTTTAATTGGTGGGGTATTGGTAATGGTATTGCTGGTGATGTGGCTTTTTGTAAAGAGAAGGATCTTTAAAAATGTTTTCCAATCTACTATTACATTTAAGGGCAGAGCAGTTATAACGGGGATCCTGCTTGTCATAACTTCATTGTATGCATTTTTTCTGACTAATTCTTTTGCCGAATCAAGTACCAGCCGTTACGAAAATGAATTGTCAAAGGCAGGCATATATTCTATTTTTGCCGCGTTTAAAAACAATGAGTTAAACTTTAACCATTTCTATACTTTGCTCCCCATAAATAAGGCGTTTGCGCTAATGAGAAATGAACTAAAGGATCAGCAGAGCACTTTCGTAGATAATGGAAACTCAATTAAAAGGAACATCCAAAACGGTGGTCAGGTTCATAAACCAAACGTAATCATGATTACCGTTGAAAGTTTAAGTGCCAGTTTTCTTGCGCATTTTGGCAATACACAGAAAATAACACCAGTACTTGATTCTCTTGCCGATAAGAATCTGATGTTTACCAATATGTATGCAACAGGTACCCGAACAGTAAGAGGAATGGAAGCCTTAACCTTGTCCATACCCCCAACCCCCGGTAGCAGTATTGTAAGAAGACAAGGAAATGAAAACCTGGCGACTGTGGGTCATGTCTTTGAAAAAGAGGGGTATACCAGAACATTTTATTATGGCGGAGATGGCTATTTCGACAATATGAACGAATATTTTGGTAGCAATGGCTTTAATATTACAGACAGGGGAAGAAACATTAAAATAGGAGATAATTACTTAACAAAAAGAACTATCATTCAGGATGATCAGGTTCATTTTGAAAATGCATGGGGAGTTTCGGACGGAGATCTTTTTGATGCAGTGATAAGAGGATCAGATGCAGATGATAAAGCAGGAAAACCATTTTACAGCTTTGTAATGACAACCTCAAATCATAGGCCTTTTACTTTTCCTGTTGGGAAAATAGATAGGAAACAAGGCAATAGGGAAGGTGCCGTTCGCTATACTGATTATGCCATTTCAGCATTCCTGAAAAAGGTTGAAAAGAAAGCATGGTATAAAAATACAATTGTAATTATAGTGGCTGACCACTGTGCTGCCAGCGCCGGAAAGAATGAAATTGATATCGACAAATACCACATTCCCTGTATCGTTTTAAATTTACCTGTAAAGGGCAAAATGGTAATAGATAAGCTATGTTCACAAATTGATCTTTATCCAACATTGTTTAGTCTTTTAGGATGGAACTATGAAAGCAACCTATATGGTCAGAATGTTTTGAGTCCTACCTATCAGCCACGCGCAGTTTTAGGTACTTATCAAAAACTTGCTTATTTAAAGAAGGATAGTTTGGTGATACTAGGCCCACAGAAGGTTACACAAACCTTTTTATATCGTAAATCAAGTAATGAGCAAATCCCTGATAAATTGTCTAAAACCGTAATAGATCAGGCAATAGCAAATTACCAAACTGCTTACGACTTATTCAAAAATGGTGGATTGCATCAGTAATAGCGTCTTTTAAAAAAAATAGTAATCTAACATTTTTATGGCAAAACCTTTTGGCTAAGCTTTTAATTTTGTGGAAAATCATTGTAGTATGTTTAAAAAGAGCCTTTCTCATTTAGGGACGTTTTTTTTAGCTGTATTATCCCTGCTGCCATTATCGTTTCTTTACATTTGGGCAGACGCAGCTTACTTCTTGCTCTATTATGTTTTTGGCTATCGCAGGCAGGTAGTAAGAGAAAATCTGTGTAATGCCTTTCCTGAAAAAGAACTGAAAGAAATTATCGTAATAGAAAAGAAGTACTACAGATATCTGGCTAGCCTTATCTTTGAAGTGATTAAGATGATTACCATCTCCAAAGGGCAAATAAAAAAGCGATTTGTCTTTAAAAACAAAGAACTGATAAATGAATATCTAAATAAAGGAGAAAGTGTACTTGTTTGTTCAGCACATTACGGTAATTGGGAATGGGGAACTTTAGGGATAGGACTAAACTTTTCTGCTGATCATTATCCAATTTATAAACCCTTAAATAATTCCATATTTGATAAATGGTTTCGCGAAATCCGCTGCAAGTTTGGGAACAAACTCATTCCAATGCGGCAAACCTTAAGGGCTATTCAAGCCAGCAAAAATACACCAAGTATTTTTAGTTTTGGAAACGATCAATCACCGTCAATAAGTGAATTGCATTATTGCAGAATATTCTTAAACCAACCGGCATACATCCAACTGGGAATAGAGAAAATTGCAATAAAAACAAACCGCCCTATTTTTTATTTAAAAGTTAAGGTGCTAAAGCGGGGGTATTATGAGGTTGATTGTGTTCCACTCTGTTTAAATCCAAGAGATACCGAAGAATTTGAGATCACCAGATTGCACACTCAGTTTCTTGAAGAGATTATTAAAAGTGAACCTGCTTATTGGCTATGGAGCCATCGAAGATGGAAACATAAACCTGCACAAATGCAGGAGCTTTCTCTTAAAACAGAGATTCTTTATTCCGAGGTTTAACATTTGGAACCCCATTTTTTAGCATTAAGGAATATTCAGTACGATACTTTTACGAATTCATAGTAAATAGCAGGCTATTGTAAATCACAGTTTTATGAACCCGAAGTATTTCTTAATCATCCTCCCGATGTTGCTTGTAAACCTGGCAACAGCCCAGCAACGTAACCTAATTGATCCTTTGGCAACAAAGGAGACCAGGGCTCTTTTCAATAACCTATACGAATTATCTGAAAAGCATACCTTATTCGGGCATCAGCATGCTACTGAATACGGCCATGGCTGGTCTGGCGATACTGATCGTTCGGATGTTAAATCAGTTGTTGGATCTCATCCAGCCGTTATTGGAATTGATCTGTCTGAATTAACCGGTCAATCGCAGGTTCAGATTGAAAAAACAAAAGAACACCTAAGAAAGAACGTTATAGATACCTACAACAGAGGCGGAGTTACCACTGTAGCCTGGCATTTCTCTAATCCTGTTTCAGAAGGGGGCTTTTACTGGAAAGACTCGGTTTCTTTACCGGCTGTGAAGTATATTATCCCCGGGGGCAAAGCGCACGATAAGTATATCAAAATCCTCAACGATGTTGCCGATTGGGCAAAAAGCCTTAAAGCTCCGGATGGTAAACTTGTACCCGTAATTTTCAGGCCTTATCATGAGTTCGATGGCGACTGGTTCTGGTGGGGTAAATCACATTGTACAGTTGATGAATTTAAATCCCTATGGAAATTTACAGTCTCATATTTACGCGATACTGCAGGTGTACACAATTTTATTTACGCATTTTCTCCTGATAATCTATTCAATTCCGAACAGCAATATTTGGAGCGTTTCCCCGGCAATGAATGGGTAGATATGCTTGGAATGGATAATTATGGCGATATGGGACGCGATGGTAAATACAATCTGGATGCTGCCATAATGAAACTTCGCATCGTTTCGGCATACGCTCAAAAGAACGGTAAGCTTGCTGCATTTACCGAAACCGGATTGGAATCGCTTACCAATTCACATTGGTGGAACGATGTGCTCCTTAAGGTAATGAAAAGCAATAAAATAAGAATGAGCTATGTTTTGGTATGGCGTAACGATACCAAAAGCGCTACTCATTTTTATGCACCTTACCCTGGCCACCCAAACAATTCTGATTTTCGGAAATTCTATGATGATCCCTATACCCTTTTTGAAAAGGAGCTTAAAGACATTTATAAATAAGTATTTGTATATTGACAATCAGCTTTAAAATAGCGATAGCGGCCGAATAGAACGAATGGGACACAAATTGAAAATACTGCTTTTAGTAGGGGTAAGCCTGCTGTTTACCAGCATACATTCTTCTGCACAGTATAGCCTGTATCAGTTTTCTCATCTGGATATTAATAATGGTTTACCGCATAACGACGTAAATTGCTTTTACAAGGACAATAAAGGATTTATCTGGCTGGGAACACTTGCTGGCCTTGCCCGGTTTGATGGATACAGCTTTAAAGTATACCGGCACAGGATAAAAAACAAATCTACCATAAGCGATAGTGATGTTCGTTCTATAACGCAAGGTCCTGATCATAAGTTGTGGATAGAAACAAGAGCAGGAATGGATGTTTATGATCCGGTAACCGAATTATTTGATCACAATATACAACCGGAGCTTTCAAAATACGGAGTTCCCGGAACCACCATCAGAGCGCTAAAAAAGGGTAGTTCAGGCGCGTTCTGGTTTATTTCTCCAGCATCCGGATTATATAAATACGATCCGGTAACAAAGAAAACAAACTATATAGCCCATAAAATAAGAAGAGAGAGCAGCCTTTCGGCAAGCCCAATTATTGATATTGCAGAGGATAAAAGCGGAAATGCATGGCTTATTCATTCCGACGGAAAACTGGAGATGCTGAAAAAGAACACGGATATTGTTGTGCAAAGAATAGACCTCTCGAGCAGGTTCTCTAACAAAGAAAGCGATACCTATAAAATCTTTATAGATAAACAAGGATTAATATGGATCTACGACATATCTACCTCCACAGGTATTTACTACTTTGATCCTGTAAAGAATGTGCTGAATAAGATCAGTAAGAACTCACCGGTACTTAAACTGAACTCTGATATTGTGACGGGTATTATTCAGGACAATAGCGACAACATATGGATTGGTACCGATCATGGGGGCATTAACCTTATCGATAAGAAAAACTTCAGCATCCGGTATATCCTCAATAACGAAAATGACAGCAAAAGCTTAAGCCAAAACAGCATTTCCAGTATTTATTACGATAACCTGGGAATGGTCTGGATAGGTACTTTCAGAAAAGGGATCAATTTTTACCATCCCGATATCATTAAGTTTAACCTCATTAAGCACTCTTCTGATCCCAACAGCTTAATACATAGTGATATTAACAGGATGGCCGAAGATAAAGTGGGAAATATCTGGATTGGTACCAATGGCAAAGGGTTGGTTTATTACAACAGGAATACCCATAAATTCACTTCCTACAGACACGATCCTTCAAACAACAATAGCCTCTCTCACGATGCTATTGTTGCCATTTATATAGATCGTTTTGAAAAATTATGGATTGGAACCTATACCGGTGGTTTCGATTACCTGGATAATGGCAAGTTTACCCATTACAAATACAACGCTTCAGATCCTGAAAGTTTAAGCGATAATAAGGTTTCTGATTTTCTCGAAGATTCATCAAATCGGTTTTGGATAAGCACTATGGGAGGTGGAATTAACCTCTTCAACAGAACCACAAAGAAATTTAAAAGATATACGCAGAACCTGAGTCTCATTAGTTCCGATTATGTATTTAAGGTATTGGAAGATTCACATCAAAACATTTGGGCCGGCACATCCTATGGGATGAATGTATTGCCAAAAGGAGGCACAAAGTTTATCAAGATAGTAAACGATCCAAAAAACGACAACAGCCTGATCAACGACAACATTAACAGCTTTATTGAAGACAGCAAGGGCTACCTCTGGATAGGAACAAGAGATGGCTTGAGTATTTATAATCCCAAAACCAAAACCTTTTACAATTACACCATCGAAAATGGATTGCCTGATAACAACATCATGGACATTCAGGAAGATAATCAAGGTGATTTCTGGGTAAGTACATCAAACGGCTTATCAAAGATATCGGTTACATATAACAATAAACTTAACCTCATTTTCAAGAACTTTGATGAGAATGATGGCCTGCAGGGCAAAGAATTTAACCGGATAGCCTCGGTAAAACTAAAAACCGGAGAGCTTGCATTTGGAGGTCCGGATGGGATCAATATTTTTCAACCTTTTTTAATTAAATCTTATAATCAAACCTTTAAACTCTTTATAACCGACTTTCAGCTGTTCAATAAAAGTGTAACAGCAAACACTGCAATTGATGGCCGGGTAATACTTAAAAAATCAATTTTTGATACTAAAGAGCTTACCTTGAACCACGATCAAAATGTTTTTACCATTGAGTTCGCATCATTAAATTACATTGGCCCCCACAAAGTGAAGCATCAATATATGCTGGAGGGATTCGATAAAACATGGATTTCTGCAGATAATACGTTACGCAAGGCCACCTATACAAACCTTGATCCGGGCGATTATGTTTTTAAGGTACGGGCATCAAGCACCGAAAACATTTCTGATGCTAAACCGGTAACCTTAAAGATCAGGATACTGAACCCATGGTATACCTCTACATTGGCCTACATTCTTTATTTTCTGGCTATAGGGGGTGCATTGTACTATTTCAGATACCGCGGTATCCAGCAACTAAAACAGCAATTTGCTGCCGAGCAGGAAAAACAGAAAGTTCAAAGACTAATTGAACAGGAGAAAGTAGAATCACAGCGCTTGCTTGATAATGAACGTTTAGAAGCAATGAGGTACAGAGAGCTGGATGCCATGAAAATCAAATTCCTAACCAATGTAAGTCATGAATTTAGAACGCCATTATCTTTAATTCTGGCGCCAATAGATAAAATTCTGAAAGGATCATCAGATAATCTAATTAAAGAACAGGTCTCCCTGATACAGAAAAATGCAAAGCGTTTGCTCAATCTGGTAAACCAGCTGCTCGATTTCAGAAAGATGGAGCTTAAAGAAATCAAACTTCAAAAAAGACCTGGCGACATCATTTCATTCATCAGTGACATTACTTATTCTTTTAAGGACCTTGCCGAACAGAAAAACATCCAGCTAACCTTTAATGCGACTTACGAGAAGCTTGATGTAAATTTTGACCATGATAAAATAGAACGGATTCTATTTAACCTGCTTTCTAACAGCTTTAAATTTACATTGGATAACGGGAAGGTAAATGTGTCTGTAGATTGTATTATGATTGACCAGTACATGGTTGAGATTAAAGTTCGCGATACCGGAATAGGTATACCAAAAGAGAAACAGGAGAAGATATTTGAAAGCTTTTTTCAGAATGATATTCCAGAGTCTATCATTAATCAGGGTAGCGGAATAGGTTTGGCAATAACCAAAGAGTTTGTAAAACTTCACGGTGGCGAGATCTTTTTAGAGAGCGATGAAAACATTGGCAGCTGCTTTACCATTTTACTGCCGTTCGAAGAACTTAGACATCAAAGCAAGCCGGCGGATAACTTTGTAGATAATCTAATTGCTGATGAGGATGTACTAAATAATCAGCATGCAAGCGTTACGATCTCTTCTAAAAAAGCAACTGTGTTACTTGTTGAGGATGATGCCGATTTGCGCTTTTATCTTAAAGATAATTTAAAGGAAGACTTTAACGTAATAGAAGCCGGCAATGGAAAAGAGGGCTGGCAAAAGGCGTTATTCTTCCATCCAAATATCATTGTCAGTGATATTTCTATGCCCGAAATGACTGGTATAGAACTTTGCAAAAAGATCAAAGGCGATTCGCGAACAACCCAGATACCGGTGGTGCTATTAACCGCTTTAACTGGCGAAGAGCAGGAGCTAACAGGTTTGGAAACCGGGGCCAATGATTACATGACCAAACCGTTTAGTTTTGAAATTCTGAACTCTAAAATTCGCAACATACTGATTCAGCAGGAATCCTTTAGGAAGCTTTATCAAAAGCAGGTAGAAGTACAACCGGCAACCATAGAAATGGAAAGCCCTGATGAACAGTTCCTGCAGCAGATTCTCCAGGAAATAGAAAAGAATATAGGCAATAGTAATTTCTCTGTTGATATACTTAGCAGCCTGATGTTGGTAAGCCGCGTAACCTTATACAAAAGAATTGTTGCACTTACTGGCAAAACCCCGCTGGAGTTTATCAAGTCTTATCGTTTAAAACGGGCAGCACAGTTGCTTGAACAGGGAAAATTAACCGTTTCGCAGGTCTGCTATAAGGTAGGTTTTAAAACCACCAAGAACTTTGTCAAATCTTTTAAAGAAGAATTTGATGTGCTCCCTTCAAAATATGCCGAAAACAAGGATCTCACTGCTTTGTAGCCTTTTTTGTTAAAGGTTAACATTTGCGTACCCCTTTTTTAGCAATACAGGATTCAGTTGTATCTAGTTTTAACAAATAGAAACCCATCCCGTGGGAATCTTAACTAAACCAAATATGACGACCAAACATGAAAACGACAAGAACGAGTTGTAATGAATGGATTTTTATCCTGTTCATGATCTTTACACTTACCGGAATCACCAAATCCGGTTACTCCCAAAGTACTGCAAATAGAATAGTTACGGGGGTTGTTGCCGATGAAAGCGGTACAACTTTGCCCGGTGCATCTGTAGTGGTAAAGGGAACCAAAACCACAGCTTTAACCAATAACGAGGGTAAGTATTCCATCATGGTTACCTCAAATGCAAGTGTACTTGTATTTTCCTATGTAGGGATGACCACAAAAGAAGTTACCGTAGGTTCAGGCTCAGTAATTAACGCTAATCTTGAATCCTCTACTTCAACCTTATCAGATGTTGTAGTTATCGGTTACGGTACATTGCGTAAATCAGAAGTAACCTCAGCAATTTCTTCTGTTTCCCAAAAGGACATTAAAAATTTACCTGTTGCAGGCGTAGATCAGGCCCTGCAAGGGAAGGTAGCAGGTGTTACCATAAATAACAATGGCGGTCAGCCAGGAGGTGGTGTTTCCGTAAGGATCAGAGGACTTACCTCAACAGGCGAAAATAACGAACCTTTATATGTAATAGATGGAGTTCCTATGAACTCAAAAAGCAGTTCCCTTGAACAAAACTTTTTAGGGGGCGGTTCCGGGCAAACCGGACAAAGTGTGCTGGCAACCTTAAACTCTGCCGATATTGAAACCATCGATATCCTGAAAGATGCATCAGCACAGGCCATTTATGGCGCCAGGGGTGCAAATGGAGTAGTGCTCATCAATACCAAAAGAGGCAGGGCCAATCAAAGTAAAATTACCTACGATTCTTATGTTGGTATTTCAGAAGTCCCAAAAAAGCTTTCTGTAATGAACCTGCGCCAAAATGCAGAATACATGAACTCTCTGGTTTTAGAAGTAAGAGGGGTCCCGGGAAGTGGAATGGACAGTATAGCGGAATTTAAAAACCCGTCCCTATTAGGTGTGGGTACCGACTGGCAGGACGAGATCTACCGAAGAGGATTTACCCAAAGCCATCAACTTGGTTTTTCAGGAGGAACAGAAAAAACACAATTCTATTTCTCTGGAGGCTATCTTAATCAGGAAGGAACACTAATCAAAACAGGGTTTAAAAGAATAACCCTAAGAGCTAATATAGACCATCAGGCTACTAGATGGTTAAAAACAGGTATCACTGCAAACCTGTCCAGAACCAACCAGCAGATCGGTCTTTCAGATGGTTTCGATGCCGTTACCAGTACGGTGCTTTATAATAGTCCTGTAACTCCTGTTAAAGATGTTTTTGGTAATTATATCTCTACCAATGTAATAGGAGGCAGTACATTTGGAAACCCAAATAATCCGGTTGCCTTAGCAATGTTGCGCGATGTAAGTAATGAATCTTCCAAAGCTTTCGGAACCGTATATGCAGATCTGAACATTTTAGATGGTCTTACCATCAGATCAGAGGGTAACTTTGATTTTAATCTAAGCAGCGATAGGGCGTTTCAGCCATATGTGCAAAATGCCGATACCAAAGCCGTCATCCTTTCTCCCGCAAGACTTAGAGAGCAAAGAAACAACAGTCTTTACTGGGCAATTAAAAACTATGCTAATTATAACAAAACCTTTGGTAAGCATAATATCGCTGCTACAGTAGGCCATGAGGCACAAAGATCAAAATACGATTTTATCAATGCCAATAGAGATAACCTGGTTCTTAATATTCCAAATTTAAATGCCGGTGATGCAGGCGATACGCAAGGTATAGGAGCAGGGGCAGCCATCTGGAGTATGGAGTCGGTATTTGCACGTTTAAACTATAACTACGACAACAGGTACGCCATCAGCGGAACAATAAGAAGAGACGGGTCATCTAACTTTGGTCCGGGCCACAAATGGGGTACATTCCCGGCTGTTTCGGCATCGTGGACAGCAAGTAACGAATCTTTCTTAAAAGACAACAAATATGTTAATTACCTGAAACTAAGATTCGGATATGGAGAGGTTGGAGGGCAGGATGCCGGCTCAGGTAACCTATACTCTGCAAATATCAGACTATTTCCTATTGCACCATTTGGTCCGGGCGGATTGCCTGATAACGTAGATAACCTGTTAATTACCTGGCAGTCTACCAATACCTACAATGCAGGTTTAGACCTTACCACCTGGAATAAAAGATTAGAATTCAGCTTTGATGCCTACAAAAAGGTAACCTCAGATATGTTACTGGCTACCCAGCTTGGTGCTTATTCTGGTTTAGGAACCGCATGGAACGATATCAAAACGCCAACAACAAACGATGGCCGCATGACCAATACCGGTTTTGATATCGGACTGACATCTTATAACATGCAGAATAACAACTTCACCTGGAAAACCAATATCATATTCAGTAGATATAAAAATATCCTTAACAGGATGAACGAGCCTAATGCTACTTTACCGGGTACTTTTGATGAATATGGTACCAAATCGTTGGTTACCTTATCTCAACAGGGCCGCCCGCTTGGTGCATTCTATGGCTATGTTACCGATGGATTATTCAGATCTCAGGCAGAGCTGAACAATGGGATAGATTATGGACTTTCAGTAGCTCCGGGTAGCTTATGGCTGGGTGATGTAAGGTTTAAAGATCTAAACGGCGATAAGGTGGTTGATGATAAGGATGTTACCGTTATCGGCGATCCTAATCCAGATTTCACCTATGGCTTTACAAATACCTTTAGCTATAAAGGAATTGACCTTTCAATATTCATTTATGGTAGCCAGGGAGGTGATATTTTCAACTACAGCCGTCGCCAAACCGAAGCATTAAGCTCTCCTTACAACAATCAGCTTACTACTGTATTGAACAGATACTCTGCAAACAATCCCAATGGCGATTTGCCAAGATATAATCAATGGCACAACAATAACAACAGAATTTCTGACCGATACATTGAGGATGGATCTTACCTAAGGATACAGAATGTAGCGCTAGGCTATAACCTGCCAAAATCTTTAATTAGTAAAATAAAAGTGAGCAATGCCAGATTCTACGTTTCTGTGCAAAACCTGTACACATTTACCAATTATTCGGGTTACGACCCGGAACTGGGAGCGCTTAATAACAACATCAGGTTCATGAATATCGACAATGGTCATTATCCGGTTCCAAGAACATTTACCCTGGGTACCAATATTGAATTCTAACCTCTAAAAATTAAAGTAATGAAAACAAATCTCATCATCATATTTTTTGCAGTAGCTTTAATTGGAGTTTCCTGTAAAAAGAGTTTCCTGGATAATCCCTCAGAAACGGGACCAACTACCGAAAATTATTATACCACAGCAGCCGAAGTAAATGGTGCCACAGGACTTTTGTACAATTCTGTATGGAACGACTGGTCTGACAAAGCCTTTATATCCGTAGGTGATGTATTGGGCGGTACTGTAACCGGTGTGCAGGGCAACGCACAATACAACTCATTTTATAATTTTAATATCCAAAGTACAGATGGTTTAGTAATGGACACCTGGAAGTCCTGCTATAAGGCAGCCGGACAGGCATCTGTACTGATTCATACTTTCATGAATAAAAAAACTCAGGTGGCCGATCCTTCCTACCTGGATGTAGGTATAGCCGAAGCCAAGTTTATCCGCGGGTTTGCGTATTTCTATATCGGCCGCACTTTTGGCGATGCGCCCATAGTAGAAAATCCGGTAGATCTAACCAAAGCCGGGGCACCTGCAACACCAAGATACCTGCAAAAAGATGTATTAAAGTTTGCACTTGAGGATCTTAAATTTGCAGAAGAAAACCTGCCCGAAATAGCTACTCAGGATGGTCGGGTTAATAAATATTCAGCCAAAGGGATGATGGCCAAGATCTACCTTTACTTAAAAGATTATGAAAACGCCAGGTTAAAAGCCAAAGAGGTTATAGACTATGCAACCTCAACCAAAAGAATAGGGCTGAATCCTGATTTTCAGGGCATGTTTACCTCATCAGACATCGCCAACAAAAACAATAAGGAAATGTTGTTTTCATTAAGATGGTTAGCTGCCATGGGATGGAACGGAGGAAACAGGTACATGCTTTATGTGGGCCCGCAACCCTTGTTAAAACCTAAACCAACAGGAGGAAACGGTTATTCGGCAGTGGTTCCGTCATTCGACATGCTGAATGCTTCAACAGGTTATGCTACCGGCGACCGTAGAAAAGGATGGTCGGTAATGCAGCAGGGCTTTCATAAAGCCGATTGGATCAATGACAATTTCCCTAACGGATTCACTTATGATACTACAGGCATAACCAGCGATTTTAAAATTCAAACAGGCACGCGCTCCAATATTCAGAAATATGTTGTAGGACCAAACAGAAGCTCCGAAGTCGTCACTTCCGACAGTCATAACAGCATTTCTACTTATATTCTCCGCTATGCTGATGTACTGTTGATCTATGCCGAGGCCGTAATGGCCGGAGGAGGGTCTACCAGCGATGCTACCGCTTTAAGTGCCTTTAACGAAGTACATAACCGTGCTGGTCTGGTAAGTTTAACCAACATCACACTTGATGATATTCTGCATGAGCGCAAAGTAGAGTTCGCATTTGAAGGCGACTACTGGTTTGACATCCAAAGGCAAGGATTTGCTAAAGCACAACAGATGATAGCCGCACAGGAACGTGGTACGTTAGGTGGTAACGGCCAGTTAACCAGCTTTAAAGCCACACTTACTTCGGCAAAGCAGTTGTACCTTCCGGTACCACAACCAGAAACAGTTATTAATCCTTTACTGCTTGAACCTGCAGTAGCTTATTATAAATAGATATGAAAACTATTAAAAATCTAAAGATATTCCTGCTGGCATGTATGGCAGGAGCATTAACCATAGCAGGCTGCACAAAAGAAGAGCAGTCGAACAGCAAAGCATCGAATAGTCCGGTGGCCAATAAGCTTGATCCGGAAAGGGCAAGCGGAAATACTGTGCTCACCTTAACCGGAAGCGGCCTAGGCGATATGACCAGTATTGTTTTTGAAAAAGGGAACGTACCTGCTTCATTTAACCCGACGCTAAATACAGATAATGCATTGATATTTAGAGTGCCTGATACTGCAAATGGTGGTGCCCAAAACATCATTTTAACGAACAGACTTGGAGTTCAGCTAAAAGTGCCATTTAATGTTGTTGCTTTGCCTTTGGTAAATACAGCCTCTAACTATAACTTTATTGAAGGCACAGAAATTACCCTGGTTGGAAACAACCTGGAGGACGTAACCAGTATAAGTCTGGATGGCGCAGCGGCCGAGGCCAGTATTGTATCTCAATCCAAAAAAGAACTGGTAATTAAAATGCCCGCAACTACGGTAAACAGTGCAAAACTAATACTTACCAACTCTACCGGGCCAATGACCACAAGTCAGGTATTTGTAAATCTGGATAAAGCCTATAAGATCTTTACAGATGATTATGGTAATGGTTTCGAAAACGGATCGTGGGGTCCGGCTTCAATATCAGCCGATTTTGCCAAAAGTGGAACCAAATCCTTTAAAGCAGGGTATAACAAAGGAAACTGGAGTGCAGATGGCTTTGCAAACTGGAATGGCGTAGCCAGTATGCCAGAGTATAATTACTTGTCGTTCTGGGTTAAGGGAGCTTCGGCCGATTATACGCTGTATGTAACAGGCGATGCAAGGGCAGGAGGGTATGGGAATTCAGATAGAAGCGTTCCAATAATAGTGCCTGCTAATGTATGGACTTACTTTAAAATCCCGATGACAACACTTGAACTTTGGAAAAAAGGTCCGATGAAACAAATAGGCTTCTGGATAGAAGGCCCTGAAAAACAAGATGAAAGTTTCTACTTCGATGATGTGATCCTTGTAAAATAAAAACACACTTAAACCGATTATAATTTAAAAAGCCAGGTCATCCGACCTGGCTTTAAATTTTAAACAAAACTCAGACGAGCTAACAAATTTCGATAAGAAATTGTGTATGATTTGGGCTAAAGGTATAACTATTTTATTAAATAGTCTACTAATTTAGTAGAATTAATGTATAATTTATATATTTAGAAAATGCTATATTAGCGGAAGCAAGCAAACTATTAAATGGACCATCCTTACAAATCAGAACTTTTAGTAAACCTAAAAGCACATTATCTTGGCCGTAACTGGCGCTCAATTAGCTATTTTGATACTAAAAGAGATGAGATTTTATTTGTTTTACCTGAAACGGATGATGTTAGCAATGCACTTAACAACCTATACGAGGTATTAGGAACATTACCAGAGATTGATTACCCTAAGGAACGTGTAGTAATCAGTTTCTGCTATGAAAACGGCGATTCATACTGTTCGCGTTTAATTAATCCCAACAAACAGGACGAAATCAACCTTGCTTTGATTGGCTACCGTCCGGAACGCAAAATCCGTCCTGAGGAACTTCAGGAGATGGAATAGTAAAGCTTTCTCGCTCAAAATGTTACGATAGTAACGGATTATATTTCATAAATTAGAGTACACACAAATAAAACACGCTATGAAATCTAATTTATGTTTTTTCATACTGCTCTTCTATGGGCTGTATGTTCAGGCCCAGGAACAGCCTGATTTTGAGAAAAAGGTAAGGTTTGGTATTAAAACAGGCATTAACGGCTCTCTTTTTACTCGCAACGTAACGCCTACAGCCAATGCAAGAAGAACTGACCTCAGTTATTTTAACCGCTATTTCCGGGCATCTGCACTTGTTGGATTAACTGCCGATGGGCGATTAACAGAACGAATTACACTTGGTGCCGAGTTGCTCTTTAATTCCAGAGGGATGGTTTACAGGGAAAAGAACGACTATGTAATTATTGTTGACGACGATGGACAGGAGCAGCAGGCCTATAATAACTATAATTTCAATATTGATTATGTAGAATTCCCAATCCTGATCAGTTACAATTTTAAGCCAAGTGCATACAGGCTCTTCTTATCGGCTTATGCCGGCATGGCACCGGGCATTGCTGTTAATTCGAAAACAAAATTAAGATATGAAGATGGGGTAGATGGCGATGGTGGCAGAGAACGAAATGAAACATTGCCACTAAAATATGTAAATCATTTTAACAACAGCTTACTTGCAGGTATTAAGGTTGGCGACAACAAACCATTTAAAATAAACCTTTATGGCGACTTTAGGCTTAGTTACACCCTGTTGCCGGTTTTTAATCGCGCTGTATCAGATCAAGGTGATAACCTGGATACCCGAATGCTTACCTGCTCTGCGAGTCTTGGTGTAAGGTTTTAATTATTAAGGTGGCAACGCAGTTTTAACCTGGATATTACCGGGATTTCCTCCGAGTGATATCCAGGCTATATCCGGATTATGTCCGGGTGAATAGAATCTTATTTCTTTTATTGATGTAAAAAATATACTTTGCTTCTCGAACCAAATTGATGATAGTATGTATAAAACAATAGTTACTTCTGTTTTGATATTTCTACTTCCCATTGTTAGTCTGCAAGCGGCAGATGTAAAGCCATACCAGGCCGATCTTATAATTTATGGTGGAACTTCAGCAGCGGTAACAGCTGCAGTAACTGCTATGAAACTTGGTAAAACTGTTATTGTCGTTTCTCCAGATGTTCATCTCGGAGGTTTGTCATCCAGTGGATTGGGCTTTACAGATACCGGAAATAAAGAAGTAATAGGAGGCCTATCCCGGGATTTTTATCATCGGGTTTATCTCCATTATCAGCAAGATACTGCCTGGAAGTGGCAAAAAAAGGAAGAATATGGGAACAAGGGTCAAGGCACACCCGCTATTGATGGTAAAGACCGCACGATGTGGATATTTGAGCCACACGTTGCCGAAAAAATCATGGAAGATTTTATCAAAGAAAGCAATATTAGCGTTTACCGTAATGAATGGTTGAACCGCAAAGAGGGTGTAGAGATGAGGGATGGTAAAATTACATCAATCACTACATTGAGTGGTAAGCAGTTTAGTGGTAAAATGTTTATTGATGCTACTTATGAGGGGGATCTGATGGCTGCGGCAAAGGTTAGCTACCATGTAGGCCGCGAAGCAAACAGTGTATACGGAGAAACCTGGAATGGCGTGCAAACAGAAGTGTTCCAGCATGGCCATCATTTTAAAACAAAAATAGATCCATATAACGTTCCCGGCGATAAAAGCAGCGGCCTATTGGCGGGCATATCCGACGAGGATCCGGGGATAAAAGGAGAGGGCGATAAGAAGTTGCAGGCATATTGCTTTAGAATGTGTCTCACCAATAAGGCTGATAACAGACTTGCATTTCCAAAACCTGATAATTACAACCCAGCAAATTACGAATTGCTGGCAAGGATATTTCAAAGTGGATGGAAAGAGTTGTTTGATAAGTTTGATGACATACCCAATCATAAAACGGATACCAACAATCATGGCCCCTTCAGTACCGATTATATTGGCATGAACTACGATTATCCCGAGGCTTCATACGAAAAGCGCAAGCAGATCATTAAACAACATGAAGATTATCAGAAAGGATTAATGTATTTCATGATCACAGACTCACGCGTTCCGGCAGATCTGCAAAAAAGACTGCAAACATGGGGTTTATCTAAAGATGAATTTAAAGATAATGGAAACTGGCCTCACCAAATCTACGTAAGGGAAGCCAGAAGGATGGTAAGTGATCATGTCCTTACAGAAAACGAAACTTTAGGACGAAAAGAAGTGCCTCAGCCTATCGGGATGGGCTCTTACGCTTTAGATTCGCATAATACTCAACGATATGTAACCACTAAGGGATTTGTGCAAAACGAGGGTGATATAGGTGTGCATGCCCCAAAACCTTATAGCATATCCTACGGATCAATAGTTCCTAAAAAAGGAGAGTGTGGCAATTTGCTGGTGCCGGTTTGTGTTTCCAGCTCACATATTGCCTACGGTTCTGTAAGGATGGAGCCGGTTTTTATGATCCTTGGTGAATCGGCAGCAACTGCAGCAGTAATAGCCATAGATGATCAGGTAGATGTTCAGCAGGTTGCTTACGGAAAACTGGAAGCTCAGCTGCTAAAGCAAAAACAGAGATTAAGGCTGAATTAATAAATTCAACTGGTTTATTTACAGTATAAACCAATTTTTGTTGCGCAACAATGCAGAATTTGTTGCGCAAATTGTACTTTTACAGCAAATCTATTTGTTTTACCTTTCGTTAAAATAAAGGATAGGGTTAACTCCAAATATGAGCCGTAGTAAATTATTGTATCGCTTAATTAACAGTGTATTATTGTTAGTGTCGCTTCTTTGCGGTGTAGATGCCAGTGCTCAAAAGAATAATATAGGTTTTAACCACCTCACAGTAGAGGATGGGCTTTCACAAAGCAGTGTACTGTCTATCGCTCAGGATAGTATGGGGTTTATGTGGTTTGGAACTAAAGATGGACTTAACAAGTTCAATACGCAAAGCTTCGAAGTATTTAAACACGATAAAAATAACAATACCTCAATAAGTAGCAGCCAGAATATTAATTATCTGCTTACAGACCGAAAGGGTAATTTATGGGTGGCTACACAGAATGGTTTGAACTTGTATTTGCCTAAAAGCAATTCGTTTAAAAGATTTCTTCATGATCCGCAGAATAAATATAGCATCAGCCATAATATTATAAGGAACCTTTATGAGGATAAAAAGGGAAATATCTGGGTTGGGACGGATAACGGATTGAACAAATTGATTGGACCCGATAAATTTCAACGTTTTTATAGCAGTAATGTCAAGGGGCAAGGCTTAGCTCACCCGCTAATAAAAGCCATTCATCAGGATCATAATAATGTACTCTGGATAGCTACTTTACAGGGGCTTACCAGTATGAAAGAGGAAAATGGAAAGTACGCTTTTCAGTCTTATTTTCATGAGCCGAACAATCCTGCCAGTTTAATTAATAACGATTTAAGTGCTGTTTTTGAAGATTCTTATCATAATTTATGGATAGGTACGCACAATAACGGACTCGAATTAATGGATCGGGCTACCGGCACGTTTAAGCATTATTCGGCAAAAAGTGGGCAAAGCAATGGGCTTAGTAGTAATGTTATCCGCAAAATCAAAACAGATAAAGATGGCAAATTATGGATATCTACCTTAAACGGGATAGATATATTTGATGTTAAAACAGGAAAGTTTACGGTTCTTAACCATATCCCAAATGATCCTTTAAGCCTTAATCAGAACTCTACTTACGATATTCTGAAGGATGCCGCAGGTTCCATGTGGGTAGGCACCTACTATGGTGGGGTTAATGTATATCATGCAAATTCTACTCCGTTCAGGGAATATAAAACCAATCTGGGAGGTAATGGTATCAGCAGCAATGTAGTTAGTGCTATTGTTGAAGATGAAAGCCATAACCTGTGGATTGGGACGGAGGCAGAAGGCCTAAATTATTATAACAGAACAACAGGGGTATTTAAGACCATAAAAAATGAAATAGGCAATCCTAATTCATTGAGTTCAAACCTTGTAAAGGCCATTTCAATTGATAAGAAGGGAAGGGTGTGGGTGGCAACGTATGAGGGGAACCTGGATGTGTATTTACCCCCTTCAGGTACGTTTAAGCACTATAAACCCAATAGTTCAGACCCGCATGCCTTAAATTCTAATAGGGTTGTTTGTTTGTTACATGATAGTAGGGGGCGGTTTTGGGTGGGCGCGCGCGGACAGGGTGTTTTTCTTTACAATGAAACGAAGGATAATTTCACAGTACTCAGCAACCCTGTTTATAATAAGGATTTAAAGTTTGTAAGGACTTTCTTTGAAGATGCTGCCAAAAACATATGGATTGCTACATATTCAGGTATTTATATCGTTTCGGCAGGTTCTAATCAGATTAAAGAGTTCAAGAGTAAGAACACTGATTTCAAATTTGATGACATCAATTTTATTAAGGAAGATTCGAAAGGAGTGATCTGGATAGGCAGTTACGAATCGGGGTTAATTAAATACGATAAAAACAAAGAGACCAGCAGGTTTTATACGGTAGAAGATGGTCTGCCAAGTAATAATGCAGTCGGTTTTCTTGAAGATAGCAAGGGGGATTTATGGATAAGTACTTCTAACGGTCTATCTAAGTTTGATGGAAAGGTATTTAAAAACTATACCGTTGATGATGGCCTGCCGGGGAATGTTTTTAACTATAATTCCTTTTTTAAAGACAGCAAAAATGAGATGTTCTTTGGTGGCTATAACGGGATGGTAAGTTTCTTCCCAGATCAGATCAGAGATAATAAAAAGGTACCTAAAGCTATATTTACCAGGTTAAGGTTGTTTAATAAGCCGGTAAATATTAGCGATAAAACAGGTTTGCTCACTCAAAATATAGGCTTAACCAAGGAATTAACCTTTTCTTATCATCAGAATATCTTTACCATTGATTTCGCCATTCTAAACTATATAAAGTCCGAAAAAAACAGGTACGCTTACCAACTTAAGGGCTTCGAAAAAGAGTGGAACTATGTAACCAACCCGCAGGCCGCGTTTACCAATTTACCTGCGGGCAGGTATGTTCTTTTAATTAAAGGAGCAAATAATGATGGGGTTTGGACCAGCAAGCCCGAGGAGATGATCATTAATGTAAATCCGCCTTATTGGAAAACATGGTGGGCATATCTTATCTATATACTTTTCCTTTCTGGGTTGATATTCCTTATTTTAAGATTTTTATGGATCAGAACATTGCTAAGAAAAGAGCATGAGATCTATCAGATGAAACTCGATTTCTTTACCAATGTGTCTCATGAGATCAGAACACCGCTCACCCTTATTGTGGGTCCGTTGGAGCATTTGGTGAATGAAACAAAGGAATCGCCTGCTTTAAACAGAAGATTGCTTACGGTAAAGAAAAATGCTGGCAGGCTGACCAGGTTGGTGAACGAGCTGATGGATTTTAGAAAGGCTGAATCGGGTAATATGGAGCTCAATGTAGCACCCGGCAATATTGTAAGCTTTGCAAAGGAGATTTATATTTCATTTACGTATGTAGCCCTTAAAAATCATATTGATTACCGCTTTAATTGTGATGAGGACATCATAGAGGTCTATTTTGATAGCGAACAATTGGAGAAAGTATTGTTTAACCTGCTCTCTAATGCGTTTAAATTTACACCTGATCATGGAATTATTTGCCTGGATATTATTAAGACTAACGACAACCATGTTGAAATAAGGGTAGCCGATAATGGAAAGGGTATTCCTGAAGAAAGCAGGAATAAGATATTTACCAATTTTTATCAGGTTAGGGATCATCGCTCAGGAACTACGGGCACGGGAATCGGCCTGGCCTTGGCCGAAAAGATCAGCAGCTTGCATCATGGGCGTTTATCATTGATAAATAATGATGAACTTAAAGACCGAGATGTTCATACTTGTTTTAGCCTGAGACTTAAGCTAGGGAAAGAACATTTTAAAAAGGATGAGCTTATTGAGCAGTACCTTAGCAGCGAAAACCCTATTTTCTATCAGCAGGTATCAGAAATTGAACCGGTAATGAATTATGAGCCGGCAGAGAAAACAGAAGATGGGATTACTGTTTTAATAGTAGAAGATAATGTGGAGGTAAGGAGCTTTATTGCACAATCTTTAAAGCAATCGTATCAGGTACTAGAGGCCAACAATGGCGAAGAAGGTGTGAAAATGGCAATAGAGAAGATTCCTGATATCATTGTAAGTGATGTGATGATGCCTGTTATGGATGGATTAGAACTTTGCCGTACACTTAAAACGGATCTGCGTACTAGCCATATTCCTATTATATTGCTGACCGCGCGCTCTGGTAATATCCATGAGGTAAACGGGCTTAAAACAGGGGCTGAGGCCTATATCACAAAACCTTTTAGCATTAACAGTTTGCAACTTAATATATACAACCTGCTAACCTTGCAGGCCAATATGCGTAGAAAATTTAGTCAGCAGATAACACTTCAGCCTACCAATATTTTAATAGAATCGGCCGACGAGGAATTCCTGAATAAAATAATGGGACATATCGAAGCCAATTTTAACAATGAAGATTTTAGTGTAAATACACTTGCTGCGGAGGTAGGGATGAGCACACCAATTTTATACAAGAAAATTAAGGCGCTTACGGATCTTACGGTAAATAACTTCATCAAATCTGTTCGTCTAAAGCGGGCTGCTCAGTTACTAAAACAGGATGTTTATACCGTTTATGAGGTTGCCTATATGGTGGGCTTTAGCGACAGTAAATATTTTAGTAAAGAATTTGCAAAGCAATTCGGACAGACCCCCTCAGAATACAGTTTAAAGTAACCTGTTACCTGAATTTAAAAAAATCACCCTCTTTCTTTAAGATTTTAGCCCCTCTTGCATTTTATTGGCACTTACATTAGCTAAACCAAATATGTAAAAATACCAATGTATGAACGAGGTATCTCAAGTAGTGTTACTCTTGTGCGCCCGCATCTTATGGTTTTAACTTAGATAAATTAAACTATGAAAGCACAACTACTAAAAGTTTCAATGTCGCCTGCTCAATCATTTAGCGTTAGGCAGGATGTGGTTCCATCTGTTAATAACAAATGGCATTATCACCCAGAATTTGAATTAGTTTATTTCAGTAAAGGAAAAGGTACCCAATTTATCGGCGACAATATTAGCAGATTTAACCAGGGTGATATTGTTCTTGTTGGTCCTCAGTTGCCACACTACTGGCGGTTTGATGATGTTTACTTTAGAAACAATAATCCTGCCGCTAACCCTGACGTAAGAGTGGTTCATTTTTCTGAAAATATGTGGGGTGATTCTTTTCTGAATTTACCCGAGAATAAGCTGTTAAAATCTGTTCTGGAAAAGTCGAGAAGAGGGTTAAAGATTAAGGGTAAAAACAAACAGCATATTGCTGATTTGATTTCTGAAATGCCCAATGCAGAAGGCATAGACAGGATAATCATTTTAATGCAAGTACTGGCTGAAATCTCTAAGTGTGAAAAATTGGAAACGTTTTCATCAATTGGTTTTCAGCATGAAATGGAGCCTCATGAAAAGGATCGCATTAACGATATCTACGATTATTCTTACGCTAATTTTAAAAACAAGATCACTTTAGAAGAAATAGCTGATGTAGCTAAGATCAGCCCTAATTCTTTTTGCAGGTACTTTAAATCGCGTACCAGAAAAACCTATTCGCAGTTTTTAATAGAGATTAAAGTAGGCAGGGCCTGTGAACTGTTAATTGAACACAGCCTTAACCTGAAACAGGTATGCTATGATTGCGGCTTTAATAACTTCGCGAGTTTTTACAAATGCTTTAAAAAGATCACAGGAAAAAGTCCGCTATGTTATCAAAAAGAGTTCGTTACCAATTTCAACTAAATATTTTATATAAAACCAATTAAACTAACCAACCATTAACCTAACAAACTACGGGTCTGAGCAATCCGTGAATTAACCAACCAAATATTTTAAACGCTATGAAGAAAAATGATACTCAAACAGTTTCATGTTATGGCTATTCTGTATGTAAATTATTCAGTTTCCTATCCTTAAGGATGGTGATAATCGGGTTTTTACTTACCGGTTCAGCAGCCTTTGGGCAAACCATTAATATTACTGGAACAGTAAAGGATAGTGGAGGGGGAGCCATACCCGGTGTAGGCATTAAAGTAAAAAATGCCAAAGTATCCACACAGACTGATGCAAATGGCAAATACAGCATTACAGTTCCTAATGCCAATGCAACACTTGTGTTTTCTTATATAGGCCTTGTTTCGCAGGAAGCAGTTGTGGGCAGTAAAAAGGTAATTGATATTACCCTGAAAGAAGATGAATCTGCATTGGACGAAGTTGTCGTAACCGGATATGGTGAAAAAGTTAAAAAACGTGACCTTACCGGTTCAATATCATCTGTAACGGCAAAAGACATTGCAGAGCGCCAGCCGCTTACTTTATTTGATGCATTACAGGGACAAGCCTCCGGGGTATTGGTTACCAATGATAATGGTGATCCGGCCGGACAGGGAACCATCCAGATCCGTGGGGCTTCTTCAATAAATGCATCGGGTACCGGTCCTTTGTATGTAATCGATGGAATCATTAGTGAAAACGGGAATTATATAAACCCATCAGACATTGAATCATTTGAAATCCTTAAGGATGTGGCATCTGCAGCCATTTATGGCGCAAGAGGTGCAAACGGTGTGATCATCATAACCACTAAAAGAGGTAAGGAAGGTAAGCCGCTTATTGGCGTTCAGTATACTTATAACAGAGGTGAACTGGCAAATAAAATAAGAACGATCTCTGCTGATGAACTTAGGTTTTACAGAATGATTAGAGGTGGTGGTGCCGGAATTGGCGGAAATGTGGATTCTATTAACCCTTATCTGAATGCCGATAATGATTATCAGGAATTGTTATTCAGAACATCAGAGAAACACACTGTTAACCTGAGTTTAAGTGGAGGTTCAAAAGGAATAACTTATTACGGAGGCTTAAACTATGTAGACAATCAGGCCATCGCATTAAACAGCTGGGTTAAAAGAATACAGTCGAAATTAAACGTAGAATATGCCATATCAGATAAGCTCACAATCAGCAACAACCTTGCTTTTGCTTATCAGACGGGAAATATCCTGAACATTCAGAATACAGCAAGACAGATCTTTGAACGTAATCCATGGACAAGTCTTTACCGGCCTGATGGAACGCTTGCAGGTTTTACAGAATCAAAAAGAAATCCGGTAGCCTTTGCCTTGTTAGACAAGAATATCGACAACGACTATCTGGCCCAGTTTAATACCCAGGCCAAGTATAAGATTTATAAAGATTTGAGCATTACTACGATGTTTAATGCCCAACTAGATAACCAAAACAGTCGAAATGTAACTCCGGCTATTATAAACAATGCTGCATTTTCTACAGGAACAGGATCAACAGAAAGAAAGGTTTATTGGGAAAGTCAGACCTATATGAACTATAACAAAACCTTTGGGAAAGATCATACAGTAACAGGTGTAGCTGGTTTTACTGCCGATAGAAGACGCAGGGATGAGTACAGAATCAGGGTAGAGGAGTTGTTAAGCGACGATATCTTTACCTCGAATGTGGGGATAATTGACCCAACAAATACCGGAACATTTGCTACTGCAAATTCAAACGTATCCTTGCTGGCAAGGGGTTCATACAGCTACAAAGGACGATATATTGTTCAGGGAACTGTCCGCAGAGATGGATCTTCGAGATTTGGAGTAAACAACAAGTGGGGGAATTTCATATCTATGTCGGCCGCATGGCGATTCTCTGATGAGAAATTTATGGATTGGAGCAAAAGCTTTCTTGATGATGCAAAGTTAAGATATAGCTATGGCTCAGCAGGAAATGACGCTATTGGCGATTACCAATCGTATACTACTATAAACTTTGGTGACAACTATTATAATGGATTAAGCGGCGCAGCAGAGAATGTGGTTTTAGGGAACTCACTTATCCAATGGGAAACGGCTACATCTGCCAATTACGGGATAGACCTTACCATGATCAAGGGAAGATTGACTTTTACAGCAGAGTATTATAATAAAACCACTAAAGATTTGCTTTACCAAAGCGAGTTGGCCAAAGAGACAGGAAAAACTCAGGTAGCCGTAAATTTAGGTACCATTGAAAATACCGGGTTAGAGTTTACTGTTGTGGGTACGCCAATTAAAACAGAGAAATTTGGCTGGGATGTAAATGCAAACATCACTTTTCCAAAAGCAAGAGTAAAGAAATTGGCCGATGGCACAGCATTTTTATCGGGCAATAAATGGCTGATACAGGAAGGTGGTAAAATTGGTGACTTCTTTATTTTTAAAAACCTTGGCGTTTACCAATACGATGTATCAAATGCCTATACGCCAGAGGGTAAGAGGCTTACTCCTATAAACGTAGTGGTTAGTGAAGATGGAAATACAGTAACTAGTTTTGGGGGATATACATTAGATGGGCAACCATACACCGGGACCGTTAAAAGCAAATACTATAACAATGTAAAACTGCAGGGTGGTGATACTGAATGGCTTGATGCTAATAATGATGGAAATATTGATGATAATGATAAGATCATTGCCGGAAATGGCTTGCCGACTTATTATTTTGGACTAAGCAATACCTTTAGATACAAAAGATTTTCATTGAGCTTTTTATTTAATGGTCAGTTTGGCAATAAAATCTATAACAGAGTTGCTGCTGATCAGAACAGATTTAACTCTACTTATTCTCCACCTACATCGGATGCTGCATTAACCTCATGGTATAGACAAGGCGATGTAACTAAATATCCAATGGCATCACGCAAGGATACAAGAGGAAACATGCGTTATGAACAAAACAGCCTTTATCTGGAAGATGGTGCGTTTATCAGGTTAAGCAGTGCCAGATTGGCTTTTACGCTTGATCCTAAAATAGCAGCAAAGGCTAAAATGAAATCGGCAACAGTTTATGTTTTTGGACAGAACCTCTTAACCTGGACCAATTACAGTCTGTTTGATCCGGAGTTCAGCACCTCAAATCAATTACAACCGGGTAATGATTCTGGTCGCTACCCTAAAATAAGAGAATTTGGTTTGGGCGTTAACCTTACATTTTAAAATCAGAAATCATGAAGAAAATATTATATATAATCGCAGTTTTTAGTGCTGTTCTTTTCTTAGGTAGTTGCAAAAAATTCCTTACCGAACAGCCGTTAACGCAAGTACTTACTAAGAATTATTTTAAGTCGTTAAAAGATGTAAATGCTGCTATGGCTGGTGTTTACGGATCTTTTCAGCAGGTAATGACAGGTACAGGGGCAAATTTTAGTGGTAAGTACCATTATTGGGGAGAGGCCCGCTCAGATAACTTTGATTTGCACCCTGGTTATAACAACATCACCATGCAGGAGCTTTCATTAAACAACCTTACCTCGGGAAATGCACAATCTTCGTGGGCCGAGTTGTACAGAACTATTGGAAGAGCAAATACCGCAATTAAATACATCCCTCAAGCGGCTTCTTTGGATAATCAGATTACCCCGGCGATAAGGGATAAGAATTTAGCAGAATGTTATGCAATGAGAGCAATGTGCTATTTCTACATCATCAGACTTTGGGGCGATGCGCCAATATGGACTGAACCGTATGACGATTTCCGTGATGAAGATGAAAGGCCAAGGGAATCTAAAGATAAGATCATGAAAGAAATCATTCTCGCTGATCTGGAAAAGGCATATTCGTTAACACAGAAACTTCAAACGCCTAATGTATGGTTAATTGGAGAAGCAGGTATAGCTGCAATTGCAGCAGATGCTTACATGTGGAACGCGGGTGCAAATAACCAGCCTCAGGATTATGAGAATGCAAAAATTTGGATCAAGAGGGTTTTTGCGGCTAAAGCACCTTCGGGCAAGGTATATGGTGGTAACGAGATCACTGATCTTGAGAGCCAGGCAGATTGGAAGCCGAAATTGTTTCTTGATCCTACAGGTTCTAAAGAGGCGATCTGGAGCATTTACTGGGATAATTTAAACAACGGTTGTGCCTGTATTCCGGTGTCAATTGGAGAGTCTAACACTACCATCCGACTGGATTCTGTAATTCATAACGATTGGAAGTTGAATAAAGCTGATACCAGGGTAACCAAAACACTTGATACTTTGAAAACGCTGGCCCATTTCGACAGGTTGCTTAAATACTATGATGTTCCTGGCTCTGGTTTCCCAGGAGGTGGTAAGCCTGCCAAAGAGTACAATGTTTACCTGGTGATGTACCGTTTAGGTGATGTTTATCTTTCTTATGCTGAAGCGCTAAATAAAACCGGCGACCGTGTCGGAGCCCTAAAATACCTGAATTTTATTAGGGTGCGTGCAGGTCTGGCCGCGCTAGCTGCTGATGATCCTTCGGTTGCAAATGAAACTGCGATGGAAGATACCATCCTTCAGGAAAGGAGATATGAACTTTTTGGAGAAGGTAAAAGATGGTTTGACCTGGTTCGTACAAACCATGTGAACAAAATAATGGATCCTGTAATTAACCGAAGACTAACCAGGCTGCAAGGCGGAGTACCTGCTACCGGTGGTTTCGGGCCGCTAAAAGAAAAACTGTTGTGGCCGATAAACCGCTTTGTTCTGGAAGATAACAGAGAATTAGTTCAAAATCCAACTTACAATTAATGATCAGGAAAATGAAGAATTTATTTAGAAATATATTAACGGTAGCCACTATTGCTGCTTTAATTTCCGGATGTTCTCTTGCGGGTCTGGACTTGCAGGAAAATTACGATAGGGTTCCCCATACTGTAGACCCAAAGATTTATAAAAGCACATGGCAGTACCTTAAGGACAGATCCAGAGGGACTAATAGCGAGGCAAGGATATTTGAAAGGATGATGGAAGCTATTGAGTATTCTGAAATAGATACAAACGAATACAAAAAACCTAACCGAACATTTATACTACTAAATAACGGAGCTGTTACTGGTGCAAACTTTTGGGGTACTTATAAAATAAATGGTAAGGTTGCCACAAAATGGGACGATTATCCAAAAGAGTTTGTTAAAAATTACCTTTTGTACCTTATAGTTGAGGGGCAGCATGATCATTTTACCATTCCGGCACTCCAAACAATAGAAGGTAATACACTGACACCTAAAGGTTACTGGAATCAGTTACCAACTGGTATTACTTCAACCAGCGTTTTTGTGCCCAACCCTAATTCAGTTATGACGATTAAAGTACTTAATTCATCGCCATCCAATACCTCAGATTATCCAATTGTATTGAATGAGGTGTTAAATGTTAGAACCAGTAGTATACAAGCTACAAATGGTTCCGTACATGTAATTGGGGGAGTATTAACCACAAGTATTCCTGAATAGTCCTTAGAAACCGATTATACCTATAAATTATATTGATAAAAGTGAAAAAATACAGACTGATACTTTTTTTAGGATTGCTGATTTGCAACCAATACTTATTTGCACAACAAAAACAACGTTTAACCGGAAACTGGGAATATTTAAAAGGCGATTTGGGAGGCGTTTGGGAGGCAGTAAGGCCTGTTAAGGAAGGCAATCCGGAAAGTGTTCCATTTTGGCAAAAGGTTACACTGCCACATTGCTTTAATGCTACTGATGCGGTAGATCCTGATGTGAATTACTATCAGGGGCCAGGCTGGTATCGTACGCAGTTAACCATTGTGAACCCGTACCAAAACGGGAGAACCCTGCTTCACTTTGAGGGGGCCGGACAAAAAACACAGATTTACATTTACAACAAAAAGATAGGTGAACATGTTGGTGGTTACGATGAATTCACTATTGATATAACTGACCAGGTGGAGGCATTCAAAAAAAATGAAGTCTTTCAAAAGGAATTTAAAGGCAGAATTCCTGTAGAAATACGCTGCGACAATTCAAGGGATCTGGAAATGATCCCTTCCAGTCTATCCGATTTTAATGTATATGGTGGTTTGTATCGCTATGTAAATTTGGTTTATACCCCACAGGTATCTATAGATAAAGTATTTGCCAATGCAAGTGTTGATGCAAAAGGTAGCTCAGGTAAGTTAGCTGTAGCGGCCAGGTTGTTAAATCCGGACGGGATTGATACGATTTCTGTAAAGATTGATCTTAAAGATCCGCAGGGTAATGTAATATCTAGCTGGAAAAATGAGATCAAGGCTTTTACAGGCGATAAGAAGCTTTGGGATACCGTGGTTAAAAACCCAAAGCTCTGGTCTACCGATCAACCCAATCTTTACACCGTTGAAACTACAGTGAGCACTAAGAACCAAACAAGTGTTCATCAGGAAAAGATCGGCTTCAGAAATTTCGAGTTCGTAAAAAAAGGGCCCTTTATGCTCAACGGCAAAAGATTGCTGTTAAGAGGAACACACAGGCACGAGGATCACGCTGGAGTAGCACAGGCAATGACCGCGGACATGATAAAGCAGGAAATGGTGATGATGAAAGATATGGGTGTAAACTTTATCCGCCTGGGGCATTATCAGCAATCAAGAATGGTACTTAATCTATGCGACAGCTTAGGAATATTGGTATGGGAGGAAATTCCATGGTGCCGCGGTGGTTTGGGTGGCGATACTTATAAAGATCAGGCACGCAGAATGTTGACCAATATGATTGAGCAGCATTACAATCATGCCTCAGTAATTATCTGGGGGCTTGGCAATGAAAATGACTGGCCAGGCGATTTTACTGAATTTGATAAAGACAAGATCAGAGCTTTTATGAAAGAGTTAAACGACCTTTCGCATAAGCTGGATCCATCAAGGAAAACGGCCATCAGGCGATGCGATTTCTGTAAAGATATTGTAGATGTTTATTCGCCTTCTATATGGGCAGGCTGGTACCGTGGTATTTATACTGAGTATAAGGAAGCCTCTAAAAAGGAATTTGAAAGTGTGGATCGGTTTCTGCATGTTGAATGGGGTGGCGATAGTCATGCCGGCCGTCATTCTGAGAGTCCGGACAAAGCGTTAAGTTTAGTTAAAACAGGCGTAGGGGCAGATGAAAGAGAAGGCGATGCTTCATTATATGGAGGAAGTGCAAGGGTATCTAAGGATGGCGATTGGAGTGAAAGCTATATTGTGAACCTGATAGACTGGCATTTAAAAGAGCAGGAATCTATGCCTTGGTTAACTGGTACGGCGTACTGGCCATTTAAAGATTTTTCGACACCAATTCGTCCGGATAATCCGGTTCCTTATGTAAATCAAAAAGGGGTTGTAGAGAGAGACTTTACCAAAAAGGAATCTTACTATGTTTTTCAGGCGTATTGGACAAAAACGCCGATGGTACATATCTATGGACATTCATGGCCGGTAAGATGGGGAGATGCAGGAGAGGAAAAAATGGTTAAAGTATATTCTAATTGCGATGAAGCCGAGCTTTTTGTGAATGGTAAGAGCGCGGGCAAGAAAAAACGAAACATTAAAAGTTTCCCTGCGCTGGGTTTAAGGTGGATGGTGAAATTAAACGAGGGAACCAATAACTTTAAAGTAGTGGCTACTAAAGATGGTAAGACTATAACAGATGAAATCAGTCAGCAATACCAAACTGCAAAATGGACTAAACCGGCTAAAATGGTATTAGAAAAAGTTTCAGAAAAAGAAGGAGTTGCAACAATTCAGGTAAAATTGACTGATGATAAAGGTATATTGTGTCTGGATGCAGCAAATTACATCGCATTTGGCTTAACGGGAGATGGAAGTCTGGTAGACGATCAGGGAACTTCCAGCGGATCAAGAAAAGTGCAGCTAAGTAATGGGCATGCAATTATTAGTGTAAAACTAAATGGCGGAAAAAGCATAGCCAGTGTTAAGGCCACTGGAATACCTTCTGCATTTATAGAACTTTAAATGAGTACGATGAAATTAAAGCAGGCTTTATTATCAGGCGCTATCCTAATAGGTATTGGTGCAGAGGCACAAACAAATAACCTTAAACTGTGGTACAATAAACCGGCAAAGGCCTGGGAAGAGGCATTGCCTTTGGGCAATGGTAAAACCGGCGCAATGGTTTACGGTCGTGTAAACCGTGAGCGGATTCAGTTAAACGACAATACACTTTGGTCTGGTTTTCCAGATGATGGTAACAATGCTAACGGTCCGCAGGTTTTGCCTCAGGTTCGTAAAGCAATTTTTGAAGGCGATTACAATCAGGCTGCCGCACTTTGGAAAAAGATGCAGGGCCCATATTCTGCAAGGTACCTGCCATTAGGTGAGCTTTATATTCTGGATAACCGCAGGGATAGTGTAACCACATCATACCAAAGAGAACTGGATATCAATACCGCCATTTCTGTTGTGAACTATACCATAGAGGGGGTAACTTACAAAAGAGAAGTTTTTACCAGCTATCCGGATAAAGCATTGCTGGTTAGGATAACCTCCAACAAGCCGGGTGCTTTAAATTTTAAAGCCGGATTGGCAAGTAAGCTGCGGTTTAATGTTAGTGGCTCAGATCAGAACGCGCTTATTCTTACAGGTAAGGCACCAAAATATGTAGCAAACAGAGATTATGATCCGAAACAAATAGAATACGATGAGCGATCGGGAGAGGGAATGAACTTTGAGATTCGTATTAAAGTAAAAAATGAAGGAGGTACTGTAAAAATCAATAACCAGCAGGTAGAGGTAGCCAATGCAAATGCGGTAACGATATACTTATCAGAGGCCACCAGTTTTAACGGCTTTGATAAATCTCCTGGTTTAAACGGTAAGAATCCTTCCGTTGAAGCTAAAGCAAATTTGGACAAGGTTTACGCAAAAGCATATCATGATTTAAAAGCTAAGCATGTCGCAGATTATCAGCAGCTGTTTAAGAGAGTTGGGTTTCAGCTAAAAGCCAACCCTGCGGCAGAACAGCAACCCACAGATGAGCGTTTGCTGCAATATGCAAAGAACAAAAACGATCAGGGATTGCAAACACTGTATTATCAGTTTGGCAGGTATTTAATGATAGCAGCATCCAGACCAGGTTCACGACCTTCCAATTTACAGGGAATCTGGAATGATATGGTACAACCACCATGGGGCAGTAATTATACCACAAACATCAATACGGAGATGAATTACTGGCTCGCAGAAAACACAAACCTTTCTGAATGCCATGAACCGTTGTTTAATTTTATGAAGGAGCTGGCGGTAAATGGCGCTAAAACAGCCAAGGTAAATTATAATATAAACAAGGGCTGGGTGGTACACCACAACTCTGATCTTTGGGCTAAGAGCTCCCCGCCAGGCGGTTACGATTCAGACCCTAAGGGGATGCCAAGATGGTCTGCATGGCCAATGAGTGGAGCCTGGTTTAGCACTCATTTATATGAGCATTACCAGTTTACCGGCGATAAATTTTTCTTAAAAAACACGGCTTATCCATTAATGAAAGGAGCTGCCGAGTTTATGCTGCAATGGCTCATTAAAGACCCTAGCAGCAATTATTTAATCACAAACCCATCTACCTCTCCAGAAAATACAGTTAAAATTAAAGGTAAAGAATATCAGCTCTCTATGGCCTCAACCATGGATATGTCTATTCTGCGACAACTTTTTACCGATATTATTGCCTCCTCGGAAGCCTTAAATGAAGATGCAGATTTTAGAACAGAGCTGATCGCTGCACGCGAGAAGCTATATCCATTTCATATTGGTCAATATGGTCAGTTACAGGAATGGTTTCAGGATTGGGATGATCCAAAAGATACCCACCGTCACATCTCCCATTTATTCAGTCTATACCCCGGAAATCAGATCTCTGTATTTGAAACACCTGAACTGGCGAGCGCCGCAAAACAGTCTATGATATACAGAGGTGATGTAAGTACAGGATGGTCTATGGCCTGGAAAATAAACTGGTGGGCCAGGCTACAAGATGGTAATCATGCTTATAAGATACTGGAAGATGCTTTTGCCTATATCGACCCTACAAAAGAAAAGGAACAGATGAGCGGAGGTGGAACTTATCCAAATCTATTCGATGCACATCCTCCATTTCAGATTGATGGAAACTTTGGTGCAACGGCAGGCATGACCGAAATGCTTTTGCAAAGTCAGGATGGGGTGTTAAGCTTATTGCCAGCCTTACCAGATGCCTGGAAAGAGGGGAGCATAAAAGGAATTAAAGCCAGGGGCAATTTTGTGGTAAACCTGGACTGGAAGAACGGAAGGCTTGCACAGGCATTTATAAAATCGGAAATTGGTGGTAACTGCAGGCTAAGAACCCTGCAAAAAGTAAAGGTGGTGGAGGCAGATGCAAGGCCTGTAAACGGATCAAACCCAAATCTACTTACACAATTACCGTACAAACCGCAATATAAAAACAATGCTAAATCTGCTTTGCAATCCGTTCCGGTACAGCAAGGCTATGTAGTAGATTTTAAAACAGAAAAAGGAAAAACCTATAAAATAACTACCCTATAAAATTGCCTTCATGAACAAAGTGTTTAAATACCCAATATATCTGTTGCTCTTACTTTTAACTACTGATTTAGCCGCACAGGATATTAAATGGGAAATAGTGGCTCCAGGTGTATGGAAAGGTAGTGTTGGGAAACCAGAAGCTTATAATCTGTTAACCGCTTCTGGTGCTACACCATCCGCCGATGGACTAAAAAATATGGGTGATGCGCCATTCCCATTTGAAAAAAGTGAAATCACCGGAAAACTATCAGATGGTAAAACCTATCTGCGTTTTCCATTAGATAAAAAAGAGCAGCTGTATGGCTTTGGGTTAAACTTCCAAACGGTACACCAGCGCGGAAAAATCCTTGAACTCCATGTAGATCATTATGGAGGTAAAGACAACGGGCGCACCCATGCACCAACGCCATTTTACGTTTCATCTAATGGATATGGCGTTTTTGTAAATTCAGCACGTTATTTAAAAATATTTGCAGGGTCCTCTGTTAAAAGAGATGGAGCCAATGTGCCGGAAGCCAAAGACCGTAATACCGATAAAAGCTGGTCGGCCCGCCCTTATTCTGATGGTGTAGAGATACTTGTTCCTGCAGAAGGTGTAGAGTTTTATGTTTTTGCAGGCCCAAAACCATTAGATGCCGTTCGCAGGTATAACCTGCTTAATGGAGGTGGAGTGTTGCCTCCGCGTTGGGGTTTAGGCTTTACACAGCGTGTTAAAACCTTGTTTACTTCTAAGGATGTAGAAGACGAAGCTAAAGCATTTCATGATAAAGGTTTCCCGTTAGATTTTATCGGACTGGAGCCTGGATGGCAAAGCAGAGCTTATCCATGCACATTTGAGTGGGATACCAAGCGCTATCCAGAACCTGCTGCTTTTGTAAAAGAGATGCTTGGCAAGGGCATCAGACTCAACCTGTGGACTAACCCTTATGTATCGCCGGAAGCATCGATTTATAAGAAAATTAAGCCCTACACTGCCGATCATACGGTTTGGGTAGGTGCAGTTCCTGATCTAACCATGCCCGAGGCACGCGATATTTTCTTCGGACAGCTTAAAAAGAGCCAGGTAGATATTGGCATAAGCGGATATAAATTTGATGAGGTAGATGGCTATGACCATTATTTATGGCCCGATGTGACGATATTCCCATCGGGTAAAAGTGCAGAGCAATTGCGCCAAACTTATGGCCTGCTTGTTCAGCGTTACAGCGCTGCCTTATATCATGAGCGTAACCAGCGTACTTACGGATTGGTAAGGGCTTCTAACGGTGGAGGTAGTTCATTACCTTACGTAATTTACAACGACTACTATAACCATGAAGATTTTATTACCGCCTTAATAAACAGCAGTTTTGCAGGGGTGTTGTGGACTCCTGAAGCGAGGGCATCTAAAACCGGAGAGGAATGGTTGCGCCGTATGCAGTCGGTAGTTTTCTCGCCAATGGCGATGATCAATGCGTGGTCTAGCGGTACAAAACCCTGGTCGTACCCGGAAGTAGAACAGCAAGTGAAAGACATGGCAATTTTGCGTATGCAAATGATGCCTTACTGGTACAGCGAATTTGCGAAATACCACTTTCAGGGTATCCCTCCCTTTAGGGCAATGAACCTGGAGGAAGGCTATCAATCTGATGTTAAAAAAGAAGTAAAAAGCACCAATCTTGAAGATAATCCTTATGTAGAAGCAGTGAATAAAGAAGTTAAAGATCAGTACATGGCGGGCGAATATCTGTTAGTTGCTCCTATGTTTACCGGAAAGCAAACGCGCACAGTAATACTTCCTAAAGGCAAATGGTTCGATTTCTATACCGGTAAATATGCGGGTGATGGAGAGGTGATCACTGTGACACCAGGACTGGATAAAATACCTGTTTACGTAAAAGATGGTGGTATTATCCCAATGGGGCCTGCCTTACTGCATGCACCTAAGCCTAATGAAAAAGTAAATCTAGAAATCAGGTATTATGGTAGCAAGCCTGCAAAATATCAGCTTTATGATGATGACGGCGAGACCTTTAACTATGAAAAAGGAGCCTATAGCTTTAGAGAGATTAACATCTCTAAAACAGCAGGAGGTAAACTGAAAACAAGTATATCTAAAGCTGAAAATGGAAAGCCAAATACAATCGATAAGGTTACATTTAAAGCAATGACCAATTAACAGTGATGATTAGAAGATACATATTTACTTTTTTTCTGGCCATCGTAGTAATGATGGCACAGCAATCCTGCTCTTCCATAAAAAAGGCGCCTGTTAATGCGTTAAAAAAGCAGGTGATGGAGCAGGCAAACTGGGCTATGCAGCAGGAACCAGTTACTGTTACAGCCGAAACTTCTTCAAGAAGTGCGGGCGGTAAGCACGACTTCTATTCGGAGGGCGACTACTGGTGGCCTGATCCTAAAGATGCAAATGCGCCTTATATTCAGAAAGATGGGATGACCAATCCGGATAATTTTGTTGCCCATAGGTTGGCGATGATCAGGTTTAGTAAAATCATTGGAGCACTTGCATCTGCTTATAAAATATCAGGAGATGAGAAATATGTAAAGCAGGCAATGGTTCATTTAGAAGCCTGGTTTATAAATTCTGCTACTTTAATGAATGCAAACCTGCAATATGCACAGGCAATTAAAGGCAGGTTTACGGGCAGAGGAATAGGAATTATAGATACCATACAGCTATTAGAGGTGGCACAGGGAATTATTGTGATGCAACAGGCATTAGATCCAAAGGTTTTGTCTGGAGCCAGAAAATGGTTTACAGAATACCTTGGCTGGTTAATGAGCCATCCTTATGGCAAAGCAGAAATGAATGCCCAGAACAATCATGGAACCTGCTTTACCATGCAGATCGCATCCTTTGCTAAACTAACCGGAGATGAAAAATTGCTTAACTTTTGCAGAGAAAGGTATAAAACGGTGTTGTTGCCAGATCAAATGGGAGTAGATGGAAGCTTTCCAAGAGAGCTGTCGAGAACAAAACCTTATGGTTATTCCATTTTTAATTTAGATGCCATGACTACGCTTTGCCAGATACTTTCTACTAAAACTGATAATTTATGGGAGTATGAGACGGCCGATGGCAAATCTATTGAGCAGGGGATTAGTTATCTTTATCCTTATCTGGCTGATAAAAGTAAGTGGACTTTAAAACCTGATGTAATGTATTGGGGAAACTGGCCCGTTGCACAACCAGCTTTGATATTTGGGGCGCAGGCATTTCATAAAACAGAATGGTTAAACACCTGGTTAAAGCTGGAGCATGACCCAAAAGTAGAAGAAGTAATCAGAAACCTACCCGTAAGAAACCCTTTGATATGGCTAAACTAAACTATAAAAACATTTCTTTATTTCTCTTATTTCTGCTACTGTGCAGCACCGCACAGAGTCAGGTTTCGGGAGATGAAGATGTAAATATGTTTAATCAGGCGCTGCAAAGAGATCAGAAAGCCATAGATGCGGCAATGGCAGGATGGTGGCGCAAATCTATGAAAACGCACGATCAACGTATCGCATGGTGGCGCGAGGCCCGCTTTGGAATGTTCATCCATTGGGGGCTTTACTCAAACCCTGCCGGAGAGTGGAAAGGTAAAAAGGTAAACGGGTATTCGGAACATTTAATGCGGAAGGAAAAGATTACAAGGGCTGCATATCTTGATCTGGCTCATGAATTTAACCCTTTAAAATTCAATGCAGAAGAATGGATTTTGAAAGCAAAGAATGCTGGTATGGGGTATTTTATCATTACCGCTAAACATCATGATGGATTTGCAATGTACGATAGTAAAGTATCCAATTTCAACATCGTGCAGCAATCCCCTTTTAAGAGAGATCCTATGGCAGAACTGGCAGCAGCAGCGAAAAAGCACAACATGAAGTTTGGATTTTACTATTCTCATGCTTTTGACTGGGAACATCCCGATGCACCTGGAAACGATTGGGAATACCAAAATCCCGGAGGGGATAAACTATTGGGGGGTGCAAACTGGTTCGATGGTCACCCGGAATGGCTTCCTAAAGCTGTGAAATATGTAAATCAAAAGGCCATTCCTCAAATAAAAGAGTTAATTAACAAGTATCACCCTGATATACTTTGGTTTGATACCCCACATAAGCTACCGCTTTCAGAAAACCTGAGGATATTGGAAGCTATCCGTGAAACAGACCCAAATATCGTTGTCAACGGCAGACTTGCCAGAAGTAACTACGGCAGCTTTGGTGATTACCTAAACACTGGCGACAGGCCGGCTGAATTGCGCACGGTAGAGGGCGACTCAGAAGCAATTCCTACAACTAATGAGTCGTATGGTTATTCAAAACACGATAACAGTCATAAATCACCCAAATTCTTTATACAACTTCTGGCAAACAGCGCTTCAAGGGGTGGTAACCTTTTAATGAATATCGGTCCAAAAGGCGATGGTAGTTTTGATGAAAAGGACACCAGAATACTGGATGAAATAGGAGCCTGGATGAAAACCAATTCAGCCAGTATTATAGGTACAAAACGTTCGGTCTTGCCTATCCCGGCATGGGGTGTGATAACCCAAAAGGCCAACCTGCTTTATCTGCATGTTTTTAACTGGCCGGCAGATGGTAACCTGCTTGTTGGTGGCTTAAAGAGCACTGTAACGAGTGCTTATCTTTTAGCAGATAATTCAAAAAAGAAATTGACAACCAAACGCTTAACACCCGAGGATGCCACAGTTACTTTACCTCAAAAAACACCAGGTGTTACTGATGCTGTTATTGTACTGGAAGTAAAGGGCAATATACTTGCCGATACGGTAAGGCGCTTAGCTAATAACACTACCAACAGACTGCTTGCTTTTGATGCCCGGCTGCATGGTAAGAAATTTACTTTTGGCGATGGAAAAACAGACCGATACTATGTAGATGGATGGAAACTAAAGGATCAATACTTATCGTGGACATTAAAATCACTTCAAGCAGCAAAATATAAAGTAGTGGTCAAATATATTGCAGGCTCAATTTCGGGAGCTGCTTATGAAATCCAATTGGGAAGCGCTAAAATTAACGCATCAGTAGTTCCTCCGGCAGATGGAATGGTAACTACCCAGGAGACAGGCGTTATTTCGACACCTGCAGGTATACAACTGCTTACCATTAAACCAACACAAATTAAAGGAGCTGAACTAATGAAACTGTTAGAAGTGCAGCTAATTCCTATTCCATAAAACCTATAAAGCATTAACCAAATATGAATAAATATCTTTCTACAGCACTTATATTATCTGTTTTTCAATTATCATCCTTTGCGCAAAAGATCAATGTAAAAAAGGCATTTGAGCAGGTATCACAACAAACAGCGCTGATGCTTAAAGAGGTGGATCAGGCAAAGGCGGCTTCCGGTAAATCAGAATTGGTTTCGCCAAGAACTTTAGACCACGGTAATTTAAAACTGGTAGCCTCCAAAGACTGGACAAGTGGCTTTTTTCCGGGAGAGTTGTGGTTTTTATACGAATACACCGGTAAAGAAAACTGGCTAATACAGGCAAAGAAATTCTCTGCAGACATAGAAAAGGAAAAGCTAAATGGCGTAACTCATGATATGGGTTTTAAAGTATACTGCAGTATTGGAACGGGTTACAGGCTTACCAAAGACCCACACTATAAAGAAGTGATCATCGAATCTGCCCAAACATTGAGCAAAAGATTTAACCCTAAAACAGGAGTAATCCGATCATGGGATCACAGTACTGATAAGTGGGTAAATCCGGTAATAATAGACAATATGATGAATTTGGAATTGCTTTTTGAAGCAACTAAGCTTACAGGCGATTCATCGTTCTATAAAATTGCGGTAAGCCATGCCAATACTACTATGAAAAATCATTTCCGTGCAGATTATAGTTCTTATCACGTAATCGATTATGACCCAAATACCGGGGCAGTTTTAAAAAAGAATACACATCAGGGTTTTAGTCATGAATCAGCTTGGGCAAGGGGGCAGGCATGGGCGCTTTATGGTTATACTATGTGTTATCGCTATACCAAAGATCCCGCATATTTAAATCAGGCCGAGCATGTTGCAGCCTTTATTCTTAATCACAAAAACATGCCAAAAGACCTGGTGCCTTATTGGGATTTTGATGCGCCTGGTATTCCTAATGAGCCTCGAGATGCATCTGCTGCAGCAGTAATTGCGTCTGGTCTTTATCAATTAACCGAATACAGCAGCAACAAGGACCTGTATAAAAGTAAGGCCGACCTGATGCTGCAGAGTTTAAGCACAAAGTATATTTCACCGAAAGGAAAGAATAAGGGTTTTATTTTATTGCATAGCACAGGTTCAAAGCCATCAAACAGTGAAGTTGATGTGCCGATTTCCTATGCAGATTATTATTATCTGGAAGCACTTTTAAGATATAAGGCATTAAATAACTAGGCCAATTAGGCTGAGTGATAAGCCAAAAACAAAGAGCATTAACCAGTTATTACTGTCTAATTTAGGTATCACTCAATTACATTTATCAAGAAACACAACATGCGTAAAATACTATTTTCAATATCATTAGCGCTTCTCTTTCTGGTTCAGGCCGGCTACGGTCAAAAACAATTGTCTAAAGATGAACGCATGAAATGGTGGCGAGAGGCTAAGTTTGGAATGTTCATTCACTGGGGTGTTTATGCGCAGTTTGCAGGGGTTTATAAAGGTCATGAGCAGCGCAGGGGTGGGGCCGAATGGATCATGAATCGCTCTAAAATCCCGGTAGCTGAATATCAGGAAATGGCCAAAAGCTTTAATCCGGTAAAATACGATCCGGATGCCTGGGTAAAGATGGCCAAAGATGCAGGTATGAAATATATCATCATTACCGCTAAACATCATGATGGATTTGCATTGTTTAACTCAAAAGCCAGCAAGTGGGACATAACTGATGCTACGCCATATGGTAAAGATCTCTTAAAACCTCTAGCTGAAGCGTGTAAAAGGCAAGGAATGAAGCTTGGTTTTTATTACTCGCAGGCTCAGGACTGGAATAACCCAGGAGGATCTGCAGCAAGAAAAGTAATGACGGAAGGCTGGCTAAATCCGGACTCAGCAAAGGTTGATGCCTATACTGAAGCCCATCATGGACATTGGGATCCTGCACAGGAAACCAAATCCTTTACTCAGTATATTGATGAGGTATCGGTACCTCAGGTTAAAGAACTGATGACCAACTATGGTGATGTAGCGGTGCTTTGGTGGGATACACCAACAAACATGACAGATGAAGCAGCATTGAAATTGCAGAATGCCTTAAAAACACAACCTCAGATTATTACCAACGACCGTTTAAAACGTCCTAATTTTCCAGGAGATACTAAAACCCCTGAGCAAAAAATACCCAACCAGGCAGAGTTGGATGGAATGGACTGGGAAACCTGTATGACCATGAACGGGACCTGGGGTTTTAGAACTTCGGATAACAAATGGAAGTCGACAGAAACTTTGATCAGAAACCTTGCTGATATTGCATCTAAAGGGGGTAATTACCTGCTAAATATAGGGCCTAAACCAGATGGGACGTTTCCTGAGGAAAGTATAGAAAGATTAAAAGCCATTGGCGATTGGATGAAAGTAAATAGTGAAGCGATTTATTCAACTAAAGCCAGTCCGATACCGCCGGTAGAATGGGGACGTTGCACCAGAAAAGAAACAGCCAAAGGTACCACACTTTATTTCTCTGTATTTAACTGGCCATCAGATGGTAAATTGGTTATTCCTAATCTTAAAAATAAAGTGCTTTCAGCTACATTATTGGCTGCAAAAAATAAGCTAAAAACCGCCACCGAAAATGGTGTTTTAACCATAACATTACCTTCAACAGCACCAGATGCAATTGCAAGCATAATAAAGATAGAGTTTGAAGGCCCGATTGGAAACCAGATGCAGGCGAAACCTAAAGAGGCAATGAAAACAGGAGCACTAGATTAATTGCAATGAAGAAAATCATAATTTTAGGACTGATTCTTTTTTTGGGGATGAACTCCTCTTTAATCGCAAAAGAATACAAAATACAATCGGCCAAAGATCTGGCAGCGTTGAATTTAAAACCAGGCGATAAGGTAATTATGCAAGCCGGGGAATGGAAAGATCAGCAACTGGTATTTAAAGGAACGGGCACAAAAAACAAGCCTATTACACTTATCACCGCAATACCAGGCGGCATTACACTAAGTGGAAGTTCTACACTTAAAATTGATGGTACATGGCTGGTTGTCGATGGTCTTTCCTTTGCCAATGGATATATTGACAAAGGTGATGTAGTACTATTCTCAACCAAATCAACCTGGTGCAGGCTAACAAAGACTGCTATTGTTGAGTATAACAACCCCGATAAAACAGCCGATTATCGATGGATATCTATGAATGGTTTTAACAACAGGGTAGATCATTGCTTTATCAAAGGTAAAAGCCATCAGGGTGTTACCCTTACGATATGGCTGTCAGACAAGCCTAATTACCACAGAATAGACCATAACTATTTTGGGGAAAGACCGGAATTGGGAGGCAATGGCGGGGAGACTTTAAGGATAGGTAACAGCACCTGGTCGCTTCATGATTCAAAAACTACCATTGAAAACAACATATTTGAACATTGTGACGGAGAATTGGAAGCTGTATCTATTAAATCGTGCAAAAATATTATCCGCAACAACCTGTTTTATGAGTGCAAAGCAACTCTTACTTTGCGCCATGGCAATAACTCAGAAGTATATGGGAACTACTTTATAGGCAACAATAAACCAGGCACAGGCGGAATAAGGATAATTGCTGAAGGACACAATGTACACGATAATTACCTGCAAGGCATTACCGGTAAAAGTGTTAGCGCAGCTATTTCTATTATGGCCGGATTACCGAATCCGGAGCTTAAAAGCCACTGGCAGGTTAAAAACGCAAGTATCATCAACAACCTGATCATTAACGCTACTGAACCATTTTCGATAAGCGCTGGTTATAATCCAGGAAGGTATTTGCCACCACTAAACACCATCTTCTCAAAAAATGTAATTGTAGCAGATCATGAACCGCTAAAATGGAACGATGATAAGGTAGAAATTGAGTTTAAAGACAATCTGATTGTTGGTACTGGTGTTTTTGGCGAGCTTCCAAGAGGCTTTACTGTTAAAAACACTAAGCTAAAAAAGGATCAAAATGGATTGTACTTAAAACCTGATGAATTAGCGCATGAACCTTTCTGGAAAACAGAAGCTATTGGCCCATCTTGGAAAAAAGGAATGACCAAGGTATTTAAAATCGAATAAAGGCAAAAATAACCGTTCTTTTCAGACCCAGTAACTTTTGCCCGCTTCGCTAAAAAAGGCAAAAGTTACTGGGTCTCCTCTAAGAAGGTGTTTTTTAGGAAAACAGGTGTACTAGTATGGTACAAGGCATTAACCCATCGGTTTTATTTCATGCTTCTTGCTTTTAACTGTGCTTTAAACAAAGAAGAAGGCTCTAAACCCGACTGATTTGAGCCTTCCCATTCTCCACTTTCTTTACCATCCAAGCGACCTTTTAGCTTTTTACCTCGTAAACCTATTGCATAATTCTTTCCTGAAACCCATGGGTTTTGTACCGCCGCGCCCGATGCCTTGCAGTTCCATAATACCTGAGTTACACCTGACCAGCCATGTCCGCTGCCCCAATTGCCACGATCCTGCACATTAATTTCTCCATCGGTATCTATGTTGTCGTATAATGTTCCTGAAGCCCACCTGTGGTGCGGTCCAATATCAGCATGTGTTTTTCTGGATTTGCAGTTGTAAAAAACATTCGGTCCGTTAACACGAGCTCCGGTAACATAATCATGGCGTCCTTCAGTAGTCTCCAGATTCTGGAAAAGGTTTTGCTGACCTTCATTATTAAAGGAATACCTTCTGCCACCTGTAATGATAGATTTTGCATCAAAGCACTTAGAATTGGTTACAGTTATATTTTTTGCGCCGGCTCTCAGACTTACGCAAGAGTTGCCAAAATAATATGAACTCACATTCCTTACCCATCCATTTTCAATATGATCAAATTCAACTGCAACCCAGGCATGGTCTTCATCAGTATCACCAACATATTCCGATTCAAAACGTATGTTTTCTACACCATTTTCAGCTAATCTACCAGCGTATTGATATTTGAATACCTCACCACCGCCGTATTTTTTATCCATAGACATCACAATCGGGTTGTCTATAGAAATCTTATCTCCATCAATGGCTGTTATTTGTCGCTCATAACTAAGGTTGTATTCTTGTGCTGTCCATTGTTTGGTGCCATCTCTGGCAATAATCTGATCCATCTTTAAGTCATGAATCCATGCTTCGGTTCCCGGTCTGAAAACTATGATACGATCGCCCTTTTTTAAGCCTTCTGATGATGCTATATCGAAGGACTTTGCACCTGTAGGTACATAGCCATCAACAATTTTTACCCTGCTGTTTTTTACTTCAGCAACTTTTCCCTTTCCACTTACTTTAATTAAAGATCTTTGCCCTTTTCCGGTCGCAATGAGCTTTGTAGCATCTCCCTCTCCGCGTAAAATAATACCACTTGTTTGAATAGAAATGCTTCCGGCAATTGGATAGCTTCCTTTCTTAAGTAGGATAGCCCCTCTGTAGCCATCTTTATCAGGCGCTAAAGCAGCAACTTCATCAATAGCCTGCTGAATTGCTTTGCCTGCATCGCCTAGTGCAGGATTAAGCGTTTTAATTACTCTTATATTGGGTATTTCTGCTAATCCATGATGATAACCCACATTACTGAAATCGGGGATGGTATTTCCTTTTTCATCGGGGATATAAGCAATGCTGCCATCCTTGTTTATGGTAAGAAATTTCGACTTCCAAAAAGCATGGTCATTTTTAAAAGAAATAATAATCGGGTAGATAAACAGACAAGAGCTTATCAGAATAAGATAGAATGCGTTTAGTATGTTTTTGTTGCTGCTCATTTTTTAATATTGCTGGTGCTTATTGTTAATAGTACACATGCAATTGAGCAATAATTGAGGGTTTTTTACTCTCTGTGCTTAGCACAATAATCAACCGAATTAGCATGTTGAAACAAAAAAGGCTCTGAACCATCCGGTTCAAAGCCTTTTAACTAAAAAATGGAACTCTAATGTTTTCCGTGTCCATGACCATTGCCATGTCCGTTTCCATGTCCTCTTCCACGATCACCTTTCCAGCCTTTGTCATTCCCTTTGTATTTTTTATACTTGTAAGAATCGTGTCTGTCATAACCTCTATCTACATAGCGTACCTGACGGCTGTAACGAACTGGTTGAGAACGGTATGATCTGTATCTCGAATATCTTACCCTATGGTCTCTATAATGACGATATGGCTCAGGTGAATTAATAACTACCTTATATCCATGATATAAATCATAGTCTCTATATCTTGGAGGTAAGCCCGCAGAGAAAGTCCAGTTCCCATTGCTTAGGTAAATAAACTGTCTGGTAGGAACATAATAGTAACTCTCAATATCAGGCATATAATAATAATCAGCATGATCATAGCCTGATGGCCCCCAGGCAGGCTGAGAACCAATGTTTACGCTAAGGCTAACCTGAGCCTTTGACTTGTTAGGCAAAAACCCAATCGCCCCAAGTAATGTTAAAAATATTAACTTTTTCATAACCATATGTTTAAAGTGTGTGTTAAAAAATGGTAATTATGTTTACTGTAAAGTAACGGTACCTATACTGGTATTCTGACCGGCCGTTACAGCAACATTAGGAATAGTAGTTTCTGCAAAACCCTCAACAGGTAATATTTTTACAGTGTAGTTTCCTGTGGCTAACCCTCCAACAGTAAACATACCTGTAGCATCTGTTACAGTTCCAACGGTATCAGTTCCGGCAATAACCAAAACTTCCGGGTGACTTGTTAATGGTAACACTACACCAGAAATTAAACCAGATGTTGCAACGGTAACACCTCTAACAACAGGTTTAAGTATATATTTTCCATTTCCCGTTGCAACAATAGATTTAGCAGCATCAAAATCAAGAAGCAGAGAATACGTAACCCCTGGTACCAATTCAGGGTTTTCTGTAAGTTTTACTTTCCATCCAGAGCTTTGTGCACTAGGTGTTTTTAAATCCTGTACCTGACCATCAACAACGATGGTGTTATTATCATAAAGTACAAGTCTGATCTCAGTGATCTCACCTGATGGCATATCACCAGAGGCAATTAAAATATCTGGGTTACTGGTTCCGATACGGAAATCAAGGATGTTGAATATTCCATGATCAACCTCAAAGGTGTAAGGTTTACCATCCGAAAGCAGAATTACCTGCTTTACATTTAAATTGATGGCGTCAAAATCTCCCGGAGCATCAGTCATCCTGATCTCTACCTTAGTAGTACCCGAAGCCTGGCTGTCTTTTTTACAACCTATAAATGATGCTATTGCAATAACCAATACCATCAGGGTTGCGTAAATTGTTTTGTTTTTCATAGTAGTAGAGTTTTAAATTCTTCAATTAATAACTCAAAGCTCAATTCTGAACATGAAAACAACATGAAATTAAAAAAATAATTTTTTTCTTTTCAAATTTCATCTGAATTTCATGTTAGCAAACAACCTTTGTTATAGATATTGAGTGGCGCAGATGAACATGAATATGTTTTAGGAGGGGTTGAAAGTTTGCCTCGAAAGAGGTAAACTTTCTTTATATTTACATGATGAGCATTTCAATATATTTACAAACAATGGTCAGACACTTATTAACTGTAACAATAGCCATCTGTTTACTTGTTTCGCCTGCAGTCTCAAATACTTTGGGAACCTCATCTCTGAAATCTTTTTATCAGAAAAAGAAAGGTAAATCTGAACAAGCCGATCGTTCCAAAGAAGACAGACAAAAGCAAGAGGTTAAGGAAGTGCCAAAATCAAGAAGACAACCAAAACCTGAGGTTGTTAAGCCCAAGGGGAGGCCAGATGTTAAACCCATCAAAGTAAATCGCCCCAAAATTAAAAAACACTAGCTGGTATGAGATTACTATCCCTTAGTGTAATGATTTGCTTGCTAAGTATAAAAGTTAAGGCTCAAAAAGACATAGACTCTACCGAAACAAAGAAAACTACAGTAACTTTAGCCGCTTTATATAGCAATAATGTCAGTTATTACGGACAAACAACAGCCGAAAAGCTGCCTTATGTATTGGCCAATGCAACGGTAAGATTGCCTGTTGGACTATACTTTTCCGTAGGTGCATATAAACTTTTAAATGTTGGATCAGGTATTTCCGAAACAGATTTAGGGGTTGGTTATGACCATGATTTTAACGAAAGATTTGCTTTCGGAATAAGTTATAGCAGATCATTCTACCCAAAGGGTTCCCCGCTACTGCAAGCATCTAATGAGAATAATCTGAATGTATCAGCCGACTATCATTGGCCATGGTTTAAGAGTTCTTTGTCTGTTGATTATGCTTTTGGACAGGAAAGTGACGTGTTTGCAGGTTTAACAAATTCAAAGCTTATAGAATTAGGCACACTGTTTAAGGAGGATCTGCTATCCATAGAGCCTTCCATAGAAATAGTGGCGGGTACACAGCACTTTCTAAAAACCTATACCGAACAGAAGAATAAGAATAATGGCAACGGAAAGGGAAATGGCAACGGAAATGGCAATAGTACAATAACCACTACTTTGCCGGCAACAAATTTCGAGCTTTTGTCATACAATTTTAAAATACCATTAAGTTATAGCAGAGCTAGTTACATGGCTGAGATTAGCTATCAGTTTTCTGTTTTAGGTGCAAATGCCATTACCGAAGCTAAAAGGCAGCAATCGTTTATTGGCCTTGGTTTTTATTATCAATTTTAATTGCATAAATGAAAGTACTCATAGTTGAAGATGAAAAAACACTTGCCTACGAAATGGAAACCTTTTTAAAAAAGGCATTTTATTTGTGCGACCTGGCACATACCGTAGCACAAGGATTAGAAAAAATTGAAATAAACAGCTACGACTTTATTCTGCTTGATCTTGGTTTGCCAGATGGCGATGGACTATCACTGCTACCAAAAGCAAAAAAGTACAATCCAGAAGCTGCATATATTATTTTAACTGCCCGAGGCAATCTGGAGGACAGGATAACAGGATTAGATCTTGGGGCTGATGATTACCTTGCCAAACCTTTTTCGTTGCTAGAACTTCAGTCAAGAATGCAGGCAATTGCCCGCCGTAAGTTTAATGTAAAGGAAGAAGCGGTCCCACTTGGGGAATTTAGCATTGATCTTCAAAAGCGCCTTGTTCAATACAAAGAAGAACAAATTGAACTGTCGCGTAAGGAATACGATTTGTTAAGCTATCTGTTTCTGCATAAAAACCGTGTTTTAACAAGAATGCAGTTAAGTGAGCACATTTGGGGCACTTTTGCTGACGATGACTATGATTCGAATTACATTGATGCACACATAAAAAACATCAGAAAAAAATTAAATTTACGGGCGCCTACCGAGTGGCTCGAGACAGTACGTGGTGTGGGCTATAGAATAAAGAAATAAACGTGAAACTATCTGCCAAGCTCATTTACTTCATTACCGGATCTAAACTTGCAGTAGTGCTGTTGTTTATACTTTCTATGCCCTTTTTGGTAGCAAGTATTGCATCAGAATATACCAATTATTCCTTAAGAGATCAGCAGAAGAAGGCTATAGATAATGTACACAAAAACGGCATTGATTATTACCTGCAGGGCGATGATAGTTTTGGTAGTTATACTATGCTTAAAGAAGAATATATTGCCCTTGAACCTGCTGCTCCTGGGCTACTTATTGATACTATAAAAACAGTAGAACGTATTGTAGAACAGGATACATTGAACTACCGCGTGCTTAGTCATACCTTTAAAATTAAAGACAAAAACTACCTGCTGGAGATCGGAAAAACAGTAGGTAGCATCAATCAATATAATAAGCCACTGCAGCGCATAGCCTTATATGTTTTGATGGGGTTAATTGCTCTAACTATTGTAATAGACCTTATTTTTACCCGGGTCTTGATAAGACCGCTTGGCAAAATCATAGAAAGTAAACTGCTAAACCGAAAATTTCCTTTTAAAGATCAAAGTGAACCTGTAAAAACCACCACGCAGGACTTTAAATATTTAGATGAGTCGCTCATCAGTTTGATGGATCAGATCAATATCGACTTTGAAAAGGAGCGAGAGTTTACAGCCAACGCTTCGCATGAGCTGATGACACCGATAAGCATCCTCCAAAACAAGATGGAAAATCTGCTTGCTGATGACCAGATCACCGAAGATGTGGCAATGCGTATTGTGGGAATGATGAAAACGCTGGATCGGTTAAAGAAAATCTCTTCCTCACTGCTGTTCATTTCAAGAATTGAGAACGATCAGTTTGTAAAATTGGCATCGGTAAAACTGGCTGATTTACTGGAAGACATAAAAGAAGAGATTAGTCACAGGTTAGAAGATAAAGACCTTACTTTTGCCATAAATATTAAAGATAAGGTTATCCTAAAAAATGTGAATCATGATCTGCTTTTTCAGTTGTTCTATAACCTGATAAATAATGCAATTAAATACAATGTTGAAGGTGGGAGCGTAACAGTTACTGATGCTTTTAACAAGCAGGGCGACTATCAGATTTTTATTAAAGATACGGGTATTGGCATTGCCAGTGAAGATATCGACTTTATTTTCGATCGGTTCAGAAAAGCCAATTTATCTGAAAATGTGGGTTATGGGCTCGGCCTTTCAATAGTTAAAAGTATTGCAGTATATCATAGTATTGATATTAAGGTGGCATCCACAGTTAAGCAGGGCTCAACCTTTACCATTACTTTTCCGCGGATAATGTTGGGATAGTTTTCATATATTCATGGTTTTTAAATACCATGAAATTATCTTCTATAATACAACCACAGGAATTGCTTTTACCAGGTAAAAGCGATTTTATTTTATTTGATGTTAGTGCCGGATCGAAAGCCAGGTATGATGAACAGCACTTAGATGGTGCCTTTTATCTTGATTTAAATACAGATCTGGCCGATATTAAGGATTTCGCGGTTGGGGGCAGGCACCCTTTACCTACGTTTGAGCATTTTTCTGAAGTTTTAACAAAGTATGGAGTTACAAAGGATAGCCATGTAATTGTTTACGACGATAAGCATGGCTCTAATGCTGCTGCCAGATTCTGGTGGATGCTAAAATCAATAGGGCATCAAAAGGTTCAGGTTTTAAATGGCGGTTATGATGCTGCTATTAAAGCGGGATTTGCTGTTAGTTCTGAGATTCCAACTCCAAAAGCAGCAGAGCCCTATCAGATCACCGAATGGCAGTTGCCATTAGCAGAAATAGATGAGGTGGAAGTTGCTGGCAACAGTGATAGTTATGTAGTTATTGATGTTCGCGATGCTAATCGTTATGCAGGACTAACCGAACCAATTGATTTAATTGCCGGCCATATTCCTGGCGCAATAAATATTCCTTTTACTGAGAATCTGGATGCTAACGGAGCTTTTTTAGCCCCTGAAATACTAAAAGAAAAATATTCAAAAGCTTTAACTGATTATAAAACTGAAAATGTAATTGTGCATTGTGGTTCTGGCGTAACAGCTTGTCATACGCTTTTAGCAATAGATTATGCCGGTTTAGAAATCCCGAAGTTGTATGTTGGGAGCTGGAGCGAGTGGAGCAGGAATAACAAGAAAATGACTTTGGCTTAGGTTTGTAATTAGGTGCTCGGAGCGCTAGTCAACAATTTAATCTAGCAGTTGCAGTAAAGTGTTTTTTAGCTTTTTATCTCTTGGTCTGGGGGCATCAGGGTCTCTGATACCTCCACTTTTGTCAATAATAATATATCTGGGGATAGTTTTAACATTTAAGTTTTTTATGAACTCGGCATTAAAGTTATTTACAGACAGATAGCTTTCTTTCGGGTTAAGTTCCAGATCCTTTTCTGCAAATTCCCACATTGCTTTATCCTTGTCAAGGGAAATGTATAAGAAAGCAATATCTTTATGATTTATCAACTCATTTTTAAGCTTTTTGGAAAAAGGCATTTCAGCTCTACATGGAATGCACCAACTTGCCCATAAGTCTATGAAAATTACTTTGTTTCTCAATCCGGCAAATAAAGATTTGATAGTCTTGGTTTGGTTTGTATTATCTATTAAAAGATCCTTATTCTTATCCATAAATTTAACATCCGAAAGCACATTGTTTTTTGAAAGATAATTTTTGTATCCACTATCCTTAGCTATTGTATCATACCGGATTATTAGTTGATTAACAATAGTACGATCTTGAATTACATCGGGTGATTTTATCAGTTGAAATAACAATATATCTTTTGCTTTGCCATTAATGTTACTATTGATCCAGTTGAAGCTGGCATTAGGGTCATTTTTGAAAGAACGATTTACTGCCTGCAAATAGTAGTGACACAATTGATGAAAAGAAAGCATATAGGTAAAAAAACTATCATTAAGCACTGCCTTATAAGACGCCAAATCTAATTGACTTACATCCGGTTTCAATAATAAAAGACCAATCTGTTTAGCCGTTTTTCGGTATTTAATATTTTCTAATTCTTCATTTATAAATGATTTTGTCATACCAACTTCATTGGCATGGTTTTTTAAATAGTTAATCTCATTGATTGTAGTATTATTAATTTCCTGTAGTGCTGCATTTATCCTTTTAATATTATCCTTTGGTGTCCGGATGGAAACATAACTATGATGAGCTAAATACAAAAGTTCCATGTCTCTTAAAGAATCACCGGATAGATATAAAGGAATATTTGAATTTTTCTCTCTAGTTACCTGAATTGTGTCATTTGGATAAAATCTAAAGCAGATGGCATTCGTTTTGATTAGGTGGGTAACATTGATCGGTTCAGTTGAATTAATTCGTATAGTATCATTTTCCCCAAACTCTAAAAGCTCTGTATTGTCATATCGGTTAAGAACCTGAATCTGTCCGGAGTCAGATTTATTGGATTTTATAAATACTATTACTCCTTTATTAACATCTGAGGTGCTTGTTTTTGATGAACTGCTTGGTTTTTGAGTGCAGTTAACACAGACAACAACTAAAAATAAACAGAGAATAAAAACAGAATTTTTACTTTTCATGTGAATATATTTAAGTCATCTTGGCCGTAGACAGTGAATTAAAGGCTTATGTTTATTTTGTCAAGTGATTTGGATATTCAATATAAGTCTTTAAATTAAATGTATCATTAAAACAACCAATATAAATAAGGAAACTATAACCAAAAATATATTTCTAACGAGGACGCTTTCAGACACGTCAGTTACGACAGTTCAATGTTTAAGTTTCTTACTGGAATAAGTGCTGCGGATTACCTCATAAGTATAAAGCGGCACTGCCCAACCCATCCAGAATAGCGGGACAGTGACTTCTTCAAAACTGCCTAATTGCTGTACGAATGGAATCTTGTAGATAAAACCTGAGATCAGGAAGGCTACAGTAACAAGGTAACTTCTGATCATCCATTCTTTGTGAAGCTTGAATTGTTTCTTCATAGCAGTATAGAATGCAATAAAAGTCGTACTGATCCAAACACTGGCCCAGATCTGCAGTGTAAATGCGTAAGCCCAATTCACGGCATGTGCTGTTGTTGAAGCAAGCACTAGGGCACTGATACTGCTTACCAGGATCGACAGCAGATACAAATAACCAATTGCACGGTGTATTTTCCAGCTATAGGTGCGTAGTTTAGGCCAGAATTGAATAATGCCAGAAATCAATGCTCCACCACCAGCTGTTATATGAGCTATGAGGAACCATCGTTGCGGGAAGTATCTGCCTAATGCTTCTGGCGTCATTTGCAGGTAATGATCTGCTCCATGCATGAATAACCAGGTCATAAGAAAAACAGTTATCCATATTAATAACGGTAGTATGTCTGTCCAGTTAAGTTTAAATTGGCCCTTTACATTCAGTTCTTTTTGCATTTCCGATTCTTTATTTGATTTTATTAATTACAATAAACGATAACACAAAGTTCCCCGAAAGATATTTGGTGAGCAATAACCGATAAAAGATTCGGTATAGGGTTACTGTGAGGTTCGGGATGGATTCAGTAATTTTAACCAGCAATAATAAAAGTATGTATACAAGAAAAATACAAGAAGATCCAGATTGTGGTATCTATTTAGCGATGAGAGTATTGGGAGGGAAATGGAAGTGTTGCATCCTGGATGCAATCAGCAGAGGCATTTCGCGACCCAGTGAAATTGCCAGATATATCACTGAAGCATCCACACGTGTTATCGAGATGCAATTGGCAGAACTGCTTTTTTACGGTATGGTTGAAAAATGCGCGGAAGATGTTTATCCTAAAAGGACTGAATACAAGCTTACTATTCTGGGAGAAACCTTATTGCCCATTCTTTCCAAAATAGATCAATGGGGAATGGAACATGCAGAGGTGATCAAAGATAGAATAAGCGAACTGCAAGAGGATGAACTGGAATCAAAATAGAGATCCTCTTTGCAAAAAATCCCGTAGCTAAACGCAAAAGGGACTTAATTGTGATTTTTTGGGTAGATGCTTAAAAACGATAAGTAAGACTGGCCTGAATGGTGGTGTTTTTAAAATCGCCACTATTTATGAGAAGCTATCAAATCCGGTGAACAGATCAAAATCAATAACCAAACTGGCATTCTCTTTTTATTAGATTTCGCATACTGGAAAAAACAAACTGTTCCAACTCCGATAAATACCTTGTTTTCACAAAACAAGATAAAATGCTTGGTAATGCAAAGAAAAATATGCCCGGCTTAGTCCTTAAAAAAGTTTACTTACCCACCCAGCCCGGAAAGAATTTCGAGGCAAGGAGTACAGTAAAAGGCCAATCCGCATTCTTCTATAATGGAAATTCGATTGCTATCGATCCTGCAACATGAAAAGTGATTTCTATTGAACTATTAGCTGAATACGGTTTTTGGGAAAGGGTAGAAGCCACTTTTTTCCTCTTCACGTGGCGAATTTTGGTGGTATCGCCATCAAAATATTATACGTGATCATAGGTTTATTACCTGGCTTACTTTCCATTACAGGTGCCATGCTGGGGTGGCGAAAAGTAAGGAAAAGTTATACCCAGACAATTAAAATGAAAAGCCTGTTATCTTAGGATACAGGCTTTTTCTCGGCTTGGAAACTATATTTTGGTCCCGCAAACTCCAAAAAAAGTGCATAGTGCAAGTTATTGGTTAAACAAGCTCAAAGGAATATTCGGCAAAACCCTCCGTTTCCAGCGGATGGTGGGTTACAACCAGACAGGTAATTGTTAGTTCATCAAATAATGTCTTCAGATCGATAATTACATCCTTTTTAAGTACATTATCTAACCCTGAAAAAGGCTCATCCATTAGTAGTAGACTTGGTTTTGTAGATAAAGCTCTTAAAATAGCCAGACGCTGCTGCTGCCCCCCTGAAAGATGTTTGGGCTTATGTGTTCTAAAAGCATCAAGCCTACCTATAGCTATTAACCGATCAATATATTGAGGATCGTTTGAACCATAATGAAGGTGTTCTATAACGGTCATATTTGGAAACAAGGCATAATCCTGAAATACAAAGCCTACATCACGTTTCTGAGGCTCCAAATTAGTGTTGGCTTTGGTATCAAACCACACATTCTCGTTCACCGTTATCTTGCCTTCTTCCGGTTTAATCAAGCCGGCAATAATTTTTAAGAGCGTTGTTTTACCCGAACCCGAAGGACCAATAATCTGGGTAATATGCTGAAGATGAAACGAAGCCTTTATCTCAATAAGATTAGTGCCATTGTAAGTCCTGACTCGTTTTTTTATATTAATTTCGATCATTCAAGGGGGCTTTTTGCAGATTTTCTATTAAAAATGAAGACAGCCAGAACTATCACAAAGGTGATTGAAAACAAAATCAATGAGTAATAATTGGCATTGGCATAATCCATACTTTCTACCGAATCATAAATGGCAATTGAGGCAACCTTGGTTACACCTGGTATATTTCCACCAATCATCAAAACAACACCAAATTCTCCTAAGGTATGTGCAAAAGTAAGTACGGCGGCGGTTAATAAAGAAGATTTGATATTGGGTAATAATATATACCATAGGGTTTCAAATTTTGACTTACCCATCGTATAGGATGCCTCTTTTATGGAGGTTGGTAGATGAATAAAAGCCGATTTTACCGGACTTACCATAAAGGGCAGGCTGTAAATAACTGAAGCCAGGATTAAGCCCTCAAATGAAAATACCAGGTGTATATCAAAGTGTTCCTGAAGCCATTTTCCTAAAGCATTTTTAGGGCTAAAAGCCAATAACAAATAAAATCCCAGCACCGAAGGTGGCAATACCAATGGCATGGTAATTATTGCCTCAATGATTAGCTTAGGGATGGAACTACGGCCAGATAGCCAATAGGCTATGGGCAAGCCAATCACAAAAAGGATTAACGTTGTCACACAGGCAAGTTTCAGGCTAAGAAATATAGGTGTTAAATCCATTCTTTTTAAACTTACGGAATTCTATACCCATTCTTCTTAAAAAGCTGTTTAGCTGCATGCGATTGAAGATAATTGAAAAACTTCAAGGCTTTATCGTAATTGCGCTTTTTAGCGTAAGTCAGAATGAGCATTCCTTGTTTTATTTCATCATAAACTTTATGATCAACCTTCACCCATTTGAGTTTTGCAGCATCGGGACTTTCGTATATCAATGCTTCCGTTGTAAAACCTAAACTAGCCACTCCTGTAGAAATGTAGGTGTTCACCTGCGAGATACTTTCGCCCAATACCATTTTAGAACTGATTTTGTTCCATAATCCATAATGACGCAAAGCCTGTTCTGCCGCTTTTCCGTAAGGTGCTAGTACCGGATTGGCAACGGCTATCTTGTTTATTTTGGTGGTAATTAGTAAGCTCCGCCAGTTTTTCAATTCAAGATCAGAAGTGCTGCATACAATTAAACTGCCCAATGCATATACTTCTGGCGGCTTAATCCCGAAACCTTCCTGATAAAGTGCATTTGGAAAATCCATATCAGCAGAAAGAAAAACATCGTAAGGCGCTCCGTTCTTTATTTGAGCAGTTAGCTTTCCAGAAGAACCTGTAATAATCTCTATTTCAATCCCTGTTCTCCTTTTAAAATCCGCCTGCAGGGCTTTTATTACAAATTGTGCGTTAGCAGCAACAGCCACCCTTAGCGGTTGTGCATGAGTTGCCAACGACAACACTAACAGCAGAAATAGGAATCGCTTTTTCATTAATTAGCGAATTTAACCTTTATTGAAACAACCTGTCTCGCGTTTCTCGGTTTCCTTTTTTCGCCCTCAATGATGATATGGAACGGGCCCTCATCGGCTGATAATAAGGCACCGTCCTTTCTGTTGGCCAGAATAATTTTACGCGAAAAGAATGCAGGATCAACTTCAGGTAATGAAAAAAGTACCTGGTAACCATCGCTGGCTTCTATTAGTAGATATTTGGTCAGGTTTTCACCTTTTAATTCCTCGGCTAAAGTTACCCCGGCATTTTTAAGTACCAAGCCAAGTTCAACACCCGTATAGGTATGTTCTTTTTCTGTCTGGTCTTTCTGGACAATAGTGGTTTTAGGTAGTTTATCCACATCAGCGGGAGTTAATACCAGTTTGGTTTTGACCTCACCTTCGATGACTGCCGAGGCCTGCTTTGCATCAGTTTGAGCAAATAACTTGTTTGACCCCAGCGAGGCAATAAATAGGGAAGTAAGGAATATTATTTTATAGGATTTCATATTAAAGGTTATTGAATACTAAATTTACAAAGTAATTTTTGCCTGCTTCCGGAAAGTCTTGTTTCATAAAATAGTTTACGTCCTAAGAACACACCTTCTATGGTAGTTAGATTATCTGAAGGAATAGTAATGCGATTACCGAAATTAATAGGATAAGTGAACTGATAAGGAGAGGGATTGTGTGCAAAAATGATGAGCAGCAAAAGGAATGATCCAATAACGCAAGCTAAAAGTTTGTAAAAATCACTCATATTTATTGATATACGTTTGAAAGTTCTGTTTATCGTTGTGTTTTTAAAAGTATAACGATAAATATAGGATGAATATGCGTTTGTTTATATAGGGATGTCAATTCGCTGTTAAGTTTTTATAGAATTTTCTTGCAATTTTTTTGAATTCATCAATCATATGAAGTCCTTTTTCTGTAACAATAGCCTTTCCATCACCTGTTCCATCTCTGGATAGAACCATCAGAGGTTCATCGAAATGTCCATTTATATGCTGCACCAAATCCCAGGCTTGTTTGTACGACATTTTCATCTGTAGAGCAACCCGATGTTGATAAAATAAATCGATAGTATCAACTTTCAACCTTTTTAGCGAGGCTTCAGCAACTGATCTGATATTTTCCGGACGGCTGTCTAGACCCAGATTGGTATCACCTTTCGGGAACCCAAACTTAGTGGCAATTACCACTTGATTACGAAATGGCGCTAAAGCTTCTCTCAATAATTCTTCGTTGATAAATGGTCCATAAGCTTCTGCAGTATCAAAAAAGGTAAGTCCTTTTTCAACTGCAGCATATAATAAGGCAATTATTTCTTTTTTATCACGTGCAGGACCGTATCCAAAACTCATGCCCATACAGCCTAAACCCATCGCGGAAACTTCTAATCCACTAGTGCCTAATTTTCTATATTTCATGTTAATGCTGTTTTTTATTTACTTGATTAATACCAAGGTCAGGTCTATTTCGTAGCCAGTTGTTATATCTATTACTGGAATGTATACCATTATTACTGATTAGGTTATGCCGGCAATACAAACTATTCCGGATATAGTATCTTTGAAGAAGATAAAGGTAAATGAAATGGAAAATGTATTAATGATCAATTCGGTTGGGCAATACAGCGCGTTAAATAACAATGAGACCTTTCATCCGTTGGTAAACATTGTTGACCTTTCGAAGGCTGATAAAAGATTGAGCAGAAAGTCGAATTACGGTTTTTATGCTGTGTTTTTGAAAGAGATCAAATGTGGTGATTTGCATTACGGTTGCAACTATTATGATTACGAGGAAGGAACGCTGGTATTTGTTGGGCCAGGACAGGTGATCGGGATAGAAAACAATGGTGAACTATACCAACCAAAGGGACAGGCTTTAGTCTTCCATCCTGATCTGCTAAGAGGTACTCCACTAGGTCGTCAAATAGCTGATTATAATTTCTTTTCTTATGAAGTACACGAAGCCCTTCACTTATCTGAGAGTGAGCGGAAACTCATTTACGACTGTTACGCTAAAATCAGGTATGAGCTGGAGCGAGGTATAGACAAACACAGCAAAACCCTGATCTTGAGTAATATTGAGTTGCTACTTAATTATTGTATTCGTTTTTACGATCGTCAGTTCATTACACGAGAGAATGTCAATAAAGGAGTCCTTCAAAAATTTGAGGAATTGCTGAATGATTATTTCAGTTCGGATAAACCGAAAGAGATCGGTTTACCAACTGTTAGCTATTGTGCCGAGAGACTAAATCTTTCGGCTAATTATTTCGGTGACCTAATAAAGAAGGAAACTGGCAAATCTGCGCAGGAATACATTCAATTGAAAACAATGGATCTTGCAAAAGAGATGATTTTTGATGTCTCTAAGTCGGTAAGTCAGATTGCTTATGAGTTGGGCTTCAAATACCCACAGCATTTTAGCCGTTCATTTAAGCAGCAAGTAGGGTATACGCCAAATGAATATCGAAATCTGAATTGATTTACTTCCTTAAAATCTTCTCCATAGCCTTTCCTTTTGCCAATTCATCAACCAATTTATCCAAATAACGTACCTTTTGCATGAGCTGGTCTTCGATTTCTTCCACACGATAACCGCAAATTACACCCGTAATTTTTGAAACATTTGGATTTATTTGTGGTGCCTGAGCAAAAAAGGTTTCAAAATTGGTTTTGTTGTCCATGAGTTGTTGCAATGATTGTTTGTCATATCCTGTCAGCCAAAATATGATCTCATCTAATTCCTCTTTTGTGCGTCCTTTTTTCTCCGCTTTTTGAATGTAATGCGGATAAACGCTCGCAAAAGACATTTTATATACTCTTGTATTATCCATTTTATCTGTTATTAATTCTCAAAGTTATTTTTATTAAGGTTATTAGTATGACTTAGCAAGGCCACCATCCAGAGGGATGTTTGCTCCTGTGAGATATGAAGCATATTCTGATGCCAAAAAAGCCACTAAATATCCATATTCGTCGGGTTTACCTAACCTTTTCATTGGAACTTCATTTTTTCTTTCTTTCCTGATTTCAGAAACCGTTCGCCCGCTTAAGGCTGCCTGCTTATCAATAAGATCACTTATCCTTTCGGTATCGAAATAGCCTGTTAGAATGTTGTTGACAGTAATATTGTATTGCGCCACTTCATTCGATAGTGTTTTGGCCCAGGCTGCAGTTGCAGATCGAATAGCATTTGAAAGCACCAGATTATCGATGGGTTCTATTACAGAAATGGATGATACATTTATAATACGTCCATGTTTTTGTTTAATCATGTGCGGTAACGCCAGCGATGTTGTTTCACAAACTGTTTTGAATATAAGGTCGAAGGCCTGCTGATAGGAGTTTGTGTCCCTGTTTAATGCCGTTCCCGCTTTCGGACCGTTGGTGTTGTTCACCAAAATGTCGACCGTATGGCTCTTGAAAAAATCAGAAATGATTATTTGATATTTTTCAAAATCTGAAAAGTCAGCGACAACATATTGATGCACCTGTTGTTCGTGTACCAGGGGCAAAAGGGAAGTGACTTCTTTTAGTTTGGCCTCATTACGGGCAATTAAGGTTACATTGGTGCCACATTTTGCCAGTTCCACTGCTATAGCACGTCCAATACCCTGAGTACTTGCACCAACCAGTGCATTTTTTGATGTTAGCTGAATGTTCATAATGTAAATGACTTTCTAAATTCTAATGGCGAGAGGTTGGTTTTTGTTTTAAATAACTTACTGAACGATTGTGGATGCTCAAAACCTAGCGCATAAGCAACTTCACTTACTGATAAACTGGTGGTAGATAGTTTTTCCTTCGCCTTCTCTATGAGTTTTTGATGGATGTGCTGTTGTGCGTTTTGTCCGGTAAGGGACCGCAGCATGTCGCTTAAATAACTGGGCGACAGATTTAGTGTTTCTGCAAGAAATTGAACAGTCGGAATACCCTCGCTTAAAGATCTTTCATCCGCGAAATAAATGTCTAATATCCTTTCCAATTGTTGTAGCAAGTTACTGTTTACTGCTTTTCTGGTAATGAATTGGCGCTTATAAAAACGATTGGCATAGTTTAGCAATAACTCAATCTGAGAAATCACCACATCCTGACTAAAATCGTCGATCCGGCTGTTCAGTTCATTTTCAATCATTTTGAAAATCTCTATGACCGTTGCTTTTTCCTCTTCTGAAAGATGCAAGGTTTCGTTTGTTGAATAAGAAAAAAAGCCATATTGCTTTACGTTTTTAGACAGTGGATAACCTAAAAAGAAATCCGGATGGATCAGTAAAGTATATGCAGAACATATAGTGTCGTCATCATCTTCGCTGCCAATAACCTGGCCAGGCGAAACAAACAATAAACCTCCCTCATCAAAATCATAATAACCCTGTCCATACTTTAGCCTTCCGCCAAGCCTAGGTTTGTATGATATTTTATAGAAACCGATTACATGGTTTTGAAGAGGTCTAACTACTTCCATCTGTGAATGCGGGCCATTGAGCAAACTCACTAAAGGATGTTTCGGCTTAGGTAACCCAAAAGCATGATGGGCATCTATTAAGGAAGCAATTTTCTGCGGAATGTTTTCTTTCTTTTTCATCGCCAATTGAAATGATAACCAATGGTTGGTTAAATATCGATTATCATTCCTGTTTTAACAAGTTATCTTATTTTAGATTGCATTATTTTGAGGATCCCTGTGCGGAGTTAGATACTTCTTCCCAATCTTCCCAGACAGCTAAACGCTCATTGTACGTATTACGCACCAATGGTAGGCACTGGCTGCCGAGGAAGAGCCGTAGTGGAGGGTTTTCTGCATCTACAATTTTAAACAGTGCCTCTGGTGTCGCATTCGGATCGCCTCTTTTCATAGTGCTTAGGCTTTCAAAAAAAGTTGCCTTAAATTCTGTGTAAATTTCCATTCCTTGTGCAAATTTCAATGAATCCTTACTACCAAACTCAGTAGCATAAGCGCCTGGCTCTATAATCGTTACTTTGATGCCAAAGGCTTTAACTTCTTCGGCAAGGCTTTCATGTATGGCTTCAAACGCCCATTTTGATGAACTATAGTAGCCAATAACCGGTAGGGTTACATGCCCCAGGTTACTTGATGTTCCCAGTATGTGACCAAATCCTTGTTCCCGAAGTAATGGTAAAGCGGCTTGTATAACAGCAACCGGGCCAAGAACATTGGTTTCATAAAGCGCGCGAATGTCGTCTGCGCTGGCTTCTTCAATAGTCCCGACCAATGAATAGCCGGCATTGTTCAACACAATGTCTAGTCGGCTGAAATGATCATGGGCTTGCTCCACCGCCGTTTTTACTTGCTCGGAATTTGTTACGTCGAGTTCTAAAGTCAGTACATTTTCACCATACTTTTCCTTCAGGTCTGTTATACTTTCCAAACTGCGTGCAGTAGCTGCAACCTTGTCGCCACGTTTTAGTGCTGCATCAGCCCAAACGCGTCCAAAACCCCTGGAAGCACCCGTGATGAACCAAACCTTGTTTGTATTTGCATTATCTTTTTGATGTATCATGATTTTATATTTTAAATAAATGATACATCAAAGGTCAATAGATAGAATTGCCCGCTTGTAGGCTAATTGAGGATTTTTGTAGTCAAAATGAGAATGTTGAACTTAAGGTGATAATGCTTAATATGTCGCAAATTGGTCGTGAAATTGTCGTATATACCCCTGATCAATAGCTGTTTTTACTTGCATATTTGTTAAAGCAAATTAACATAAACATAAATCAATACTAAAAACTACTCTTATGTCAGACAACAAAGTTTCATTGCACAGAGTTATTAAGGCATCACCTGAAAAGGTATATCGTGCCTTCACCGAAGCCTTGGCTATCGCTTCATGGTTACCACCTTATGGTTTCCTTTGTACCGTACACAGTATGGATGTTAAGGTTGGGGGCACATTTAGAATGTCGTTTCAAAATTTCACAACTGGTAATGGCCATTCATTTGGTGGGGAATATATAGAGGTCAAACCAAGTGCGTTTTTGAAATATACAGATAAATTTGACGATCCAAATCTGCCAGGAGTAATGACCACTTCTGTTTGGTTTCAAAAAACATCAGTAGGTACAGAGCTAAAAGTATTGCAAGAAGGGATTCCTACTGTAATACCCGCCGAAATGTGTTATCTGGGTTGGCAGGAATCGATTGAAAAACTGATTAAATTGGTAGAACCTGAAATACCGGATGCTTGATTAGCTCCGGTTCAAACCACTGAATCAATTTTAGTGAAAATTGGCAACCGTGAAATATGGTTGAGGGTAAAAGCAGTTAATCAGATACGGACGGTCATAAATGGAATGCCTTTCCAAGGCTAGACCCTTAGTACGACGAGGAGTCTAATCTAAAACCCAGCTTTGAAATTCCTTCACTGATTTGAATAACCATTCGGGGTTTAGTGTCCGCAGTGCAGTAATATCAGCAGTACTTGCCCAAGCTGCTGCTGCAATGGGGATGCCAATTTCCTTGCAATAAAACACGTCGCTCGGTGCATCACCAACATAGAGGCATTCTTTAGCCTCAGCTTGAAAATGCTTTAACACAGATCTGATGCCGTTCACTTTATTAGGGCCATCTGGCGAACCGGTTTCCAATACATCAAAGTATTGTGCCAGGCCAAATTGTTCAAACGAAATTTTCGTACTGTGCTTACCCTTTCCAGTAACCATGGCCAGTTGTACGCCTTTATTTTGTAAGCTTTCGAGCAACTCTTTAATCCCCGGAAAAGGGGCCGGGCAGGTGTAGTGCAGTTCTTCATAATTCGTCAGGTAAGATTTGACACCTGCATCCTCATGGAGTGGAATCAGTTTTCTTATGGTGCCTTCTTCAGACGGGCCAAAGGTTGCCACAATTTCTTCATCGCTTATTTGCTTACCTAACAACGGTTCTATGCTCTTTTTAAAGGCAGCAATACATAGTGGTAACGTATCTGCAATGGTTCCGTCCAGATCAAAAATAATTGCTTTGAAATTTGTCATTGTTTTTGAGTTAGTATTAATTATGCAGTTATATGCTGTTTTTTGTAAATATTGTGCAAATATATTGTATTTATTTGTATTTTAGGTGCAAATAATTTGCAATGACAAAATCAAAACGTCAACAACATATCTTAGATCAGTTGCGCCTGAATGATCAGGTGAGCTATCAGGAATTGGCAGCAAAACTGCAAACTTCAGAAGATACCATAAGGCGTGATATTCGCGAGATGGCCGACGCCGGCTTAATAACCAGGGTAAAAGGTGGAGCACAGCCAAGAGCCATATTACCCGTTACTTATCAGGAAAGAGAACTGTATGCAAATGGCGAAAAGCGGATTGTAGCCCAAAAAGCAGTACGTCTGTTTAAAGATGGGCAAGTTGTCGTTTTCGATGGGGGTACAACACCTTTTCTAATCGCAAGCTATTTACCACGGAACATCAAATTAACACTTATTACACATAGCTATCCCATCGCCAACTTAACCTTTGATTTTCCCAACATTGAACTCATTTTTGCCGGAGGGAAGGCTTCCAAGAAGTCGAAAGTTTCTACGGGCTTAGATGTGCTTAAAAAGTACAATACCCTTCATGCAGATCTCAGCGTACTCGGCGTACACAGTCTGCATATCGATCACGGCGTAACGGATCCCGTATTGGAAGAAGCGGACGTTAAAACACGGATTAGTGAAATGGGCGACCAGTTGATCGTTGTGCCTACCACAGAAAAGCTGAATGCAGTATCGACCATCGAAATATGCAAGACTGAGGCTATCGACCTGATGGTCACCAATCTGGACCCCGAAGATTTATTGTTACAACCTTACCGGAAAGCCGGGATAAAACTCCTTTAATATTATGTCATCAACGATTTTAGCTTATGCTAAGCGCCTAAGGTCTATCGCCCATTTGGGTTTAACTTATGCTAACAATGAATATGATACCGAGCGGTATCGGGAGTTGGAGCAGATCAGTTTGGAAATGATGAACATGTCAACCGGGTTGTCATCAGATCAGTTAGCTGGCTATTTTAGTACAGCAAAGGAATACATCACCCCTAAGGTCGATATACGGGCAGTTATTTTTAACGACAAAAATGAAATTTTGTTGGTCAAAGAGAAAGCAGATGGCAAATGGTCTTTGCCAGGCGGATGGGCAGACATTGGACAATCTCCAACAGAAGCCGCAGTAAAAGAAGCTTTAGAAGAAACTGGTTTTAATGTTAAACCAATAAAATTATTAGCTGTATTGGATAAACGCTGCCACCCGCATCCCCCGCAGTTAGATTATGTATACAAGATCTTTATTCAGTGTGAAATTACAAGCGGAGAATATAACCAGGCATTTGATATTTTAGATGTAGGCTTTTTCAAACAAGGTGATTTACCCGAGCTTTCAGAAGACAGGGTACTGGCGGTACAAATTGACTTAATGTTTGCGTATTTAAATGATCCTGAAAAGCAAGCATTGATTGATTAAGTTTACACGTCCAAATCGACCCGTTAGAATGTCTATTTTGGCCTATGTCAAGCAGCGTAATTGCCTGTAAATTTGATTACTTATTAAAGATTAGTTAAATAACTATGAAAGTATCCGATTTCACTACCTCCATTGGTAGACCAAATACAGAAGAAATTAACGATGAATTCGCTTCCCGCTATAAAGAATTTTATTACTCAAAACAAAAGATAGTAGAAGTGGTGCCTGATCAGAAAGTATACAGCCTCATCACAACAGGTCAAGGTTTGCAACTTAATCTAGCTTAATTATTTGAAAAACAGTAAATTTATAAGAAGCAAAAGTCTAAATACTCAATTAAAATCCAAAAAACATGAAACTTAAAAGTTTAGCCGTGGTACTATGTTTAATCATCAGCAGCCAAATGGCAAAGGCACAAGTAACAGTAACCGATCTGGTAAAGGAATGGGAAAGATCAAAAGCTTATACTAAGGAATATCTGGATGCAATGCCAGAAAGCGGTTATACTTTAAAGCCTACTCCAGAAATGCGATCTTTTGCCGAGCAGCTATTACACCTGGGAGATGCCAACTATGGTTTCGTTTCGGCTGTTACAGGTGCTAAAAGTCCGGTTGGGCAGGGCGATTTGGAAAAAACTGGTGATAAATCCAAAGCTAATGTAACCAATTTGGTGTTGAACAGTTATGATTTTGTGATCGATAACATAAAAAAGATGACCGACGCACAACTCGATGAATCCATCAAATTGTTTGGAAAATTCGATATGACTAAAAGATTGGCTCTGGCTAAAGTTTTTGAACATCAGGCGCACCACAGAGGGCAAACAACTGTATACCTTCGACTGGCAGGCGTTAAACCACCACAAGAAAAACTGTTTTAATAATCAATTGAAAAGACACAATAAGTTTATCTAAAACAGTCATCATGCTGAGATCATCTCAGCATGATGACTGTTTTAATGCGCAAGTTTTATTTTGATAACTACTTTTCCTTTGGCACGTCCGCTTTCTACATAGGACAATGCCTCATTTGTTTTTTCGAAAGTAAAGATTTTGTCCACAACAGGTCTGATTATTCCAGATTCAATAAGCGCTGTGATTTTACTTAATTGTTCGCCCTGAGCTCTCATAAATAAAAAGGAATAGTCAACATCATTTTTCCTGGCCTTTTTGCGTACACCTGCACTTGTTAACGATACAACTATTTTTATAAACCAAGGCGCATCTATTTTTCTGGCAAAATCAGGAGTTGGCGGCCCGGAAATAGAAATAAGTTTTCCGCCGGATTTTAGTATTCGTAATGATTTTTCAAGTGTCTGTTTATCCTGGCTGTTCAATACCACATCGTAATTGCTCAAACGGTTTTCAAAATCTTCAGTCTTGTAATCAATAATCACATCGGCGCCTAGTTCTTTAAGCAAATCGAAACTTTTGCCGCTTGCAGTAGTCGCAACTGTGGCTCCCAAATGCTTTGCAAGCTGAATTGCAACGGTGCCGACCCCTCCAGAACCAGCCTGGATAAACACTTTTTGCCCCGCTGTAACTTGTGTACCTTCAACAAGAGCCTGCCACGCCGTAAGAGCCACCAGAGGGATGGATGCCGCTTCTTCCATAGAAAGGTTCCTGGGCTTAAGCGCTACATCTTTTTCATCTATAGCAATGAATTCTGCAAAAGTACCGATACGGTAGTCGGAGGGCCTGGCGTATACTTCATCTCCGACTTTGAATTTTTTTACTTTTTTCCCAACATCGGTAACTATACCTGCAACATCATGCCCCAAAATTAACGGAAGTTTATACGGTAAAATTAGTTTAAACTCTCCCGCCTTTATTTTGGCGTCTAAAAGATTTAATCCTGCTGCGTGAATTTCCACCAGAACATCGTTGTCTTGTACTACGGGTGCAGGTACATCAATAAGCTGTAAACCCACATTCTTACTGTATTTATTAATTACGAATGCTTTCATATTATATGTTTTAGCGTTTTATTTACTGCACAAGACCTGGATATATCTTTTTAGGGTTTACTAAATTGAAAGCTAGTTTAGGGAAAAATCTACTTACAACAGATAATAATTTTGTATCCCCCACACGGATGGTAAACTGATCCTTTTTGATTGCGGAAATAAGTTCTTTTACCAACTGCTCCGAAGAGATTTTCTTGTCATTCCTTTTAGCTGTCATGTCTGTTGCCACAACGGGGGGTAGCAGCTCAAATACTTTTACGTTGCTGTTTAGTATCTCCAGGTTCTTTCTAAGTAATTGAGTGTAAAAGCTTAAAGCCACCTTAGTGGCAGAATAGGTCGGCTCTTCTAATGCCGGAACCAAACTCAAAATCGATGTTGTGTTGATGATAGCACCTTCCTTTCTTGATTTCAGCATATCAATAAAAAGATTATTTAGTCTGATCACTCCAAAGTAATTCACATTCATTTCATAAATTGCATTCTTCAGAATTTGATCATTTGCAACCCCAAGATTAAGAGCCGGGCTTCCAACGCCAGCGTTGTTGTATAAAATATCTATCCCACCCAAAGAAGCAACCTTATTAAAAAGTGATAAAACGTCCTCGTCGCTCTCAATATCGCTTTTTATAGCTGTTAATGATGGGAGCATACTTTTTGCTGCATCTAATTTAGCTTCGTTTCTGCCCGTGATAATTACATTAGCTCCTTCGGCTAAAAACTGTCTGGCCGATGCTAATCCGATGCCAGAACCACCTCCAGTAATTAATATCGTTTTACCTTGTATATTCATGATAATTCAGATAGATGATCAAGCTTGTTTAAAAAAATGTTTCGAATCGCCCACGGGAACATCAAGTTGATCTTTTTCTAGTGCCAGAAACAGTTCGTCAGCAACTTCTTCAGGAGGAATGCCGTTTGCGCCACCAATTTCCGCCGAAAATTCTGTGTTTACCAGGGGAGGGTATACTTCATATATCTGAACATTTTTCTGTTCTTCATACGTGTCTCTCAAAGCTGTAGTGTAACTGTGCAGTGCAGCTTTGGTAGCACCATATGTCGGTAGAAATTTGTGGCTTCTAAAAACTGCAATTGATGAGACGTTTACAACAGCGGCTGCTGTTTTTCGCACCAGGTGTGGTAGTAACAGTTCTGTAAAGTGAATTATACTAAAGTAATTTGTATTCATTTCTATAACGGCCTTTTCGTGCGCATTTAAAGTTTCATTCAGAAGATAGCTAAAGGCAGCACCTGCGTTATTAATAATGATGTTCACCTCCGGGTAATTCTCCTTTAGTTCCGTCGAGATACGGATTCTATCCGCCTCTAATGATAAATCGCCTTGTATGGCAACGGCATTGTCTAATTGTTTTAACGCATTTTGTAAACGTTCTTCATTGCGTCCATTGATGATTATTTTATTGCCTGCTACACTTAATTTTTTAGCAATAGCTAATCCTATACCAGCGCTTCCGCCACTAATAAATACGGTATTTCCTGTTGTTTTCATGTTTAATAATATTGAATTATACTTTTTGGTCTATTTTTTAATATACTTTTTAGTCTATTTTGATGTAAAAAAAATTACAAAGCGTATTGCTCTAACTCAGCCTTCAGGCTTTTGATCAGTCCATGCATGGGTTTAGTTGTGTCCATAACCCTGCACATTACACAGCCACCTTCAATTGCAGCTACCATTTTAAAAGCAAAGACAGCAGGATCAAGATTATTTGAAAATTCGCCATTATTGATTCCCTCCTGAAGTAAGGCCGTAATTTCTTCCTGACCGGTTCTAAACACCTTGGCTACTTTTTGCTTTATACCAGGATAATTGTCATCAGTCTCGACAGCGGTATTAAATATAGGGCATCCTCCAGAAATGTAAGTCTGGATAGGGTTTTTATAGAAATCCATAAACGCAAATACTTTGCCCTTTACCGTCTTACCTTTTGATACTTCGGTTCTCACTTTGTCTGAAATCATCTTAAGTGACAAGTCAATAACTTGCTCAGAAAGATCTTCTTTGTTCTCAAAATGACCGTAAAGGCATCCCTTTGTAAGCTTGGTGGCCGCAAGTACATCATCTATACTCACTCCCGAAATGCCTTTCTCATTATACAGAGGGGCTGCTGTTTCGAGTATGAATTGTTTTGTTTTTTCTGCCTTTGTAAGCATTTCATTTATAATTATGGCGTAAATATACTAAAAGGTATATTTTGTAAACAAATTAAATCAATAAAAAGACATAAATATGTTTAAATAAACAGGTGCCTAAATTAAGCAGCGCCACTCCAAAAAACTTTAGAGTGGCGCATGATTGATGAATTCAGGGTTATGTTGCGTTTATAGCATATAATTTAAACAATATTTCCTTCTATTTTAAGCACAAATGCACTGCTTCCCGGTGCTTGTTGCGGGAGGTCTATTTTTAATCCTTCGGTTGTCTGCTGAAAGGAAAGTGTTTTGTGTTGCCCCATCAAACTCACTCTTTCTACTTTTCCAATGTCTTGGGATAAAGTTTTGATAATTGCCTTCTGATCTGCAGGCCATCCTAGTAAAGTTGCATAAAGGATATTTCCTTTGGTTACAAACCTGATGTCCGAAGCCCCGAAGGGTTTGCCTTTGCCTTCATTAAAGCCCTGCGCACTTAGCGGGGCTGCAGATTCCATTGCCGGTCCTTCGCCAAATACCTTCCATGGCCGGGTGCCGTAAATGCTCTCGCTATTAATCTGCATCCAGGCGGCAATCTCTTCAACAACAATGCGTTCTTTTTCATCTATAGAGCCGTCACCCCTTAGCGGAACGTTGAGTAGAAGATTCCCATTCTTGCTAACCACATCTATCAAGGTATGAATAACTGTCTTAGATGATTTATAATGATTGTTATCATAAATCCTGCGGTCATAGTGCCAGGCGCCAATACAGGTGTCGGTTTGCCACGGAAGCGGCTCTATGGTATTACTTTGACCTCGTTCAATGTCCCACACCATACACTTGCGCTGTTGCTCGTCCAGTATCTTGCCATTAATTACAGCTTTTAACTTTCCATGCTTTTTGATACTCTTATTGTATAAATGTGCTGCAATGCGCAGTCCGGCATCATTTACCGGCCACAATGGGAGTACCGTGTCATCGAAATAAACCAGTTCCGGTTCATATTTGTCTATCAGGTCTATTGTACGGTTGTAAAAGTTCTCACAATAAGCCTTGCTTGGCTGGGATACCCCATTACCCCAGTTCCACTGCCCATGAATGGCTCCGTCGTTTTGGCTGTTTTCGCTAAGAGGATGGTTTTGCGCATACAATTCCTGTGGATCATAACCTTGCCACCATTTGTCCGTTCCATCGGCAGCAGCAAGTTTCCCGTCGTAAGGTATTCCTGCCATAGGGCCTGACTTATCTGCTCTTTGCGCAGTTTCGTACCAACTCCAGGCGTGAGCCGCATGCACACTTACACCCAGCGGTAAACCTTGTTTTTTAGCTGCCTTTGCCCAGCCAGCCATTAGGTCCTTTTTTGGACCCAGTTTGGTAGCATTCCAGCGCTGATGCTTACTGTCGAACAGATCAAAATTGTCGTGATGGTTTGCAAGCGCCATAAAATATTTCGCTCCCGCTTTTTTATACAAGGCCAAAAGTGCATCCGGATCCCATTTTTCGGCCTTCCACTCATTTATCACATCCTTGAATCCAAACTTAGAAGGATGTCCATATTTTTCACAATGGTATTTATACTGATCGGTGCCTTCCTGATACATTCCCCGTGCATACCAGTCACCTCGTTCTGGCTGACACTGAGGACCCCAGTGTGCCCATATTCCAAACTTGGCATCCCTATACCAATCAGGAACCTGGTATTGTGCCAGTGAATCCCAATTGGGCTGGAATGGGCCAATCCTGCCAGTTGATGATGCGCCATTTAGATAAGAATATCCGTACAAACGGGAAGCATATAATGATGCCAGTCCCGCAATACCTCCCTTGATCAGTGTTCTCCGTTTCATAGTGTGATGTTAGCTGATTAACGTTTATATTGGTTACCTCCATTTGTAAATCAGAGGTAAACCAAAAATACAAGGCTTATACTTGATTATAGTAGACAAAATCAGACTAAATTTTTACCATAACAGACTTGTTAAATTTTATTACATTAGCTAATATGATCAAACGCATACTGACTCACAATTTCTCCTTGCTAAACATCGATCATGTTAAGCTTGACTCACGCTGGAATTACACAAACGTGATCAGTCCTTATCATCGGATATATTATATAACTGGAGGAGAGGGAGGAATTTCTCATTTCGAAAAAAAACTGAGGCTGGAAGCAGGATACCTATACATCATTCCCAGTTTTACCTTATGCAATTTGACCTGCCATAATTTTCTGGATCAGTATTTCGTGCAATTCTTTGAGGACTCCTCTGATGGGATATCGCTTTTTGCTGACAACAGGTCTATATTTAAGGTTCCGGCTAGGGATATTGACCTTGTCAACTTTGAGCGGCTCGTCCATATCAATCCCGGACGCGGGATCAACCGGTCGGATAACCCCAGGATATATGAAAAGGATGTTTATTATAAGGAATATCAGCAACTCAACAACCAGCAAACTGCTGCTCAATTTTTAGAAACTCAGGGTATATTGCTCCAGTTGATTTCCCGATTTGCACAACCAGAAATCATTGCCCAAAAAGAAAGGCAACACATTCCGATAAAGATTCTGGATACTATAAGTCATATTGTGGTCAGTTTACATTTGCCGCTTTCGGTTAAATCACTTGCTGAGAGGGTGCATCAAAATCCAGAGTATTTCTCCAGGCTTTTTCAGCAATATACAGGCTCGCGTCCCCTTGCTTATATTACTGAAAAGCGTATCGAGCGGGCGCAGTATTTAATCATGACAAGCACATCCAAATATACCGAAGTAGCTGAGATGACCGGATTTGAAAGCCTTTCCCATTTTTCACGGACATTTAAAAAAATCACGGGAATGAATCCAGGAGTGTATAAGAAAAGAATGGATAAGTAATTCATAGGGAGTAATTTTAAATTACTCCCTTAACAGAATCTTAAAAATCAAGTCATTTAGTTAGTTTCTTTTACCCGAACACCTTTCGCATCAAACATACCCAATAAGCTGCCCTTAACATGGTCATCATCTACAGGATCAAGGGTAAGCGTAATACTTTATAAATTCAATAAGGAAAAATATGATGAAGGTTTGAATAGTGGAGTTGCATTAGCATTTTAAGTTAATGAGGCGGGCTAAATCGCAAAGGATTACTTATTCATCAAAATCAGTTTTTTTGCCTCTTCCAAAACCTCGTCTTTACCGGTTTGTATGCCATTAATAGTTGGTTTTACTACCTTGTCAATTTTCACTCCAACACGCTGGGCATTTGTGCCGTCGGGATAATATACACCTAAACCAGAATACCAGGTTGTAATGGCACCGGGCAAAGAAATAGGAGTAACGTTGCCATTAGCACCAGCAGAAGAGCTGCCTATAACAATCGTGTTTGGAGCACTTTGCAGGGCCATTGTAATAAATTCTGCCTGGCTCTGGGTATTTTCATTAACAAGTACTACCACTTTTCTCTTATAATAATCCGTGGCCGTTGTTCCGGTATTATTAGGAGATTGAAACGTAAACATACCCGGATAGTTGATGGACCGTTCTGTTAACTTTGCAAAAGCACTGGATTCAGATTTGAAATAGGCGGCCAAGGTAGTGGTCATTACATCAATTGGATAGCCACGCATGTCAACAATTATCCCTTTTGTATTCTTGAATTTTGTCTTTATGCTGTCTAGCATGGTGTTCTTGTAGCCACCACAATAGATATAACCAATATTGGTGTTGATCAATTGGTACGCGGGTTTATTAGATTGCAGATAAGCATCAGTCACTTTGCTTATTTCTAAGCCTTGCTGAACCACAGTCATGGGTGCATTGCCTCTAATAATTTGTAGTTTAAAAGTGCTGTCAATACCTCTTCTTAGGTAAACGCTACTCATATCCCTCAATGCCGTGGTGTGGTTTGAGGCAGGAGTAATGGGCAGGTATTTATTTATTAGCGACTCTACTTTCTCTCCGTTAATAGCAACTATGATGTCGCCTCTGTTTAAATTTTTGTTTATGTCAGCTCCTTCTTTTAGCGAGCCTGTAACTACCAACCGATCTCCTACAAACTCCGCATCAAATGGCAATCTATACCTTCCCAGATCTTGTTCACGAACCTCACTTTCAATAAATGCATGCGAATCGTGGATGCTTGCAATTAGTTTAACTATTGCCTTTATATAGGTCTGTTCATTATTGGCCTTAATTACCCGAGGAATAAAAGCAGGTAAGACGGTGTTCCAGTTTTCACTAATCAACGCTCTGTTTGGACAAAAATATTGAATGACATTCCAGTAACGGTAAAGTGCCAGTAAGCGTAAACCTACATCGGGATACATTTTGTCGGCATATTTGTTTTCATGTGGAAAAGAACTGTGAGATGCATTCATGAGATCAATTTCACCGATATAGTAATTTGAGGTATTGTTTGTATTCTTTAAAATGTAGTCCAGTTTGGCCGAAAGCGTTTTGCTAAAGGTTTTATTCCTGAATAGGCTTCCGTAATCAGGTCTAACGGCAATGTTAGCAAGGCTAGGTTGTGTTTTGCAATCTGCGCAAGGCGGAACTTCGCCTAATTTATCAACCCATTTTTCCATCACTTGCGATACCTGGATGTCGGTTCTACAGTTAAGAATCTCGGGCAATACACGAAATAGCTCCGCATCCCAGTTATAATCTCCATTGGCTATTGCCGGATGATGGTATTTTAGAAAGCCCCATAATTCGCCCAGTAAGGCTAAGCTTTTTTGAGTGGAGGGGGTTAAAGCAATGGTATCTATTCCTGAGCTTTTATTTAGTAGCGTGTCTTTTAGAGCTTGGTATACATCTGTCTGTAACTCCAGGGCTTCGTCTATTGGCTTTTCGTCAAGATACAGCCGCAAGCTATCAACCCAGACTGTTCCTTTGCCAACCAGCACCGCACCGACATTAATCGTTGCCGTTTCGCTGCCATCATAAGGTAGCTGAATCATGAACTCTTTCCAGTCGTTTGTGCCGGTAAAAGCCGAATTCTCTGAATTTTCAGAGGCGATGCGCTTTCCATTGATATCATCTGTGCGCATCCAGATTCCTGCAAAACCGCCAGTTACGTTTTTGGTTTTTAGGTTACCAACTAGTGTCAGATGTTTCCCCTGAAACTTTTTATTTATTTTAAAAGTAATTGCGCCGAAATCTGCTCCTGCATTGTCGGTAATGGAAACTGCATATTCTCCCTGTAGCTTAATTGCACTGTCTAGCTTTACGATGTATGGGCTTTGGTTTTTCGATTTTAAATTCCAACCCTGTGGATTTCCTTTGGTGTCTAGTACTTCAAAGTTGCCGTTAAATTTGTTTTGTGCCTGTGTTAATGAGCTGAATAACAGTATGGTGGCAAAAAAAGAGTGCTTAGTTCTTATCATAGATGTAATTTACAGAATTAAGAATTTGCTGCTAAACTTTACAACCAAGTTTAACTTTTTTTAACTTATGAGGAAATAGAATGGATTTAGCTATGTATGCTGTAAACCAATTGTTTATGTTGATTTAAGTTTCACAATTGATGGGCTAATTATCATGGAGCTACCTTGGTTTTAACTATTCTTATTTTTAAACTTACGGAGTGTGCCCTTAATGATACAGGTAAGGATAGTACTGCTAAAATGGATCGGGAGTAATATAGTGAAAGTGCGGACAGGCAACGACATTACTACTGCCCAAAGCGTTGCTGCCCCGGCGCTAGCTATTATCACTGGAGGCAGGGTGCTGGTCTATCGCTGGCTAAGTACTGAGGAGATTTATTAGGCATACTATTAAATAGGTACTCTTTAAGCATTATTGTCGCAAACTACCTGTTTAAATGTCACTTCTACACCCCAAGTGATTCGCCATGACACTATAACTTAGTGAAAGAGTTTCTAACTAAAAAAAACATAGATATGAATCCAAAAATGATATGGTCAAATTTAACGGTAAGTGATTTGGACCGAACAACAAAATTCTATACCTCACTGGGGTTTAAACCCAACGGCAGGTCTGAAGACCTGACCAGCTTTTTTGCCGGGGGAAATAATTTTATAATGCACTTCTTTTTAACAGACAAGCTGAAAGCAAATGTGGAGATTGAAATTTCCGACGCACACGTGGCTAACGAAGTGATATTTACCCTTTCTGCAGAAAGCAAAGATGAGGTGGACCAATGGGAGAAAGAAATCCCAAATGCGGGCGGAACCATCGTTTCAAAAGCCAAGGAATTTGGAAAGGGCTATTATGGACTTGTGTTCGCCGATCCGGACGGGCATAAATTTAACGTGTTTTATATGTGAGTATATCGTTTCATCCCTCTGAAGATATCTAACCTGATGAATTAAAATTTTGCGAAATCTTCAAAATATTTGAAGCATTTTGCGCTTAAGAATCTTGCTCTAGAAGCTTGTAAATTTCAAATGCGACAAGAGGATAAGTGAAAGGATCGCTAATAGAAAAGTTGGATAGTCCTGGTCATTTTACCCAACTACTACCCTGGTTCGTTCGGTTCTGGCCGAACAAGAGTAGTTTTAGAGTGCACCTGAAAACTACTATTTTATAGGGCGCAGTCAGCGTTCTTTCCGAACCTGAATTCGAACCCAAATCATTAAACTTTTTGGTGATTAATTGGATGATTTTAACATCCGTAGATACTGCTGATTTCAATAAGCTTTGGGCACAGTTTATTATGAACTGGCCAAACACCCGAATAACACCATAGTAAAATCAGGTTTGTTTAGGTGGGTACACAAGTGATACACCTGTGTGGGGCCTGTTATTAGACTACCTGGACCGAAGGATATCTAAGGCCTGATACTAGTTTTTCCGGCAAAAGGAAATCTCTCCTTCGAGATGACGTCAGCTTTACCCTTCCAATAGCAAAAAATTATTAATGATGCGCCTATAAAGGTAGAATTAATTGAAAAATACTCCACTTATGAGGGCGCTTTTGAAATAATACATTAATTTAGGCTTATTGAAATTAACACAACATATTTTAACTAAAACCAAATAATAAATGAAGCAAACATTAAAACCAGGCTTAGCTGCAATTTTTTTACTTGCAATTACAGCATGTAATGAACCAAAAAAAGCTGATTCGACTGTAGCGCAGGCCGATAGTACCGCTGCAACCGTTCAGTTGGATAGTACAAAATTCCAAAAAGAAATAGATGGTAAAAAAACCAATCTGTACGTGCTTAAAAACAAAAACAATGTACAGGCGGCCTTTACCAATTATGGTGGCAGACTGGTGAGTTTGCTAGTGCCAGATAAAGATGGTAAGCTGGTTGATGTTGTAGTAGGATTTGATAGTGTTGATGGATTTGTGAATTCTACTGAGCCTTATTTTGGTGCTACAATCGGCCGCTATGGCAACAGGATTGCTAAAGGTAAATTTAGCTTAGACGGTAAGCAATATACTTTGGCGCTTAACAACGGACAAAATACTTTACATGGCGGTAAAAAAGGATTCCAGGCGGTAGTTTGGGATGCCGCAATGCCCGATTCGCAAACTTTAGTACTTACTTACTTGTCTAAAGACATGGAGGAAGGTTACCCTGGAAACCTGAAAGTAAAAGTTACTTACAGCCTTAACGATGATAACGAATTGAAAATGGATTATGAGGCTGCTACGGATAAGAAAACTGTGGTTAACCTTACCAACCATGCTTTCTTTAACTTGAACGGAGAGGGCAGTGGAGAGATTTTAAACCACGACCTTCAAATCTTTGCTGATCTTTATACTCCGGTTGATACTACTTTAATCCCTCTGGGTAAAAATGTAACTGTAAAAGGTACGCCGTTTGATTTTACAACTGCTACAACTATTGGTAAACGCATTGAAGAAGCTAACGACCAGTTAAAAGCTGGTAAAGGTTATGATCATAACTATGTATTAAATGGTACTAAAGGATTAGGCATGACTCATGCTGCTACTGTAAAAGGCGATAAATCTGGTGTGATCATGGATATCTATACTCAGGAGCCAGGATTGCAGTTTTACAGCGGTAACTTTATGCAAGGTAAAAATGTATTTAAAGGTGGTGCAAAGGATGATTTCAGAACTGCACTTGCTTTGGAAACTCAGCATTTCCCTGATTCTCCAAATCAGCCAGCGTTTCCAACTACGGTTTTAAATCCGGGGCAACAGTATAAAACAACTTCTATTTACAAGTTTAGTAAATAAAATATATAGCGTTCGTTTAAAGCGTTCGTCACCTTGAACATCGTGAGATCCCTTGGTTATGCCAATCCTGGGATCTCACGATGTTCAAGATTACGTTCAGAACGAACATATTAATTATGCATTTTAACTAAGCATTCTTTATAAGAATAGTTTCCAAAACATTCGCAAGGTCATCACATTTATCAGAAGCGATTTCCATACTTTGCAGTACCTCTTTCTGTTTAATCAACTCAATAGCATCGGCTTGGTTGTCAAATAAACTGCCTACTGCGGTATTGCAAATATGATCTGCAGTGCTTTCGCCTTTATTAATCTTAATACATATCTCTGCAATTAGTCTGGTGTTTTTAAAGCTCCTAAGTTCAGCTATGGCGATATTTAAATCCTTGCACATCTCTAAAAGCAGTTCGGCCAGTTCTATCATTGGCTTGCTTATGTTTTTTAGGTTGTATAAGTCCATGTTCATGGCTGCTGCATAAATATAATCGGCAATATCATCCAAAGAACTCGCCAGAGCATGTATATCTTCCCGGTCAAACGGGGTGATAAATATTTTACTTAACCCCAAAAGGATGTGATGCGTAACATCGTCACCTACCTGTTCCAGTCTTGCAATTTCCTTGATGTGTACTTTTCTGTCTTCCTGATCAGGAGTGTTTACTGCAAGAACAAGCGTTTTGGCAATTTGCACAAGATTGTTGCCTGCCTGCTCAAACATGGGTTGAAATGTTTTGTCTTTAGGACTAAAAAAATTGAATACAGAGTTCATAGTACTTTTGCTTTTAACAAAAATATCATTGCAATGTTAACGCATTGTGAAGTTTAAGTGCTATTTAACAATGGTTTACATTAAAAATTACCATTTATAACTCATTGTTATATGTTTTATTTTTGACCAACAACGGGACTCTTGAAGGGATTAAGCTGGAAAAGCTGGCAGAAATGCAAAAAAGTGGATAAAATGTACCTCTAGCAAGGTAAACTTTCGACCTTTAATTCTTATCATATCGAAAAGAATGAGCAATTGAAGGATTCGTTTATTGAAGCTGGCTGCGGTTTTTTATTGGAACTGGGGCATTTGCAGAAGTTTACCGTTAGCGGGGTAAAGGATAAGGATCCTGATTCTATATTGAAATACCTTGCAGATTCAAAAGACTTTAGATCGGCAGAGTAGGTTCTCGCTTGTAAGAAATATTATTATCTTGCTTTCCTATTTTAACAATCGATGATAATAATAATACAGTGTAAAGATCAGATAGGGCTGGTTGCCGATATTTCGCAGATATTATCTGCAGCAAAACTGAATATTGTTTCCATGAGGGAACACGTTGATAAGGCCGAAAGTATGTTTTTTATGCGTTTGGAGGTTGATGGGTATTCTGATGAGGCCTTACTTACAGAAACCATGCGCAAGATTTTACCTGCCGGCGCGCTTATTCATGTTAATCCTGTTGCCGAAAAAAGAATTGTGGTGATGGTTACTAAAGAATATCATTGCCTGGCCGATATTTTGGTACGCAATAACTTTGGTACATTGGGTGCCACTGTTGTTGGGGTTATTGGAAATCATGACATACTGCAAAAGATTTGTGAGCGCTTTGATGTTCCTTTTTCTTTGATTTCTTATGCTAATGGAGTGAATGATCCGGAGCAGGAAATGATTGATCAGATAAATGCGTATAGTCCCGATTATGTGATTCTGGCTAAGTTTATGCGAATTCTATCGCCACGCTTTGTGGCTAGTTTTGTCGATAGGATAATTAACATACACCATTCTTTTTTGCCTGCTTTTGCTGGGGCAAATCCGTATAAACAAGCTTTTGAAAGAGGAGTGAAGCTGATTGGTGCTACAGCACATTTTGTAACAAATGATTTGGATGAAGGACCAATAATTGCCCAGCAGATTATTCCGGTAAATCATTCGTTTACCGCTAAGGATATGGTAAGGTCTGGAAAAGAGATTGAAACTGCGGTTCTGGCAAAGGCCATGAGGTTGGTGTTGAGTGATAGGGTATTTGTTTATAAGAATAAGACGGTGGTGTTTGAGAATTAGGTGTTCTACCAGCCGAATGACAAATCTCCTTACTGGTGTATATGCAACTGGTTTTTAAGCTCCTGAATTTCCTGTTGCAGAACATCTACTTTTTCTAACAAATGTCTGATCGCATCTATACCTTCAATATTGATTTGCAAATCGTAATGCAGATGGATGTACTTATCCAGTTCACCAAATTGCCTGATATGTATGTATTTTTCTGATTCAACCATCGTTAATGAAATAATTCCTGAGTCTTCAAGGGATATAATAAACTCTGGTTCAATATCATACTTAAAGCAATACTCTGTTATGGTTATTAATTCTGTTTCCATGATTACTTAATTTAAATGCCTTACCCCAGGTTTTTTAGTTTATTAAAAAGTTCTTTCTGTTTCTCTGTAAGCTCCGTTGGTACCTTAACCGCATACGTTACAAAGAGGTTTCCAAACTCTTCTTCTTTTTTGTATGCCGGAAAACCTTTGCCTTTTAGTCTTACTTTAGTGCCGTTTTGAGTTCCAGGGGCCACTTTAAGCTTTACTTTACTATCAAATGTGGTAACCGTTACATCGCCTCCCAGAACGGCAGTATAAAGGTCTATTTCTGTGCTCGTATACAAATCGTTGCTAAGTCTTTTAAAATGTGGATCATCGCCAATATTAAAGGTGATGTACAAATCGCCGTTAGGACCGCCATTTGCACCCGGCGTACCCTGACCTGCTAATTTGATTACTTGGCCATTCGCTATTCCCGCCGGAATGGTTATCCTTAGGTTTTTGCCGTTTACAGCCAGCGTTTGCTTGTGTGTATTGTAGGCATCGCGAAGCGATATACTAATCTCTGCCTGGTAATCCTGCCCTTTGAATTTGCGGCTTCCGCGTTTTGATTGCGCCCTTGCATTGCCAAATAAGGATTCAAAGAAATCAGAGAAATCTCCGCCACCGCTAAATCCTTCACCCCCAAAATCAGCACCGCTAAAACCACCACCCTGGTAACCGGCACCTGAGTATGCATTCTGGTTTTGCTGTTGCGATTGTTTTGCCTGTTCAAACTGATCCGCATTTTTCCAATGTTCCCCATATTCATCGTATTTCTTACGCTTTTCTGGATCGTTCAGTGCTTCATTAGCCTCATTTATTTGCTGAAACAACCTATTGGCATTTTTATCATTAGGGTTTAGATCGGGGTGATATTTTCTGGCCAATTTTCTATAGGCTTTTTTAATATCATCCTGCGTAGCACTTTTGTCGAGTCCCAGGGTTTTGTAGTAATCTATAAATGCCATAATTTACTAGTTTGTCATTTATCTTAAGTTATTAATTGCCGATTTTGTTTTAGTTTTTGATAAATATTAAATATAGTTGTGAATATATTAATTACTTTAGAATTTTATTTGTCGAATACCTCTCTGGATATACTTCTATGGTGTAACCGCTATCTAAACATTAAACTTTACTGTTAAAATGATTGTAGAGCATAACAATGATGCTAGCCTTTTACTAGAAATGAAATTCGGGAATCAGCAGGCCTTTGAAACCTTGTACAATAAATATAAAGGATTGCTGTATGTGCATGCTTATCGAAAACTTAAGGATAGAGAGCAGGTAAAAGACATTATTCACGAGATTTTTCTGAGTTTGTGGGAGAAAAAGACCACTTTGGATATAAAAGGGGAGCTATCCTCGTACTTATTTAAGGCGGTTAGGTACAAGATTATAGATACCATTGACAGAAGCTCTACAGCTGAACAGTACATTAGTCATTTTCAGTCGTTTATTGAGACTTATCCATCGCAAACAGATCACAGGGTAAGAGAAAGAATCCTGATATCGATAATTGACAAAGAGATTGCCAATTTGCCGACAAGGATGCGCGAGGTGTTTGAGCTGAGCAGAAAAGAAAATTTGACTCACGCGGAAATTGCCGAAAGGTTAAAGATATCTGAGCAAAGTGTAAGGAGCCATGTTAAAAATGCGTTGCGCATATTAAGGGTGAGGCTAAGTACGTATTTGCCGTTGTTGCTGTTTTTGTTTAATAAATAATTTGTCGGTTAGTCACGTTCAGTATTGAACACCTGCTGTTTGCTGCCGTACATTCTGGAATCTGTAACTTGCTTTACTGTTCTTTAAATGAGCTTGTTTGAATTTGGCATTGCCTTGGTGTATTGCATAAGATGGATAAGCTTAGTTTCAAAATTGCCTGGAGGAACCTTTGGAAAAATAAGGGTTTTACATTATTAATCTTGGAGGATTGGCTATTGGTTTGGCAGTAGCTGCGAAGCAAATTGGTATAACCTAAAAATATTTCAATTTTTATTACCCCCCTGGACCTTACTCGGCCGACTATAGTTGTAAGAAGCACTAAAAACTATGGCTGGCTCAGAATTCGATGCTAAAGCATTGATAAAAAAATATAAGGAAGGTATTTGCACAGATGAAGAAAAACTGCTGGTAGAGCGTTGGTATGAAAATATCAATGCCAGTGGTTTTGATTTAGATGAGCAACTGGCCGAGCATGATCTGGCAAGCGTATGGACGCGCTTGCAAACGGATATCGCGGATAAGTCTTTACAAAACCCAAAGTATACTATTTCCTACATTTTACGGATTGCTGCAGTGATTTTACTGTGTGCACTCGTGTGTGGCGGTGCTTACTACTTTCTTTCCTATAATAATAAACCTCTTAAGGAAAGCAACGAAATAGCAAATAAGCCGATGGATGACGTTGCCCCGGGTGGGAACAAAGCAACTTTAAAACTTGCTAACGGAAGCGTCATTGTTTTAGACAAAGCCGGAAATGGGGTATTGGCAGAGGAATCTGGTCTAAAAATAACAAAAACAGAAGATGGTAAAGTTGTTTACAGCCAGACAAATGGCAGTGCAAGTGGGAATAATGAAGTAGGCAAAAATGTGATTACCACACCTCGCAGCGGTCAGTATCAGGTAACGCTGCCCGACGGAACTAACGCATTGTTAAATGCCGAATCATCCATTACCTATCCCGTGCTTTTCGCAGGTAAAGAAAGGCGCGTTGACATTAGTGGTGAGGTCTATTTTGAAGTGGCAAAGGATAAGAAGAGACCTTTCAGGGTCTTTGTCGACAACATGAAAGTAGAGGTTCTGGGTACCCACTTCAATGTTTCTGCTTACAAAGAAGATAAAGACATTTCCACAACCTTATTTGAGGGTTCACTTGATGTGATCAAAGGGACCGATAGAACACGCTTGGTGCCAGGTAGGTTGGCTAAATGGAATAAAAAGAAAGAGAATCTAGAGAATCTGCCTGCGGATCTGGATGAAGCCATAGCCTGGAAAAATGGTGATTTTGTTTTCAATAAACAGAACATTCAGCTCATTATGCTAAAGCTTTCGCGCTGGTACGACGTAACTGTGGTCTATAAAGGCGATATGTCCGGATTAAATTTTAGTGCAAAAATATCTCGCAAAAGCACCATTTCTGAAGTGCTTGAACTATTTCAATTAACAGAATCTATGACGTATAACATTAAAGGAAGGGAGGTGGTAATCAGCAAATAAGTACGATCTAAATTATACCCTATTAACCTTAAACCAAAACATTCATGAAAATTGATCTAACCTATAAACCGCCTTCTACGTTATTTAGAAGGTTAATGAAAATATTATGTTTATTACTGATATTATTAACTGCCCAGATCACCGCTTCAGCATATGCCCAAAGAATCACCCTTGCTGAAGAAAATGCCTCACTGGAAGTAGTATTGAAAAAGATAAGTAAACAATCTAATTACGATTTCGCCTTTAATTCGGACATGCTGAAAGATGTAAATCCGGTAAATGTGAAATTAACCAATGCAACCCTTAAGGAAACACTTGATGCTGTTTTTAAAGACCAGCCGCTTACCTATGTGATTGCCAAAAATACGGTTGTTGTAAAAAAAAGACCCGCTAAAAAGACTGCTGCTATTGTGCAGGAAAGCCTTAAACAGGTGGTGATATCTGGAATTGTAAAAGATTCAAAAGGCTTGCCTTTGCCGGGAGTAAGTGTAAAAGTAAAAGGTGGAACTGCCGGAGCTGTTACTGGAAACGACGGAAAATACAGCATCTCCGTCCCTGAAGATAATGGGATTCTGGTGTTTAGTTTTGTTGGATATATCACTCAGGAAATCCCCGTATCCACAAGTAAAACCATTGATGTTATGCTTCTAGAAGATACATCTGCACTGCAGGAAGTGGTGGTGGTAGGATATGGTACCCAAAAGAAAGTGAATTTGACGGGGGCTGTTTCTTCTGTTGACTTTACTAAGGAAATGGATAACCGGCCTATTACAAATGCCTCGCAGGCATTGTCGGGCAAGGTAACCGGCGTATGGGTAAGTCAGAATTCGGGATCTCCGGGCAGTGACGGCGCAACGTTAAGGGTTCGTGGATTTGGAACGTTAAATAACACAAACCCTTTAATTTTAATTGATGGAGTGGAAGGAAGCTTAAATGAGCTGAACCCCAGTGATATTGCCTCTATGACGGTGCTTAAAGATGCTGCATCATCTGCCATTTATGGGTCAAGGGCAGCAAATGGGGTAGTGCTGGTAACTACCAAAAAAGGCAGTTATGATTCACCTTCGCAATTATCTTACAATGGATATTATGGGGTTCAGAAACTGGGCCGTCGTTTTGATATTATAGACAATAGCGCGGAGTTTATGGGAATCTGGAATAAGGCTGTTGCCAATAATGGTGGCGATCCGCTTTTCCCACAGGAAGTGATTAGCGCTTTTGAGAATGGGAGTGATCCTTTTCTATATCCCAACACCAATTTCTTTGATGAAGTTTTTACTACTGCCCCAATTCAGGAGCATAATGTTTCTGTAAAAGGTGGTTCTGAGCGTCAGAATTATTACTTGTCGTTTAATTACATGGATCAGGATGGTATCATCAAAGAAACCGATTCTAAACGATTTGGGTTAAACCTGAACATGAACAGCAAGGTGAATAAGTGGATGGAGATAGGAGGGACGGTACAGGCAACCAGAAAAATAACAGAAAGACCTTACGATGAAATTAGCCGGGTGATGTATCTGATGCAGAATGGGGGCTATCCGTTTACTGCTCCATATACCCGCGACGGTAAATTTGGTGCAACACAGGCGCTTTATTTAAGTGGGCCGAATAAGGGCCAGCCAATAGTTGATACCAGGAACCCGTTGCCTGATATGTATAACGGGCGCACACAATATGCAAACAACTTTATAAAAGGGAGTTTAAATGCGGCCATTAAGTTTACTCCTGAACTTACGTTTAAGTCGCTTTATTCCGGTCAGTTTAATAACAACAGGAAAGACAGATTTAATCAGTTAAACTATGCCTATACTGATAGTGGTATTAAAACAAGTGTTCTGGATTATCCTTCCACCATCAATAACTCAAGAGCGAATGATGAACAATTTTACTGGGCCTTTTTTAATACGCTTGATTTTAATAAAACATTTAATGAGGTGCATAACGTAACTGCTGTTGTGGGTATGCAGGTAGAAGAGAATCAGCTGAAGAAAATGTTGAGCCAGAGATCTGGGCCTCCTAAAGAAGGCTTGTCTGAGGTAGATGCAGGAACTTTCAACCCAATTGCCAATGGGAACACAACCGAATGGCGCATGCAGTCTTATTTCGGCAGGATCAACTATAATTTTAATGAGAAGTATTTGTTTGAGGCCAATTTAAGAGCTGATGCATCATCGAGGTTCAGTGCTGGTAACAGGTGGGGCTTTTTCCCTGCTTTTTCTGCCGGTTGGAGATTAAGCGAAGAGAATTTTTTAAGGAATTTTAAAGCGATACAGAATTTAAAAATAAGGGCTTCGTGGGGTCGTTTGGGTAATCAGAACATTAATGAAATTGCGGGAGATTATCCATATCTGTTATCCCTTACTCAGAATTATGGTTCTAGTTATAACCTTGGCGGTGCGCTTGTGCCGGGCGCTGCTATTACTGCCCTGGTAGACCGCAGTATTTCGTGGGAAACCACTGAGAGTTCAAACTTAGGGGTGGATTTTACGATGTTTAGCGGGAAACTAAATGTAGAAATGGATTATTTCACCAAAAAAACATCAGATATTTTAGTGAGGTTGCCCATTCCTCAGATTTTAGGTGGAGTTAGTGCACCGGTAGAAAATGTTGGCCGGATGATGAATAAGGGTTTTGAAACATCGATTTCATACCAATCCAGAAACGGAGATGATGCGTTTAATTACAGGGTTGGCGGAAACCTGACCTATGTAACCAATGAAGTAACTAAATTTAGAGGCGGGAAATCTCCTGATCAATTGTACCTTATCCGTGAGGGCTATTCATTTCAATCGCTTTATGGCTTTAAATTCCAGGGTGTATATCAGACAAATGAAGAGGCAAAGCAACATATGTCGAAAAATGCCTATACACCTACTGCTGGAGATTTAAAATATGAGGACGTAAATGGCGATGGTCGTTTGGATTATCAGGATAAGCAATCGTTAGGCAATACAATTCCTAAATTCACCTTTGGTTTAAACCTTGGTTTTAGTTATAAAAGCTGGAATTTAGATGTGGTAACTACAGGGGCTGCCGGTGTTAATGCTTTTACGAAAAGCAGATGGGCCGAGCCTTTGGGGATATCGGGCGGTGTAATTACCGAGCGTTGGAGGGATGCATGGACGCCTGAAAACAGGAGCAATACATTGCCTCATATTAAAGTAAATGATACATGGAACAGGTATGAGTCATCGTTCTGGGTATCAAATCTTTCTTATTTTAAAATTAAAAATATACAGCTGAGCTATCAATTGCCAAAAAAACTGATTAACAGTTTAAAAATGGGTGGGATAAGTGTATATGCTAATTTCCAGAATTTGCCCGCATTTGTTTCGGGTGATTATGAAGGGTTTGACCCGGAGAGAAATACGTTTGAAGATGGGGGCGGCCTTTACCCAATACCGTTTATCAGTACGTTAGGTGTCAATTTACAATTTTAATAAGAGAAATTATGAAACGTATAATTAGTTTATTGTCGGTTATTCTTGTGTTCTTCTCTTCTTGCACTAAAGACTTTTTGGATGTTACACCAGAAGATAGAATTACAGAGGATAATTTTTGGAAAAGTGAGGGGGATACTTACCTGGCACTTTATGGAGTATACAATACTTTGCAGAGTAGGCATGTTTATGGCTATGGTGGCGGCCTGGATGCTGCTTCTCCAAATGCTTATCAATGGGCACATTGGGAAGGAATGGAGATGCAGGTGGGAAATGGGACCATACAGCCCGGTGATGCGGGAATTGTAGTTGAGCGCTGGAGAGATTGCTATAAAGGAATTAACAGAGCAAATTATTTTTTAGATAATGTAGATAAAGTTCCGATGCCTGATGCTACCAAAGAGGTAATGAAAGGCGAGGCTTATTTTTTAAGGGGTGTATTTTACTCGTTGCTGGTAAACACTTATGGTGGTGTACCGATTTTTACCAAAACGATTTCTGTTGAGGAATCAAGAAATCTTGAGCGCGCAGATCTGGAAACATCGTGGGCTCAGGTGCATGCTGATTATGACGCTGCTATTGAAAGATTGGATGTTGAAGCGCCGATAAAAGGCAGGGCTACTAAAGGGGCTGTATATGGAATGAAGATGCGCGCTTATTTGTATCAGAAAAAATGGGATAAAGTAGTAGAGTATGCTGATAAAATAACTGCTTTGGGCATTTATAATCTGTTTCCGAGCTATTATGGCTTGTTTCAGGTGGCAAATGAAAATAACCAGGAAGTGTTGTTTGATGTTCAGTTTATGAGCGGCCCCTTTTCGCAGGGGAGTATATTTGACAGGTACTGGCAGCCTCAAAATTTGAAGTATGGTATTATTGGATCGAATTCAGTAGCGCCGGTTCAAAATCTGGTTGATGCTTATGAAACATTGAATGGTTCGCCGGTTAATGCTGCAGAACCGTACAAGAATAGGGATCCGAGATTGGATTTTACGATTTTAAGACCTGGGGCTTATTTCCAGGGGCAGCTGTATCCGGTTGAAATAAAGAACCATACAGGGCAAAAGGTTGGCTTCGGAATAAGGAAGTATACGATAGAAAACATGGAGGTAATTGCGTCTGAATCGCCTTTGAATTTCATTGTTTTAAGGTATGCTGATGTGTTATTGTCCAAAGCGGAAGCTTTGATCGAGGGCCAGAACAAGAATATTCCTGAAGCTATTGCACTGATTAACAAGATCAGAAACGGAAGAACAGATGTTAAGCTGCCTGCTTTGTCGACTGGATTAGGTTTGGAGGAAGCGAGAGAGAAATTACATAAAGAACGCCGGATTGAGCTTGCATTGGAAGGTTTGTATTGGGACGATGTAAGGAGATGGGAAATTGGCCCTAAGATTTATCCTCAGCAGGTAAAAGGAGCAAATGGGGAGTTGATAGATACCAAATTTGCTAATGGGTATGATCTGATTAGAAATCAGTTGCTGCCAATTCCGGATGGGGAAATTTCTTTGAACCCTAAGTTGATTCAGAATAAGGGGTATTAAAAGTAGAGTGGTTGTAATTGGAGAATGTCCCAGTGATGGAGAGCCCCCTAATCACAACCGCTTTAGAAAAAACCTCATCTCTAAACAGAAAGCCGGGACTTTGACTTTCCGGCTTTCTTAATGCAGGCCTCCAAAAAATGATCAATACCTGTTGTAGCATAACCCAAAAGCCTTGAGTTTTCGCCAAGTTCAGATGATACAATTGTTGTTCTCTCTCTGATTTGCGTCATGCAATATGTATTAATTGCCTGTTGCATCGGCAAGGTGATGTATTGTTTTGCTTCGGCAATTTTCCCGCTTAAAATAATCAGTTCCGGATTAAACAGCTGAATGAGCACTGCGATACCTTTTCCCATATAAGTGCCAATATTAGATAGCAGTTGGATGGCATATTGATCGCCTTTATTTGCTGCTTCTATAATTACATCAGGCTCAATCCTTTGCAGTTCTTCATTAGAGAGCTTGTTGAGCATTGAGTTTTTGCCTGATAAGATACCCTCTTTTGCCATTTCAGATAAAGCATTGCCCGAAGCAATGGTTTCCAGACAACCGTGTTTGCCACAATAGCACAATGCGCCATTCTCTACAAAAGGGATATGCCCTAACTCTCCCGAAAAACCACTGGCACCTTTTCTTAATTTCCCATCCATTATAATTCCTAACCCAACACCCCAATCCATTAACAGTATCAAAGCATTTTGTTTGCCTTTTGCCATTCCATGCGCAAATTCTGCCATTGATGACCCATTTACGTCATTCTGTATAATAACAGGTAATTTTAGTGTGGTTTCAAATGCGGCGGTCAAAGACGTGTTTTCCTGATCACTAAGAAAATAACTATAACTTTTGCCTTTTTCGGAATCAATTAAACCAGGCATGCCAACACTGCAACCAATTAACTGATCGTTGGCAATGTTTTGAGCTTTTAGAATATCCGCTACATGAGTACTTAAAATACTAAAAAAATCGGATCTGCTGCTTTTTGAGATGGGCAAAGCGATGGTTTTGGCATCAACTATATAGTTATAGTTGTTATCCATAACGGCAATTTTGGTATGGAACAATTCTATATCAATACAGAGGATCAGGATTTTTTTATCCCTTAAACCGTACAAATCGGGCTTTCTGCCACCCATAGATATTCCATAACCTTTCTTTTCTATCCACTCTTCGTCCATTAAATTAGTAATGAGTTTTAAAATACTCGGTGTACTCATATTCATGGTATCACATAATGTGGAAACTGAACTTGGCCCTAAATTAAAAAGATGTTTCACGAGCTGATATTTATAGATCAGCTGCTTATCGCGTGTTGGTTTTGTTATGTTATTTAATAGACGAAGATCCATGGCTTTAATTACTCTATTTCGTTAAATATAGATAACTTATGTTAAAAAATTATAAAAGTATTTTTAATACGTAAATAAATTAATAATGTTTTGTGTTTTTGACAATTTCTCGCTAATATTAACAATGCAAGTATTCGATTTAGCAGTGCCCTCGGAGGTATTAAAAATTGAATACCCATACAACCGTACATATGAACCCTTAAGAACCACAAAAAAAAATGAATCCAACAGTCAATATTTAACCGGTATTTGACTCTGTACCAAATATGAGCCCGATGAACTTACTGCGAGTTATTTCTAACTACGCAGTGATATGTTATTTAGTGTAGCTCTGATATATAAAACAATACAATTGAATATATAATTCACACATAAATGAAAATATGAAGCCTAAACAACCTAAAGAACCAGAAAACCAAAATTCGAGAAGAGATTTTATTAAGAAATCGGCTGTAGGACTTGCCGCATTTACTATTGTACCAAGATATGTACTTGGAGGAACAGGATTTATTGCACCAAGTGATAAGCTTACCAAGGCTGTAATAGGCGTTGGCTCAATGGGACGCGGTCATTTTACATATGATGGCACTCAGGTAGTTGCTGTTTGTGATGTTGATAAAAGGCACCTTGATCTGGCAACATCTATGTTGGATAAAGGCGTTAAAACATTTAGCGATTATCGCGAACTGATTAAACTTCCTGAAGTTGATATTGTACACATTGCTACACCACCTCACTGGCATGGTATTATGGCAGTTGATGCTGCAAATGCAGGTAAAGATGTTTGGTGTGAAAAACCAATGACTCATACTATTGGAGAAGGTAAACGTGTAATGGAAGCTGTTCAAAAACATGGTAGAATGTTCCGTTTAAATACCTGGTTCCGTTTTAAAGATACTTTTTATGGAATGGGTACAACTGTTAAACCGATTAAGAAATTGGTTGACAGTGGGTTATTGGGTTGGCCTTTAAAGGTTACTGTAGGTAAACATACAGGTTACGATTGGAAGTTTTACTGGGTAGGTAAGGATCATCTTGAGCCTCAGCCGGTACCTCCTGAATTGGATTACGACAGATGGCTTGGCCCTGCGCCTTATAAACCATATAATGCACATAGAGTTCATCAAACCTTCCGTGGGTACTGGGATTATGATGGTGGTGGCTTAAGTGATATGGGACAACATTATATTGACCCGATTCAGTACTTTTTAGGTAAAGACGATACCAGTCCGGTTTCTGTTGAAATTGATGCTCCGCAACAACACACTGATGCCGTTGGAATATGGAGAAGGATAACTTATACTTACGCCGATGGTTGCCAAATCATTTTAGATGGCGAAGGAAAGGATACTAACGTGCCTTACATTGAAGGACCTAAAGGTAAATTATACCCGGGCTTTAAATCGGATATCCCGGATTTAGAGCGTAAACTGGCTGCTTTCCCTGATCCGACACCACAAATGACTGACTTTGTTGAATCTGTTAAAACCAGACAGAAATTCGCTTTAAATGAAGAAAATGGGCACCGGTCATGTAATATCGTTAACATCGGATTAATTGCTTTAAGATTGGGTCGTTCGTTAAAGTTTGATCCGGTAAAACAAGAATTTATAGATGATGAAGGCGCTAACAGATTGATTAATCCTGTAATGCGTGCACCTTTCACTATTTAATTAAGCAGTTCATTTAAACAATTCAGATTAACATTTTACACATATCATAATGATAAAAAAGATATTCTTTATCCTGTTGGCGGTTGTAATGCTGCAAGATGCGGCAAACGGACAGGCAAAAAAAGACGAACGAACCGTAACCACACGCATTGCCGATTTACTTGCTCAGATGCCTGCGGCAGATGCTGAACTATTTAAAAATAATGTAAACGACATCGCAAATCTTGGAGAAGAAGGCTATGTAACTTTAATAAGCGGCCTTAGCGCCCCGGGTAAAGGCAATAATTCATTAATTGAGTATACTGTTGGCGGGTTTTCTGCTTACATCACTCAGAATGGAAAAGAAGACTGGAGAAAAATGGCGGTTGGTGCTTATTGCAAAGCCTTAGAGAAATTAACTGATAAACAAAACAAATCATTTATCATCAGTCAGTTTGATCTGGTTGGTAAGGACGATGCGGTTTCTTGTGTACAAGGGTATTTAACTGATGAGCAACTGGCAGATCCTGCGGCAAGAGCGTTAGTTAAAATCAATACTCCGGTTTCAAAAGCAGCTTTATTGGCTGGCTTGGCAAAAGCGAACGGTGCTGCCAAACTTTCGATTATAGAATCGTTAGGCGACAGCCGTCTTAAAGAAGCTGCTCAACCTATAAATGCTTTGGCTGCCGATGGTGATGCAAATGTTGCTAAAGTAGCATTGTATGCACTTGCTTATATTGCAGATCCTTCGTCTGAAGCTGTATTTGCTGCAGCTGCTGATAAAAGTGGATTTAAATATGAAAACACGAATACCGCGGCAGTTTACCTGATCTATGCAGAACAATTGCTGAAAAATGGCAATAAAGAACTTGCTGAAAAAATTGCTAAAGATATAGCTGGCAAAGCAAGCACAGACGAATTGGTAGGTGTGCGTACTGGTGCTTTAAAAGTCTTGGTTGAAGCAAATAAGGACAATAATCAGGAGCTTCTTTTAGACGCTGCCGGCGATAAAAATGCTGAATATCGTGCCGCTGCTCTGAAATTTGCTGTACCATATGTAACCTCGGCCTCGACACCTCTTTGGGTTAAGAAACTAGGTAAGGTTGATGATGATGCAAAAGCTGGTATTTTAAGTATGCTTGGCCAAAGTGGTGCTAAAGAAGCTTTACCTGCGGTAATTAAGTTGCTTAAGAGCAAGAATGAGACTGTAAAGTTAGCTGCAATAAATGCGGCTGTTAATATTGGCCAGGATCAGGTTCTTGACGATTTGCTTAAGTTAGCAAGCAAAGGTGATACTGCTAATGTTACTGCTGTTTCTAACGCTATTCACCGAATGAAAGGAACAGGAATTACCGAAAAGATTGCTGCTGCTATTCCATCTGCGAAACCAAATGTACAGGTTGCATTAATCAATTTGCTTGCGTCGCGTGCTGCAAACGGTCAGCTAAATACTGTTTATGACCAGTTAAAAAGTAAAAAACCTGAAGTACAGCAAGCGGCATACGCTGCTTTAAGTCACGTTGTTGTGAAAGATAACTTGCCGCAATTGTTTACTTTATTGAATGAAAGCTCTGGAGCACAGGAAATTGCTGTACAGGAAGCTATTATTGCTGCAGTAAGTGGTGGCGGCGACAACTCACAACAGGTTGATGCCGTATTACAACAAATGGCTTCGGCACCTGAAAACAAGAAATTACTTTTCTACAAAGTTCTGGCAAGCTTAGGTGGCGAGAAATCGTTAAAAGCGGTTACTGATGGTTTTGCATCGGGTAATGAGCAAACTCAAAAAGCCGCTTTAGATGCATTGTCTGCATGGGTTGATGCCAGTGCCGCTCCTGAATTAATTAAGATTGCACGTGAGACTAAAAATGCTGATTTCCTGAATACTGCTATCAACGGGTACCTGCGTTCGGTTAGAGACGGTGTTTATCCTGCGGAGCAGAAGTTGTTATTACTTCGCAATGCGATGGCTGTCGCACAAACAAACCAGCAAAAACAACTAATATTAAAAGATGTTGAGCAAGCTAAATGTTTCAATGCAATTGTTTTTGCCGGTAAATATTTAGATGATACTGCTTTACAGCAAGCTGCTGCAAATGCGGTAATGAACATTACACTTGCCGGTACATATAATGGTGACCTAGTTAAAGGTTTGTTAAACAAAACCATTGAGGTAATAACAGGTGGGGATAGTGGCTACCAGAAAGAAGGAATGCGTAAATACATTTCTGAAATGAAAGTAGGAGAGGGTTTTGTGTCTATGTACAATGGAACTGACCTTACCGGTTGGAAAGGTTTAGTGGCAGATCCGATTAAGCGTTCTAAAATGGATGCTAAAACGCTAGCTGCTGAGCAGGAAAAAGCGGATGCCGAAGCGCTTGATAGCTGGAAACCTGTTAATGGTGAGCTTCAGTTCATGAGTCATGGAAATAACCTTGCTACAGTTAAAAAGTACGGTGATTTTGAAATGCTTGTTGACTGGAAGATCATCGACGATAAAAAAGGAGAGGGTGATGCCGGTATTTATTTACGTGGTACACCTCAGGTTCAAATCTGGGATAATGCCCGTACAAAAGTAGGCGCTCAGGTTGGTTCTGGCGGTTTGTACAACAATCAGGTAAACGAAAGCAAACCGCTTAAGGTCGCTGATAATAAACTTGATGAGTGGAATACCTTCCGTATTTTGATGAAAGGCGACCGCGTTACTGTTTACTTAAACGGTGTATTGGTAACGGATAATGTAATCCTTGAAAACTACTGGGATAAAAACCTTCCGATTTTTGCTGAAGAACAAATCGAATTACAAGCCCATGGTTCGCCTGTTGCTTACCGTGACCTTTACATTAGAGAAATCCCTCGTGCAAAACCATTTGAGTTAAGTACACAAGAGAAAAAAGAGGGTTATAAAGTGTTGTTTGATGGTACAAATATGCACAGTTGGACTGGTAACACAGTTGATTATACTATTGAGGATGGAAATATTGCCATTCGTCCTAAACCAGGAAAAGGTTCGGGTGGTAACTTATTTACTAAAGAAGAATTTAGCGACTTTATTTACCGTTTTGAATTTAAATTAACCCCGGGCGCTAATAACGGATTGGGTATTAGAGCACCTTTAGAGGGTGACGCTGCTTATGAAGGTATGGAATTGCAAATTCTTGATAACGAAGCGCCTATATATAAAGACCTGCACGTGTATCAGTACCATGGTTCTGTATATGGTACTTTACCAGCAAAAAGAGGTTTCCTTAAACCACTTGGCGAATGGAATTATGAAGAAGTTGTGGTAAAAGGCCCTAAAATTAAAGTGATCCTTAATGGTACTGTAATTCTTGATGGTGACATTACTGAGGCTAGAAAAAATGGTGCTGCAGACGGTAAGAAACATCCGGGTTTATTACGCGACAGCGGCCACATTGGTTTCCTTGGACATGGTTCTCCTGTAGAATTCAGAAACATAAGGATCAAAGATTTAAGTAAAAAAGGGTCGGCTAAAACCCCTGCAGGCAGAAAAGCTGCGTCCAAGAAATAGTAGGATTTCTATTTTTAGCTTTAATGGATCGTTATCCTGAGAGCCAAGCAATGGAGAAAACAAAAAAAAAGGCAATAACAGCATGAAATAGCTCACATCGTCATCTCGACGACAGTTTTAAATAACCTGAAATAAATTCAGGAAGACGAGTAGAAAAAAATATATAACAATAAAAAAACATGACTGAAGATAAGTTAAACTCATCAACAGATAATTCTAGAAGAAACTTTATTAAAACCAGCGCGCTTGCAGCCGCTGGTTTTATGATCGTGCCCCGACATGTATTGGGAGGAAAAGGATTTTTAGCGCCGAGCGACCGTTTACAAGTAGCCGGCGTTGGTGTTGGCGGAAAAGGTGAAAGTGATATAGCGAATATTTTTAAAGGCGGTAAATCTGATATTGCATTTTTATGTGATGTTGATGATAGAAGGGCCGCTGGTTCTGTTAAGCGGTTTCCGAAGGCGAAGTATTATAAAGACTACCGCCAGATGCTTGATAAGGAATCGAAAAACATTGATGGTGTTGTAGTTTCTACACCAGATCATAATCATGCTATGATAGCCCTTGCCGCCATGCAGCTTGGTAAACATGTGTATGTTCAGAAACCTTTGACACATGATATTTATGAGGCCCGTGTATTAACTGAAGCTGCAAAACGCTATCAGGTAGTTACGCAGATGGGTAATCAGGGTGCTTCTGGTGATGGTGTAAGACAATTGAAAGATTGGTGCGAGGCTGGTCTAATAGGTAAGGTACATACGGTGTATTGCTGGACTGACCGCCCCGTTTGGCCTCAAGGCATTGCATGGCCTGCAACAAACGGTGTTGTGCCTAAGGAATTGGATTGGGATTTATGGTTGGGCAGTGCCCCTTATAAGCCTTATATAGAGAAGATGGTTCCGTTTAACTGGAGAGGCTGGTGGGATTATGGTACCGGTGCAATTGGCGATATGGGTTGTCACCTTGTAGAACCTCCTTTTAGTATTTTAGGTCTTGATACACCTCTTGATGTTCAATGCAGTGTGGGTAGTGTGTATGTGGATGAATTTAAGAGGGGATATTTTCCTGAAAGTTGTCCGCCGTCAAGTCACGTGATCATGACCTTTAAGGGGACAAAAAGAACAAAAGGTGATTTACAGCTTCACTGGATGGACGGTGGTATTAAGCCAGTGCGTCCGGTAGAGTTAGGGCCTAATGAGGCATTTGGCGATAATGGTGTATTGTTTGAAGGTACCAAAGGGAAAATGATCTGTGATGTTTATGGATCTAATCCGAGATTGTTGCCTTTATCAAAAAATGAACATGATCATACTAAACAGAAAACCCCTAGAGTACCAGGTGGTGAAGATGGCCATTATACACAATGGGCCGAAGCTGCGATTGCAGGTTATGGAAAGATAGAATTAAGTTCTCCTTTTGAAATTGCAGGACCACTTACAGAAACGCTATTAATAGCAAACCTAGCCATTAGAGGAACTGATGTTCAAAGAAGAAATGCCGATGGTGGTATCAGTTATCCAGGCAGAGACATTAAACTGATCTGGGATAAGGCGAATCTTAAGGTTACGAACTTTGATGAGGTGAACCAATTTGTTAAACGTAATTATCGTGCAGGATGGAATTTGGGAGTGTAAATTTGCGCGTTCTGGTTGTTGGCTGCGGTAACATGGGTAAATCTCATGCTATGGCTTACCATACCTTAGACGGCTTTGAGATATGTGGAATTGTATCAACAGGTAACAGTAAGGTTGTTGTAAATGAAAAGCTGGGCGGAGGTTATCCTTTGTTTAGCGATTTTTATGAGGCACTTGAGGCTACAAAGCCTGATGCAGTTTGTATTTCTACTTATCCGGATACTCATGAGGCTTTCGCTGTTAAAGCCCTGGAGAGCGGCTGCCATGTGTTCATAGAGAAGCCTTTGGCGGATTCTGTAGAAGGTGCGGAGCGTGTTGCCGAGGCAGCCAGAAAGGCCGGTAAAAAGCTGGTTGTTGGTTATATATTGCGTTATCACCCTTCATGGGAGAAGTTTATTGAGCTTTCGCAGCAAATGGGTAAACCGCTGGTTATGCGGATGAACCTGAACCAGCAAAGCCATGGTCCGAAATGGACAGTACACCGTAACCTAATGAAAAGTTTAAGTCCTATAGTGGATTGTGCGGTGCATTATATTGATGTGATGTGCCAGATGACCAGGTCAAGGCCTGTTCAGGTGAGCGCTATTGGTGCCCGACTTACCGATGAAATACCTGAGTGGAATTATAACTACGGACAACTTCAAATTCGTTTTGAAGATGGTTCAGTTGGTTGGTACGAAGCAGGCTGGGGCCCGATGGTTAGTGAAACTGCCTTTTTTATTAAAGATGTCTTTGGCCCCAAGGGCGCGGTATCTATAGTTGCTAAAGAGGCATCGAAATCAGGAAAATCGGATTCAATTGATTCGCATACTAAAACAGAATCAATAAAAGTACATCATGCGGATCTGGATAAAGGTGATGAGTTTGCCAGGGCCGATGAGTGGGTTGATCTTAAAGATGAACCGGATCATCAGGAACTATGTAATCGTGAGCAACGCTTTTTTCTGAAAGCTATTCAGGAAGATCTGGACCTTACTGATGCAACGGAAGATGCAGTTAATAGCTTAAGGATTGCATTTGCCTGTGATGAATCGGTGAGAACGGGGCAAATGGTTTTGTTAAAAAGTTAATGTAATCTTAACGCCATAGTGCTGTTATCGTTACCTGACCAGGATAGTTTTGTAGAAGAATGAATGTGATTGTTAACGATACAGACAGCAGTTTATGGGCATCATTTGTCAATGGAGACGATGATGCCTTACATTCGATTTATACCCAGTTTGTTGACGTACTGTATGCCTTTGGATTAAGGTTCTCTGACGATGTTGACCTGGTTAAAGACAGCATCCATGATCTTTTTGTTGATCTTTATAAATACCGCAGTAATTTATCTGCTGATGTAAATGTTAAATCTTATCTTTTTACTTCTCTTAAAAGAAAGATATGTAAAGAGTTGAAAAAGCTCACCACTCAGGAGAATCATAATATTGAGGTTCTTTTCACCATTTTTGCAAGCCTGGATGATCAGGTTACCAATGATGAGGTTCAAACGGAACTTATTACAAAACTTAATAAACAACTTGAACTGCTCCCTAGCAGACAAAAAGAAGCGTTATACCTAAGGTTCAATTCTGAACTTGAATACGAGGAAATTGCCAGTGTTATGAACATATCTGTAGAAACCTGCAGAACGCTGGTATATCGCGGAATTAAGCAATTGCGCAAGAAAATGGTGGTGAAACATGTCTACAAAATAATTGCATAAATAAATATTTCAATTTCTTAGTCTATAAAATTCATTTCCGCGTCTCTGGGTTACTATTAGACGCTACAAATGGATTCAGATAACAATTATAAGGCAGAGGATTTTCTATCGGGTAAAATTCCGAAAGGGGGAGAAGGCAGGATTTCGGACAGTGAAAAAGACCTTGCCAGGGATATTAAATCAGCTATTAAATCTGCAGGGAACGAGAAAATATCTTCGTTAGAAGCTGCTGAGCTATGGGCGAGGATTCAGAATAGTAATACATCTAAATCAAAAAGCTACAACTGGAAATTGTTCATTCAAATAGCAGCAGTATTGCTATTGATACTTGGTGCCGGACTTTGGAATTATCAGCGCCATACGAGTACAAATAAGTTGTTGACTTTTGCTGCTCAAAATATAAGCAAGAAAAATATTTCTAAACGGGATACCCTAGGTAAGCCAATTAATAGCGCACCTGCAAGTTCGAACGATGAAGAGAATATCATTACTACAAATGATTTTAATACGCTTGTCGTGGGGAATGATCAACGTTCGGTAATTCATTTACCTGATGGAACCAAAGTGTGGCTAAATTCAGGCTCAAAGTTAATTTATCCGACTTCTTTCGCAAAAGACAGCAGAGAGGTTTACCTGGAAGGTGAAGCCTATTTTGACGTAGCCCACAATAAGGAATGGCCTTTTTATGTAAGGGCTAAGAATATGAATATCAAAGTGCTGGGTACAGAATTTTACGTAAGCTCAAATTTGAATAGCAATAATAATTACGCCGTTCTGGTGCGTGGAAGCATTGTTTTTTCTACAGGTAGCTGGTTAAGCAAGGCAGAGCGAAAATTGGTGCCTGGTGAGCAGATCAGTTATGATCTGGCAGCGAATAAATTATTGATCTCGCAGGTGAAAACAGATGATATCCAGTCGTGGAAAGAAGGTTACATAGACGTTAACAGTGAATCGTTGAAGGTAATTATTCAAAGAATTGCCAAATATTATAACATAGAAATAAACACAGAAGGGCTGGACCTTAGTGAGACTTTTAGTGGTAAACTGATGTTTCAGCGGAATGCCGGCGATGTGTTGAACGACATACTGTTTGACGGGACATCCTTTGTTTATGATAGTACAGAAAGGAGGATCCGGCTGAAGAAAAACTAACCATACAGGACCCAAAAAAGGAGGTGCGCTAACACCTCCTCTAAACAATAACCTATTAAGCTATTATTTAACTCATTAACAAAAATATGAAAAATATTCATGTATGTGAATCTCATGCACATTTAGTACGGCTCAAAAACAAAATAATACGAACTATGAAAGTAACAATGGTTTTATTATGGATGGGAATGATGACCACTTATGCTAATACCTATTCTCAAGTTCGGATGAATATTGATATAATTAAAGGAAACCTTCCGGAGTTATTTCAACAAATTCAAGCGCAAAGTGATTATCTGATTATTTATAAAGATGATTTTATTAAACTAAATAAATACGAAGAGCTAAATCTAAAGCTTAACAATAAAACTGTTCCCGAGATTTTGGACAAAGCACTAAAAGGCAGCGGTTTGGTATACAAAATATCTGGTAGACAGATTGCCATTATATCGGGCAATTTACAGGGCGCAGCTAACTCTAAACAAGATACTTTACTCACTTTGCGTGGCCGTGTGTATGATACCCACGAGCCACCGGGAGTATTGCCGGGCGTAAGCATTAGAGTAAAAGGTTCTACGAACGGAACATTAACTGATGCCGATGGATATTTTAACATCAAGGCAAATAAGAATGATATTCTTGTTTTTTCCATGCTGGGATTTCTTAGCTATGAGTACACTGTTTCGAAGACAGACAGGAGTTTAAATGTTTCCCTGAAAGAGAACGTTTCGGCTTTGAATGAAGTGGTTGTTGTGGGTTTAAACGAGCAACAAAAGAAACACATTGCCAGTTCCCTTGCATCTTTAAATGTAAAGTCAAATATTGAAGGAAAGCCGATTACCACGCTGTCCCAATCTTTGCAGGGTGGGATAACGGGGATAAATGTTACACAAGGCTCTGGTTTGCCCGGGGGAGATGCTGCAGCAATAAAAATACGTGGTATTAGCACGCTTGGAAATTCTGATCCATTGGTGCTGGTAGATGGTATACCGATGGATATGAACCACATTGATCCGGTAACTGTTGAGAGTGTGACAGTTTTGAAGGATGCTGCTGCGGCCGCGAGTTATGGTTCCAGAGGTGCAAATGGTGTTATTGTTGTAACTACAAAAAGAGGCGTGGCAGGTAAAGTGGCTGTGGCCTTTGATGGATATTATGGTATTCAGCGCGCGTCCTCTTTACCACAAACTGTTGATGCGCCAACCTACATGAGAATGTATAATGAAGCGAGCTATAATGCCAATCCGGCCAATAAACTGCCTTTTACACAAGAACAAATTGACAATACAAGGAATGGGATGGATCCTGTCGCAAATCCCAATCTGGCATTTGCCAACACAAACTGGTTGGATTTGCTTGTTGATGATGCTGCTCCGATATCAAGCAATTCCTTGTCGCTTAGCGGTGGAAGTAGCGTGGCAAGGTTTGCTTTGACGGGTAATTACACTTATCAGAAGGGTATTATTCCAATTAGTGATATGAAAAGGTTTAATATCAGGGCAAACACTACGATCTCTTTGAGCGACAAATTCCAGGTAAACATGGATTTACTTGCGATAAGGAGAGATACCAATCAACCGAACAGACCCAGTGCTACAGGGAATACCGGTAACAGACTTTTAGAGGATATGTATCGTGTGCCACCAACAGTTATCCCTAAGTTTCCAATTAAAGACGGACGTGTTTTTTATGGTCAGCATGTAGATATTGTAAATCCTTTGGCTTATGCTGAAGTTGGGGGTGTAAGGGCCTCGGAATTCGGACAAACCAGCATCAATTTGCAACCTAAGTGGGAAGCATTTAAGGATTTTAATGTAAGGGGGCAATTCAGTTTCAGGTTAAATAGTGACATTACCCATGATACAAGGGATAACTTTGATCATTTCGATTTCTTTACTGGCAACTTGTTAAGAACATGGGCATTGCAGAGAGCAACTGGAATGGCCAGAACCACATATTATTATGCTGGTGTAACTACAGATTATACTTTGAATATTAATGATCACCGGGTTTTTGCCTTGGCGGGTTACTCGCAGGAAGAGACCAACAGCGGATCATGGGACATATTTTCAATGGTATCAGCCTACGCTAAATTGAACTATTCCTTTAAAGACAAATATTTGCTGGAAGGAACAGTACGTACAGATGGTTCGTCTCGTTTCGGACCTAATAATAAATTTGGAGTATTCCCTTCGGTAGCAGTTGGATGGAACCTTCATAATGAGGACTTTCTAAAAGATTCCAAGATCATTAATAACCTGAAATTAAGGGCATCGTATGGTAAACTTGGTAATGATAATATAGGGTTATATAAATATCAGACTTTAATTAACGGAAGCAGTGGTGTTGAATCTACTTATGGTAATCCGAATATCACCTGGGAATCGGTAAATATGCTGGATTTGGGGGTGGATCTTAGTTTGCTGAAAAATAATAAACTGGGAATTACTTTTGATTATTATGATAAACAGACTAAGAATATTATTCTTTTTCCGACCCTGCCACTTGTAGGTGGTTTTGAGGCAGACGTTCCTGTAAATGCCGGTGAACTATCTAATAAAGGTTGGGAGATTTCACTAAATTATAACGAAAGACTAGCCCAGGATTTAAGTATCTCGTTTAACCCCGGGGTTTCCTATAACCGCAATAAAATAATTAAACTTCAGGGAGGGTCAATTATCTCTCCAACAGTAATTACTGAGGTTGGTAGCAGCATTAACAGTATTTATGGGTACAAAACAAACGGATTGTTACAGGCCAGCGATTTTGATGGCAGCGGGAACCCATTAGTTCCTACGCTGCCAAACGCCAAGCCGGGAGATATTAAATATCTTGATTTAAATGGTGATAATGTTATTGGGGCAGCAGATCAGGACGTTATAGGAGATCCGGTACCCAGACTTAACTATTTTGCTAATTTAAGAGTTGCCTATAAGAACTTTGATATTGAAACCCTAATTCAGGGCGTAGGTAATAATAATGCTGTTTTATATGGAATGTTTGCCCAGCCTTTAGATCTTAGTGCGGACGGCGGTATACCAACAACTTATTATTCAAAGAATTACTGGACCCCGGAACATACAAATGCCCGTTTTCCACGCTTATCAACAGCTCCGGCAAATAATAAACTGTCGTCAGATTTCTGGTTTCAAAATGGAGCTTTTTTAAGGGTTAAGTATATACAGTTAGGATATAATGTTCAGAATTCCTTTGCAAGGAAGTTAGGTGTTAACGGTATAAGGTTATATGTAAATGCACAAAATCCTGCCACTTTTACTTCTGTTAAGATTACAGATCCAGAAAGTCGAGGTTATCAATGGACCTATGGAATTGTGGAAATGTATACAGTTGGTTTAAATGTTAAATTTTAATTCAGATGAAAAAAATCTATTATTTAGTCCTTATCGCAATCTTATTTACATTTTCAGGTTGTGAGAAATTTTTAACACATGATCATCCAACGGATGTTTATGATGAAATATGGTGGAACACGGAGGCGAATGTGACCTCGGCACTGAACTCTATTTATGCAGGAATGCCTGATGGCTCTTCGGGCCGACAGCTAATGTTCCTTGATGCAATGAGTGATAATGCTGTTGCCCGACAAAGTTTACGAGGAGACTACGAATCTTATGTTAAAGGCTTGCAAGGCTCGAATTGGGCGGTTGGAACCGGCATTTGGGATGATGATTATCGCGACATAAGAAGATCAAACAGATTTCTTGAGAATGTGGATAAGGCGTATTTGCCTGACCCAGAGCTAAAGAAGCAATATATTTATGAAGCAAGAGCCTTAAGAGCGTACTATCATATGGAACTGTTTATGTTCTTTGGCCCAATAGCGATTATGAAGCAGTCTGTAGCTCCTGAAAACAGCTATTTACCACGTAATACCGAAAAAGAAGTATACGATTTTATTATGGCCGAGCTTAACGAGTGTGCAAATAACCTGCCTCCGAAGTTTACCGTAAATGCAGACCTAAAAAGGATATCGGCCGGATCTTGTCTGGGATTGATTTCTAAACTGGCATTATATTATAAAGATTATGGTTTAGCTAAAAGTTCAGCAAAAAGGATCATCGATATGGATGCTTATAGTTTGCGGAAGAGTGCAAATTTACAGAACAGCTACGCAGATCTGTTTTTATATGTGGGGGAGATCAATTCTGAAAGGATCTTTTTTAGAGAGGTAACTTCGGGAGGTAATCAATGGTTGACGTTTGCCCCTCAGGGTACGGGAGGTAAAACTGTTGTTTCTCCAACAGCCTCTATTGTAAATGCCTATGAAACAAAACAAGGGAAAACGTTAGAAGAGTTGGGGCCTGACTCTGCAGCTATTTACGTGAAGGAGCCTAATTATCATAATAACAGAGATCCTAGAATGGCTGCATCGATTATATTGCCAGGGGCAACTTATACGGGTGTAGTTTTAAAGCCTTTTGAGAATTCCGGACTTGATAAGTTGGGTGAACAAAATTCAACTTCGACCGGATATTGGATCAACAAGTATCTGGATCCAAAGGATAAAACAGGTGCCAGAACATTGGATTTTATGATTATGCGTTATGCTGAGGTATTGCTGAATTACGTGGAATCACTAATTGAGCTTGATGATTTCAGCAACCCCGACGTGATAAAATACCTGAACGAGATCAGAAACAGAGCAGGCATGCCTAATGTAAATGTGGCTGAATATAATACCAAAGAAAAATTGCGTGAGCTGGTTAGAAGAGAACGTAGGGTAGAGCTTGCTTTTGAAGGTGTTCGCTATTACGATATTAGAAGATGGGGTATTTTTGAGCAGGTGATGAATGGCCCTGTTACGGGAGCGATAGATCCGAATACCAATCAACCGGTAAATGTAGAGGTGAGATCAGCAAAAGAGAATAGAGATTACCTATGGCCAATACCTCAGAAAGAATTACTGGCGAATCCACAGATGACCCAAAACCCGAATTATAACTAATTATTGGCATATTAAACAGCAATAAATGTGGAATATGAAGATTTTATTAACAATGAAGGTAGGATGTGGAAAAAATGATTGGAGATTATGAAACATTGATTTGGTGCAAAACCAATAATTATTACCTTTAGAGCGTTATATCAAATATTTTTAAAATCTTAACTTAAGAAAAACATGGAAAAATTTTCAAAACTTAAACAACTTATTTCTGGAATCGAAGCAGATGCAGACAAATTTTATAATTCAGGTAATGGCGCAGCCGGTACTAGAGTTCGTAAAGCAATGCAGGATCTAAAAGGACTTGCTCAAGAGATCCGTACTGAGGTTACCGAGAAGAAAAATACTAAATAGTATTATTTGAATTATACGAAAGGCCTGCAAGAGATTGCAGGCCTTTTTTTGTTTTATGCGCTCGTCATTTCAACGCCAGGAGAGAATCTCTTGGCCACGAAGTAGCTGGGAGGCAAAATAATAGCATAACCCAGAGATCCCTCGGCTCCTCGGGAGGACGACAGATGTGAAAATATTTACTGCCCAGGCAACCTTGTTGTTTCTTACTCCGTACTAGGAGATATAAGTTCATTAAAACTTAAATAACGCAGTAGCTCAATTAAATATGAATAGGATAAGAAAAATAACCCGATTGTTGTTGGCACTCCTGATGCTGCATTTAAGCGCCGGGGCGCAGAACTTCGTTAGCAAAAATATTAGAATAGGCCTATTCTCATCTACACCACTAGAGGACATCAGAGCCGTAAGCGATAAAGGTAATGCTGTTCTTGTTGCCAAAACCAGAGAAATAGTTGTGCAATTGGTCGTTAAGACGCTTGAGTTTGACAGAAAGCTTATGCAGGAGCATTTCAACGAAAATTACATAGAGAGCGACAAATACCCTTATGCAAAATTTAAAGGTGTGATTGATCAGGCGGTTGATTTTACTAAAGATGGTAATTATACTGTAACAGTTACAGGTATCCTTTCTGTACATGGAGTAGATAAGAAGCGCACAATTCCAGGAAAAGTAACCGTAAGTAATGGAGTGGTACAAATCAGCACAGAGTTTAAAGTTGCCTGTGTAGATCATGATATTAAAATACCAAAGCTGGTGTTTACCAAGATTGCGGAGTTCATTACGATAAAAGCTGAAGGTAAATTCGATCCATTAAAATAACCAAACCCATGAATAAGATTAAATATTTACTGATTTCCTTTTCGCTTTTTACACTGCATGCTCAAGCTCAGGAAGCGGACTCATTATTAAAAGCCCTGGACAGTGGGGGTGTTGCTACAACAGTAGACGCCGCCTTTAAGTCGACACATGTAGTTTTATCTCACTCAAGTGAAACTCAAAAGAAGCATGATCTGGATCTGAGGATCCGTCACCATTTTGGTGATATAGGCGGACGTTTTGGAAGTGCGCATACTTTATACGGTCTGGATGTTGCAACAGATTTGTTTATTGGATTGGATTATGGGATTACCGACGATTTTACTGTTGCGGTAGGAAGAAGTAAGCAAGACGAACTATTCAATTTTTCCGGTAAGTACAAACTGTTAAAGCAGAACAGTAACAGTTCGATGCCAATTAATATGACCCTCTTTGCCCAGCTTGGCTGGATTGCCAGGGAACCATTTAATGATGGCGAGTTTGGACAGTATAGTGATAGGTTCTCTTATTTCTTTCAATCTATTATATCACGTAAGTTCTCATCGCGCCTCTCACTAGAGGTGATGCCGGGGTTTTTAGTGCGAAACAATATTGAGGATAGCGGTGATTCAAAAAATCTGTTTTCCCTTGGTTTTGCCGGAAGAATGAAAATAACTAAGCGACTTTCCTTTATTGCCGATTACACCGTTGTAAATGGATTATCGAGACCTAAAGATTTAACCGAAACTTATTACAATCCATTTGGTGTTGGTTTGGAAATAGAAACAGGGGGGCACATTTTCTCTTTAAATTTTATGAACTCGGAGTATATAGTTGAAAATAATTTCATTCCAAATACTAAGAAGTCGTGGAGTAAAGGCGGCGTACGTTTTGGCTTTACTATATCAAGAAACTTTACCCTGTTTAAGTCAAAGAATCAGGATCCGGACAAGAAATCAAAAATTTACTAAACTAAAATCAAAAACTATGGAACGTGACGAATTTATCAAATCATTAGGGCTTGGCCTTGCTATGGTTTGCGCAGGAACATGCCTTTCGAGCTGTGGAAAAAGTGGAAATGATGGACCAGACGACAAACCCGATCCGGGACCAGGCAATAATACTGCCACCGTAGATCTTTCAACTCAGTTAAAGGCTGTGGGCGACCAGGCGAAAGCAAATGGTGTATTGTTTTTTAGAATAGCTGATGGAAATACTGCAGCAGCATTTATAGCTACAGAATCTATCTGTCCACATCAAGGAGGTAGCTTGGTATGGAAACAGGCAGATAATAAAATACAATGTCAACTGCACTTTTCTGAATACGCTACCAATGGCTCTGTACTTCAGGGACCACAAGGTACGACCGGAAATACCAGAACGTTGAAAATTTATAGCACAGCTGTTAGTGGAACTAAACTTACCGCTACCATTGCATAGTGATTATCTATTTTGGTAGCTTCATTTCTTTTAATGAAATTATTTATTTGGATTTCTTGATAATCTTGGTATGATATGTGTAAATTGTATAAAGTTATTAGGCTAATCTAATAGCAGAATAACAGACATTCAATCAGCTATTTAAAAAGTTATGAAAAAACTACTTTCACTAATTGCTATGCTAAGTTTCTGTGTGAGCTTAAGTATGGCACAAACTGCTTCAACTGCTACTGCTAAGAAAGCAGCAAAAGCAAAAAAAGAAACTTCGAAAGCTAAAGAAACTGCTGCTGAAGCGAAGAAGGAAGCTGCAAAGGCTAAAGCTGATGCTAAAAAAGAAGCAACTGCAACCGCAAAGAAAGAAGCAGCAAAGGCTAAAGCTGACGCTAAAAAAGAGGCAACCGCAACTGCGAAGAAAGAAGCTGCCAAAGCTAAAGCTGATGCTAAAAAAGAAGCAACCGCTAAAACCAAAGCAACAGCCGATACAAAAAAAGATGTAACAGAAAAGGTTAAAAAAGAAACTACAACAGCAAAAACTAAAGCTAAAGCAGAAGCAACCACTGCAGGTGCGAGGTTAAAAAAAGATGGTACGCCTGATAAACGTTTTGCAAAAACTGCAGCAGCTCCGGCTAGTGATGTAAAACTTAAAAAAGATGGTACACCAGATAAGCGTTTTTCTGCTACAGCTGCCAAAGAAAAAGCAGAGGCCCCTGTGAAGGAAGCTAAAAAAGAAGTAACAACGGTAAAAAAACAAACAACTACCTCTGTTGCCAGTGCTGCTAATAAAGATTATAAGCCAACTGTAGATAGAACGTTGAAAGGCCCTAATGCTGAAGTAATTTATACTGGCCCACGTGGGGGTAAATATTACATCAACAAAAACGGTAACAAAACTTATGTTAAAAGAGAAGCAGAATAGTATAACGGTTTAGTTTTAATAAAAAAGCATCTATCTGTGGCTGTTGCACAACATTAATAGTGTGATAGATATTTAGGTTCCAAAAAGGCTGAATATTTCATTTCAAAAATGATTACTCGGCCTTTTTGCTTTTACATTAAAGTCTTGGCTACAACACGCTCAATTAATACCGTTTTGATAATTGCATTCAAGTACCACCAATAGTATCTGATTTTGTATTCTGGAGCTTTTATTGCTACAGCTGTACTTTTTAAGTTTTATAATATTTTATTCTATATCGCCAATTAATGTTCCTGATACATTCCAGGCGCTAAAACTTCCGCCTTCTGGTTTACCTAGCGGTATTGCTACCTGAAATGTGTGCTTGCCAGGTTTTAGATCCGGCAATGGGATTTCAACAGGTAAGGTAATTGTTCCCGGACACCAGTTGGAACGGCTAAGATCCGAAGAGGACAAACCATTCCCAAAGTTGCCGGAAGCAGGGTTTAAATATCTGTATGTTGCACAATCTTCTCGCCATGGAATAAAGTGATATACTCTTTTGCCATCTACAAAGATTTCGTTTTGCTTTGGTACAAATTCATCTCCGCTACCCCAGCCACCGTGACCGGTTGTAAGGTATCTCATTTTTAGGTTTTTTACACCCTGCGGGATATCCACAGTTACAGTAAGAGAATCCTGATCGAACATTGTGCCGTATTCTTGTCCTGACATTTCCATTAAATTGGTTGTGTTAAAGGCAGGCATTAACCATTTCTTTTCCTCTTTTTGGCTTTCGCCTTCATAACCCGGATAGTATTTGAAGTAAAGACTAGCCTTATGTCCGCCTTTATCATAGTTTCCTATAAATAGGCCTACCCATACCTCTCCTTGTAAACGCGATAATAACGAGGTTATATCTTGTTTGTAGACAACTGAATCGGCCCAGTTATATCCTTTAATTTTTGCCTGGGCATTAAAATGATTTACGCCAAAAGAGGTGAAAAAACGCATTAACTCAAGAGGGGGTAAATAGTTGTCGGTAGCTGTAACTCCCTGATATTTCTTTCCGTTTCTGGCTGAATAAACAGGAAGTGCCTGAATGCCACTTTGCAAAGCATTAAGATAAGAAATGGATTTGTCGGTAGGGATCATAAATACAGAGCCTGTACGGTCATATGCATCTCCGTTAGAATGTTGTGCTAATTCAATAAATAATTGTTGACCAGCTTTTGTTGCCGGTAACTTTACTTTCTTAAGAATAACTGTTCCACCAGAAAAATGGTAAGTAACATTAGATTGTTCTCCGGCAGGATTTTCTGTTTTATTGCCAAAACTAATCTGCTCGTTATTGAAAATGGTGAGCGTAGTATAGCGGCTTTCGATTACTTGTCGCTGATATGCTGGTTCATCTAATATGGTACCCCAGCTCTTTGGCCAGGCAAGCTCTTCGGATGTTACTGTACGGTAGTCGATATTTTTTGCAAAGGTTTCGGAATTGCCATTACGAATGGTTTTAAGAACCAAACCTAATCCGGGAGCAATTGAAATACTTGGCGTTCCTTTAATTTTAAGGTCGTTTGTATACCATACTTCAATGGTGTTGGAACGAACAAAGACTTTAGCCTTTTTACAGGGAATGCCTAATATAGTGTCTATTCCCGGAAGTAATTCTGCTTTTACATATTCAGAAAAAGGCTTTTTAAGTGTGTATGCTATAGCATTGTTGTTTTGTATCTGATAACTGGCTTTTTGAGCAATTTGCAGATACTGTTGTTCGGTTTGATGACCCTGAGGTACCAGATGTATCTGGTTGCCTTTAATGAACATTTTTTGTTCAGCTTTTGATTCTTTTCCGTTATTTCGGAACCCATAAGTAACAACAGCTTCAGTGGCTTTGGTGTTTATTTGTGAAAACGATGGGCCACTGAATAAAAACAGTGCAAACCCTAATAGAAGTACTCTCATGGGGCATAAAGTTATGAATTATTTTACCTCAAGAACTTCTAAAAAGAGTTCAAACATTTCCTTTGGTTTAAATGGTTTAGAGAGAATATAGAGAATGCCCATTTCTTTAAGTCTAAGTCTCACCTCTTCAAGCACGTCAGCAGTAAAAATGATTATTTTGATTTCCGGATAGGTTTCTTGTATGTATTTAGATAGCTGATAACCATCCATGCCTGGCATGTGCAAATCTACAAGAACAACATCAAACTTTTCTTTTTTTAGAACTTCTATAGCAGTATAACCATTGTCAGCTTTATCAGCATTGATCCCAAAACGACTTAGTTGGCGGGTGGCGACGAGTAAATTAGTAGCATTATCGTCAACAATCAGTAATTTAAAATCGGGGAGGGTAAGAGAATCAAATTCGAATGCGTTTGATTTGTTTTTCGTTTGTATGGGTAAGGCCTTTTTGAAGTCAATTTGAAACTCGAATATTGATCCTACGGCAGGTTTACTTATTAACCGAATTTCGCTATTGAAAAGCCGGACCAAACCTTTGGTAATGTTAAGTCCTAATCCGCTTCCTTCTTGTTGCCTGTGGGAATCTTGATGGACCTGATGAAACTTGTCGAAAACCAGATTATGCAGATGTTCAGGAATTCCAATGCCGGTATCGGTGATTTTAAAGAGGATAGACGCATGATCGTCTTGATCTACCAGCGTTTTTAGGGTGATGCTAACCTCTCCTTTTTCGGTAAATTTAATGGCATTAGCCAATAGGTTATTTAAGATCCTTGTTAGCCTAAGGCCATCAATCATCAAGGATTCAGGTGTTTTGTAATCATGATGGAAGTTTAGTGCAAGGCTTTTACTTTTAGCAAATGGTAGAAATTGCTTGTAAACATTGTTAATAAGTGAAGTGAGGTTTGTCGGAGCTTCATTTAATTGCATCTTTTTACTTTCAATCTTTTCCAGATCTAATATATCGTTTATAAGACCCAGCAAATGATTAGAAGAGTACCTTAAATGATCAACATATTCTTTTATATCCTTGTCTGAAGATGTGGCCTGATCCAGAAGATTGCTTATGCCAATAATTGCATTTAAAGGAGTCCGAATCTCATGGCTCATAATGGAAAGTGTTTCTGTCCTTTTTCTGGCAATTTGTTCGGCAAGATTTTTGGCCTCAATAAGCTCCAGTTGGTTGTTTTTAATGTCCGTAATATCCTTCAATATTCCCCTGAATAATCGAACATTGTTGTTCTCCATTATTGGGACACCTGAGATCCTTACCCATTTTTTATTCCTTTTAGCTGTTATGAGCTCTAGTTCTATATCGAAGGCAATATTTTGGTTAAGCGAATTTTTCAGTGCCCTTAATAATTTTGTTTTATTCTCTTTGTCAAATGATTGTGGGACATTGATACTGTTGATTACAATATGCTGATCTGATTCATTAATTTCATAGATCTGATTCGTTAAAAAGACTTCTTTACTTATCGTGTCATATTCCCATCCACCCATTTTTGAAATTTGATGGCCTATTTCTAGCAAGTTGTTGATTCGTTTGAGCTCTAGGCTATTCTTCTCAAGCTGATCAGTCATCTCTTTTTTAGCTGTAATATCCTCTATGATGCATATTATCCTGACATCAGTATTAATTGAATCAATTTTTTGAAACTTAGCACAATACCATAGTGGCTTAGCTGGATCAAAATCAGGATAGATGCATTGTTGTCTTTCTCCAGTACTAAGTAGTCTGATTATGCAGTCAATAAAGATATCTCCAAACTCACCAAAAACTTCCGGGATACTCTTGTTGATAAAGAATTCGGGTGGCATGAACAATTTAGATTTATCTTTTGTCCAAACCCGCTTAATTACTGCTTGTTCGGTTAATTCCAGAATTACATCATCAAGTGCTTCAACCAGCGATTGCAAATTATGAGCCTCATTATCCATAGGTCGGTAGTAGTAGATTTAAAGTTTGTTACTATTTGGTTATTTGTATAGGTTTATTTTGCAATCCTCTAATCGTAGCAAAACTTCCCCGTTTTCTGCTTGCAAATAAATAGTATTGCTACAGGATTTGTTTGAGATGAAGGTTTTTGACTTGGTTGTTAGATGAAACGCACTTTTTCTTGTTTGTATTACTTTGGATATACAACATCTATGCCTTATTTTAAAGCTTACAAAATTTGAAGTTTCTGGATTGCTAACTTATTTTGAACTAGTGATGGTTGAGGTAGAGTAATGGAAAGTAAAATACCTCTATTTAGGCTATTTGTTAAGTGACTGGTAATCTTGCTTATATTTTTTTAATCCGGTTTTTTTAGAAAATTATCAAAATAGATTTGCGCTTATTCGCATGTTTTTATATCTTTGGCGCTCCTTAAGGGGAAAGGCCTTGGTAGCTCAGTTGGATAGAGCAACGGTTTTCTAAACCGTGGGTCAGGGGTTCGAATCCCTTCCAGGGTACAAGAAATTTATTTCTTAATTAAAGGCGACGTTGCTCCAGATGTCGTCTTTTTTTTGTCTCTATTTTTTCAATAAGGATTTAGTCAGAAGCTAATACGGCATCGGTCCGCTATACTTGGATGACTCCACATAGCATCTCATTTAAAGATCACTTAAACTTATCGCTGTACACTTTAAATACGTGAACAGTAGTGCTTAAGGTTATTGTTTAGAATAGTTTTAAATAATATTGTTTAGAATTATTTTAAATAGTAGGTTTGTGCGATCAAACAAACTTTAACATGATTAGAATTTTTACCAATTGTATTATTTTACTCTTATTTTCTGTAAGTCTGTCATTTGCGCAGACGGGAAATATTGATGGTTCAGTAAAGACCTCCGATGGGAAACCAGCGGAACTTGTAACCATAAACATTAAAGGAACAGGAAAGACAGCCTTAACGGATAAAAAAGGAGCGTATCAGCTAAAGAATATTAAAACAGGCAAATATATTCTGACTGCAACATTTATTGGTCTGGCAAAACAAGAACAGGCTCTAGAAGTAAAGTCAGGAGAAACGGTATATGTTGATTTTGTACTGAGTGAAAATTCCGATCAATTACAGGAGGTAATTATTTCTTCCAGAAATACAAACAAAGTAACTGCTGCGGTTGCCAAGATGCCTTTAAAAAACCTGGAGAATCCACAGGTATATAGCTCTGTTTCTTCTGAAATATTAAAACAGCAGGCCATTAGCAACTATGACGATGCGATGAGGAACATTCCGGGAATTTCAAGAACGTGGGAATCTACAGGGAGAGGCGGCGATGGGGCTTCTTATTTTGCGCTCCGTGGTTTTGAAGCACAGCCAAGTCTGATCAACGGATTACCGGGCCTGACCAGCGGAAATCTAGATCCGGCTAGTGTTGAAGAGATACAGGTGATGAAAGGACCTTCAGGCACATTGTTTGGAGCAAGCTTCTATGGCTATGGAGGGATTATCAATACCATTACTAAAAAACCTTATTATGAGTTTGGCGGTGAGGTGGCCTACAACCTAGGTAGCTTTGGATTGAACAGGGTAACAGCAGACGTAAACATGCCCTTAAGCAAAACTGAAAAGATTGCAATGCGTATTAATACGGCTTATCATACAGAAAACAGTTTCCAGGATGCTGGATTTAAAAAGTCTTTCTACGTAGCTCCTAGTTTGGCTTATGAGGTAAATGATAAGCTTTCCTTTCAGGTATTGACAGAAATTTTGCAGGAAGAAAGGGCTGTAGCACCAGTATTTTTTAATACCAACAGGGATGCTCCGCTAATTTTCAAAAATATTAAAGAACTGAACTTGAATAGGAGCTTGTCTTTCACGAACAATGACCTGACCATAAAAAATCCAAGATATAACCTGCAAGGTCAGATGCTTTATAAGATTTCTGATCAATGGACTTCACAAACTGTTATTTCAAGGGGTAACGTAAAATCCGATGGCTACTATACTTATATATGGGATGATGGAGTTAGAGACAACTACTTTGATCAGTATTTCCACAATGAACAACAAACTACCAATACTACCGATATTCAGCAGAATTTTAATGGCGATTTTAAAATAGGTAGTGTTAGAAACCGTATTTTAATAGGATTGGACTATTATAGCCGCAATGTGATTGACAATGGATCTGGGTGGGTAGCAATTAGAAAAATATCACCTCAAGAGAGTGAAATAAAAGTAGGTCCTGATTTAGAGCCAATTGATGAACCTATATATTTGAGCAAGTCATTGGTTGATAATGCATTAGCAGAACAAATAGGTAGCCGTACCAATAAAAAGAACAGCATCTCCAGTGCTTATGTGTCAAATGTGCTTAATTTTACTCCTTCACTAAGTGTGATGGCCAGCTTAAGAATGGATTATTTTGATTCTAAAGGAGATCTTAAAGATCCTGAAGATGATTACGACCAGTTGGCGCTGTCCCCTAAATTCGGGGTGGTTTATCAGCCGGTTCTTGACAAGGTATCTATTTTCGCAAATTACATGAATGCATTTTTTAATGTAAACCCACGTGAAGTATTTGATGAAAATAATGTAAGTCAGGGCGTTAAATCATTTAAGCCAGAACAAGCTAATCAATGGGAAGTTGGGGTAAAAGCCAACCTGTTTTCTGATAAGTTGTTTGCCACTTTCTCTGTCTATGATATCAGAGTTGCAAACAGGGTTTATGATACACCAACTTCTTCCGTGCAAGGTGGAAAGACCGGAAGCAAGGGTTTTGATTTGGATTTAAGTGCAAACCCTTTTCCTGGTTTTAATATCATTGCAGGAGTTAGCCACAGTAGAATTAAAGTGCTTAAAGGTAATACAGGAATACCAAATGATTTTTACAACGAAGTAGGAAGAGCACCAGGTGGTCAGGGCCCTCAGGATCTGGCCAATTTATGGGCGACCTATAAAATCGGATCTGGCAAATTGAAAGATTTTGGTTTCGGATTAGGCGGGAACTATGCTGGTGTATATAAGGTAATAGATAATAGCGTAACAGGAGTTTTTGAATTGCCAAGCTATACCTTATTAAATGCAAGTTTGTTTTACAACTCAGACAAATACAGATTTACCTTTAATATGAACAACCTGACCAATGAAGACTATTATATTGGTTACTGGTCTGTTAACCCGCAGAAAACAAGGAACTTTGCCGCAAGTTTTGCTTATAAATTTTAACTTATGAAAGCTAAGACAATAAAAAAATGGTTTGAAGTTCATAAATGGACCAGTCTTATTTGTACGGTTTTTTTGCTCATGCTATGCCTGACTGGTTTGCCTCTTATATTTTACGAGGAAATTGATCACCTGCTAGGCAAAGAAGTAGAAATGCCTGCTATTGCTCCCGGAACTCCAGAATTGTCGAAAGATGTTGTACTGGATGAGGCCCTAAAACACGTACCTGTAAAGGCAATAAAGTATGTGTCATGGGATGTAAAAGAGCATCCTGGTGAAATGTTTGTTGTTGTGGCCGATTCAAGTGAGGCGCCAATTGAAGGAGATCATTACCTTAGGATGAATGAGTATAGTGGTAAGGTAATGGACACGCCACCTAATGAAATGGATTTTATGTTGGTAATGTACTACCTGCATGTAGAAATGCTGGCAGGCATACCCGGTAAACTTTTCCTTGGTCTGATGGGTTTGCTTTTTATTATTGCTATTGTTTCGGGTATAGTATTATATGGTCCAATTATGAAACGCTTTGATTTCGGAATGATCAGAACAGAAAAATCATCAAGATTAAGATGGTTGGATTTGCATAACCTGCTTGGAATTGTAACGCTTGCCTGGGCGTCGGTTGTTGGGCTTACAGGTGTGATTAACACGCTGGTAGACCCAGCCCTGGACAAATGGAAAACCAGTCAACTTGCCGAAATGGTTGCGGGATATAAGGATAAGCCCAAGGTAGCGGGAACTTTAAGTTCTCTGGATGCTGCTGTTAAAACAGCTAAAGCAGCAGCTCCTGGAATGGATGTTTCTTTTGTTGCCTACCCGGGAACACTTTACTCCAGTAAGTATCATTACGCAGTGTACTTGATTGGAACCACTCCGCTAACTTCGAGAATTATTAAACCGGCGCTAATAGATGCTAAAACAGGGGAGCTGACAGACATAAGAGATCTGCCATGGTACCTGAAAACAATCTTTATCTCCCAGCCATTTCATTTTGGCGATTACGGAGGCATGCCTATGAAGATACTTTGGGCGATCTTTGATATCGCTACTATTATTGTATTGATTTCCGGAATCTACCTTTGGCTTGCCAGGCGCAAGGCGAAGTCGGCCCAACTTAAAAGGCTTATGGGAGAAGCCGAATCGCTCACTTTATCAACCGTTCAAGAGAATGAAGAATAATAGTAACGTGTTTTTCAAAGTATGGAGTATCCCTATCTTACTGGGAGTGATAACAATCATAGGTTTGTTATCGGCAATAATGGGAGTAGGAGTATGGCATATCGTTTCATGGATAGCCTTAAGTATTCCGGTTTATATAATGTTTAGGTACGGATTAAAGTATTTTAAATAGGTCTTGTTAATTTTTCTGGTTGTGGTTTAGTGAGTTAGGGATATTTTGCAATAAAAAGTGTATAAATGTTTGGGTGGTGGTTGAATTTTCCTACTTTTGCATCCCGCTTCGGAGGAAGAGAAACAGCGAGC